>NZ_JAXEOA010000024.1:0-33992 GCF_034098985.1 Agathobaculum sp. | reverse complement strand
AGCGGCGGCCAAAAGCAGCGCCCGCATTGGAACAGCAAAGTAATATCCTGCCCCAAGCAGAAACTGCCGCCCAGTTAACGGACCAAGTGCGGCAGCCATACCAGCAAATGCGCCTGAAACCACAAAAAAAAGCGCGCAAGCGCGGATAAAATATGTACTGCGTCCATAAGCCGCGAGGCACATCACTATGCCAAACAGGATCCGTACCGGAAGCCAGCCAAACGGCGACCAAACAAGCGCAAGAACCGAATAAGCACCGCCCAGCAATGAACCGCACAGCATACGAAACCTGCCGCAGGGCAGGCTGCCAAACCGTGCCGCCGCAAAAAGGGCGAGATAGTCCATCAGCATATTGACAGCGAACAACACATCCACATACACGGTCATGCGCGTCCCTCCTCTGCCGATTGTCATCATACCACAGACAGGCCAAACATTTTGGCGAAAGCAGGAACAGCGGTATCTGCCAAAAAAGCCGTTCCGGAATTCCGGAACGGCTTAGACTACTTGTTTATAATTCGCTAACTGCCCATGCCAGCAGCTTGGATGCCGCCAGCACATCGTCTACGGCACACATTTCGCACGGGGAATGGATATATCGCGTCGGTATAGATACTGCACCCGATAAAACGCCTGCGCGGGCTTTTTGCAGCGCCGCAGTATCCGTGCCGCCAAACTGCAATATTTCTTGCTGCACCGGCACTTCTGCCTGCTCTGCCGCGCGTTCGAGCGCCTCACGCACGAGCGGCGCACAGATCACCGAATGATCCATCACCTTAATAGCCGGCCCTTTTCCCAGATTAACCGCCATTGGGCTCTTGCGTTCGGGGAGGTCTCCGGTATCGGTGACGTCAACCGCAATAGCGATATGTGGTTCCACTGCGAACGCTGCTGCGCCCGCGCCGCGCAGGCCAACCTCTTCCTGCACAGTAAATACAAAATACACATCGTTTTCGGTCTCTTTCATCTGTTCCATCGCTAACAGCAAGGCCACACAGCCGATTCGATTATCCAGATATGGGCCGCAAATCACGCCATTTTGCTCAAAGCAGGGCGCTTCATAGACCGCAAAATCCCCTACCTGAATCCTATTCAGCGCATCTGCGCGATCCTTTGCCCCAATATCGATAAACAAATGATCGAGCGTCAGCTCTTTAAACGGCGTTTTTTCTTCATAAGAGATCACGCCACGCGTACCATTCGCAAAGCGCACTTGAATGTTGATTAAGTCTCCCTTGAACAGCCCGCCGACCGGGGCAAAGCGGATAAACCCCTTTTCGTCAATAAATGTGGCCACAACGCCGATCGAGTCCATATGCGCTGCCAGCAGGAGCTTCTTCCCCATTCCCCTTTTCCGGCAAATCAAGTTGCCAAGCGTATCGGTCGTGATATCGTCAATAAACGCAGCAGCGTATTCAGCAATCACTTCGCGCACCGCGTCTTCCCGACCGGATGGGCCAAACGCACTGCCGATTTTCTGATAGTATTCAAATACTTTACTCATCGCCGTCTCCTCCGATTTCCTCTAAAAATGCCCGCGCAGCATCGCGCACCGCAATCATGTCCGATTCTGCCGCTACGCCCGCCGGAGAATGGATATAGCGGACAGGCGCCGCTACTGCGCACACCCGCACGCCTGCGCGGGCTTTCTGGATGCGTCCGGCATCCGTCCCACCGGATACGCGGCTTTTTGTCTGCCACGGGATACCACGCTTTTCGCAGGCCCGGCGCAACAAGTCAAACAATTCTGCGTCGTAGATCGTAGCCCCGTCCATAAACGGAATAACCGCGCCTCCCCGCACGCGGCACACAGCCTTTCCATCTGATATTTCATATAGGTCGGCCGCTGTCGTGCCCTCAATGATCAGGCAAAACCCAGGATCAAGCGCATAAGCCATGGTAGCCGCGCCGCGCAGTCCGGTCTCCTCCTGCACCGTGAAGCAGAACCAAGTGTCCACCGGCGGTTTCTCCCGCAAAAGCGAAAGCAGCACCGCGCAGCCGAGACGGTCGTCAATTGCTTTGGCTTTCAGCATACCGTCTCCAAAGCGGACACATGCTGAATCAAACACGCCGTAATCCCCCGGTGCAACCCGTGCTTCCGCGCTTTGTTTGTTGTCCGCACCGATATCGATATATAGGTCGCCCGTTTTTGGCATGGTTTTGCGCTCGGCAGCAGTTGACAGATGAACGGCCTTGATACCGACAACACCAGTGACCTCGCCAAACCGAATACATCGGCCGATCACTACGCGGGGATCAACGCCGCCGACAAATCCGAATTTCAACATACCTTCGTCCGTAATTTTTTTTATAATCACGCCGACCTCATCCATATGCGCGGCGAGAACGACCGGCCGTTCCAAAGCTCTCTCACCTTTCCGGAACGCCATCAGATTTCCAATTGCGTCTGTACGCATTTCATCCGCATATGGTTCCACCTCTTTTGAGATCCAGGCGCGAACCATCTCTTCACAGCCTGACGGACCCGGCAACGCACACAGCGTTTTTAGCAGTTCAATCATTGACGCACCTCCCCAGTAAACCAACGTGCAAAATGATAGATCAGTGCAGCTACCGCTTCTATATCTGCAGTATGAATTGTTTCAATTGGTGTATGCATATAGCGTTCAGGAATGGAAAGCAACGCCATCGCAACACCGTGGGCGACTATCTGCATTGTCCACGCATTGGTGCCGGTATTGCCCTCCATAATCTCCAATTCATAGCTGATATCATGCGCTTTCGCCGTTTGAATCAGCATATCGGTCAATCCGCGGTGAAAATTGGGGCCCACGCCGATTGCTGCGCCACTGCTCAATTCAAATACTCCATCAGACGGGCCGTCTGGCGTTTTGCCGTGTGTGACATCCACTGCAATTCCAAATGCAGGCTGCACCGCAAATGTCCCAGTCTGCGCGCCAAGGCCGGTGACCTCCTCCTGCACGCTGATCAATACAGCCACATTGCAGGGCAGTTCCAGATCGTCTTTCAGTTTTTCCATGGCAAGCAGGATGGCGGCAATGCCGGCCCGGTCATCCAGACATTTGCCGCACAGCACGCCTTTTGCCAATTCCACCGGCTGCTGCGCAAATACGATTGGCGTGCCGATACGCACGGACTTGCGTGCATCTAAAAGTCCGGTATCAATCAACATTTCATCGATAGAAACTGCCTTATCCTGTTCTCCTGCCTTGAGCAAGTGCGGCGGCATGCAGGAGACTACGCCATACAGCGGCGTATCAGCCAGAATCATTACTTCGTTGCCTAGCAGCATGCGCGGGTCAACACCGCCTACCGGCGCAAAACGCAAAAAACCTTCCTCCAGCACATCAGTGACCAGAAAGCCAATCTGATCCAAATGTGCATCCAGCAGGATTGTGGGGGCGTGCTCTTTTGCACATTTTCTCATGCCAAGGACATTTCCATGCACATCTATTTCCACTGAATCACAATACGGCCTCAACATATCTGCGACAGTTTTAGCGGCTTCCGCTTCAAAACCACTGACTGCTGGCAGGCTGCACAGTGCTTTCAGCGTCTCCATCATATCCAAATGCATTTCCTCCTTATGCCTTGTTTTCATTATGGAATATTATACCCTATTCCCAACTGTATTACAATTTTTCACTTCGCAATGATGAACCAAAAGCGGCTGCCAAAAGCAGCCGCTTAAATCCTTTTACAGCTTGGCAAGTTCCTGTGCGATCAGCTTGTTGATGATCTGCGGATTGCCTTGTCCCTTTGACGCTTTCATGCACTGGCCGACCAGAAAACCGGTGACGTTTTTACCAGCCTTGAAATCCTCAATAGCTTTGGGATTATTTGAGAGGACCTCCTGCACAATTTTAAGAATGGCACCCTCATCAGAAACCTGTTTTAGCCCCATGCGTCCGACGATGGCCTCGACCGTTTCATCCGTTTCAAACATTGCAGGCAACACCTTTTTACCTGCAGCGCCGGAAATCGTTCCGCTGTCGATCAGGCAAATCAGGTCTACCAACTTCATAGAGGTCATTTTTGTTGCAGGTAGTTCCACATTCTTATCGTTCAAATATTTAGAAATATCGGACAAAATCCAGTTGGCCGCCGCTTTGGGCTTAATTTTACCCGACTTTGCCGCTGCATCCAACAGTTCGGCCTTTGCAAAGCTTTCCGAAATCAGACGCGCTTCCATTGCGGTCATGCCGTATTCATTCAAATAGCGTTCATATCGGCTGATCGGAAGCTCTGGAATCTCGCTTTCGATCTGCTTCATCCAATCGTCATCGATCTCAACCGCAATCAGGTCGGGATCAGGGAAATACCGGTAATCCTGCGCGTCCTCTTTGGTACGCATAACGGTATTCTTCAGCTTAACGTCGTCCCACCGCCGGGTCTCCTGCTGCACCGTTCCGCCGTGCTCGACCACGTCGATCTGCCGTGCGATTTCATAATCGATTGCACGCACGGCACCCGAAAACGTATTGACGTTCTTCATCTCCACACGCGTGCCCAGTTCATTTGAACCTTCGGGACGAATGGATACATTGACGTCGCAGCGAATCGAACCCTCTTCCATTTTACAGTCCGAAATATCGAGATACCCGAGCGTGGTTTTGATCATCTCCAGGAATTCTTTAGCTTCAGCTGCCGAATGCAGATCGGGGCGCGTTACCATTTCTATCAGCGGCACGCCGCAGCGGTTAAAGTCGACGATCGTTCCGTCGATCTCGTCGTGCAGCAGTTTGCCCGCATCCTCCTCAAAATGGATTCGCTCCAGACGGCACATTTTCTTTTCACCGTCTACATAGAAATAGACCTCTCCATTTTCGCAGATCGGAACATCAAACTGGGAAATTTGATAAGCTTTCGGCAGGTCAGGATAAAAATAGTTTTTACGGTCAGCCTTACACAGCTTATTGACCGTGCATCCGGTCGCCTTTCCCATTTTAGCGGCATAATGCACGACCTGCTTATTCAGCACGGGCAGCGCGCCCGGCATACCGGTGCAGACCGGGCAGGTATGCGAATTGATCGGCGCGCCAAACCCGGTTGAACACGAACAATAAATTTTGCTCTTGGTGGACAACTCCGCGTGCACCTCAAGGCCGATGACAGCTTCATATTTCATGTCTTATCTTCCTCCTTACAGCGCCGCAATCAGGTTTTTCAGACCGGACGCCTGCTCGAATGCAAGGCCGGTGTTCATTAGCTGTTGTTCGCCAAAACGCGGGCCGATCAACTGCATGCCAACAGGCATTTTGTTCCCATCAAAGCCGCAGGGCTGCACCAGCGCGGGCAGTCCCGCAATATTGACCGATACCGTGCACACGTCACCTGCGTACATTTCCAGCGGATTGGTCGTTTTTGAGCCAATCTCGTAGGCAGTCGTGGGCGCAACCGGGGTCAGGATCACATCGCACTTTTCAAAAGCAGCTGCAAATTCCTCGCGGATCTTGCGCTGCGCTGCGCGCGCTTTCTTGTAATAGGCATCATAATAGCCCGAGGACAGCACATAAGTGCCCAGCATGATACGGCGCTGCACTTCGGCACCGAAGCCCTCGGAACGCGATTTGACGTAAAGCTCAATCAAGTCGTCGGCGGCGTTCGGCGTTCGATAGCCGTATTTCACACCGTCAAAACGAGCAAGATTGGATGATGCCTCCGCAGACGAAAGAATGTAATAAACCGGCAGCGCATACTCGACGAGCGGCAGCGATATTTCAAACACTTCCGCGCCCAGATTCCGGTAAGTCTCCGCTGCAGCCATAACATTGCGGCGTACTTCCTCAGTCACACCTGCGCCGAAGTATTCCTTTGGCAGACCGATCTTAATCCCCTTAATGTCCGGATTCAAATTTTTCCTAACCGAACCCTCAAACGCAGTTTTTACCGACGTCGAATCATGCATCGGATCGTGTCCCGTAATCGCGTCAAACAGCATTGCCGTATCTTCGACTGACCGGCCAAACGGACCGATCTGATCGAGCGAGGACGCAAACGCGATCAGCCCGTAGCGGGAAACCGCGCCATAGGTCGGCTTCAGGCCGACCACACCGCAGAACGACGCGGGCTGGCGGATCGACCCACCCGTATCAGAACCCAGCGACAGCGGTACTTCCCCTGCCGCGACCACCGCAGCCGAACCGCCCGATGAACCACCGGGCACCCGGTTCAAACCGTGTGGGTTATACGTCGGATGCGCCGCAGAGTTTTCACAGGACGACCCCATTGCGAATTCATCCATATTGGCTTTGCCGGTTATCACGACATTGTTCGCAGCCAGTTTTTCCACGACTGTCGCATTGTATGGCGGCTTAAAATTATACAGCATCTTGGATGCGCAGGTAGTCAATGTGCCTTTCGTGCAGATATTGTCCTTGACAGCAATTGGAATACCGGCCATCGGCGATAACGCTTCGCCCGCAGCACGTTTTTCATCGACGACCTTCGCTGTTTCCAGCGCTGTTTCTTGGGTAACCGTTACATAACCTTGTACCTTGTCTTCTACCGCGCTGGTACGAGCCAGCACATCCTGCGCCAGCTCTAACGCGCTAATTTCCTTTTTGCCAAGCAGTTCGGACAACTCGGCCGCAGTTTTTTCATATAGTGCCATCTCTGTCCCTCCTTTACTCAACGACGCGCGGAACGGCTACGCCGCCCGCCTGGAAATCCGGCGCGTTTGGCTCTATCAGTTCATCCGGCGTAAAATCCTGAATCACTACATCATCATGAAACGCATTTTTGCGCTCCGTGTTGATGATATCCGTAATATCGCCCAAGTCCAATTCCGCGAGCTTGTCCACCATTTCCACGATGCCTTGCATGTCCTCCGCCAAGCGGTCAAACACGCCGCCGGTAGAATCCAGCCGTGCAAGCGCCGCGATATGCTCGATTTCCTTGCGGGAAATTGCCATGTCAAATCTCCTCCTGCTGTATCATATTTTTGAATTCTTCTTCTGTCAGCACCGGGATGCCAAGTTCCGCTGCCTTTTGCAGCTTGCTGCCCGCGTTTTCCCCAGCCACTATATAATCCGTTTTTTTCGATACCGAGCCGGACGCTTTTCCGCCCAGTGCTTCAATCAAGTCATTAATCTCCTTACGGGTATAAAGGGTCAGGCTGCCTGTCGCAACAATGGTCTTGCCTGCGAGCAGGTCGCTTTTGGCCGTCTTTTCCCCAATAAAGTTCACACCATGCGCACGGAGTTTTTCGATTAGCTTCTGAGACTGCTCCAGCTCGCGCCAAGCAGCAATCGATTGTGCGGTTGTAAGCCCGATGTCGCGAATATCGGTCATTTCTTCGACCGAAGCCTGCAAAAGCGCATCCAGGCTGCCAAAATAATTGCTGAGTATTTTACCCGCCTTTTGTCCAACATGCCGGATGCCAAATGCAAACAGCAACCGCGACAAATCGCGTGTCTTACTTGCCTCAATGCCACGAACCAGATTGTTTGCCCACGTATCAACCTTTTTTCCCAACGGGAGCAATTGCTCTACTTTTAAATCATACAGATCCGCCGCTGAACCGACAAGCCCCGCGTCGATCAGCTTCTGTAAATTGCCCTCGCCGCAGCCGTCAATATCCATCGCGTCACGCGAGGCAAAATGAATCAAGTTTCGCAGCAGCTGCGCGGGGCAGGCCGCACCCGTGCAGCGGATCGCGCTTTCCTCTTCATCCTCGAATACCGGCGCGCCGCACACCGGGCAAAAACGCGGCATCTCAAATGGTTTTGCGCCTGCAGGGCGCTTGTCCTTCACAACACTGATAATCTCGGGGATGATTTCACCGGCTTTACGCACGGATACAGTATCGCCCACACGGACATCCAACTCCCGAATAAAATCCCGGTTGTGCAGGGTCGCTCTGGAAACTGTAGTACCCGCGAGACGAACAGGCGACAGGACGGCATTCGGCGTCAGCACGCCGGTCCGCCCAACAGAAATGACGATTTCTTTCAATAGCGTCTGCTTGACCTCGGGCGGATATTTATAAGCCGCCGCCCAGCGCGGAAATTTTGCCGTGGATCCAAGTTGTCCGCGCTGCACAAACGAGTTGACCTTAACGACCGCGCCGTCAATATCGAAGTCCAGCGTATCCCGGCTATCCCCCATCTGCTCGATCTCTGCATGGACATCGTGCCGGTCATGATACAGTGGATAACGCGGGCTGACGGGAAACCCCAGTTTTTTTAAATAGTCGAGCGATTCAATATGGCTTTCAAGAGGCAGATCTTCGATGTTTTGAATATTAAAACAGAAAATGGACAGCTTGCGAGATTTAGTGATCTTGCTGTCTTTTTGCCGCAAAGACCCTGCCGCAGCATTTCGGGGATTGGCAAGCAGAGGTTTTTCATGCAATTCCAGTTCTGTGTTTAGCTCGTCAAACACAGACTTTTTCATATACACCTCACCGCGCACGATCAAGCGCGGCGGCGCGTTTTCCAGCGTCTGTGGGATGTCGCGAACCGTTTTTAGGTTTGCTGTAACATCCTCGCCTACCTGACCGTCTCCCCTAGTTGCACCGCGCACAAACACGCCGTTTTCATACTCCAGAGCGACCGATAAACCATCGATCTTGTACTCCACCACATATTCCGCTTCACCAACCGCGTTTTCCACGCGGACGAAAAAATCATCGAGCTCATCAAAGGAAAACACGTCCTGCAAGCTTTCCAGCGGATATGTGTGCGACACCTTTGGAAAACGCCCCGAAGCCGCGCCGCCAACACGCTGTGTCGGTGAATTCTCGTCTGCAAACTCAGGGTATTCCTGTTCCAGCTGGCGTAGCTCCCGCTGCATCATATCATACTCATAGTCCGATATTTCCGGTGCATCCTCGTTATAGTATTTTTCGTTATGATGCCGCAGCTGCGCGCGCAATCCGGCGATCTGTTCCTGAGGGTTCATCCAAACGCCCCTTTATTACCCAATACGTTATATAGTATACCAAAAAATCCAGCGTTGCGGTAGTGTTATTTTCCGATTTTGGCGGAATTATTGATAATCATTGATCTTCCCCAGCAGATCGCTGCGTGTATCGTCGATATAGGTGTATTGCTCGGGTACCGTTCCAACAATCACAGTATCTGTTACCGGATAACTGCTGATGATTTCGCGATCCTCTGCACCGAACGGCGTCAAAATTCGAAAGCCGGCATGCACCTCTATGATGATATTGTGCCGCGTTTGGTTAATGCCCGCTGAAGAAAATGCGCTGACAAATTCCGCAGACATCTGTGTAAGCCCGGCCATGCCGATATCCACCGTCGGGCCTATACCAGTAAAAAAGTGCGGCGCAAAGATCGTACCAATGGGCACTTCAACCGTTGTATGTTCCAAATCATCCAGATGCTGATAAAGCCCATTCACAATCTGCGCTTTGATTTTCCCAATCGCGATCACATCGGTCCGCAGTGCGGTCACATGGTTTTCCCCATCCCGCTCCAGAATGACCAGATTCTCATAGGTTTCTCGATCGGAGAAGATTTTATCCTCCATCAGCGCGTTGATTTCCTGCAACGCGCTATCTTCACAAATATTAATTGCATATTCTAAATACACTGGATATAGGCGCGCGGTGATTAAGCCGCACAATGCCAAAACACTTGTAAAAATCAGCAAAGCCTTCCGCAGCCCGCTTCTCTTTCGATAGTGAAACCGCCGCTTCATAGGCCGCCACCTCCTCCTGCAAGTATACGCATATAGGCAAAAAAGAAGCACCCATTCGGGTGCTTCTTTTACAAGCTGTGGCAATTACTCTTCGTCCTCGTACTCGTCGTCGCCCACGAGCAACGCGCGTACAGACAGCGATACCTTTTTCTTCTCATCGTTAATATCGATGATTTTGGCGTCGACCTGCTGGCCGATCTCCAGTGCATCTTCCGGTTTAGCAATACGATGATCCGCGATCTGGGAAATATGGATCAGGCCATCCACACCCGGAACGATCTCCGCGAATGCGCCAAACGGCATGAACTTCAGAATCTTTACTTCAGCCACATCGCCTACAGCGTACTGCGATTTAAAGATGTTCCACGGATTATCTTCCTCACGCTTGTAGCCAAGCGAAATTTTCTTATTTTCTTTGTCCAAGCCAATCACAAACACCTTAACCTTATCGCCAACGCTGACGACCTCGGACGGGTGTTTAACACGACCCCAGCTCAGTTCAGAGATATGAACCATGCCGTCCACACCGCCGATATCGACGAACGCACCGTAGGAAGTCAACGACTTGACTGTTCCTTCGTAATCGTTGCCGACCTCGATCGTTGCCCAGATCTTTTCGGCAGCCTCTTTGCGGGCTTCCTGCTGAATCTGGCGAATCGAACCGACGACGCGCTTGCGCTGGCGGTTGATCTCCGTAATATAGAAAGACTGCTTGGTCTTGACAAGCTGGCTCATCGGCTGGTCCTTGGGCACACCAGTCTGGCTGGCAGGGATAAAGACTCGAACACCGAACGCAGTCGCTACCACACCGCCGCGGTTCTCTTCAATAATGATACCTTCGACGACCGCATGATCCTCATAAGCCTTTTCGATGGTCTCCCAGCCTTTCAGCTGGTCGACGCGCTTCTTGGACAGTGTGACTGTGCCTTCGCCATCATTTACGCGGACAACGACAGCCTCGATCTCTTCGCCCGGCTTGATGTTGGCGTTTACATCATAGGCCGGATCGTCCGACAGCTCGCTCAGCGGGATGTAAGCGGTATGCTTCACACCGAGATCGACCTGCACGTCGGTCGACGAAATGGCAACTACGGTACCGGTGACTTTCTCTCCTGTATTTAAAGTTTTGAAAGACTCCTCGAGCATTGCCGCAAAGTCTTCACCATTTTCGATTTTCGTTTCTTCGCTCATCATGTTACTGACCTCCTTAATTATCCATGCCGGTGTGGATGCACCCGCCGTGATCCCAACCCTTTGACCGTGCGCGAGCTTCTGCGCCCGAAGCCCAGCGGCATCCTCGACGCAGATAACATCCCCGCACAAGGAGCGGCTAATCTCATAAAGCCGTTTGGTATTCGAGCTTTTTTTATCGCCGATCACAATCATTCGGTCCGACGCACCGGCAAGCAGACGAGCCTCCGACTGGCGCTCATCCGTCGCTTTACATATTGTATCAAAAATTTTGAGGTTTGTACACCTTTTTTTTATTAGACTGACAGAAATATCCCAAAGAGCCCGGTTTACTGTCGTTTGAGCAACCACTGAAATAGGTGATCTTACAAATTCCGGATTTTTCAGCGCCTGTCGGGCTTCCTCTTCGCTCTGCAAAACCAGAGAGTCCGTACACCATCCCTGAATGCCGAGCACCTCTGGATGGTTGCGGCTGCCAAAAACGACGATCATACGCCCGGCTTTACTTTCCCGATCGACAATTTCATGGATCTTGCGCACGAATGGGCAGGTTGCATCAAATATCTCGCAACCCTTTTCCTGAAGCAATTGATAAACCGCACGCGGTACGCCATGTGCACGAATCAACACCGCCGCTCCGCAGGGGATTTCCTCTAATGTAACGGCGGTATGCACGCCCAGCTTTTCCAGACGTTGAATCTCATGCGAATTATGAATGATTTCCCCATAGGCATAAATCGTGCCCTTATGCGCTGCCTGCTGCTCCGCCAAATCAACCGCGCGACGCACGCCAAAACAAAACCCTGCTGTTTTCGCTACTGTGACGCTCATGCCTGCTCCTTCAGCGCATAAATGCGCCGCAGGATATCATCTGCGATAACGCCATAATCTTTTTCTTTAACATCCGGCAAAAACGGTTCTCCAATAATCACCTTTGCGTGACACCGGCGTTTTTTATTTTCCGAAATGTACATTGGCAAAATCGGTGCGCGCGTCTTAACCGCCAGCATGGCCGCGCCTTTTTTGGTTTCCCCCTCTGCCGCATCGCGTGTACCCTGTGGAAAAATGATCAGCTTTTGACCGGCCTTGACCGTGCCAAGCGCAGTTTTAATTGCCGTAATGTCCGTTCCGCCACGGTCGACCGGGAATGCGCCAAGCCAGGAGATCAGCGGCCCCAAAAGCCCCTTAGCAAACAGCTCCTTTTTGGCCATGAGGCGCAGCGGCACCTGATGCCCAAGCGCAGCAGCAGCCAGCGGCGGGTCGGATAGCTGGCAGTGGTTAGGGCAGACCACACAGCCGCCTTCAGGGATATTCTTTCTGCCCTTAACCGTAAAACCAAAATAAATATGGAATGCCAGCGCTACAAATGGGATCGCCAGCCACTGAAACCAACGATGGTATTTGCTTTTCATGGTTTCACCCCTTCATTTTCTCGTGAATAATCTGCAGCACCGCGTCTATGCTTTGTTCCAGTGTCAGTTTGCTGGTGTCCAACAGCACCGCGTCGTCAGCCTGCTTGAGCGGCGCAACTGCGCGCAAGCTGTCTTGCAAATCCCGCCGCACAATATCGGCGAGCACGCCGTCAAAAGTAACTTGCTGACCCTTTTCCAACAGCTCTTTGTAACGGCGCTCCGCCCGGCAGGCAGCCGAAGCTGTCAAAAATATTTTGACTGGCGCATCAGGCAGGATAACTGTCCCAATATCGCGGCCGTCCATAATTATATTATTTTTTGTTGCCATATCACGCTGCAAGTTTAAAAGGAAGCGGCGCACCTCCGGAACTGCCGACACCTTGGAGGCATACTGCGCAATCTGCGGCGTGCGGATAGCGTCTGATACGTCCTCTCCGTTCAGAAGCACATGCTGCGCGCCCTCCTCATACCGCAGGGATATCTCCATTCCAGGCAGGGCTTCTAAAATGCCTGCCGTATCCTCCTCGGCTACGCCACGGCGGCAAACCGCAAGACCGATCGAACGGTACATCGCTCCGGTATCTACATAAACGAACCCTAGTCGTTCGGCGGCTGCCCGCGCGACCGTAGACTTTCCTGCTCCGGACGGTCCATCAACCGCAACCGATATAAATCCCATATGTTTCTCCCCTATTCCTGCGACGCCGAAAGTCCAGCAAGCCGTCCCGTCGACCACGCAATCTGCAAATTAAAACCGCCGGTATATGCGTCCACATCTAGAACTTCACCCGCAAAATACAAGCCGGAAACCTTTTTTGATTCCATCGTCTTGGGACTCACTTCTTTAACCGATACACCGCCGGTAGTCACAATGGCCTCTTCAATCGGCCGTTTGCCCGACACATTGATGCAAAAATGCTTTAAAGTATGCAGAAGCGCTGCACGCTGCGCCCGCGTAATGCTGTTGACCTTGGCGCGCGCATCAATTCCCGATAATTCGACTACCGCCGGAATGATCTTACGCGGCAGCAATTCTCCCAACGCATTGATAAAATCGCTGTTTTTATGGCGATCAAAATCCGCAAGCAGGCGTTTGTCCAGCATTTTCTCGTCCAGCGCGGGCTTAAGATCGATCTCGATATGATAGGCCTTGCTTCCAAAATGCCGCATATGCGCGGACGAGGATAAAATCAGCGGACCGGATAGGCCGAAATGCGTAAACAGCATTTCACCAAAATCCGAATAAATTTTTTTGTTATCCTCAAAAACAGTTACCTGCACGTTTTTCAAGCTGAGCCCCATAAGTTCCCTACAAACGCTGTCCGCATCAACCAAAGGCACCAGTGAAGGGTTAGGCGGTACAACGAGATGTCCCAAGTCCTTGGCAAAGCGATATCCGTCTCCCGTCGAACCGGTTTGTGGATACGATGCGCCGCCGGTCGCCACGATGACTCGGTCGCAGGCATAAATCCCGGCAGCGGTTCTGACTCCTGTTACTTTTCCGCCCTCTGCAAGGATGGTTGTCACAGCCTCATCTTTCAGCAAAACGCCCGACTGTTTTATCCAGACAAACAACGCATCAATGATATCCGCGGCTTTATCAGACTGCGGAAATACACGGTTTCCGCGCTCTGTTTTGAGCGGCACGCCGTGTGCTTCAAAAAAAGCCTTGACCATCTGAGGTCCAAAGCATCCCAAAGCCGAATATAAAAAGCGCGGATTAACCGGGACGTTCTGTAAGACCGTTTGTTCATCGCAATCGTTGCAGACATTGCATCGGCCTTTGCCTGTGATAAAGAGTTTACGGCCCACCTTGGGATTTTTCTCAAACAGCGTGACCCGAGCGCCGTTTTCCGCCGCCGTACCGGCAGCCATCAACCCGGCCGCCCCGCCGCCGACTACGATTACTTTCAATTTATATCGTCCTCCGGCTTCTCATAAACGTCGTATTCTTCCCAAATACTCTCGAGCGCGTTAAAGGTCTGTTCTATCTCGCTCTTTCGCTGCATGCCGACGGCCACAATCAACGCATTGAGGACAGACAAGGGCGCAACAAGCGAATCAACAAAGCTTGCCATATCACTTTTTGCAATCAGCGTATGGTCAGCCACGCGCGCAAGCGGGGAAAGATGCGAGTCTGTCAGCGCGATCACACGCGCGCCGCGATCCTTAGAGTAGCGCATCGCGGACAGCGTCCGTTTAGAATAACGCGGAAAACTCACGCCCAAAAACACGTCGCCTTCACCAATGCGAAGGATCTGCTCAAAAATCTCACTGACGCTGTTGGTATGTACCAGCGCGACATTATCAAACAGCAGATTAAAATAGAATCCGACAAAGCTTGCCAGTGCGCTTGACGAGCGCACGCCAAGGATGTACACATGCCGAGCGTCCAGCAGCGCGTTTACCGCGCCTTGAAAGGCTTTTCGATCCAGTTCGTCCAGCGTCATGCGGATCATATCCGTATCAGCGTGAAGCACAGTTTGCAGCACATCCTTGCCGCCCATTCGGTCGCTGGACACTTCCATGCGCTGCACCGAAGTCAGCTTATTGCGGATCATTTCCTGCAGCGCGCGCTGCAAATGCGGATAGCCGTCGTATCCCAATTCAGTCGCAAACCGGACGACAGTCGACTCGCTGACTCCGACCGTCGTGCCCAGCCGACTTGCCGTCATAAATGCCGCCTTATCATAATGCTCTAAGATAAACCGCGCAATCTGTTTTTGACCTTTTGAAAAGCCGGGTAATTCACTTTGTATCTTTCCGATCAAATCGTTCATGGTCCGCTCCTTGCGTCGCCGCTTGCATTTTAGCTTTTTTAATTCTAAGCGGTTTATCCTGAAAATGCAAGAAGTATTTCACTCATCCTGCATATTTGCAGTCGTTTCTTGCAAATAGCACAGTTCCTGCTGCGTAAGTTCCCGCCATGAGCCCGCTTTCAGGGCGGGATCCAACGCCAGCTTGCCAATCGCCACACGCTTCAGCCGCCGCACTTCCAGACCGCACTGTTCGCACATTTTTCGGATTTGTCGGTTTCGCCCTTCATGAATGGTAAGGCGAAGTTTTGCCGTTTGCTCATCTTGTGTAAGCAGAACGACTTCTGCAGGCTGAATTTGATAACCGTCGATCTCCATCGCCTCTGAAAGCTTGGAAATCTTTTGTAAAGCACCACGCACACGCACCTCATACACTTTGGGCACTTCATGGCGTGGATGCGTCAATGCGTTTGTCAATTCCCCATCATTGGTCAGCAGCAGCAGTCCCTCCGAGGCATAATCAAGCCGACCGACCGGTACGACGCGCGCGCCGCAGCCGTTCGTCAGTTCCGCTACAGTCTTGCGCCCATGTTCGTCTTTCAACGTGGTCACATAGCCGCGCGGTTTATACAGCATCAAATAAACCTTTTGTTCGGCCGTGCCGATCGGCTTTCCGTCTACGCAAATATAGTCCTGCCGGGGATCCGCCCGGTCCCCCAGCGACACTTTGCGTCCATTGACCGTCACGCGGCCCTGTTCAATCCAGATTTCAGCAGTACGGCGTGAGCATAGCCCCGCCTGTGCCAAAATCTTTTGAAGTCTCTCCTGCACCTGTCATCCTCCGTTGTCTCATCCTTTGCCGAACAAACGCTCCAAAATCCGTTCCGGCAGGCTCTTTTCTTCGGGCGGCAGCAAAGATGCTCCGCCAAAAAGCACATTATCCTGCGCGAGCACTCGGTCATCCAGCCGGTATTCAATCTGTCCAGCCAGCGCCGTGCGTACGACCGGCGCATAACAGATATTGTCTCCCAGCTGCACACTTTTGAGCTTTTCCCGTTCGTCTTTCGTTAAATATGCCTTGACTGTGCTCTGCGCAATCAGCGGTACTTTATCCATATCTCCGCCAAATACGGTACGCTCTCCTACCACGTCGCCTGCCCGATGCAGCGTGACTTCCTCATATTGGGAAAATCCGTTATTCAACATTGCCATGTGATCGTTCCAGTCGTCCGGGTCGCTCAGCGTGACCGCAATCAGAGTTCGTCCATTCCGCTCTGCCGCGGAAACCAGACAACGCCCACTGCGCTTGGTAAAACCGGTTTTAACGCCGATCGCGTCGTCATACATCGACAGCAGCCGGTTATGGTTGCTCATTACATGCTCGCCGGCCTTATAGTTTCGCGTCGAAACGATCTGCCGGAACGTCGGATCCTGCATAGCGGCAGCCGTGATAATTGCCAGTTCATGCGCTGTTGTATAATGCGTTTCACTGTCCAGCCCGTTTGGATTGTCAAAGTGGGTGTCCTTCAAGCCAAGTTCCTCTGCTTTGGCATTCATTTTTTCAATAAACGCGTCAAATCCGCCGCATTCGCCCGCCACGGCCACTGCCGCATCGTTCCCTGATTCGAGCAGTAAACCATACAGTGTATCACGCAGTGTTATTTTCTCCCCCTCACGCAAATACATTGAGGAGCCCTCGACCTGCGTGTATTCTTTTTTCACCTGATACGTCCTATCTAGGTTGCCCTCAGAGATCGCCACCAGAGCGGTCATAATTTTAGTCGTCGAAGCCATTGGCAGGCGGCTGTCCGCATTCTGTTCAAACAGCACCGCGCCCGTATCCGCGTCTATCACTGCCGCTCCCTGCGCATTGACTGCGCCGGCGTGCGCGGTCAGCAACAGGTAAAGTAGCATAAAACATAATTTCTTTTTCATCATCCACATCTCCCCTGCATAACAAAACCTACTCATAAAAATAACTATGAGTAGGTTTTGCGGGGAAAGCGGCATTATTCGTCTTCCGGCTGCATATCCTCCGCCTTACCGTGACGGCCCTCAATAAAGCTGGACACCTTATTGATCGCGCCGGGAATCATTTCCACCAGACGGTCCACGGTGGTCGATGCCTGCGCATTGACACCCAGAATCTGCGTGCCCTCAGTCGGTGAAATAATCAAAAAACAGACCGGGACGACCGTTACCCCCGCACCGCCGCCGCCGCCAAATGCCAAAGGAGCATTAGCCTGCGCGTGACGTGGCATAAAATCACTGCCGCCGGACGCAAAACCAAACGTCACCTTGGACACCGGGATAACCGTTATCCCGTCTGGCGTAGTGATCGGCGTGCCGATTATCGTATCCACATCAACCATTTCTTTAATTTTGGCCATGGTCTCAGTCATCAGGGTTCCAATGGGATGCTCACTCATTTTTAATCGCCTCTTCTTTCCTAAGCAGTTTTTTATAAAGTCGGAATCCTTCTCCGCCATGCCGCAGTGAAAGCCAAAGCAAACGCACCGGGCGCAGCGAACAGAATACTGTAAATGCCCATTCGGTATGGTCAGCGTCAAAATCGGCATCTACGCTCACATGATAATCTTTCATATCAAAAGTATTCTCAAGAAACGGTGCCATCATGCCAACCACAGCAGAAATCTGCCCCAAACGTATACCGGTTTTGGCGGCATCGTCAGTTCCGACAACGATCCGCACACGCAGCTTGCTGATCCGAAGCGCTCCAGAAAGCTCGGATAGCAGTGTTAAAGCCAAATCGGTCAGTTCTCCAACGTCCAGTGCTTCCTTGTTTAGGCTGTATTGATATCTCTTGCTCTTTTTCTTCGCCTTTTGCTTTTCGGGCGGCTTGCCCGTCTCATCTTTTTCCCGTTTAGGCGGTGGATAAACCGGAATTCGCAGCGGGCCATAGCGCACATCCACTGTCACATCGCCATTGATGCCAGTTGCTTCAATACCAGTGCGCAGACTAAGCAAAACCACCGCCAGCAAAACCAGCAAACCGAGCAAAATCAGCACAATGCGAAGCACAAAGAAGAGGATCGCCATCAATGCCCACCCCGTTTCATCCGATGGTCTCCGCTTCCATCGCCATTTGTCCTTCCAACTCGGCAGGCGGCGCTGAATCATCCAAGTTCAGTTCCATCTGCTCATTTTCCTCCAGCGATGGAAGCGCCGGCAATTCACTTAAGCTGGATAACGAAAATGTGCGTAAAAATATATCAGTCGTTCTATATAAAATGGGCCGTCCGGGCACATCCATTCGACCAGCTTCTTCAATCAGCCCTTTTTCCACCAGTCCTGCCACTGTGCCGCCAGAATCAACGCCGCGCAGTTGGTCGATAAACGCGCGCGTAACCGGCTGCCGGTATGCCACGATGGTCAGCACCTCCAGCGCGGCCGGCGACAAAGCCGGTGGACGCCGGCTCTCGGTTACCCGGCGTGCCGCTTCCGCGTATAAAGGCCGGGAGCATAACTGAAGCTTGTCCTCAAGCTGAAGCAGCATGATGCCCCTCTGGTCAAAATCATAAGCACTCGAAAGCTTCTCTGCCGCTTCTAACAAATCGCCGCGCGAAACCTCAAGCGCTGCCGCCAAACGGTCGACCGGAACCGCGTCGCCCGCGGCGAACAGCACGGCCTCAAGTCCGGCCTCCAGTTGTGTCATACAAGTTACTCTCCTTATCGTCGGTCAGCGTCAGCTCGACCTCCTCGCCTTCGCCCTCCAGCAGGATGCGCCGGGTTTTGGATAATTCCAGCACAGCTAAAAAAGTTGCCACAATCTCAGAACGGTTTTTTGCGTCATCAAACAGAGTTTGAAACTTCAACCGCGCGCTTTTAAAAAATCGCTTTAAAATCGAGGCGATCCGCGTTGCAACCGGCACCGGCTCCTTGCCAACGATTCCGGAAAACGCTTTTGCAGACGGTGGCACGCGGCGCAATGCCTTTTGCAGCATATTATCGGCAGAACGTACAAGATCATCCACCGAATGATGGTATTCCGGGCGTGGTGTGTCGGGCAATTGTTCCGGTTGCTTGATAAAAATGTCTCGTCCGAGCTCGCCCCGGTCCCGGAAGAACGGTGCGACCTCTTTGAGCCTCTGGTATTCGAGCAGCATCTCCACCAAGCCTGCGCGGGGGTCTTCCTCTTCCTCTTCCTCATGTCGGGGCAACAGCATTTTTGATTTAATATAGACCAACTGAGCGGCCATGGCGACAAAATCGCCCGCCACATCCATATCCATTTCATGAGCTTCGTGCAGAACCTCTAAATACTGCTCCAAAATTTCTGCAATTGGAATATCATATATGCTGACTTTATTTTTGGAAATCAGATGCAGAAGCAGATCCAGCGGGCCGTCGAAATGATCAAGGTGAAATTCGAGTTCCATGCGCGCCTCCGTTTACAGCAGTATCCCCATAAAACGCAGCGCCCAACCCGCGATCTGATTGCTGACAGCCGCCATCAGACCGTCGAGCCAGCCAAACCATAAAGCTACCACAAATACCAGCAGAATGACCGACTGATATTTCTGCAGCTTAAGCGACCACGAAAACGGCAGAAACGCATCCAGCACGCGCGAACCGTCCAGTGGATGTACGGGAATCAGGTTAAAAACACCGAGGCCGACCGACATATTGGCAACCACCAGGCAAAAACGCATAACAACATAGCCGAATGTACCTGGAATAAAAGTCCCGGCAACGATGTATAGGCAGAAAAAAACAAATGCGGTCAGTAAATTGGACAGTGGTCCCGCAATCGCGGTAAGCGCCATCCCCCATCTCCGGTTTTTGAAATTGGATATATTGACCGGAACCGGCCGCGCCCAGCCGAAGCCGAACAGCAGCAGACACAAAAAACCAAACGGATCGATATGCGCGAGCGGCGACAGCGTGACCCGCCCGGCGTCGCGCGCCGTCCGGTCGCCGAGCGCAGAGGCCATTCCCCCATGCGCGGCCTCGTGAATCGATAAGCATAGAACGACTGCCGGCAACGAAAGTGCCAAAACGACAATCGCATCTTGCAAATTTCCAGAGCGCAAAGCGTTAAACAGCAAAATAGATTCCTCCACCTATATAAATACATGATATAGTATACCACACCATGCTAAGTGTTGCAAGAAATATCATTTCAGGGAATTCATGCAACATTTCTCAGCTTTTTGTGCCTAGTGTAAAACAAGCCTCCTCTATTGAGAAGGCTTGTTTAGTTCTTTCTAGTTATTTCCCCATTTTTTGATTCAGCTTCTTTGTATCTTGTCGAGCATAAAGCGCGATTCCCAAACCGATTAAAATATAAATGACAATAAAAATCGGCACAACATCCAACGCAAGCGACAAAAAGGAATCTGCGTATCCGAGGATCCAAGCCGTACCCAGTGTAATCGCCACGCAGCCGCAAAAATGCACGGCGATCATCCCGGGAAGCGGTAACCAGTCCGTGTCAAAGATCATCGAAATCAATCCATACAGCACCGATGCAATCATCCACGCCAAGACATTTTCCATAGTCTCATCTAGCCCACGCATAAGTGACAGGCAAACCGTTGAAATAAAATAGCCGATCCCTAATCCCATAACCGCATAGTCTAACACCTTTTTCATATTAGTAAACCTCCATTACATAGTGGCGAAACGCCTTAATATATTTTCTCGAAATGGTTAAACGCGTTTTCCCTTGTTTTAGCACCGCAACGTAATTTCCGGAAAACTCAGCCTCCACCGAACGCACCTGTCCAACATTGACGAGCACACCTTTGTTAATCTGCACAAACCCAAATGGATAAGCCAATTCTTCCAATTCGTACAGCTTGTGCCGCGTTTCGTAAGCTTCGCCATTCACAAAGCCATATGCTTTATTTCCGTTTGTTTCAAAAAAAGCAACATCGCGAAAGTTATATAAATATTCTCGCCCATCTCTATACAGAAACAGTTTCCCGGTACCAACCGCCGCGTTACATGCCGCAACCAGCTTAGCAACCCGCGGATCACCCGGATTTCCGCGAATCACCACTTCAGGCTCCTCTAGGTCTGTCTGTTCAACGATTATTTTCATAAAAAGTCCCCCTTCTGTTTTCAGTATAGAGAATATGCCGCTTTTTGTCGTGTGTTTTTTCATAAGCGGTCGTTTTCCTCTTGTAAGACGTAAAAAGACGGAACTCAAATGAGTCCCGTCTCTGTCGATGTCATATGGATCAAATGGCCAATTCTCTTTTCAGTGCTTCGATCATTTCCCGATATTCCTCATCTTTCAGAAACACGGGCTGATCGTTCCCAATGGCAAAACTGCCTCCAAATTCAAAGCCGCCCTCATATTTAGGGACAATATGAAAATGCAGGTGCGGATTAGTATCGCCATACGAGCCCAAATTGATTTTTGTACAGCCCCACAGCCTTTGTATAGCGCCGGATGCCGCGGCAAGATCTGCACAAAAATCATTGCGTTCCTGTTCGCTGCACTCAAACAATTCCTTTTTATGCGTACCCAACGCGAGAGCGCAGCGACCCTTGTGCGCTTGGTCCTTAAATAAATACAGCGTCCCGGCTTTCATTTTACCAATCTCGAACATCAGGTTTTCGCGGCCCTCGTGATGCTCGTCGCAATAAAAACATCCCATTTTCATTCTCTCCTTATGATCAATAGTCACGGCCTTATGGCTTGTATCTTATTATACAACGCACTTTCTTGGATTTCCAGCATCCAAAACATTTTTTACTGACAAACCGCATATAAATTTGTATCCCACGCAGGCACATAAGGATGGTGGCGCAGGTAAAGACGGTAGTCCGGGCACACTTCATGGACAAGCAAGGGCAATTCAAAAAAATCCCCACTGCGGTGATAGACCGCAATGTTGAGCTTAGGCCGGCAGGACCGAATGATCGCTTCTGCGCCGCGCAGCGCCTCCCGTTCCGCCCCTTCCACATCCATTTTAAGCAACGTGCACTTTTTGCCTGTCAAAACATGATCTAACGCTCGCATTTGTGTTTTCACGCCCTGGTCGGCAAGCTTTGACTGCCGTCCAGCTCGGGCGGAAAAGGTCAGCTCCGTGTCGCTATGCCAAGCTCCCGCCTGAAGCAGCAAAACTTCTCCAGATAGATTTTCTTCCGCATACACGCATAGTTTGCGGAAATTGCGCTGATCCGGTTCTAGTGCAGTGATGGAAGCGAACCGACCGCTAGTGTAATAAAGCAGTTCCCGAATCGTATCGCCCGTATAGGCACCCAAATCAGCAAAATGCTCCGTCGGACCGGGACGCAACAGATGCATAAACGCGTCCGCCTTAGTGGTTTCACTGTTCCGTAGATATCGCAGCCTGCCGGACAGCTTAAATCGAACCGTATCCAGAAAGACCTCCCTGGAAATTTCGTCGGCCATCAAGTCAAATGCCGCCTGCATCGACTGCTGATTTGTCCGGATAAATTCTTTATCAAACACGATTCCCGGCACGACCGGCACATCCGGCGCTACTACGTCAAAACGCGCATCCAACGCAAATATTTTGTTCAACACTTCAGGACGCTGGGTGGCAAATGCAATCACAACAACGATATCTTCACCGAATCGAGCGATCACTTCACTCAATTTCAAAACTTGAAACCCCCGAAAGCTGTGTCCCCGCACAAATTCATCACTGGCGAACACAGCAGCAGCCTGAATACCATGCTTCCCAAACTCGTGTAGAATCTTATCGGCGCCGTCTCCCATCCCATACAGCACAATTGGCCTATTTTCCTGTGCCAGACGTTCCCAAACTGATTGTTCTAACTGTTCAAAGTGCATTCCTTCGCCTCCTGGTTCCCTTATGATAGCATGCGCTATACGATCTGTAAAGACGGTGGCCGACTTGAAAAAACTTCTGGAAAGCTCCATTTTGCCGTTGCGGTTTGTCAAGCTGTCCAGTATAATTTAAATATACAAGCTTTGGAAGAGGAGGGCGTGCACCATGGATCATGTAAACGGAATCGTGTCCATGGACCCGGATAACCTGCGCGAGGTAGACGGCGTTGTATTTGATCTTACGAGTTATGCGCGCCATTGTGAACCTATTCACGAGCCGGTGCAAGCGTTAGAGACCGCTTCCACCGCCCCCACGCCGATCTTTCCTGCTGACCCTGTGCATCTTGGATGGTATGATGCTGAAGAGGAAAAATCTCGCGTACCAATCATGGGTGGTTGTTTACCTCCCAGTCACGAGATTTTAGAATCGACCGCTCAGGAATCTGTTGTTCTCCGGCGCTTTGTGCCAATTGGGGCTGGTTCCGGTTCGTACCAGACATCGTATACCACTTCCCACCTTACCTCTTGGTCCGGATCGGGTTATGGTTCCATCAATTGGGGTTCCGGCGTTTTTCTGGTTGGCGGATATGGACTGGAGCTGATTTGATATGCAGGCGTTCCATATCAATTGGACGCGGCCTTTTTTTGTGCGAAACTCTGATTCGCCATACTTCGTGGAACCATTTGAATTGTTGACTACCGCGTTATCCGCGCTTTCATGGAGGCGGCATAACGGATCGATTTTGATGATCTGTGACCGTCAGGCGGCTCACTATTATCAGACTCTCGGTCTTTCTTTTTTATGGGACGGTGGCATCCATCCATTACTCGACACCATACCAGAGGATATCAATCCAATGGCCTTTTGGGCGGCCGGTAAATTATTTGCGCTTAGTGCTGTTGCGGCGCCTTGCGTCATGATCGACACAGATTTTATTGTCTGGAAATCGATTTCCGAGCTTTTCACAGGCTGCGACGCTGCAGCGATTCATCGTGAGGAATTGTCGCCGCAAATTTATCCCGGACCGGAAGCGTTCACAAAGGTGCGCCGCTTTGATCTTCACGCCTATGATTGGTCGGTGCAACCGCTGAACACTGCACTCGTTTTTTTGGGAAATGATTCCTTTCGCCGCTACTATACCGATGCAGCTATCACCTTTATGCGCTCGGCTCCTGCAGCTGATGATGTACTGACTTATATGGTTTTTGCCGAACAGCGTCTGTTTGCCATGTGTGCGAAAAAGCAAAACATCCACGTAAAAGCACTCGGTGATCTTCCAGAATTATTTGGCGGCGGGCAGCAGTATTTTACCCATGTTTGGGGCTTTAAACAGCAAATGCGTGATTCTTCAGATCTATATGACAATTTCTGTCTGCGTTGTGCCACTCGACTACGGAGGGATTATCCCGAGGCTGTTTCAGCACTTTCCTCTGTACCGTCGCTTACAAAATTTTTTTAGAAAGCGCCTGCAAACCCCATTGGGTTCGCAGGCGCTTTCATATTTCTGGATATGCACGCCGCAGCTCTGGCAGCGTCGCCATCACTGCGCCTTTTTTCTGCACAGTGAGTGATGCATAGCATGCAGAAAATCGCAAATATTCCGCCAACCGCGCTTCGCCAATCAGGGCCAACCTGTCTGCCGTCAGATCGTCACGCACCAGCTGAAATAAAAACGAACCAATAAATGAATCCCCTGCCCCCGTTGTATCTTTCGCGTCCACCGAAAGCGCATCGCAATAGGCCGTATGTTGAGGCGTATAGGCGGTCGAACCGTTCGCGCCGCGCGTTACCAACACAAGCTTGCATCCACCTGCCAGCATCTTTTTTGCCGCCCGCATCTCATCCTTTTCTCCTGTGACAAACCCTATCTCATCATCCGAGAGCTTGATCAAATCTGCATATGGCAAAAATTCTGAGATGGCTTTGCTACACGCATCCGGCGTACTCCATAGTGGCAGCCGCACATTTGGGTCAAAGGAAATGAACGCTCCTGCTTTTCGCGCCAGTTCAATAGCGCGCAAATGCGCCTTTTTGACTGGCCAGTCCACTAGGTCCACTGAGCAAAAATGCAATGCAGCGCACTTATTAAATATCTTTTCAGTAATTTGCTCAGGACTCAGAAACAAATCCGCAGATGGGTTTCTAAAAAAAGAAAAATCCCGATTACCCGTTGCGTCAAGCGACACGAATGCCAGCCCGGTATATGCGCGGGAAGTCCGAAACACATGTGCAGCATCCACACCGTTCTTTTCCAGCACATCGAGGATATGCGTACCAAAGGCGTCTTCCCCCACCTGCGAGATCATCGCTGCTTCTCCACCTAGACGCGCAACAGCCACAGCTGCATTTGCTGGTGCGCCTCCCACAACGCGTTCAAAGTGCGTGACTTCACTGAGTTTACAGTCCTTTTGTTGTGGCACAAAGTCGATCAAAAGTTCTCCAATCGCAACTACCCGTTTCATTGCTTTTCCTCCATACGAATCAATAGGAATCCCATATGGTTGACACTTTCCTCTCAGCGAAGCAGTTCACGGCGAGAGCGGTAATCAGGCAGCACCGATTCTACCAATGTCCAAAATTGCTGTCCATGATTTTTGTGCAAAATATGCGCTAACTCATGCACCACTACATAATCAATTGCAGCCTGCGGATAATCCATCAGTCGATATGAAAAGCAAAGCCGGTCCTTCACGCTGCAAGAACCAAAACGCGTGCGCGCAGCGGTTATCCGAACGCCAGACGGATACAGCTGCATTACATTAGAATAGTATGATACCCGTTCTGGCAAGATTTTTTTTGCGGAATCAATCCATTCTTTTTGGCGCGCCTCGTCAGGTTCCGGATGTGTACGCCTACGCTGCTTCTGCCGCTCCACAGCCTTTTCGAGCCGCTTTCTATGCTGTTCCACAAACAGACAGATCGCCTGCTCTGGCGCACGGTACGGCGCTCGGACGAGCACATGCCCCTCGCGCGTTACTTCCAGCGCAAGTGTTTTTCTGCGCGAACGGATCAACTCATAATTTGTCACGAATTTTCTCCTGGTTCTCCAAAGTTCGGTTATAGAAAAACACCACCACCGATACGCCGCAAATGATAATATATCCGATGATACTCATCCAATCCGGCATCTGGTCAAATAAGAAGAAGCCTAAAAGCGCCGCAAACAGTATTTGCGTATAATCAAATACGGATATTTCCTTTGCCGGTGCATTGGAGTATGCAAGCGTGATGCCGAACTGTCCCAGAGTGGCAGATAAGCCCGCCGCCAGCAGGCAGGCAAGCTGCGTCCAAGTCATTGGATGATAATCGAACAACAGAAAAGGCAGTGAGACCAACGTGGAAAAAGCGGAAAAGAAGAAAACGATCCGTGCCCCCTTTTCCCTGCGGCTGGACAGTGCCCGAACCGCAGTATACGCTGCACCGGCGCCAACGCCACCCAGCAGGCCGATCATCGCGGGAATCGCATCCGCTGAAAATCCCGGCTTTATAATCAGGAGGCTTCCGCCAAAAGCAAGAAGAACAGCGCAATACTGCACAATCGTCGCCCGTTCCTTTAAAAACAGCAATGAAAACAGAATTGCGAAAAATGGCGATAATTTGTTCAGCATATTGGCATCTGCCAACAGCAAGTGGTCGACTGCATAGAAATTACAAAAGATTCCGACCGTGCCGCACATCGCGCGCATCAATAGCAGTGGGAAATTACCTGGTTCCCATCGAAAGCCAATTTTCTCTTTTTTTAAAATCACTGCGGCGAATATCATTGCTACAAAATTCCGGAAAAAGCTTTTTTGTGTAAACGGAAGATCGCCTGCCATCTTAACAAAGGCGTTCATCATGGCAAAACCAAATGCAGACAGCAAAATAAATCCGATCGCCTTGCTTTTCTTGGATAAAACCATAATTCTCCCCCTTATCAGCACATTATGAAAAAAGCACCCAAGGCGACGCCTTTGGTGCTTTTTGTTGGTGCCGGTGACCGGACTCGAACCGGTACGCTGTCGCCAGCGGTGGATTTTGAGTCCACTACGTCTACCAATTCCATCACACCGGCAGATGTGGTGCAATAACAGTAAATATTATACCGCATTACACCATGAATTTCAAGCTTTTTACGACACTTCCATTAAAAGAACTTATCTTTGATACCAAGCGCAAAAATAATTAGAACGATAATAGGAAGAATGTAGCTCACATAAAGCCGCATGCCATCCCGCACCTTAAGGCCGCCGCCCTCGTTCGCCTCTTCCTTAAAGTTTTTCCAGCCCCAGCCATAGCGGCTGGTGCAAAACAGCAGATAAACCAACGATCCCAAAGGCAACCAAATATTTGATACCAGAAAATCCTCAAGATCAAGCACGGATGAGCCTGCGCCAAAGGGTTGGAATCCGGACAAAACATTATAGCCTAGTACGCACGGCAGCGATAGCAGGATCATCAAACCCACATTCACCACCGCGACTTTTTTCCGGCTTGCGCCGGTCAAATCCATGCCGCAGGACAAAATATTTTCAAAGACGGCCAGCACGGTCGAGAATGCCGCGAATGCCATAAAGACAAAAAACAAACTTCCCCATAGGCGTCCCATTGGGATATGGTTAAAAATATTGGGAAGCGTGATGAAAATCAGGCTTGGGCCGCTGTCGGACGGAACGCCAAACGAGAAGCAGGCCGGGAAAATAATCAGTCCCGCAACGATTGCCACAAACGTATCAAGCAGCGCAACATTGACCGCCTCTCCCAACAGTGCGCGGCCTTTACCAATATAACTGCCGAAAATCGCCATGGCACCAATGCCCAGGCTCAACGTGAAAAACGCCTGATTCATTGCGCCGACAATCGTGGTGCCAATGCCGATTTCTTTCATCCGTGCAAAATCAGGCATCAAATAAAACTTAAGTCCTTCAGATGCGCCGTCCATCATTACGCTGTTGACCGCCAGCACAACCATTATGGCCAGAAGAGCGATCATCATGACCTTGGTGATCCGCTCCAGACCGTTTTGCAGTCCAATGGCGCAAATCCCAAAACCAATAATAACGACTAGTATCATCCACCCAGTCATGACCAACGGCTGGGACAGCATCTCCGTAAATGTGCCCGCTACTTGTTGGGCGGATGCGCCGTCAAATCTTCCAGACGCGGTCAGATAAAAATAATGCAGCATCCAGCCCGCAACCGTCGTATAAAACATCATCAGCAGATAATTGCCGATCATTGCAAGATATCCGTGGATATGCCACTTCTGTCCCGGTTTCTCCAGCGCCTGATAGGCCATAACCGGACTTTTTTGACTTGCACGACCAACAGCGAACTCCATTGCCATGATCGGCAAGCCCAATACCAGCAGAAAAAAGATGTAAAACAGGACAAACGCACCGCCACCGCATTGCCCCGCCATATATGGAAACTTCCACACATTACCGATACCAATGGCACATCCAGCTGAAAGCAGGATGAATCCCAGCCGTGTGCCCAGTCTTTCTCTTTGCATTGCTACCCCTCTTACTGATGTCGTATTTCGGATGACTGCCCAGCATCCAATTTTTTCTTTTTGCGCCGCAATTCCTGAAAAAACGTTTTAAGGATTTTCGCACATTCATCTTCCAGCACACCTGCCACCACAGCGGGCTGGTGGTTATACGGCAGGGTGAACAAATTCGTCAGCGTACCGCATGATCCCGCTTTGGGATCAGGGGCGCCAAAGAATACGGTTTTAATGCGGGCGTTGATTATCGCCCCTGCGCACATTGGGCAGGGCTCGAGCGTCACATATAAATCGCACTTGTGCAGCCGCCAGCCCCCAAGCTTTTTACAAGCTTTCTTAATCGCTTCAATCTCCGCATGATGCAACGCATTTTTTCTGGTTTCGCGTCGGTTGCGGCCTCGCCCTACGATTTTCCCCTCGCATACGACAACTGCCCCAACCGGAACCTCGCCTTCGTCTGCCGCTTTTTGCGCAAGCCGCAGCGCGGCTTTCATATATTTTTCCGTTTCGGTCAACGCCGCAAAGCCTCCCAGAAAAAAGCGCCCGTTTAGAAAGCGGGCGCGTATAGTTAAATTACTGCATCATCTGGCGCTGGCGCGACAGATTCATTGTACCATCTTGCATGCCCTGCAGGTTCTCCAAGCAATTGCCCGTTCCGTAAGCTACGCAAGAAATCGCTTCATCTGCAATATGGGTGGGGATGCCGGTTTTCGAGGCAACCAATTTATCAAAGCCCCAAATCAGCGAACCGCCGCCGGTCATCACGATGCCGTTGGTCGAGATATCACCGGTCAACTCAGGCGGTGTCCGCTCGATAACCCAGTGGATCGCCTCAATAATCGTTTGGGAGACCTCTTCAAGTGCGTCAAGAATTTCCGAAGAATTGACGGTAAACGTACGCGGCAGGCCGGTCATCAGGCAGCGGCCCTTGACCTCCATAGACACCTCTTCCGAACGGGGATACACGCAGCCAATGCCCTTTTTGATGGCCTCTGCCGTGCGGTCGCCAATGAGGGCATTATGCTTGCGGCGGACATATTTCACGATTGCTTCGTCAAACTTATCGCCCGCGATTTTAATTGAGGTCGATTCTACGATGCCTCCCAACGAAATCACGGCGACATCGGTCGTACCGCCGCCAATATCGACGACCATATTGCCATTCGGCTTGGCGATATCGATGCCGGCACCGATAGCCGCAGCCACAGGCTCTTCGATCAGGAACACGCGCTTAGCTCCCGCCTGCGTACCTGCGTCAATGACAGCGCGCTCTTCCACCTCGGTGATTACCGACGGCACGCAGATAACCACGTTAGGCTTAAACAGCCGGAAGCCCTGCACCTTGCGGATAAACTCTTTAATCATCCGTTCGGTCATTTCATAGTCGGAGATCACACCTTCGCGCAAAGGACGGATCGCCACAATATTGCCCGGCGTACGGCCCAGCATTTTCTGCGCGTCCGCGCCTACCGAAAGAATTTTTCCGCTTACCTTATCGACCGCGACGACCGAGGGTTCGTTCAGCACAACGCCCTTCCCTTTGACATAAACCAGCACGGTCGCCGTGCCGAGATCAATTCCAATGTCGCTGGAAAAGAGCGAAAATTTCTTCGCGATTTTTTCAAAAAAAGAACTCATATCCTATTTCATCCTTTATACCGTTCAAACCGGGTGACATTGTTTTTATTATACCCTATCTGTATAGCGTTTTTCAAGGCTATTTGCGAAATATTTGTCATTATAGCGGTTTTTACCGCAACTTTCAGGCCTGCTCAGCGCTTTCTGCGCGAAGACGGGCTTTGAGCGCGGAATAACGCCGCCCTTTTTGATTGTTCCCAACCATATAAGCGATCACCTCGCTGCTGCCAACGATCACAAGCAGTTTTTTTGCGCGTGTGATCGCGGTATAAAGGATATTCCGGGTCAGCAGTTTTCTTGGGATGCCGTTAGAAAGCGCAAGCACGACCGCGTCAAATTCACTGCCCTGCGCTTTATGTACCGTGACCGCATAAGCTAATTCCAACTCACTCAGCATATCATAGGTATAGGTAGCAAAGCGATCGTCAAACCGGACGACCAAGCATTCCTGCTGCGGAAAAATCTGGACGATTTCTCCAACGTCACCATTAAAGATGCCGGCGCCCTGCTCTTCGCCATCCCTACGTTCCCACAAAATATCGTAATTGTTTCGCACCTGCATCACACGGTCTCCCTCGCGAAACAGGATATCTCCGAACCGTTTTTCCAGCTTGTCCTCCTGCGGTGGATTCAGCGCAGCTTGCAAACGACTGTTGAGAGCGATTGTGCCGCTGCCCTGTCGTTTCGCTGGCGACAGCACTTGAATCTGCGACGGTTCAAAGCCGTAATGTTCCGGCAGCCGTTTGGCACATAGCTGCGCAATCGTTTCAATAGTGGAAGCGGCATCCGGTCGCCTCATAATGAAGAAATCGCCGTCAGCCCCCGATGCGGCCGGCATCTCCCCTGCATTGACTGCATGCGCGTTCATCACAATATTGGACTGCTGTGCCTGCCGGAATATCTCTGTCAGCTGAATGGTCGGCACCCGATGGGAACCGATCATATCACGCAGAAAATTTCCCGGGCCGACAGGCGGCAGCTGGTCTGCATCACCCACCAACACCAGCCGCGCGCCAAACGGCAGCGCTTCGACCAGCGCCTGCATCAGGGTGATATCCACCATAGAGACCTCGTCAAGAATGACAGCGTCGCATTCCAGCGGATTAGTGAGGCAGCGCTGAAAGGCCGTCCGTCCGCCAACCACATACCCCGCTTCCAAAAGCCGATGAATGGTTTTCGCCTCCATGCCGCACAGTTCAGATAGGCGTTTGGCCGCGCGCCCGGTCGGCGCTGCGAGGAGGGTAGTTAATCCCAGCGACTCAAAAACCTGCAGGATGCCGCGAACAGTCGTCGTTTTTCCCGTTCCCGGCCCTCCAGTCAAAATTACTAACCCATTTTTCGCTGCGGTAGCGATCGCCTGTTTCTGCTTTTCGGAAAACGGGAACTCGCTGTCCAGCTCAAGTGCACTCAGCAGCACGTCCACATCAAATTCATACTCGAAATTGCGTTCCGCCATATTGCCCATCGTCTCTGCAAGAAAAGCCTCAGCATCGTGAATCGTACGCAGATATACCGCGTCCCGCCCAGCAATATGTTCACGTACCAGCTTTCCGGCATCCGCCAAACGTTCAATGCTCGCCATCGCCCTATCTTCTTCAAAAACCACATCATCTTCGCTAAGCAACATGCACACAGCGGCCACAAGTTTTTCAACTGGGATAAACGTATGTCCGTTATCCAGATTGAACGACAGTGTATAGAGTACGCCTGCATCCGCGCGTTCGTCAGACAACAGAGACAAACCTAAATTAAACGCCAACGCGTCGGCTATTTTAAAATCGACTTCATAATAAGCGTCGCACAACAAATATGGATTTTCACAAAGAGCATCGATCGCATCGACTCCAAGCCGTTTGTACAGCAACGGCGTTAACGACACAGGCAGCGCATGCTCATTTAAAAAATCCATTAATAGCCGCATTTCACTTTGCTCAACAAACTGCCGGCCGATCTCCCGCGCTTTTTTGTCTGTAATCCCGCGAATTTCCGTCAGGCGCTCCGGTTCGTGAGTAAGTACATCAAACGTATCTTCCCCAAACTTTTCCGCGATGCGCAAAGCCAGCCGCTGCCCGATTCCGCGGATGAGCCCGGAGCCAAGATATTCAGCGATCCCCCGTATTGAAGACGGCAGCCGGCGTTCAAAGGCTTCTGCAGCAAACTGTTCGCCATAGGACGGATGGGTCGTCCAAAACCCGGTTAAAAGCACCTGCTCGCCCAGTCCGATGTTGGGGAAGGTGCCGGTAGCGGTCACCTCCCCACCGTCCTCCTCAGACACTAGGCGCAGCACGGCATAGCCATTTTCCTCATTATAGAAAACGATCTGCTGCACCGTGCCGCGGATCATGACATATGTTCTTTCGTCCACTTGCCGTTCCCCATTCGTCCTTAATCCAAATACATGATATCCCGCCGCGCGGCCAAATGCTTTGCAATGTTCTGTCCCTGCCCATTGCCAATCTCAACAAAGGTCACGGACAATCCGGGCAGGTACTGCTTGCGGATGCGCAGCGCGGTCATAATCAGCTGCTCGGAAGCAGCGTCGCAGCCATCGCCGTATAAAGTCAGTTCCGCGCTGCCCCGCTGCCGCAAAACGCGTTGAAAAATCAAATCATACGCTGTATGCAGCACTGTGTACAGCCCGACCGCAGCAAAAACGGCGAGCACGGTTTGCCAGAAAACAGACATGGTTTTTCCCTCCTGCTTTCAGGCTATGCCCGCGCTCGCCGCCGGGTGACCTTTTCTGAACCCTATTCTACCACAATCAGCCGCAAAAGTAAATCAAAGCTGATGCTCACCACACCAGTCGCGCAGATCCTCGCTGTTGGCTCCTTCGATCGGGTGGGCGCGTCCGCAATCGCGGTCGTGCGGCCGCAATGCTTTTCCTGCCGGGCATGTCTCGTCTCCCTCGGAAACATCCAACCCCATATTACGCGCGGCAACGCTCGGCTTGCTCAGCTTCATCCATTCAATGTTCTTTTTAGCTGATTCCAATTGCTTTTCGGTAACATCATCATGCTTGTTCATAGAAAATCCCTCCTTGCTGCTATTTTGCCGCAATCGGTCTGAAAATAGCGGTATCAATAGACGGTATTTTCTAATCAAGTTGTATAAAAAAAACTCCCGTTCCGAAGAACGGGAGTTTTTGAAAAATTACTCGTTGATCTTGGTAACAACGCCAGAACCAACCGTGCGGCCACCCTCACGGATAGCGAAACGGAGTCCCGCCTCGATCGCAATGGGGGTAATCAGCTCAACGTCCATCTCAACGTTATCGCCAGGCATGCACATCTCAATGCCCTCCGGCAGCGTGATAACGCCGGTAACGTCAGTGGTACGGAAGTAGAACTGGGGACGGTAGTTGTTGAAGAACGGAGTATGGCGGCCGCCCTCTTCCTTCTTCAGCACGTAAACCTGACCGTGGAACTTGGTGTGCGGGTGAATAGAGCCGGGCTTAGCCAGAACCTGGCCGCGCTCAATATCGGTCTTCTGGATACCACGAAGCAGGGCGCCGATGTTGTCGCCAGCCTCAGCGTAGTCCAGCAGCTTGCGGAACATTTCGATACCGGTAACAACCGTCTTGCGGGGAGCATCCATGAGACCTACGATCTCAACTTCCTCGCCCATGTTCAGCTGTCCGCGCTCAACACGGCCGGTAGCAACGGTGCCGCGACCAGTGATGGAGAATACGTCCTCGACCGGCATGATGAACGGAAGATCAGCCTTACGCTCAGGGGTCGGGATATACTCGTCAACAGCCTTCATCAGCTCCTGGATGCAGGCATACTCGGGAGCATTCGGGTCATTGGATTCGCAGGTCAGTACGCCCAGCGCGCTGCCGCGGATTACCGGAACGTCGTCGCCCGGGAACTCGTAGGAAGACAGCAGATCACGGATCTCCATCTCAACGAGGTCGAGCAGCTCAGCGTCGTCAACCTGATCGACCTTGTTCATGAAAACAACGATCGACGGAACGCCAACCTGACGGGCAAGCAGGATGTGCTCGCGGGTCTGCGGCATCGGGCCGTCAGCCGACGAAACAACGAGGATCGCACCGTCCATCTGCGCG
>NZ_JAXEOA010000023.1:0-43363 GCF_034098985.1 Agathobaculum sp. | reverse complement strand
CTGCCCATGGTGATGAACGTCGCCTGCCGGACGGTCTCCGGGCCGCTGTCCATCAAGGGCGACCACAGCGACATCATGTACTGCCTGAACACGGGGTGGGTCATCCTGTTCGCGGACACGCCGCAGGCGGTTTACGATTTTAACCTCTGTGCGCTCAAGGTGGCCGAGCGGGTCAAACTGCCGGTCATCGTCGCGTTTGACGGTTTTTTCACCTCGCACCAGAAGCGCCGCTGCCAGGTGCTCGAAAACGATGCGGATGTACGCGCGTTCGTCGGGGAATATCAGGCGGACTACACCGCGCTCGACCCGGAAAACCCGGTCACGATCGGGTCGTATATGAACGAGCCGGACACGCTCAACAACAAATACCAGCTCCATCTGGCGATGGAACAGGCGCGAAGTGTTATCCGTGAGGTCTGGGCGGAATATGAGGGGCTGACCGGGCGGTCTTACGGCGCAGTTGAGGGCTACCGTGCAGACGACGCGGACACGCTGCTTGTGCTGCTCGGCTCCAGCTTTCACACGGCCAAGGATGCGGTCGACCGGCTGCGGGGGCAAGGCAAAAAGTGCGGCGCGGTGACGCTCCACCAGCTCCGCCCGTTCCCGGCGGACGCGCTCGCACACCTGTGCGGGGGAGCGGAGATCATCATGATAGGCGACCGGCAGGACAGCTATGGCGCGGGCGGCGGCAACCTATCGCTGGAAACGCGGGCAGCCTTGCAGACGGCGGGCAGCACGGCCAAGGTGATGAGCCGCGTGTACGGCCTCGGCGGCCGGGATTTCTATATAGAGGACGCGGAAGAACTGCTCCGTGCGTGCTACGACGAGGGCGCGCCGCGCTTCGATTACACCGGCGTATATCCCGGCGACCCGTCGCTCCGGGTGGAAAAACTCTTCGAGCCGGTCTGCGGCGAGCGCGCCGCGCCCGGCACGACGACATGCGAAGCCGACCCGAACACCGGCAGGCTGACCGTTCGCGGCGGCCGCGTGAACGAGACGACCGCCGTGCCCAAGCGTCTGGCCCCCGGCCACGGCGCGTGCCCGGGCTGCGGGATTCCGGTCAACCTCAACCTACTGCTGCGCGGCATCGAGGGCAACGTCGTACTGCTGTTCCAGACCGGCTGCGGCATGGTCGTCTCGACCGGATACCCCAAGACCGCGTTCAAAACGCCCTATGTGCACAACCTGTTCCAGAACGGCGCGGCGACGCTGTCCGGCCTGGTCGAAATGTACCGCCAGCGGCAAAAGCGCGGCGAGCTTCCCGAAGGCGATATCACGTTTATCATGGTCAGCGGCGACGGCGGCATGGACATCGGCCTCGGCTCGGCGCTCGGCACGGCGCTTCGCGGGTCGAGCCTCATCCTGTTTGAGTACGACAACGGCGGCTATATGAACACGGGCTATCAGCTTTCGTATTCAACGCCGCTCGGCGCAAAGAGCGCGACCTCCCATCTCGGCGCGGGGCAGCGCGGCAAGACGTTCCCGCACAAGGATACGCCCATGCTTTTCGCCGCGACAGGCATCCCCTATATCGCGACCGCGGCCGAGTCCAACCCGGCGGATTTTATCAAAAAGGCCGCCAAGGCGCAGTATTACGCAAAGCAGGGAAACGTTGCCTATATCAAGACGCTGTCCGCCTGCCCGCTCAACTGGGGCGACAAGCCCAACACCGAGCGGCGCGTGATCGCGGCGGGCGTGGACTGCTGCTATTTCCCGCTGTTTGAGATCGAAAACGGCGTGACCACACTCAGCTACGACCCGGAAAAGACCGGCAAGAAAACGCCGGTGACGGCGTGGCTCGGCATGATGGGGCGCACCAAGCATCTGGCGGGTGAGCGCTATGCCGACGTGGCTTCGGCGTTCCAGGACGAGGTCGACCGCCGCTGGCGCGCGCTCAAGGCGCGCGCGGAAGCCGAGGGCTTGTGAGCGGAATATAGAAAAAACGGCAGGGCGAACCATTGGTTCGTCCTGCCGTTTGCTTTGCGGAGATCAGCAGTATTGTGCGACATGCGCGCGCGTGACCTCGGCGGCCTTTTTGACGTTTTCTTCCTGCGAAAGCGCGTAGTATGCGGGACGGAATACTTCGATGGTGCATACGTCGCCCGTAAAACCGATTTTTTTGAGCGTGTCGGCGTAGCGCTGATGGTCGAGGCAGTCGCCCGGCTCGCCCGGCCACAGGCGCTTCTCGTCCGTGTTGTAGGCCGCGCCGCAGGGCATATCCTCCATGCCGTTTAAGTGCCAGACGAAGATGTACTTACCGTCGGCCTTTTCGAGGGATTCCCACTGGGAGGCCATCGCGTGGAAATGGTACTGGTCGAGCGTGATGCCAACGGACGGGGAATCGACCGCTTTTACAATATCATAAGCGTATTCAAAGCGGTTGATCGACATGCTGGGCGCGCCGCAGAACTCGAGCGACAGCTTAATGCCGTGCGGCTCGACCTTCTTAACCATTTCTTTGAGGACGGCCACCGCGTCGTCCTTGATTTCGCCCACGGTTGCGTGCACGGGCAGATCCATCGACGGCACGACGACAATCATCTTGCAGTCCAGGATGTTGCAGCGGCGGATGATCTCGTCCAACTCGGCCATGACCGCGTCCTTTTCGGCCTGCGTCTGCTTCATGTTGAAGAAAATGAGCGCGTTGTAAGAAAGCATTTTCAGCTTGTGGGTTTTGAACCACGCGCCCAGCTCCTCGATGGTGTACTTGCCCGCCTCCAGATCGCGGTTGAGGCACTCGGACTGCACGTCGATATAGTCGAAGCCATACTTTTCGCAGTATTCGAGGTCTTTCAGTACCGAATGATCCTTGCAGAAGCGGTTGCAGCCTTCGTTGAATCCGATTTTCATAGGTATTTTCCTCCCTTACTTCTGATAGAACGCGGGCGTGCCGCCGGTGACGACCTTTTCGGTCTTGCCCGAGGCTTGCGCCTTCACGAGCGCGTCCGCGGTGATGGAAGCGACGTAGCCGTCCCACGCGGACGAGCCGCCGGTCTCACCGCGAAGCGCGTGGTCGACCCAGTCCTGAATCTCCACGTCGTAGGAGTCGATGAAGCGCAGAATCCAGTTGTCCTCGATCTTGGTGGATACGTTGTGGTCAAAGCGCACGGTCGGGAACGACGGGCATGGCAGGTTCATTACGCCGTTTTCACAAACGACCTCGCAGTTGATGTCATAACCAAAGCCGCAGTTGACATTGACCTCCAAAACGGTCACAATGCCGCCTTTGGTTTTGAGGATCATGACCTGCGGGTCTTTCAGGCCCTCGTGCGCCTTGCTCGTCGTCTTGGGCATGACGCACTGCACCTCGTCCCACTCGTCGTTCACCAGCCACGGCAGCACGTCGATCTCGTGGATGGCTGTATCGGTGACCGCCATGGCGGTGGTGTAGCTCGGGTCGACGCCGTCCGCGCGGTGGGTACACTTGAGAAGCAGCGGCGCGCCAAACTTCCCCTCTTCGATAAGCGCTTTGAGCTGGTTATAGCCGCGGTCATAGCGGCGCATGAAGCCGACCTGAACCAGATGCCGGCCCGAAGCCATCTCGGCGTCGACGATCTCCTTGCAGTCGGCTGCGGTGTTGGTAAGCGGCTTTTCGCTGAACACCGGCTTGCCGGCTTGGATGGCGGCCAGAATGGGCTCCTTATGGAACGCGCCCGGCGTGGTGACGACGACGGCGTTCACATCCGGGTCGCTGATGGCCGCGTGGAAGTCGGTGTAGATCTTGACGCCCGTGCCGGCGATCTCCGCGCCCTTTTTTGCGCCTTCTTCAAAAACATCGCACACCGCGGTGACCTCCGCGCCCTTGATGCGGTTCTGGATGCGTTCGATGTGCTCGCGGCCGATCATGCCGCAGCCGATGACGGCGATTTTCAGGTTTTCCATAGTCGGTTTCTCCTTTGTAAGTAACTGGTCAAATAATTTGTTCGATTGGTATTATAATACTGTGTTCACGTGAACACAAGGGGGAAGTGAAAATAATTTCAGGCCGCAATGCCGAGGGGGGAGAACAGCACATAGATACCCACGGCAAGTAAAATGCCCACGATGGAGACCACATGGCGGTATTTCCACGGCGTCAGGTCGACCGCGCCCACGTCGCGGATCGCATATTCTTCGCCCGGGCGGTATTTGTTGAGCCACCACATGATGGCAAGCTCAACCGGGAACAGCACAGCCATGGCGTACAAATAGTGGATGGGGTTACCCGCGGGGGTGAAGGGGTAGTTGGGCTTAAAGAGCAGGAACGCGCCGTAGCACAAGACGTGGAACACGGTGATGACCTTGGGCGTGTACTTGGGCAGGCGTTTAAAGAGGAAGACACCCAAAATGGTGCACAGTACGGGCAAGGATACGAACTGGCTCATCGAGTTTAGAAAAGTGGTGATGCCGCCAGCATACATGACAAACGGCGCGATGACGATGGAAACGCAGCCCGCGATTGTGCCGTAGATCTTGCCGACGCGCACGCATTTGGTATCGGAAGCGCCGGGATTGATGGAGGAGCGGTATAGGTCGAGCGTAAACATGGTCGAAGCGGAGTTGAGCACCGAGTTGAACGACGACAGGATCGCGCCGAACATTACCGCTGCGAAAAAGCCCATGACTGGCTTGGGGACGATCGCTGCAATCAGCGCGGGGTAGGCGAAGTCAATTGCCTTGTCGCCCACAGCGGCGAGTTGCTCTTGGATGCCGGGCAGGTAGAACGCGATGATGCCGGGAACGACTAGAAACAGCGGGCCGAGGCATTTTAGGAAGCCGCAGAAGATCGCGCCCTTCTGGCCTTCTTTCAGGCTTTTGGCCGCGAGCGAGCGCTGCACGAAAGACTGGTTGGTGCACCACCAGTAGAGGTTGTTGAAAAACATGCCGGTGATGAGCAGAGGCCACGGCACCTCGGGCTCGGGCGCGTTCCATGCGTTGATGGCGTTCAGCTTGGCCGGGTCGGCCTCGATGATATAGCGGACGCCGTCGAGGATACCATCGCCGCCGGTAGCGGCGGAAAGGGCGGCAAAACCAAGGAACGGGATCATCAGGCCGCCGATGATCAGGCCGATGCCGTTGATGGTGTCCGATACCGCGACCGCCTTGAGCCCGCCGAAGATCGCGTAGCAGCCGCCCACGATGCCGACCACGACGCACAAGACTGCGACTGCGACAAATTTGGAGGTGCCAAGCATACCGGAGATGTCAAAAATCTGTTCGAACACGACCGCGCCAGAATACAAGATGACGGGCAGGTTCAGGATGGAATACATGACGACGATGACCAGTGAGAACATCGTCTTGGTGCCCTTGCCGTAGCGCTCCTCCATGAGCGATGGGATGGTCATGGCACCCATTTTGAGGTATTTGGGCAGAAAAAAATAGGCGAGCACGAGTAGGGTGAACATCGAGCCGACTTCCCAAGCGATCGGCCCCATGTTGGTTTTCCAGCTCTGGCCGTTCAGGCCGACGAGCTGCTCCGCAGAAAGGTTGGTCAGCAGTAACGAGCCCGCGATCACGACGCCGGGCAGTCCACGCCCGGCGAGGAAGTAACCCTCCGCGGTTTCCAAGTTATCGCCGCGGGTCTTCCAACTGGAAACGACCGCAACCATAACGGTGAACAGCAGGAAGGAGATCCCAGTCCAGGCGAGTGAGTGGAAGAAATTCATAAAAAGCCCCCGTTTCTTGTCAATGCCGGTTGGTGTCTGATTTTTTCGGAAACGACAAGATGTTCACGTGCACACCTTGTGGTGCTATTACAATATCACGGTTTTTAAGGCAGGACAAGATGGTAGTTTTGCCAAAATACTGCCAAGCCTTTTGGGTAAAACGCGGATTTTTTCTCTTTTTTCACAGTCTTGCAAAAAGCGCGTAAGGCGAATATACTAAATAGCAGAGAAAAGTGTGCATTGCACACGGCAGGAGGAAACATATGGGTGTAACGCAGCAGCAGATCGCGGAGCTGGCTGGGGTGTCGCGCGGCACGGTCGACCGCGTGCTGAATAACCGGGGGCGCGTCAACCCGGAGATCGAGGCGCGTATCCGCCGGATCGCGGATGAACTGGGCTACCGGCCCAACCGCGCGGGCAGCCTGCTAGTGCGCACCAAGCGGCCGCTCAAGCTGGGCGTAGTCATGCAGTCGGCCGAAACGCCGTTCATGCAGTCGGTGCTGCACGAGATAGAGGATGCGCGCGGGCATATGCAGGAGTTGGGTGCGGAGCTTCTCATCCGCGCGGGCGAAAGCATCGATATCAGCCGCCAGCTCGCTGCGCTCGACGAGCTGGAGCGGCAGAAGGTCGACGGTATTGCGCTCACCCCGGTTGAGGACGAGCGCATCTGCGATCGCATCGACGCGCTCAGCGCGGCGGGTATTCCAACCGTGACGTTCAACACCGATATGCCGGGCTCCAAGCGGCTGTGCTACGTTGGGCAGGATAACTACCAGAGCGGCCGCGCGTGCGCCGGACTGATGAACATGTTGCTCGGCGGCCGGGGCACGGTGCTGATGGTGACGGGCTATGTATCCAACCTCTCCCAGCAGCGCCGGATCGACGGCTTCCGCACGGAGATCCAGCGGGTGTATCCGGGCATTTCGCTGCTGCCCCTCGAGCGCTGCGCCGACAGCGACCGGAGCGCCTATGAGATCGTGCGGAAAACTCTTTTGGAGCAGCCTGATGTAGGCGGCGTGTTTTTCTCAGCCGGCGGGCCGGCAGGCGGCTGCAGCGCGATTCGCGAGCTTGGCCGCAAAGGGCGGACGCACGTCATCTGCTACGACCGCACCGAGGACAACATTGCGAACGTGCGCGAGGGGCTTGTGGATTTTCTCATCAATCAGGATCCGCATATGCAGGCCGTGCGGCCGCTTGAAACGCTGCTCGATTATCTTCTGACCAGTGTGCGGCCGGAAAACGAATACATGCTTGCGCATATTGATATCCGTACTCAGTATAATGTGTAAAACAAAAGGGCCGCTCGGAAGAGCGGCCTTTTTACATGACAGGAAAAGAGGACTGGCTGTACGCCGGCCTTTTTTATTGGATCTCTTGTTCGAGCGCGTCGAACGCAGGCGTGCTGAAAAACTCGCCAATGGTGATTTCCAGGCCATCACACAGCTTTTTGATCGTCACCACGCCAGGATTATTGCTTTTGCCATATAAAATGTTCTTGATCGTGGACGGCGGCACAGCCGACTGTGTAGCCAATTTGTTGATCGTCAGATCGCGTTCGCCGCATAAGGCAAGCAAGCGGTCTGACACGGCAGTCCTGATATTTGTAACCATGACCCGGCACCTCCGCCTTTTTGAATATAGTCTACCCAAGCGGCTTGCAAAATGTAGGCTATCTGTGCTACTGTTAGGCTATATATAGACTAACAGATTGCAACAGATTTCGACAGTAGGCGACACGCATCTTGCGGCATACTAAAGGCGGAGGGGGCGACGAGCGATGAGACGATGGCTGCCAATAATTGTATTGCTGGCCTTACTGGGGGCTGTAGGCTGGGTGGTGCTGGAACTGGAGCCTCCTTCGCCCGCGCCGCCTGGCGCGGCGGCGCGTCAGAAGGAGCCGGTCGCCGCCGTGCCCCCGGGTATGACGCTGGAGGCGCATTTTATCGATGTGGGGCAGGCGGACGCGACGCTGTTCTTGTGTGACGGGCACGCTATGCTGGTCGACGGGGGGGAACCGGCAGATTCCGATTTGATTTACACCTATTTGAAAAACCTGAATGTCGAACGGCTGGACTATGTGGTGAACACGCATCCGCACGAGGATCATGCTGGCGGGCTGGCAGGCGCGCTGCACGCATGCGAGGCGGGCGAGGTCTGGTCGCCGGTCACGGAATATGATGGCGGGGCGTTCCGCGCATTTGAAAAAGCCGCCGCGCAGCAGGGGAAAACGCCCCAAATGCCCGCGCTGGATGCCCCATATCCGCTGGGCGGCGCGGAGGTTACCGTGCTCGGCCCGCGCGTGCTGGACGGCGAACCAAACGATTGGTCGATCATCCTAAAGGTCACATTTGGCAAAACCGCGTTCCTGCTGACCGGCGACGCTGAATCGCCGGCAGAGCACGTGCTGCTGGATGCAGGCGTCGATTTGTCCGCAACGGTATATCAGGTGGGGCATCATGGAAGCGATACATCGAGCGGTTACGCATTCTTGCGGGAAGTCATGCCGCAGTACGCGGTTATCTCATCGGGTAAGGATAACCCATACGGGCATCCTGACGAGGCTGTACTCAGCCGCCTTTCCGACGCGGGCGCGGCGGTATACCGCACCGATTTGCAGGGAGATATCCTCGCGGTAAGCGATGGGGAGACCGTTGTGCTAAGCACGGAGAAAAACGAAACGCCACCTGCGCCGCCGGCAGCTGACGAGACGTATTATATTGGAAATAGGAAATCGAAAAAGTTTCACAGGCCATCGTGCCCGTCGCTGCCCGCAGAGCATAACCGCGTGACGTTTGAGACCCGAGAACAGGCAGTTGAGGAGGGCTATACGCCCTGCCAGACCTGCAAGCCATAAAAAACGGGGCCGTTTGTTTACAAACGGCCCCGTTTTGCAGGATTATTCAGTTATCGGCCGCGCGGCTTACCAAATGCCTAACACCTGCTGCATGCCGAGGCTGACCGCTGCGATCGCGACCCAGCAGCACGCCCCCATGAAGATCGGCTTGCCGCCGGTCTTGATGAGCTTGACGATATTGGTGTTGAGGCCAATGGCCGTCATGGCCATAACGATGAAAAACTTAGATAGGGTTTTAAACGGGAGGAACAGAGAGGCGTCAACGCCGAAGGACACAGCGGCCGTCGTAATAACCGAAGCCAAAATGAAAAACAGGATGAAAAATGGAAAGACCTTTTTAAGGCTGAAGCTGTTGGCCGATGCGCTCCCCGATTTTTTAGCCTTTGCTGTCCGCCAAATGGCCAGCGCCAGCGTGATTGGAATGATTGCCAGTGTGCGGGTGAGCTTGACAATCGTGGCTGCATCGAGCGTGTTCGCGCCGAGATGCATGCCGTCCCACGCGGCAGCAGTGGCCGTGACCGAGGAGGTGTCGTTCACCGCGGTGCCTGCAAACAGGCCGAAGCCTTCGTTCGACAGGCCGAGCATACTGCCCAGCGTGGGAAAGATCAGCGCGGCGAGCACGTTGAACAGGAAAATGACCGAAATGGACTGTGCGATTTCCTCATCGTCGGCCTGGATGACGGGCGCGGTAGCTGCAATTGCCGAGCCGCCGCAGATAGACGAGCCTACGCCGATTAACGTGGAAATATTGGTCGGCATGCGCATCAGCTTGTGCAGCAGGAAGGAAACGATCAGCGAGGTTGAGATCGTGGACAGGATGATGGGCAGCGAGGACACGCCTACGCGGGCGATCTCGGACAGGTTCAGCCCGAAGCCGAGCAGGATGACCGCATATTGCAGGATCTTTTTTGAAGTATAGGTGATACCTGCCTGCGCAGCCTGCTTTTGCGGAAAAAACAGTGTAGCGATCATGCCGGCCAGAATCGCGAACACCGGCCCTCCAATGATAGGAAACGCCTTGCCGAGCAGCCAGCATGGGATGGAGATGAGCAGGCAGAGAAGAATGCCGGGAACCAGCGGCAGGACTTTTTGGACGAACGCGCTGCCGGCTGCCGGCGTAGCTACGCAGTCTTCGCCCTCTGGAATGCGGTTTTGTTGCACAGGAAATTCCCCCTTGATTGGTGTTTCATGGTTTTTCTTTCCTCGTTACTATACCTCGTTTTAAACATTATGTAAAATTATCTTTCTTTATATAAAGATAAATATATGTTATGATATCTATGAGGTGATACAGATGCTGGATTTTCGTATCGAGACCTTTCTGGCCGTATGCCAGACCATGAATTTTACCAAGGCGGCGGAACTGCTGCATATCACCCAGCCTGCGGTGTCAAACCACATCCACGCGCTGGAGCGGCAATATGGGGTCAAGCTGTTTCAATATGAGGGGAAGCAGCTTTCGCTGACCGGGCCGGGCAGATTGTTTTGGCAGACCGCGGCAACTATGCACCATGATGCGCGGCATCTGTGTGACAGCCTGCGCGAACTGGACGGGAGGCGCCATCTTCGCTTTGGCGCGACGCTGACCATCGGTGAATATAGTATGCCCGGTTCGTTGCTCCGCCTGCTCGAGTTTGAGCCGGATGCCGGGGTGCAGATGCTGGTGGCCAATACCGCAGAGCTGCTGCGCCTGCTCGATCAGGGCGGAATCGACTTTGCCATCGTCGAGGGATTTTTCCCAAAACGCGCCTATGACAGCCTGCCGTACAGCACCGAACGCTACGTACCCGTCTGCGCGCCGGGCTATCGGTTTGCCTCCGATGCTTTGCGGCTGGAGGATCTGCTGGAGGAACGACTGTTCATCCGTGAACCTGGCTCGGGCACCCGGGAGGTGCTGGAGCGCGTGTTGGAGGAACGCAACCTAACCGTCGGGGATTTTCGGCAGACCGTCGAATTGGGCAGTTTGGATGCCATCAAAACGATGGTATGCGCCGGGGCGGGGATCTCATTTTTCTTCCAGCCTGCTGTGCAGGCTGAGCTTCAAATGGGGCGGCTGCGCGAGATACCGCTGAATGATTTCGCGGTCACGCACGATTTTACGTTCCTATGGCGCAAGGGGAGCGTATTCGCACCATACTATAAGGAGACGTTTGCGCTGCTGAAAGACGGAAAGCTTTCTATGCCGGATATTGCCAGATGACCGGCGCATTTGCAGAAGCAGGTACGGAGAATGAAAAAGCCGCCGATAGTTCGGCGGTTTTTTCATAGCTATAAAAACTGCGGCGGCGTTTTGTGATTCACACAAAACACCGCCGCAGTAAAATATGGTTGCGGGGACAGGATTTGAACCTGCGACCTTCGGGTTATGAGCCCGACGAGCTACCGAACTGCTCCACCCCGCGATATAGGCGCCTCTCATTGAGGTACTTATATACTATACCATGGCAGAAAGACCATGTCAAGGGGCTTTCGCTAAAATGTCTCGACAATATTATGGGTTTTGCTCGGTATCGGGCGCGCCCGGCACTTCGAACCAGAAAGTGATGCCATTTTCCGTGTTCTCCGCGCCGCAGGTTCCATGCAGGGTGTCCGCGATCGCGCGGACAAGCGACAGGCCGATGCCCGTTCCACCATTTTCCCGTGAGCGGGCGTGGTCGGTGCGGTAAAATTTCTCCCAGATTTTTGGAAGCTCCTCGTCGGGGAGGCCTTCCCCCTCGTTGAATACAGCCAAGCGTACACCGTTTTCAGCCGCTGAAGCGGAAAGGACGATCTGCCCACCATCCCGGGTGTACCGGATCGCGTTGGACAGGTAATTCATCAGCACCTGTTCCAGCAGATCACTGTCTGTGTGCACCGTGGGCGCGTCTGTCTGGTAGCTGACCCGCAAACCGCGGCTTTCGCACAGCACCGCGGTCTTCCGCACAGCCTCGGCAAACAGCGCGGAGATATCAACATCGTCATAGTACGTCTGCTGCGCGCCAAGCTCAAGCTTGGACAGGTTTAAAAGCTGCATGACCAGCTTGTTCATATGGTCGGCTTCGTCCGCAATGGTGTCGCAGTAGTATTTGCGGTCCTCGGGATCGTCGGCAACGCCGGCGGTCAGCCCTTCGGCGTAGCCCTGGATGAGCGCGATCGGCGTTTTGAGCTCGTGCGACACATTGACGATGAACTCCCGTCGCATATTGTCAATGCGCTCCTTTTCCCGGATCTCCTGCGCAAGCTGGGTGTTGGACTGCTGCAATTCGCCGATCGCCTGCTCCAGATAGGTGGAGAGCCGGTTGATCGACTGCCCGAGCTGGCCGATCTCGTCAAATTCGGGTCCTTCATATTTTTTTGTGAAATCAAATTTGGCCATGTCGTTGGCGATCTGGCCCATTTCGATCAGGGGACGGGTAAACTGCCGCGAAACGAAATAGCCGCAGGCAAGGCAGATGAGCAGCGCACAGCCGCCCGCAATCAGCAAAAACAGCAGATTGAACGAGGAATTTTGCTCAATGAACGCATAGGGCATATAGGCGACCAGACAGCCGCCCTGCTCGAACGCGCCGACCAGACAGAGATACTGTTCGTTTTCATGCAGAGAGACCGTTGTAAATGTGTAGCCGGAGAGATCGGTTTGCCCCCATCCGGCCTGCTCGAGCGCGCTGACCAGAATATTTTGGATGCGCACACGCTGGCTCCAGAAATCGGGGAAGACCGCGCCGATGCCGTATGGCCTGCCCGCGCCGTTTTCAGGTTTGACAGGCGGCTCGCTTTCCTCGGGCAGCAGCGCCGATGTGTACAGCACCGTCCCGTCGTCCGCAACGATTGCAAGACGGATCGCGCTGCGGCTCTCGATCGAATCAAGAGCCGAGGAAATCCCGGTAACATCGCCGGTATATAGGCGCTCGATCAATTGATAGGTGCTTTTCAGCTCGCTGCGGCGGGTCATCATATAGTAATCATCGTAGAAAAAGACGTTCAGCACGATCAGCACGCCGATAAAGACGAGCGCGACCGCGCTGATGGCAGCAAAAAATTTGACCTTGATCGAATAGCGTTTCATGGGCGCTACCCCTCAAAACGGTAGCCGTAGCCGCGGACAGTGCAGATCTTGTCGCCGCACGCGCCGAGCTTGGCGCGCAGCTTTTTTACGTGGGTGTCCACGGTGCGCAAATCGCCGAAATAGTCGTAGCCCCAAACGGCGTTCAAAATACTCTCGCGGGACAGCGCGATGGCGCGGTTGTTTTTGAAATAAATAAGCAGCTCGTATTCCTTGGGCGTCAGCTCGACCGGCGCGCCTGAAACCAGTACCTCGCGGCGCAGTTCGTTGATCGAGAGCTTGTCAAACTCTGCGACAGGCGAGTTTGCGCGCCCCTCGCGCTTGAGCAATGTGCGCACCCGCGCGGCCAGCACGACGGGCGAAAATGGTTTGGTCACATAGTCGTCCGCGCCGTCTTCCAGGCCGCGTACTTGGTCGGCGTCCTCAGCGCGCGCGGTCAGCATCATAACGGGAAGATGCGAGCCGCCTTGCTCCAGCGTGCGCAGTTCGCGCAGCACGGCGAAGCCGTCCATACCGGGCATCATCACGTCCAGTATGGCAAGGTCAAGACCGGCGCGGCGGTTTTCAAGCTCGCGCATAGCTGCGGTCCCGTCGGGGGCTTCAATGATCGTGTGGCCGTCCCGCTTCAGAAAATCGCTCACCAAACGGCGGATACGCGCCTCATCGTCGGCAATTAAAATCGTGGACATCTAGCGATCCCCTCCATCCTGTTCCTCAGTATAACGCGGGAGTTTGTCAGTTTTGTGAACGGAAAGCGTGTTTTATGTGTCGTCCTGCTCCAAAACAAAGCGGTATAGCGCGTTCTTTTTCACACCGCAGGCCGCCGACACCGCTTTGACTGCGTCTTTCTGCGTCTGCCCGTCCGCGACGCGGCGGCGCACCTCGACGGCGGCTGCCAACAGGCGCTCCTGTTCGTCCGGACCCTCGTCCTCGTCCGGCGCTCTGCCCTCGACAATGAGCACAAATTCGCCGCGCGGCGCGGTCTCGGCAAAATGCTCTGCGGCTTCGCCAAGCGTTAAGCGGAGGGTCTCCTCGTGCAGTTTGGTCAGCTCGCGGGAAAGCGATACGCGGCGCGCGCTTCCGAACGCGGCGGTAAGGTCGGCAAGCGTTTGGCGCAGCTTGTGTGGGGCTTCATAAAAAATCATGGTGCGCGTTTCGTCCGCGAGCGCTTCCAGATGCTCGCGCCGCACCTTTTTATTGACCGAGAGAAAGCCCTCGAAACAGAACCGCCCGGTCGGCAGCCCTGAAGCGGCGAGCGCGCACACGGCGGCGCATGCGCCGGGCACCGGGATGACCGGAACGCCGTTTTCTGCGGCAAGCGCGACCAGATCCTCGCCCGGGTCGGATACCGCCGGGGTGCCCGCATCGGTCACGAGTGCGCAGCTCTCGCCCGCGAGCAGCTTTTCCAGCACCTGTTCGCCGCGTGCGCGGCGGTTGTGCTCGTAATAGGAGATCATCGGCTTTTTGGGCAGGCCGACTGCGTTCAGCAGCTTCTGCGTCACGCGCGTATCTTCGGCGGCGAGAAAGTCGGCCGCCGACAGCACCTCGCGCGCCCGGGGCGACAGGTCGCCCAGATTGCCGATGGGCGTGGCGACCAGGTATAATGTCCCAATACTCATTGCAATATAACCTCGAAGAATTATTTTCCGTATATTCGTTGATATTCCGCGCTCTCAACAAGCAGCGGCGGTTCGACCAGCAGTCCCTCGGGAGAGCCGCCCTTGCGGCATTCGACCAGTACGGCAGACGGCGGCGAGGACGCGTTCTGATGCACAAAGCGCATCCGTTTTGGGACGAGATGCACGGCTTGCAGCGCGATAAGCAGCACGGCGAGCCGTTCGGGGCGGAACACCAGCGCACATTTACCGCCGGTGTGCAGCGCATAGGAAAGCGCGGCGGCCAGTTCTTCGACCGTGCAGCAGCCGTCCTGCCGGGCGGCCTGCCGCGCCGCGCCCATAGCGGGTTTTCCCGCGCCCGCGGCGAAATAGGGCGGATTGCAGATGCAGTAATCAAAGCTGCCATGCGGAAAAGCCGAGCGGATGTCGCGCAGGTCGCCCTGCAAAGCGGCCATAGGCACGCCGTTATCCGCGATGGAACGCCGGAACAGCGCGAGCGGCCCCGCCTGCAATTCCAGCCCGGTGATCTGCAGCCCGGGACGGTACAGCAGCAGCGCGAGCGCGCCCGTGCCGCAGCCAAGGTCGAGCACACGGCCTCGGCTTTGCGGGCGGGCGAACGCGCCGAGCAGCACGCTATCCTGTCCCAACTTGAAATATGCGTCGTCCTGCCAGAGCGTCAGCCCGTTTGGCAGTTGTTCGGCTGTGAGCGGCATGGCAGATGCGCCTCCCTTTGGGATAAAAGAAAAGCCGGCCGGCGGGGCCGGACGGGCTTTTGCAGGTCAACCGGCGGCGGTATCGTGGTGTGCGCGCAGGTGGATTTTCAGCTTTTCAAAGCTTTCCGGGCTGATGACGTGCTCGATGCGGCACGCATCCTCGGCGGCGATCTCGGGATCGACACCGATGGAGACCAGCCAGCCGGTCAGCACAGTATGGCGTTCGTAGACCGCGCTGGCGACCTTGAGTCCGGATTCGGTCAGCGACAGCAGGCCGTTTTGGTCGATGGCGACATAGCCGTTGTCGCGCAGCAAGCCGACCGCGCGGCTGATGCTGGGTTTGGAAAAGCCCATGTAATGGGCGACGTCGATTGAGCGCACCTGTCCGTTTTGCTTGTGCAGCACCAGAATGGCTTCCAGATAGTTTTCCGCGCTTTCCTGCAGCTTCATTTGAGGCGCGCCTCCTTTGTCTAAGATGTTCTTATTTTATCATGCCTTGCCGCTTTTGGCAATATACACGCTTGCAAAACGGACTTTTTAAGGATACAATGGAGAAAAACCAGAGGAGAACACCGCTGATGCTCGCTATTTTATCGCCCGCAAAGAATATGAAGCTGCCGGAACGGGCGGATGTGATGGCTACCCGTCCCCGCTATTTGCCGCAGACCCGGGCGCTGCATACGGTTCTGTGCGGCCTTGCGCCGTATGAGCTGGAATCGGTCATGCGGACAAGCCCGGCGATCGCGCTGCGCGCGGCTGCTGATTTTGCCGCGTGGGAGGATACGGGCGGCACGCCTGCCGCGCTCACATTTGACGGGCTGGCTTACAAATATCTGGATGCGGCCTCATTCTCTGCAGACGATTTTGCGTGCGCGCAGGAGCGGCTTCGTATCCTGTCGGCGTTTTACGGCGTGCTGCGGCCGCTCGACGCCATCCGGCCTTACCGGCTGGAGCTGCAGCACCGTCCGGACGGGCAGTCGCTCTATGATTTTTGGGGAGACCGGTGGTATCGCGACCTATATGCGGACACGGACACGGTCGTCAATCTGGCGTCCAGTGAATACAGCCGTGCGGTGCGTCCTTTTTTGCGAAGCGGCGACCGCTTTGTGACCTGCGAATTTCTGACCTACCGCAAGGGCAAGCTGCGCTGCCTGCCCGCAATTGCCAAAATGGCGCGGGGCAGCATGGCGCGCTATATCGTGCGGCATGAATTGGAATCCCCCGAGCAGCTCACATTTTTCGGCTGGAATGATTTCCAGTATGAACAGAGCCTGTCCAGCAACGATACGTTTGTGTTTGTCAGCCGGGCGTAAAAGAAAACGCCCCGTTTGGGGCGTTTTTTTAAGCTTATTGATTGTTCTGCGGAGGCTGCGGAGGCTGCTGCACAGGCGGCTGGGGCGCGGTCTGCGGCGCTGCCGGCGCGGCGGGTGCTTCGGGCGGCTGCGGCGGCTCGGGCAGAGGCCCCATTTTCTGATTCATCTCCTGCGTGTTGCGGCACAGGATGAGCAGCACGAGCGTCAGCTCAAAGCAGATGCGGGCGATGACATTGCCGATGACGAACAGCAAAACTGCCGCAAGGAAGTTGGAAAACAGCAGGATGACGCTCCAGATCGCAAGCGCGCACACGACGATGCAGTACAGCGCGCGCAGCAGCTTTTCGGTGAACAGCGTGCGGAAAGTCAGCGCGTCGTGCAGCTTTTGAACGCCGGGGGTCAGCGGCTTCTCGTGCCGCTTGGCGACAAACAGGAAATACAGCGCCAGTCCGCCCGCAATGATGACGACCAGCGCCAGCAGCGGCAGGAACGCGGAGAACGGCGAATAATACATGTGCGGCGTGTAATACATGGTGGGACTCCTTCGTAATATGTAGATTTTTTGTATCTTTAGTGTAACATATGGGCGAAAGCGTTGCAAGATGCGAAAAAATGTTGTACCCTACTTAAGGAGAATACAAGGGAGCGGATGCTATGCAGATTTTACACAGCACCCCGTCGCAGGACGGGTTTTATATGCCTGCGGAATGGGCGGAACACGAGGGCTGCCTGATGATCTGGCCCGAGCGAGCGGATTCGTGGCAGTACGGTGCGTATGCGGCGCGGAAAGCGTTCGTGCGGATCGCGGAAGCGATTGCAAAAAGCGAAAAGGTGACCGTTTTCTGCTCTGCCCGGCAGTATGACAACGCGCGCGCGGCGCTGCCCGCGGCGGTGCGCGTCGTCGAGACCGCAAACGACGATGCGTGGGCGCGCGACACTGGGCCGACCTTTGTGGTGGACGGCCGGGGAGACCGCCGCGGGATCGATTGGGGCTTTAACGCGTGGGGCGGGCTGTATCCGGACTGTCTCAATGACCGCGCACTCGCCCGCAAGGCGTGCGACCTGCTGGAAAGCGGCTGCTATGATAAGCGGGATTTTATCTGCGAGGGCGGTTCGTTCCATGTGGACGGCGAGGGCACCGCGCTCGTGACCGAGGCGTGCCTTTTAAACAAAAACCGCAACCCCGCGCTGTCCAAAGAGGAGATCGAGCGCACGCTGTGCGACTATTTGAACGTGCAAAAGGCAATCTGGCTGCCGCGCGGCATCTGGAATGACGAGACCGACGAGCATGTGGACAACATCTGCGCGTTCACGGCGCCGGGCGAAGTCGTACTCGCGTGGACGGACGACCGGGACGACCCGCAGTACGCGCTGAGCAAGGCCTGTCTGGACGTGCTTGAAGCCGCTGTGGACGCCAAAGGCCGGAGGCTTCTCGTGCATAAGCTGCCGCTGCCCGCGCCCGTGTGCATCACGGCGGAGGAGTGCGGCGGGCTGGATTTCTGTGAGGGCGAGCCGACGCGTATGCCCGGCGAGCGGCTGGCGGCGAGCTATATCAATTTCTATATTGCGAACGGCGCGGTCGTCATGCCCGCGTTCGGCGACCCGGCGGACAGCAAAGCAAAAGCGGTTTTGCAGGCGCTGTTCCCCACGCGCGAGGTGATCGCGGTGCCGACGCGAGACATTCTGATCGGCGGCGGCAATATCCACTGCATGACGCAGCAGATCCCAAAAGCATAAGGAGGAAAACGATGAGCAAAGTGACGGTTGCAGCCGTTCAGATGACCTATGGGCTGGAACAGGCGGCCGAGCAGGTCGAGCAGGCTGCGGCGCAGGGCGCGCAGATCATTCTGCTGCCCGAATTGTTTGAAAACCGCTATTTCTGCCAGGAGCGGAATTATGAGCACTATAAGCTGGCCGCAACGCTGGAGGAAAACCCGGCGGTTGCGCGGATGTGCGAGATCGCGCGCGATTTTAAAGTCGTGCTGCCGGTGAGTTATTATGAGCGCGTGGGCGAGACCACGTTCAACACGGTCGCGGTGATCGACGCGGACGGAACGGTTTTGGGGCAGTACCGCAAGACCCACATCCCGGACGACCATTTCTATCAGGAAAAATTCTATTTCACGCCCGGCGACACGGGCTTCCGCGTGTGGGACACGGCGTATGCGAAGATCGGCGTCGGCATCTGCTGGGACCAGTGGTTCCCCGAGGCCGCCAGATGCATGGCGCTTGAGGGCGCGGAGCTCCTGTTTTATCCGACCGCAATTGGCTCTGAGCCGATTCTGGACTGCGATTCCATGCCGCATTGGCAGCGCTGTATGCAGGGGCACGCGGCGGCAAACCTGATGCCGCTTGTCGCGGCCAACCGTGTGGGCACCGAAACGGTCGAGCCGTCTCCGGACAATCAGCACCAGTCCTCGAGCCTTACGTTTTACGGCTCGTCGTTTATAGCGGACGAGACGGGCGCGGTAGTCGAGCAGGCGCCGCGCGGGGATGCGTGTATCCTGACGCACACGTTCGACCTGGACGGCATCCGCGAGTTCCGGCGGAGCTGGGGCGTGTTCCGCGACCGCCGCCCGTCACAGTATGGGGCGCTGCTGACACACGGCTGATTTTCTCAGACTTAGAAAATTGAGAAAAAGTTATTGCATTAATTTTCTCAAATCCGCTTGACAAATCTGATTTCTGCGCATATACTGTCACCATATTGATAAACCAATGACGAAGACGAGTAACCCGGAGGGTGACCCTCCAAGAGAGCCGCGGGTGGTGAGATCGCGGCAGGCAAGCGCCGGGCGAATGGACTTTATGCAGGGCAATGCGAAAGGCTTTGGCCGAGTAACTGCGACGGGGACTCCGCCCGTTATCAGGGGAGTGCGCATTGTTTGATGCGTTTACATGAGAGGGCGCGTTTTCGCGTCAACTTGGGTGGCACCGCAAGAGCTTTCTATGCTCCTGTCCCATGATTGGGACGGGAGCTTTTTATTTTACTATCACATATTTACGATAAAAAGGAGAGAAACTACCATGGCAAAGATTCCACACAGACTGTACCTCACCGAAGACCAGATGCCCCGGCAGTGGTATAACCTGCGGGCCGATATGAAAGAGCAGCCCGACCCGCTTCTGCATCCCGGCACGCACCAGCCGCTGCCCGAGGACGCGCTCTATCCGATTTTCTGCGAAAAGCTCGCCCATCAGGAGATGGACGGCAAGACCCGCTATTTCGACATTCCCGAGCCCGTGCTCGATATGTATAAGCTGTACCGGCCTTCGCCGCTGTGCCGCGCGTACAACCTTGAAAAGGCGCTCGATACCCCGGCGAAGATCTACTATAAGTTTGAGGGCAACAACACCTCGGGCAGCCACAAGCTAAATTCGGCTATCGCGCAGGCGTACTACGCCAAGGAGCAGGGCCTCAAGGGGCTGACGACCGAGACCGGCGCGGGCCAGTGGGGCACGGCGCTGTCCGAAGCGTGCTCGTACTTCGGGCTGGATCTCAAGGTTTACATGGTCAAGGTGTCCTACGAGCAGAAGCCGTACCGCAAGGCGGTCATGCAGACCTTCGGCGCGAACGTCACGCCCTCGCCGTCCATGACGACCGAGGCCGGCCGCGGCATCCTCGCGCAGAACCCCGGCACGGGCGGTTCGCTCGGCTGCGCAATCTCTGAGGCGGTCGAGGTGGCGACCACGACCGAGGGCTATCGTTATGTGCTCGGCTCGGTGCTCAACCAGGTGCTGCTGCACCAGTCGATCATCGGCCTTGAGAGTAAGCAGGCCATGGAGCTGCTGGACGAATACCCGGATATTGTTATCGGCTGTGCGGGCGGCGGCTCCAATCTGGGCGGCCTGATCGCGCCGTTCATGCAGGATAAGCTGCTGGGCAAGGCGGATCCGCGCATCATCGCGGTCGAGCCCGCATCCTGTCCGTCGTTTACGCGCGGCAAATACGCGTATGACTTCTGCGATACCGGCCATGTGACCCCGCTCGCCCGCATGTACACGCTGGGCAACGGCTTCATGCCCGCCGCAAACCACGCGGGCGGCCTGCGCTACCACGGCATGAGCCCCATTCTGTCCAAACTGTACCACGACGGATACATGGAGGCAGTCACCGCTAAGCAGACCGATGTGTTTGACGCGGCGGTACAGTTCGCCAAAGTGGAAACCATTCTGCCCGCGCCCGAATCGTCGCACGCCATCCGCTGCGCGATCGACGAGGCGCTGAAGTGCAGGGAGTCCGGCGAAAGCAAGACCATCCTCTTCGGTCTGACCGGCACGGGCTATTTTGATATGGCGGCCTATGAGGCATATCTCGCGGGCACGATGAAAAACCATGTGCCGGACGACGCCGAGCTGCAGACCGGCTTTGATACCCTGCCGCCGCAGCCGGAATAACAATTCAGGAGGGATCCCATGGGTGTGGCCGACCGGTTTTTGAGCCTGATCGTCGAAGCGGCGATTCTGCTGTTTGAATATATCGGCGTGGGCGTCATTATTTTCGCGGGCGTGCTGGGCATCGTCAACTATGTCCGCCGCGAGCCGCTCACACGCCTCAAGCTCGCGAAAGGCATGGCGATGGGGCTGGAATTCAAGCTCGGGAGCGAGATTTTGCGCACGGTGGTCGTGCGGGAGTTTTCGGAGATCCTCATTGTCGGCGCGATCATTTTACTGCGCGCCGCGCTGACGTTTCTGATCCATTGGGAGATCAAAAATGAAGAGGCCGCAACAGGTGAACAACTGAAAGAGCCATAAAAAGAGGGATGAACCGAAAACCCGGTTCATCCCTCTTTATCTTATAGAGCTTTATAGACAGAGGAGGGATATGGATGAAAGAACTTTTGATGCTGTGCTATGAGATATCGACCGTGCTGCTGCCCTGCGCGCTGGTATACGCGCTGCTGCGTAAACGGAGCGCGCCTGCGCAGAGGGGGCGCACGCTGCTTCTTATGCTGTTTGCGCTCTATTTCGCCGGCGTATGCATCGTGACAGGCGCGGGCACGGTTTACGATCTGAAGCGCATGGTCGAATTGGATATCCCCACGGTGCAGGTCAATTTCCTGCCCTTTTCGGAGGATATCGACCCGCTCGGTTATGCGCTCAATGTGGTGATGCTGGTGCCGTTTGGCTTTCTCGCGCCGCTTATTTGGCCAAGGCTGGACAAGCTTTGGCGCATCGTGCTTGCGGGCTTCTCGTTTTCGCTGATGATCGAACTTAGCCAGCTGGTCAACTACCGCAGCAGCGATGTGGACGACCTATTGCTGAACACGCTTGGCGCGGCCTTGGGTTTTGCGGCTTACCGGCTGTTCGCCCGCCTTTTTCGATGGAAAACCGGACAGCCCGCAGGCGGCGCGTGGGAGTCTGCCGTGTACATCGGCTCGATGTTCCTCGGGTGGTTTTTCCTTTTTAACGGGCTTGGCGCGGCGGCGCTGTTATATGGGTTCTGAGGATGAAAAGCGTCCGGCCGGGTGGCCGGACGCTTTTTTGCGTTGCATTTTCAAGGAAAACGCCTTATACTGGATTGCAGCGAAAGGGGGCGCATACGATGGACAATCAGGCGAAACGGCTGATTTTGCGTATCGGCGGAGCTGTGGGCGCGTTTTGGGCAGTCGATCTGCTGCTTCGCATTTTTACGGGCAGCGCTTCCTATTATCCGCTGTATGCCGCCGCGCCAAACCTGTTTTCCATCGGCTTCGGCGCGCTTTTTACGGCGCTGTGCCTGCTGCTGCCGGCAAAAGCGGGCAAGGCGTTTTACGGCGTTTTATATGCGGCATGGGCGGTTTATGCGGTTGTGCAGTACGGCGTGCACCGCATTTTCGAGCGGTTTCTTTTTTTGTCGGATTTTTTGCTGGCGGGCGAGGGGCTGCAATTCGCGGGCTATATACGCCAGCTTGTGGACGGCTCGTTCCTGCTGTTTGTGCTCCTGCTCATGGCGGCGGGTGCGCTTGGCGTGAAGTGTCTGCCGCCGCGGGGCAAGCTGCCGGGCTGCCGCGCGCCGCTTTGGCTGGCGGCGGCGTTCGTACTGACGCAGTTGATTGCGCCGCGCTGCTATGCGCCCGTGCCCGACACGCCCGATTGGGACTCTTGGCAGTCGAGCGGGTATGAATACAGCCGGTTCACCTCGTCCGGCTATGACATGGCGCTGACCGGGCCGTACCAGTTCGTTCTGCGGGACGCGTGGCTGATGCGGCCGGGCGGCGGAACGCAGGACGAGGCGCGCGCCGAAGCGGATGCGTTTTTCGCCGCGCGTCCGGCGCATGCGGACAATGAAATGACCGGCCTGCTCGCGGGCAAAAACCTGATTGCCGTGCAGCTCGAAAGCATTGACGATTTTGTACTCAATGAGGAGAACACGCCTACGTTGGCGCGCATGCAGCGTGAGGGCATTAATTTTAGCGAATTTTACACGCCGCAGTACGCCAACGGCTACACGTTTAACACCGAGTTTGCCGCACAGACCGGCGTATACCCGTATGCCAACGGCAACGCTGCGTATTCGCTCAGCCGCAGCGCGTTTCCGTATGGTTTCGGCCATCTGTTTGCGGACGGGGGCTATGCGGCGAACTCCTTTCACAAAAGCGAGGCCAAGTTTTACAACCGGGGCGCGATGCATCAGGCGTTCGGCTATGCGCAGTACCATTCCGCGCTCGACTACACGGACGACGAAACCGAGGCGGGAACCGACCGGTTTTTAGCCGAGTGCGACGCGCTCTATGAGAAAATGACCGCGAAAACGCCGTTTCTGGATTTTATCATCACGTACAGCGGGCATCTGGGCTATGACGAGATTGACGCGCTGACGACCGCGGCGCTCGAACGGTATCCGGAATATACCGACCCGGCGCGTCCGTATGAAATAAATGGGCTGTTTGCCAAGGCGCGGCTGACCGATGAATTGTTTGAAACGCTGCTTTCACGGCTCGAAGCGGACGGCCTGCTCGAAAACACCGCGTTCCTCGTCTACGACGACCACTACGCTTATGGCCTGACCGACCGCGCGGTTTTGGAGGAATACTCGGCCGCCGCGGGCGGACGGCTGCTTGAGCGCACGCCCTGTTTCCTGTGGTATCCGGGCTGCGCACCGCAGACCGTTTCGAAAACGCTGCAAACGGTCGATCTGCTGCCGACCGTCGCCAACCTGTTCGGCCTGCCCGCGCCGCAGACGCCGGGGCAGGATGCGTTCGATCCCGCGTATCCGGGCTATGTGATCTTTGCGGACGGCTCTTGGATGAACGGAGCGGCCTATGTGAAAAACGGCGCGGTTCAATGGAACGAAAGCATGGACGATGCAGAGATTGCGGAAATGAACGCCTATGCGCGCCAGTTTGTGCGCGTATGCGAGGCCATCCTCGACGCGGACTATTTTCGGGACGATTAGAAAAGCCTCTCCCTTGTGGGAGAGGCTTTTTGCGGCTTTAGTTGAAATACACCAGCTCTTCCGCCGGCGCTTCGGCGGGCAGGACTTCGACCGCGTGCAGCACCGGGCCTTCGCCGCGGTACTGCGCGAGCGCTTCGACCGTGATCGAGGCGGTCACGCGCACCCAGTCGCGGGTCTGCAGCGTGTTCGCGCCCTTGTATTCGCACAGGAAGCCGAGAAAGCTCACATCCTCGGCGCAGCACACCATGCCGAACCGCCCGGGCACGAGGTAGCCGGACGGCACGCCCTCTCCACGAAACACCATGCCGGTGAAACGGACGGTTTTGCCGGCATACTTGCCGGGGTTGCCCATTGCGTCGACATACCACAGGCCGTAATCAGGGTCTGCAATGTCGATAATATCTGCCTCGACATCAAACGGCAGCGGCATGTTCTGGTTATAGTCCTCCGAGGAGCCGTCTACGCTGTCCAGATAGATGGTCGCGCGCGGATTCATGGCGCGTATGTTCTTTTGATAGAGCATGTCCTTGAGCTCGTCCGTGCAGCGGTTGAACACCACTAAGTCCGCGGTCGTGATATGCTCAAACATCATCGGGCCCAAATTATTTGAGTACAGCGCGAAAGTCGATGCGTCGACCGTGGTGACGATCTGATACAGCTCCCAGCGGGCGGGAAACGCCGCCTCCAGCTCCTCGAGCTTCCACAGGCCGTTGTACTCGACCAGCACACGGTCGGGCTTGTGCTGCTGTTCGAGCTTTTTGAGCGCCGCCGGGGAGAGGGCATCCCGGCTTTCGATGGGCGCGATGATCGTCATATAATCGAGCAGCTCGTCCTCTGAAAGCTCCTCCACGCCCTCCTCGCATTGCAGCAGCAGCGTCTTTTCGCCCGAGGTGAAGCCGGGGTCGGCCAGGATTTCGCGGATAAAGCGGGTCTTGCCGCTTTCCAGAAAGCCCGTGAACACATAAACCGGAATGGATTCCATATCGCTTCTCCTTATACGCCGAACAGGCTCTGCACGCGCTCTTCGTCCAGCTCCGCGCCGATCACGCACAGGCGGCCGGTATAATCTGCCGGGCCGCGGCGGATTTCGGGCGCGCCGGGTACATAGTCGAAGTGCAGCCATTCGCCGCCGTCTCCGTTCTTGACGATGCCTTTCGCACGCAGCACGGTGCCAAGCGACGGGTCACCCAGCGCGGTGAGCGCGGCTTGCAGCTCCGCCCCGGTATAGGCGCGCGGGGTCTCTCTGCCCCATGAGGTGAACACCTCGTCAGCATCATGATGATGGTGGTCGTGGCAGCCGCAGGTACATGCTTCATCGTGTTCGTGGTGATGATGCCCATGCTCATGGTCGTGAGGGTGCTCATGGTGGTGATCATGTCCGTCATGCTCGTGGCAGCCGCAGGTGCAGTCTTCCCCATGCTCATGATGATGCTCGTGTTCATGTTCGTGATGATGGTGCTCGTGTTCGATCTCATGCAGCACCTCTTCGACGAGCGACTGGCTGCCCTCCATGACCTCCAGAAGTTGTGCGCCGGAAAGCTCTTTCCAGGGCGTGGTCACGATGCGGGCGTTCGGGTTAAGGCCGCGCAGCAGCGAGATGGTCTCGCTGAGCCGTTTCTCCGGGCATTCTGCCGTGCGCGACAGCAGGATCGCCCCGGCGTGCGCCACCTGGTTTTCAAAAAACTCTCCGAAGTTTTTCAGATACATTTTTGCCTTGAGCGCGTCGACGACCGTGACAAAGGAATTGAGCTGCACGTCGAGGTGCGCGTTTTGCACGGCGGAGATCACGTCCGACAGCTTGCCGACGCCGGACGGCTCGATCAAAATGCGGTCGGGGTGGTACTGTGCGACTACGTCTTTGAGCGCCTGCCCGAAATCGCCGACGAGCGAGCAGCAGATGCAGCCCGCGTTCATTTCATTGACCACAATGCCGGCTTCTTTTAGGAAACCGCCGTCGATGCCGATCTCGCCGAACTCGTTTTCGATCAGCACGACCTGTTCGCCCTGAAGCGCGTCAGCCAGCAGGCGTTTGATGAGCGTCGTCTTGCCCGCGCCCAGAAAACCGGAGATAATGTCGATTTTAGTCATATGGATCGCCTCATTCAAAGTGTTTTTACCAGTATACCACTTTTTTGAGAAAATGAAAAGTTTCGAGGTTAGTGTTAGCTCACTATAAAACACGGCATGGGGCGGTTCTTAATATCGAACCGCCCCATGCCGTGTTGGTATGCGCACCATACCATTTCTACTTTTCAATCCACAGAACATGTATTCTGACATATTTATTATAAATCAATTAGATTAAAAGTCAATACAACTCGTAGATATAATATGGTGAATAAATTGACAAAACAGAAAGGCGGTGGTAGTATAGATTTGTGGTAAATATCGGAAGAAGATATAGATGAATTATGAATAAAGGAGATAGTTGATATGAAGTATGATTTTCAGGACCTGATGTCGTTTGGGATGCTTATTGTCGCCTTGATTTCCTTATTATACTTAATATGCAAATAAAAACAAGCGCCCGCTTTTTAGCGGGCGCTTGTGGTGTTAAATGAAAATAGTTACGCCTCGACCTTTACGTACACACCGCCGTTGCGGCAGGACTCGGTGGCAGCCTTGGCCATCAGTACCGGGCGCAGGCCGTCGATCGCGCCGACCGGGACCGGCTTGTCGTTCTGGATCGCGTCGACAAACGCGATGACCTGCTCGATGAACGCCTGATTGTAACGCTCGAGGAAGAACCACAGCGGCTTTTCGCTCTTCGAGCCGTCTACCGTTGTGACGGTCGTGGTGTTGATCAGGTCGTTGCCGTCCGCGGCCATGCCCTTGGAACCAAAGGCCTCAACGCGCTGGTCGTAGCCGTAGACCGCCTGACGGGAGTTGTTGATGACCGCAATGCAGCCGTTGGCCATCTTCATGGTGACGACAGCGGTGTCAACGTCCGGGATGCCGGACTCTTCCTGCAGCTTGGGGTTGACAAGGCAGGAGCCGACAGCCGAAATCTCTACCGCTTCCGAGCCGGTGACATAGCGGACCATATCGAAATCGTGGATCATCATATCATAGAAGATACCGCCGGAAACCGCGACATAGGAAGCCGGGGGCGGCTCGGGGTCGCGCGAGGAAACGATGACGATGTGGGGATCGCCGATCGTACCGTCCTTGACGGAATCGGCCACAGCTTTGTGGTTATGGTCAAAGCGGCGGTTGAAGCCGACCTGGAACTTGACGCCCTTTTCTTCCACCAGCGCGAGCAGCTTCTTGATCTTGTCGATATCGTAGTCGATCGGCTTTTCGCAGAAGACATGCTTGCCAGCCTGCACGGCTGCCATAGAAACGTCGCAGTGGGTATCGGTGGACGAGCAGACGAACACCACGTCGACCTCCGGGTTGTTGACAACGTCCATGAAATCGGTGGAAACATTGGTGATCTTGCGCTCGGCCAGCCATTCGCGCGCGCCGGACTTGTCCAGCATGGGGTCGGCCGCCGCGACAACCTGCACGCCCGGTACCGAGTTGATCAGGTTGTTGATGTGCAGCTTGCCGATACGGCCACAGCCCACAACGCCAATTTTCAAAATGCCCATTTTCATTCTCTCCTTTGGCTTAATCAGTATCCTCATTATATCGTCCGCGCAAGGGGCTTGCAAGAGGCCCAAAACCCTTTTGGATATCTGCCCAATTTTAATCCGCCGGATTGGTGAAAATGCAAGCGCGGCAGGGCGGATTTTACAAGTTTTCGCGCGTGCATTGTGCAAAAATATAAAATGCACGGAACAGCAAATACGACAGTTGCCGTGCAAGTGTCTAAAATGCACGGCAACGCTTGTTTTAGGTACGTTGTTATGATAATATAACTATATCTTGCGATAAGAAAGGATGAACGGACGCCATGAAGGTGACCGCTCAATGGATTGCCGACCAGTGCGGCGTTTCCCGCGGTACGGTCGACCGCGTGGTAAACGGCCGCGCAAACGTCGCGCCCGAGGTGCGCGAGCGCGTGCAGAAGATGGTCAACGAATTCGGATACCGCACCCCGTCGCAGCGGCAGGCGGCGCGGGCCGGCCGGGGAGCCTACCGCATCGGGTTCATCATCCCGAGCTGGGACCCCTTTTTCACTCGCCGCATTCGCGACGGTATCCGCACCGCCACGCAGCGGCGCTTTGCGGGCGACGTGCTCGTGCTGATCGAGGAACTGAACAACCGTTCGGCGCGCGCGTATTTCGAGGCAATTTCACGCCTGGAGGCCCGCCGGATTGACGGTATGGTCGTCACCGCGCCGGACACTCCGGCCATGGCCGACGAAATCGCGCGGCTGACCAAGAGCGGCATCCAGGTCGTCACCTGCGATTCCGATGTCAGCGACAGCCAGCGCCTATGCCATATCGGGCAGGACATGGTCAAATCGGGCCGTGTGGCGGCAGGGCTGCTCGCGCCTTATACGCAGGGAGGCGAAGTGCTGGTCGTGACCGGCAACCGCGAATTTACGGCGCACGGCCTGCGCGTGCGCGGCTTTCTCGACCGGCTGCACGAAATTTGCGGCGAGGACGTGCCGACGCAGATCATCGAATGCGTCGAGCGCTACGACCTTACTTATGACGGCGTTTTTGAACAATTGCGGCATAACCCGCGCATCCGCGGCATTTATATGGCCAATGAGAGCGTACGCGGTTGCATGGACGCGCTCGAGCGCGCCAAACCCCAGCACCATGTGCACGTCGTGTGTCACGACGTGACCCCGCACGCCCGGCAGTATTTGGAGCAGGGGCGGCTGGACTTTATCATCGACCAGGATTTTTCGGCGCAGGCCACTCGCGCGATCGAGGTGCTTGCCCATACGCTGCGGACGGGGGAACAGCCGCGGCAGCAGGTCGAGTACACCCGTATGAGCATTATCACACGCGAACTGCTGTGAGCAGCGGTAAAAGGAAGGATCACCTTATGAAGAAACGAATGCTGGCGCTGCTGCTGTTGGCGGCGCTGACGACCGGCCTTTGCGCCTATGCGACTGAAACGGGAGGGTTCCCCGATCCCGAGCCGCCTAACACCGCGGTCGACCCCGAGGCGGCCCCGGCGGATACGCCTGCGCAGCCGCAGGAAACTGGGCCGTCCGAAGACGCGCCCAAAGCGCAGCCAGGCGCGCAGAGCAAGGCAAAAACGCCCGTGACGGGAAAAGCGCCCGCGCTGGCCGTGGCGCAGCAGAATACGACGGTCAACGTGCCCACCACGTCGCAGGAAAACCGCGCGATCACTTTCAGCGGGATTGACAGCACGGTGCGTTCTAATAATTTGACGATTAAGAGTCTGGAGCAGACGCTAGCGGGCATCGACGCGCAGGATGTTGAAATACAGTTTTGGCTGGCCGAGGCCGCGCTGGAAAGTGGTAGGGCTGAGCTGAATAAGCAGATTAACGATATGCAGGATACCCTTGACCGGCTTGAAACCTCGTCCGGCGGCGATCCGGCACTCACAGCAGCGCTCAAGGGTATGCTCCAAGGTAATATTTCGCAGATGAAGAGCAGTTTAGCCGATATTGAGCGCAACCTTAAGGATCTTGAAGATCAGCAGGATGCTGCTGAGGAAACCAAGGACAATGCATTGGTTTCCACTAAAAAGGCACTGGAAAACACGGGGAATATGCTGGTCTACAACGCGGAGAACCTATATATCAGCATCGCCGCGCAGCAGCTCAACCGGACGGGCGTGGTGCGGCAGATTGCCGCGGCAGACCGCAAGCTTTCCGAAATGGAAACGCGTTACCGCTTAGGGCAGATCTCGCAGCTCGATCTCGAGCAGGTTCGCAGCGGCCGCTCAACGGCGGCGAGCGGCCAGCAGTCGCTGACCTTTGCCATCGACGGCATGCGCATGTCGCTCGGCATGCTGCTGGGCTGGGACGTGGGCACAAAGGCCGATATTTCGGGCCTCGCGCCGGTGACCGATACGCAGCTGCGCTCGATGAACTATGAAAACGACCTCAAGGAGGCGCTCGCGAACAGCTATACCATCTGGCAGAAAAAGGACGCGCTGCGCCAGGCCAACAACGACTATGAGGACGACGTCGCCTCGACGCTGCACGCGGTCAACGCGGCGAAGCTCGATTTGGAGAACGCGGAAAAAAGCGTCGCCCACTCGTTCCTGACGCTGTTTAACACCGTAACCGAGAAACAGCGTCTGGTGCAGGTAGCCGAGGATACATATAAGCTGCAGGTGCGCCTGTTTGACGCGGCCGATAAGAAATACGGCTTGGGCCAGATCTCCAAAAACGAGCTGGACGACGCGCAGGACGAACTGGACAGCGCAAAGGACGCCATTACCTCGGCGCAGTATGAATTATTCACCGCTTATAACCAGTACCAGTGGGCAAAGCGCGGCTGCATTGCCTCGTAAACAGGGTAGGAGGATACCATGAAAGCAAAACAGTTTTTAGCCGCGCTGCTGGCTGCGGGCATGCTGCTCGCGGCCGGGTGCGGCAAGGATGAGGGCGAGCCAGCCCCGGAGGACGAGGTCACCGGCACCGCCGTAGAAACGATGACGGTCGTATCCGGCGATATCGCCAACCAGAGCAGGCTGTCGGGCAAGGTCATTGCCGCGCGCGATGTATCGATCTTTCCGCCCGTGCCGGCCAAGGTATTGTCGGTGAGCGTGCAGGTCGGCGATACGGTAAACGAGGGGCAGACGCTGTTCACGCTGGATAAAAAGGACATCCAGAAGCAGTACCAGCCGTTACTTGATAACTATAACCGCTCAAAAACGCTGTTCGACGAGCAGATCCGGCAGGCGCAGAAAAACGTTTCGGACACCGAAGCGCTGCTTAATATCGGCGCGGCCTCGCAGGCACAGCTCGACCAGGCAAAGCTCACGCTGCTGCAAACGCAGACCAACGCGCAGTCGTCCCTGTCGCAGCTTGACGAAAGCATGAAAGATGTGCGGACGACTTTGGAGGACACCAATGTCAAGGCGACTATGACCGGCGTTGTCACCGCGGTCAGTGTGGTAGCGGGCGGTACGGCGTCGCAGCAGTCGCCAGCGGTCGTCATTTCCGAGAGCCAGAAACCGCAGGTGCTGGTCTCGGTCTCGGAAAGCGTGCAGCCGTATCTGAAGACAGGCGATTCGGCCATCTGCGCGATTGAGAGCATCGGCCGCAGCGATGTGGTGGCTAAGATCAGCACGGTCGCGCCCGCTTCCAACCAGCAGACCCAGCTCTACGAGGTACGGCTCGACCTGCCCGCGGGTATCGACGTGCAGATCGGCATGTTTGTCGACGTGACGTTCCAGACCGACCATAAGCAGGGCGTGGTCGTCGTGCCGACCGAGTCGGTGCTGACCGACGGCGAGACTGAATACTGCTTTGTCGTCGAGGACGGTAAGGCCAAACGTGTAATCGTGACGACCGGCCTGACCGCGGGCGAGACCACCGAGGTGACGGGCGGCCTTTCCGAGGGCGAAACACTCGTCGTGGTCGGCCAGCAGTATCTGTCGGACGGAGCCGAGGTGCGCATCGTGCAGAGCGAGAGCACGGGGGAGGAGTAAGCGGATGAAATTCGCGGAATTCTGCCTCAAGCACCGTGTGACGACGATCATGGCCTATGTGATGATCGTGATTTTCGGCGTGATGGGCTTTTCCTCGCTGCCTCTCGCGCTGATGCCGAATATCGAAATGCCGATGGCGGTCGTTTACGCGACCTATTCGGGCGCAGGACCGGAGGAGATCGAAAACCTCGTCACTAAAACGCTCGAAGGGGCGTGCGCCCGCGTGGCGGGCATGGAAGAGATGCAGTCCTCCTCGTCCGAGGGCATGAGCATGGTCATGGTCTCGTTCGCGGACGGCACGGATATGGACGAGGCGCTGACATCGCTGCGCGAAAAGATCGACCAGGTAAAAAGCTATCTGCCGGACGACGCTTCGGCGCCCACCGTCATGTCGATCGACGTGGACGCGATGCCGGTTATCCAGCTCGGCCTGCGCGGCGCCGATCTGGCGCAGCTCCAGTCGATCGCGGAGGATACCATTTCGCCCGCGCTCGAACGCATTGACGGCGTGGCCTCGGTCGATATCATGGGCGGCTACGAAAGCGAAGTCGCTATCGATACTTATGCGGACCGGCTTGCGGGCTACAACCTGTCGGTCTCGTACATCGCGCAGATCTTGGGCGCGGAAAACGTGGCGCTGCCCGCGGGCGACGTCAACAACGGCACCAAAACGCTCACCGCGCGCACGGACGGCGAGTTTTCCTCGGTGGAGGATATCAAAAACACGCTTATCCCGCTGCCGGCGGGCGGCGCGGTGCGTCTGGGCGAATTGGCCTCAGTGCATTTACAGCCCGCCGAGCAGACCGCCATCGCCAAGATCGGCGGGGAAGAGTGTGTCGTGCTGTCGGTCAACAAGCAGTCGGACGTCAACACGGTGCAGGTAGCGAACAAGGTAAACGCCGCGCTCGACAAGCTCTCGCGCGAGAACCCGACGCTCGATACGCTGGTCGTGTTCGACCAGTCCGATCAGATCAATATGACCGTGCAGTCGGTCATCCAGAATATCGTACTCGGCGTGCTGCTCGCCGCGGTCGTGCTGTTTGTGTTCCTGCGCGACCCGGGCGCGACCGGCGTGATCTCGGTCGCGATGCCGATCTGTATCGTTTCGGTGTTCCTCATCATGCAGGCGCTCGGCATTACGATGAACATGATGTCGCTCGGCGGCCTTGCGATGGGCGTGGGCATGATCGTGGACAACTCGATCGTCGTGCTCGAGAATATCTTCCGCTACCGCTCGGACGGCTGCGAGCGATGGCAGTCCTGCATCGAGGGCACGGGCGAGGTCGCGCTGTCAATCTCGGCGTCAACGATGACGACTATCGCGGTATTCCTGCCGATCGGCCTGTCGGGCGGCATTACCGGCATGATGTTCAAGGAATTTTCGCTCACCATCAGCGCGCTGCTGCTCGCGTCGCTCGTCATCGCGCTGACGCTGGTGCCGCTCCTGTGCTATATGCTGCTCGACCGCGGCGAGAAGAAATTCACCCTCTCGCCCAACAAGCACGGCGACATCGCCGAGCGCCCGCTGATGCGTGCCTATAAAAAATTCCTGCACTTTTTTATCACGCACCGCAAGGTCGCCATGCTGGCCACGCTCGGCCTTATCATTGTGTTTTTCGGCTCGATCGCGACCGCGGGCCTCGAAATGATCCCGTCGATGGACCAGTCGATGGTGCAGGTGTCGATCGGCACGCCGATCGGCGCGGAAATGGACGAAAAATCTGCGTTTGCCGACCGGGTGACCGCCATCGCGCTCGATACCGTGCCCGAGATCGACAGCCTATACTATACGACGGGCTCCTCTTCGAGCATGATGAGTTCGGGATCGTCGACCAGCGTGACGCTCAACCTGGTGCCCGGAAAAGAGCGTAACCGTTCCTCTGAGGAAGTTGCAAACCAGCTTCGCCGGGACCTGTCCGACATTGCGGGCTGTGAGATCTCGGTCTCCGCATCGGGCGCGATGGATATGTCCTCGATGACGGGTAACGCGATCTCGGTCACGCTGACCGGCGACGATTACGATGAACTGACGGCGGCCGGTGACCGGCTGGTCGATAAGCTGGCGGCGCTGCCGGACGCGGTAGAGGTCAAAAGCTCGGCCTCTGAAGAGGTGCCGCAGGTCAATATCACGCTCAACCGCGAGAACGCCTCGCGCTTTGGGCTGACCGCCGCGACCATCGGCCAGGCCGTGCGCGGCCAGCTTGCCGGCACGACTGCGACCACGCTCAAAATGAAGGGCGAGGAGATCACGGTTTCGGTCAAGGGTGATACGCGCGTTTCGGAAAGCCTGGACGCTTTAAAAACCGTGCCTATCCCGACGCAGATGGGCGGTTCGGTGCCGCTCGAACTGGTGGCGGACGTTAAGACCGAGCTCGCGCCGCAGTCCATCGCGCGCAAAAACCAGTCCCGCACCATCACAGTGACAGGCGGCAGCCTTTCGGGCGACGTGACCGCGATGAGCGTGCAGGTGCAGCAGGTTTTAAATGAGTTTGAACTGCCCGAGGGCGTGTCGTTCGACCAGGGCGGCGAAATGGAAGAGATGATGGAATCGTTCGGCACGCTGGGCTACGCGCTCATCGTTTCGATCGGCCTGATCTATTTTGTGCTGGCAAGTCAGTTCGAGAGCTTTATCATGCCGGTCATCATCATGATGATTCTGCCGGTCGGCCTGATCGGCTCGCTGTTCGGTCTGCCGCTCACGGGCAATAAGATTTCGATTGTCGCGTTTATCGGCGTCATCATGCTGGCGGGCACCATTGTAAACTCCGCGATCGTGCTGATCGACTATATCAACACTCGCCGGGGGCGGGGAGAGGATAAAAACACCGCGATCCTCAACGCCTGCCCGCGCCGTGTGCGCCCGGTGCTTATGACCACGCTGACCACCATCCTCGGCCTGATGCCGATGGCGCTCAGCCATGGCGAGGGCGCGGAGATGATGCGTCCGATGGCGATCGTCATGATTACGGGCATGATCGTTTCGACCATTGTCACACTGTTGTTCACGCCGGTCTACTATTCGCTGATCGACAGCCTGACCGAGCGCTTCAAAAACCGCAAAAACAAACCCAAGAAACCGCGCAAACTGCGCCTAAAAAAACAGAAACAAGAGCAGAACTGACAAAACGGGTCGATTTGGCCCGGAAAAAATCCGTTGCTTTTTTGCGTGAAATACGATATTATAGGGAATGCGTAAAACCGTGCGCAAAGGAGGCAAGGGGAGAATGAAGAGAAGACTCGCTTTTTTAGCGCTGTTTGTGTTCATGCTGTCGGCCTGCGGAAAAGAAGTCGACGTGGTCGAACCGGAAGCCAACAAGGAGCCGCCGCAGAACCCGCAGAGCCAGGTGCTGGACCAGGCGGAACAGGCGGGACTGCTGGACAAGGAAGAGCCGGAAGAAAAGGAATTAAGCGCTGAGGATGCCGCAGCCCGCGTGACCGAAACGCTGATCGAGGGAGACTATACCGCCGCGCTGACCGACACGCAGCTCCAAGTCGGGGCGGACGAGGGCGAAGCCCACGATTATTATGTGTTTGATATTCAGGACGCGGTCGGCGCGTCGCTCGGGCAGGTCGCGGTCGATAAGGCGACCGGCGATAAGTACACTTATCTGGGCGACGGTATGCTCGACGATTACACCAAGTTCCCGCTGTACGACCCCTCGGTCGACGCGGTGTGCGACTGGGCGGGAGAATACAAGGGCCCGGCCGGGGTGGCGCTTGAGGTATTGCAGGGCGACCCCAATTCGTTTGAGTACATCTTTTCCGACGGTACGACGGGCAACGCCCAGATTTCGGGCAACACCGCCAAATCGACGGATGGGGAAATCAATTTCCTGTTTTCAGAGGGCGTTATCACGGTCGCCGGCGGCACAGTGACCGGCAACTATACCACAGCACAGTAAAAGCGGTAAAAAAGAACGGCAGGCCATTTGGCCTGCCGTTCTTTTTTCGTTTATTCGAGCGGCTCGTCAAGCAGTTCGAGCACGTCTACCGCGCTGCCGCCGCGCTGTGCGCTGACATGAACGTGCGTGCCAAGCGCGGCTTCCGCATCAATCGTTTCGGCGCACGTGCCCAGCGTTTCGCCCGCCTCGACGATCTGCCCCGCCGCAACGCGCACCTCGTCCAGGCCGCTGTAAGTCGTGGTCAGGTCGGCGTCGTGCTGGAGGGTGACGCTGGTGCCGTACAGTGCGTCGTCAAACACCGAAAGCACGGTGCCATTCGTCACGGCGAGCACGTTTTCACCCGGCTCGGCGGAAAAGTCGGTGCCCGTGTGCACGCGCCAGTCGCCGAACGTCGGCTGGAAGATCAGCTCGTCGCCCGAAAACGGGGTGACGACGCCACCCGCGGTTGGGCGCACATAAACGGGTGCGTGCACAGTTTCCACCACCGCAGGCGCCTGCGGCTCAGCCTGTTCGGGCTCAGCGTCCTTGGCCTCCGCAGAGGCGGGCTCTGCCGGCTCGGGATCGTCCGCGCCGACCGGCGTGTCGGCGGTCAGGTCCGGCATGTTCTGCGTCGGCGCGATGATCGGCGTCGAGATCGACGGATCAGCCTCGGGCGCGCCCGAAACGCTCGACCAGAGCACCCAGGCCGATACCGCGATGATCAGGCCGCACAGGGTGAGGATGGTGTAAAAGCCGCGCGTAGAAAGCGTGGATACGTGTTTGGAATTATACTGTTTCATGTCCCTTTACCTCCGTTTACCCGTAGTATCGCCCGGAGGTATTTTCTTTATACGTCGGAAAATTCGCTTCCCGGATAATAATGCATTAAAATTTCTTTGTAATCCGCACCCTGTTCGGCCATATAGCGCGCGCCATACTGCGAAAGACCGACGCCGTGCCCGAAGCCGATGCTGTGGAAGGTGATGGAGTCCTTTGTATAGGTGATCGTAAAATTGGTGGAATTGAGGCCGAACAGCGTGCGCACCGCCGTGCCCTCGACCGTCACGCCGCCGAGCTTCACGGTCTTGATGCCGCCTGCGTCCGAGCGCACCGAGGCCTTGAACCATGTTTTCGGCGCGCCGGATACGTCGGCGGACGGGAACACCTCGGCGACCGCCTTGCGGAAATCATCCGCTTTTACGGTGACCGCGCTTTCATATTGGTCACACGCCGTACCGCCCGGACTGACCACGCTTTTGAGATAAGGCGTGTCGTCGCCACCCCAGACATCGGCCGCCGACTCGGTGCGCGGTCCGCTTGCGCAGTGGAACACGGCGGCGATTGGCGCGCCGTCATACGTCAGGATCTGTCCCGCCGTGTCCTTTACCGCCTGCTGTACGCGGGACAGATCGCTCCCTGCCGCGGTTTCCACGGCAACATCGCGGTAGGCCGCGCAGTGGTGGTAGTCGTCGCACACGTCGGCGCCGGGGTGCGCCTCGGGACGTCCCCGGTCGATCTTATACACCGCGTAGGTGCGCGCCGCAACCGCCTGCGCCCGGATGGCGTCCAATGGGAAATCGTTTGAAATCTCCGCCGCGACCACACCTTCCACGTAGCTTTCGAGCGGCAGCTCTGTTTCCTTGCCGTCGATGAGCGCGGTGACAGTGGTATGGTCGTGTGCCTCGGACACGGGCGTGTCCGTTTGCTGGGTACCGGCCGGCGCCTGCCCGCCGCTTTCCTGATTGACCGGCACTGCGCCGGGCAGGTCAAGCTGCTCAAAGTCGATGGCGAGGGAATCGCCCGCGCCCGTCATACGGACGGCAGCGGGCAGCAAATATAAAACAGCAACCAGCCCCAGCCCCACAAATAACAGTTTACGCATGTCCGCCGCCTCCCTTACCTGGTATTATATGCAATGTTCTTATTTGGATAGAACGGCAAGATATAGATTTTGCTTGACAGCACATACAAGATGTTGTATTATTGTAAATACAGAAAACGAACAAATGTTCGATAAATGGGGAGGCGATCCAACATGACGCTTTATGATATGGCGCAGGAATACCGGGAAAACACAAAGCTGCTCGAACTGCGTGTGGTGGAATTGCAGGCCGCGCAGAGGCGTGCCGGACAGCGGGAGGTCAAATACCGGCTCAAAAAGCGGGTCAGCTTTTTGCGGATGCTGATTAATGAAAGCCGCAAAACGGTGTACCAAATGGAACATTATTATGACCGGGGAGGGCAAAACAATGCATACAAACAGGCTGTCTGAGGGCGTGGAGCAGCATGTCTCTTACCAAAACTATCTGGCAACGCTTGCGGGCGACAACAGCGCGTTCCGTCAGGCATTTCGCGAGGCGTTTTTTAAAGCCATGCGCGAAACGCTGACCAGCCGGCAGTACGAAGTGCTGTGGCTGCACGAGGTCGAGGGGCTGAATGGCAATGAGATATCTTATAAGCTAGGCATCAGCCCGTCTGCCGTGTCGCGGCATTTAACGCGCGGCAAAAAGCGGCTGCGCGTGCTGCTTTCCTATAATCTGCAATTGCAGCAGCTCCCGGAACAGTCTGCTTGACAAGGAAAGATTCCTGTGATACCATTGTATTAATAAATTGACACAATGGAGGCTGGAGCATGAAACAGTTTAAACGCTTGCTGGCGGCGCTGCTGTGTGCGGCGCTGCTGCCCGTGTCCGCATGGGCGGCGGAACCTGCCAAGACGCGCGAGCGGCAGGAGGATCTGGATTTCCTCGTGACGACGCTGGCGGAGAAACATCCGAATTTTTACGCGAACACGACTAAAGAGGCGGTTGCAGCGAAAAAGGCCGCGATCGAAGCGGAACTGGACACGCTTTCGGATTTTGATTTTGCGATTAAGCTGAGCGAACTCACCGCGATGGGCGGCGATTCTCACACCATGCTGGCTGTCGGCAATGCTCTGGGCGCAGAGGCCAAAATGCTGGCTATGGTACCCAAATGGTATGATGGACGATGGACGCTGACCGGTGGTCCCACGCAATTGCAGCCATATATCGGGCAGGAGATCATCGCGGTGAACGGCTATTCGATGGACGAGCTGCAGCGGCGCCTATCCCCTATGATCAGCTATGATAACGAGACCCGTCTGCGCGGACAGTTTGGCCAGATGGTCTATGTGGCCGATGTGCTTTCGCATTATGGAATCATCAACGCGGACGCAAAGACTGTTCCTGTCACGGTGCGGGACGACGCGGGCAAAGAGACCGTGCTCGATATCCCATGCATGACGCAGCAGGCGGTATCCGCGCTTGGAGAGAACGAATGGATAAGCCGCGATAAGCTTCGCAAAGCCGTGCCCGCGACCGAGCCGGCGGACGCATATTATAAGCTGCTCGACCTCGGCGGCGGCGCGCTCTACATGCAGTATAACCGCTGCGCGGAAGCGCCCGACCTGCCCATGGCGGACTTTGCAGCCGCAGTCCGGGAAAAATTGGACTCCGGGGCATATACGAAATTCCTGATCGACCTGCGGAATAACGGCGGCGGGTCGGACGGCGTTTTGAACCCTATCGTTTACCAGGCGCAGCATTTCTTGGCGAAAGGCGGCGCGGTGTACGCGCTCGCTGGCGAGCGGACGTTCTCCTCGGCGCTCATCAACACGGTGCAGTTAAAGGATATCGGTGCGGTGTTCGTCGGTGAGCCAACGGGCGGCAGCGTGGATCATTTCGGCTCAGTCACCGGGTTTGAACTGCCCAATTCCAAACTGCGCGGGCAGTATTCCAATAAATTTATTGAAATGGGCGGCTATTATGAGGCCGCCAAACCCTACGGCGTCGAGAGCTTCCCGCCCGATATCGAGGTTGCGCAGAAGTTTACGGATTATCTTGACGGAATCGACACGGCGGTGCAGTACGTGCTGGACAACGCGCCCATTACGGCCACGCAGACAGCCGAGGCTAAGGTGTCGTCCGCCCGCGTTGTGGTCGACGGCAAGCCGGTCGCCGCGGCGGCTTATGAGATTGCAGACAGCAACTATTTTAAGCTCCGCGATCTGGCAATGGCGTTCGCGGGCACAGGGTCGGCGTTCAATGTGCGGTGGGATGGCGATGCGAAGTCGGTGACGCTGTTGAACGGCGTATACAAACCGGACGGCAGCGAGCTGAAGCCGCTGCCAGCCGGCGCGCAGACCGCGCGCCGCGCAACCGCAGACGTCTACGTCGAGGATGGTGAAATGTCTATGCCGCTTGTCGGCAAGGCGTACGAGATCGCGGGCCACCACTATTTCAAGCTGCGCGACCTGTCCAACGTGCTGGGTCTCCGCATCGAGTGGGACGGCAAAACGCAGACCATTTCGATCAGCACGCCGGCCTCCTAACACTGCTTGAAACAAACGCCCCGCGTCCAGAAAAGGACGTGGGGCGTTTGTGTTATTCGAAAAATGAAAGCTGTCCGCTGCCATAGCCGCGCTGGTAGCGGCGGATGATATCCGGCATACGGTAAAAAAGGCCGGCCTCATCGCACGCGGCGGTAAACACGCGCCAAAGCTGTTTTACCTGCGGCACCGCACAGGAATACCGTGTGCCGTATCGCGCAATATATTTTTCCTTAAGGCCGGGGAACACGCGGTCGAGTTCCGCATAAAAGTGCGTGCGCTGGCGGTCGCGCATGGTCAGTCCAAACGCGGGATAGATACCCATCGCGCCCGCCTCCTTGGCGCGCCGCACGATCTGCCGGATGTTCTCCTCGGAATCGGTAATCCACGGCAGCACGGGCATAAGCAGCACGCAGGTGGGCAGGCCTGCGTCCGCCATGCGGGCGAGCGCGTCCAGCCGGGCGGAGGGTGGGGAAACGCGCGGCTCGATTTTTCGGGCAAGCGCGTCATCTACGGTTGTCACGGTCATTTTACACAGTACGGGCGCGTTTGCGTGGATCTCGCGGAGCACGTCGAGGTCGCGGCAGATGAGGTTGCTCTTGGTGAGCACTGCCACGCCGAAACCATAAGCCGCGATTAGCTCTAAAGCGTGCCGCGTCAGCTCCTCGTCCTTTTCAAACGGATTATAGGGGTCGCTCATTGAGCCGGTCGCGACTACGCCGGGGCGTATCTTGCGGCGCAGATCGTCCCGGATGATGGAAAGCGCGTTTTCCTTAGCGCGCACCGTATCAAACGCGTCAATGCGGTAGCATTCCGAGCGGCTGTCGCAATAAATACAGCCGTGGCAGCAGCCGCGGTAAATATTCATATTATACTGCGCGCCGAACCACGCGCCCGGCTTTTTGGCGTTCGTCACAATAGTTTTGGCCGGAACCGTCAGCATGAGAGCCGCCCCCTTTCGTCTGACCACAGTATATCAGAAAAAGCGGACAATGTCTGTCCGGAAATGCAAAAACGCACGCCAAAGCGTGCGTTCGGGCAAAAAAGAACGCGACATCAGGCCGCACAGTTGCACAGCCCCGCCGCGTGTCTTCTCAAAGATGACAAATCGGTGAAGGCTTCACCGAATGAACAAATTATATCACCCGGCGTCCGGCAGGACAAGATTCAAGATTTACAAAACGCCCCTTAACAATTTATTAACAATTGTGCAATTCGACAAGAAACGCGGAAATCTCCGGAAGATTGTCTCCGAAAATAGAAAAAAAGAGAAAATACTTTACAAAACCGCATGTTCATGGTATCATAAATGTACTTTCGCCCCGCGCTTAGTTATAGGATACCGGGCACGTTGTTACCGTGCCGCTTCACCACGCCTTGACCCGGCGTGCGGGTAAGTAAATTTTTTATGAGGTGAAACCATAATGATCCGTAAGGAAGACAAGACTGCCGTTATCGAGGCAAACCGCACCCATGCGACCGACACCGGCTCGCCCGAGGTTCAGGTAGCGATCCTGACTGCCCGCATCAAGGAGCTCACCGAGCACCTGAAGGTGCACAAGAAGGATAAGCACTCCCAGCGCGGCCTGCTCAAGATGGTCGGCCAGCGCCGTTCGATGCTGGCTTACCTGCAGAAGAAAGACATCAACCGTTACCGCGCGCTGATCGCCAAGCTCGGCATCCGCAAGTAATTTCAAAAGATATAGGGGAGCAGTCTGCTCCCCTGTTTCTGTATTTTCATGGAAGGCGGCGGCACCGCTTTTTAGCAGTTGAAGGAGAAACGAACGAAAGAGAATCGTTTTTGCTTCAAGTGCTAAAAGAGCCCGCGCCGCCCTCCGCAAACGGACAAAGGAGGACAAACCATGTCAAACATCAACCACTTCGATTTCAAAAACCACCGCGTGTATGAGACCGAGTACGCCGGCCGTAAGCTGACGGTAGAAACCGGAAAAATGGCGCAGCTGGCGAACGGCTCGTGCCTGGTGCGCTACGGCGACACAGCTGTGCTCGTCACCGCGACCGCGTCGGCAAAGCCGCGCGACGGCATCGACTTTTTCCCGCTCTCGGTCGATTTTGAGGAGCGCCTATACTCGGTGGGCCGCATTCCCGGCAGCTTCATGCGCCGCGAGGGCCGCCCGTCGGAAAAGGCCATCCTGGCCTCCCGCCAGATCGACCGCCCGATGCGTCCGCTGTTCCCCAAGGACCTGCGCAACGACGTTTCCATCGTCTGCACCGTGCTGGAGAACGATTATGACAACTCGCCCGAAATCGTCGCGCTCATCGGCGCATCCATCGCGGTTTCGGTATCCGATATCCCGTTCGACTACGTTGTGGCGGGCGCGAACGTCGGCCTGATCGACGGCAAGATGGTCTTGAACCCCACCTCGGCACAGCGCAAACAGTCCGATATGGACGTGACCCTGTGCGCCACCAAGGATAAGATCGTCATGATTGAGGCGGGTGCGAACGAAGTGCCCGAGGACGAGATGTTTAACGCCCTCATGGAAGCGCACGAGGAGATCAAGAAGATGTGCGCCTTCATCCAGAACATCAAGGACGAAATCGGCAAGCCGAAGTTCGACTACGAGCACCACGATCTTGACCACGACCTGTTCGATAAGCTTGAAGCGGCCGTGACAAGCAAGTTCGAGGTCGCCATGGATACCGACGACAAGACCGTCCGCGACGCTGGCGTGCGCCAGATCGTCGACGAGTTCGTTTCGACGCTGTCCGAGGAGTATATGGCCGAGCACGGTTCTTTCCTCTCCGAGTGCGTCGATAAGCTGCAGAAGAAAATCGTGCGCCGCTGGCTGGCTTCCGGCAAGCGCGTGGACGGCCGCGGCATGGAGGAAGTCCGCCCGCTGGCCGCCGAGGTCGGCATCCTGCCGCGCGTGCACGGCACGGGCATGTTCACCCGCGGCCAGACGCAGGTGCTGACGCTCTGCACACTTGGCACGCTGGGCGACGCGCAGGAGCTCGACACCATCTTTGAAGAGACCGAAAAGCGCTATATCCATCACTACAACTTCCCGTCCTTCTCGGTCGGCGAGACCCGCCCGTCGCGCGGCCCCGGCCGCCGCGAGATCGGCCACGGTGCGCTGGCGGAACGCGCGCTGCTGCCGGTTATCCCGCCGGTGAGCGAATTCCCATACGCACTGCGCCTCGTTTCCGAGGTCATCTCGTCGAACGGCTCGACCTCGCAGGGTTCTGTCTGCGGCTCGACCCTCGCGCTGATGGACGCGGGCGTGCCGATCAAAGCGCCTGTGGCGGGCATTTCCTGCGGCCTGATTACGGACGGCGGACAGGAGACCACGTTCACCGATATCCAGGGCGTTGAGGACTTCTATGGCGATATGGACTTCAAGGTCGCCGGCACCAAGAAGGGCATCACGGCCATCCAGGTCGATATCAAGGTCGACGGCCTGACCCCGAACATCATCAAGCAGGCGTTCGAGAAGTGCCGCGTCGCGCGCTACGGCATTCTGGACGAGGTTATGCTGCCGTGCATCGCGGAGCCGCGTTCGGACGTGTCCGACTGGGCGCCCAAGATGACGACCATGCACATCCATCCGGACAAGATCCGCGAGGTCATCGGCAAGGGCGGCAGCGTCATCCAGAACATCGTCGCCGAGTCGGGCGCCAAGGTCGACATCGAGGATGACGGCACAATCACCATCGCCGCCGTCAAGGCGACCGACGCCGCCAAGGCCAAGCAGATGATCGAGGCGATTGTCAAGGAGCCGGAGCCGGGCGAGATCTACTACGGCAAGGTCGTCCGCCTGATGAACTTCGGCGCGTTTGTCAACCTGCTGCCCGGAAAGGACGGCATGGTGCACATCTCCAAGATGGCCGACCACCGCATCGAGAAAGTGGAGGACGCTGTCAAGGAGGGCGATATGGTCTGGGTCAAGGTCATGGAGATCGACGACAAGGGCCGCGTCAACCTGTCTATGAAGGATGTCAAGGAAGAAGAAAAGGTCAAATAAGATTTTCTCTGGATAGCAAAAGAGCTGTTGCGAAATGCAACAGCTCTT
>NZ_JAXEOA010000022.1:0-109323 GCF_034098985.1 Agathobaculum sp. | reverse complement strand
CGCAAGCCACCCGCTATACGGGAGTGAACAAAGTAAATCCGGTTTTGGTATCTGCTATCAATTTGCTATCAAATGCCCCGTTTCCGTTTCAAAAACCCAGTGTTTTCAAGGCTTTGCGGGTTTTGTTAGTTATTCCCACTCTATTGTCGCCGGAGGCTTGGAAGTGATATCATATACAATCCGGTTAATCTGCTTCACTTCATTTACGATACGCACGCTGACACGATCGAGTACTTCATATGGGATGCGCGCCCAATCGGCTGTCATGAAGTCCGAGGTGGTCACCCCGCGCAGAGCGAGTGTATAATCATATGTGCGGTCATCGCCCATGACGCCAACCGAACGCATATCGGTTATAACGGCAAAATACTGGTGTATCGAACGATCCAGCCCAGCTTTGGCGATCTCATCCCGGAAGATATAGTCAGCCTCACGCAGAATATCTAACTTTTCCTCCGTCACTTCACCAATCACGCGAATACCGAGCCCGGGCCCCGGAAAAGGCTGACGCCACACCAGTGTTTCCGGCAGGCCTAATTCCAGTCCCATTTGGCGCACTTCATCCTTGAACAGCATGCGCAGAGGCTCAATCAGTTCTTCAAAGTCCACCACACTCGGCAGGCCGCCGACGTTATGATGGCTTTTAATTACCGCGCTGTCGCCCAAACCGGATTCAATAACGTCCGGGTAAATGGTACCCTGCACAAGAAAATCGACCTTGCCGATTTTCTTTGCCTCATCCTCAAATACGCGGATAAATTCTTCACCGATGATTTTACGTTTTGCCTCAGGTTCACTGACACCTTTCAAGCGATCTAAAAATCGCTTCTGTGCTTTGGCATGCACAAAGTTCGCGTTAAATCGCGTACGGAACGCATCCTCGACCTCAATGCCCTCATTTTTACGCATCAAACCGTTATCCACAAAAACGCAGGTCAACTGTGTTCCAACCGCCTTGCTCAATAAAGCGGCGGCTACACTTGAATCCACGCCGCCCGAAAGAGCGCACAACACCTTGCCATCGCCCACCTGTGCCCGAATCGTCTGAATCTGTTGGTCAATATAGCGTCCCATCGTCCAATCGCCGGTGCAACCGCATACCTCATATACAAAGCGGCGAAGCATATCGCTTCCATGCGGCGTATGGTTTACTTCCGGATGGAATTGCACGCCGTAAAACTTCTTTTCTGCGTTTTCCATCGCTGCTGTTGGGCAGGTAGCGGTAGTCGCCGTCACGCGGAAGCCTGCTGGAACTGCAGATATAAAATCTGTATGGCTCATCCAGCAAGTCTCTTGTTCGTCTAAATCAGAAAACAGAGTGGAAGAACAGTCCAATTTGACCAACGTCTTTCCATACTCGCTTTTTTCCGCAGCCTCGGAGACCGTGCCGCCTAGTACATGCGCCATCAATTGGCATCCATAGCAGATCCCGAGTACTGGAATACCCAACTCAAATATTTCCCTGCTACATTTCGGTGATGCTTCAGCATATACGCTGTTTGGTCCACCCGTAAAGATAATGCCAGCCGGGTTTAACGCCCGGATCTCCTCCAGCGGTGTTTGATAGCTTCTTACTTCGCAATATACATGCTGCTCACGCACGCGGCGCGCAATCAACTGATTATATTGTCCCCCAAAATCCAGCACCAGAATCAACTGATGATTTTCCATCGGGAATCTCCTTTCTTTCTCATAAAGCTTGTTAAAATTATGCCATAAAACGATGCTTTCAGCAAGCATTTTGCACCTGTTTTTCCCCTTTGAGCAAGAATGTCCGGTTTTCAGCACAAAATACACAATATTTTGTGCTAAACGACGGAATGGTTACATTTTGTGGTGTTCGACAAGATTCTACAATAAAATATGTGACCCAAGAGTATCATGGTACAAGCTGTATTAGAAAAGGAGATGCGACATGCACTATTTGGTCACAGAAAACCACGGACAATACGGCATCCGCGGAAGCAAACTTTCAATTGATGATATCACAGTATCAAAGGAAGAAATCACGAATTTGGTCCAGTTGCTCAATAATGGCGCCGCCGATGAAGACCAACTTTATGACATAATAGAAGATTGGTTCGGACGCTGGTAAGCTGATAATACATCCCAGTTCTGCTTGTTTCACCATGTATAATTTATCACTTTGTGGTACATACTGCGGGCAAGAGAACCTTTGGAAAGGGTGTATTGATTTTGAAAGATAAGAAATTGTTGTTGGCAGCCATCCTCCTGCCGTGTACTTTACTGTTTTCCGGCTATGCTCTGGCGGCGGGGCTTCGACCGGTGCAGACGACTGGAGCAGCACCGGTCGCGCAGGCGATAGAGGATGAAACCTGTGTAAACATCCCGATTGAATTAACTTTGTGTGCCACAGATGCTGACAACGATATTGCGCTCTATCAGCTCACCGAGCAGCCGCGTCTGGGCGCGGCTAAAATTGACGGTACTGTGCTCACCTATACTCCTGGCGCCAAGGCGGGCACCGACAAATTTTCCTATACTGCCGTTGATGCCAATGGCAACACCGCGCCTGCGGCACAGATCATCATTAAAGTTACCAAAAACCGAACGAAACTGACCTATTCCGATATGGCCGGCAATCCGGCGCACTATGCTGCCATCAAGCTATCGGAAGAGGGCGTCATGACAGGTGAAAAATTTGGCGACTGTGCATTCTTTCATCCCACACAAGAGGTCACTCGCAGCGAATTTATCACCATGGCTGCCGCTATGGCAAATTTGCCTGTCGAGCCGACTGAACAGACCGATTTTGTAGACGACAGCGGATTGTCGTCTTGGGCCAAACCCTATGTAAGCGCAGCCGCATCCAGCGGCTTGATCAGCGGTTACCATTTGGCAAATGGCCTTGCCGAAATTCGCGGTGAAAACCCTATTACGCTTGCAGAAGCATCCGTGGTCATCAATAACCTGCTGACCGAAACGCTTGACGGCGTCGAAGCCGCCTATGCGACCGAACACAGCGAAGATTTAAACTGGGCGCAAGCCGCAGTCAGCTCACTTGACCGTTTGGAAGTGCTCTCCCCTCTCGCACAAATGCAGCAACCCGGGCAAGCCATAACAAGGCAAACAGCTTGTGAGCTGCTTTATCGCGCTATGTGTTTGATGCGGGATTAATGTAAAGCAAAAAGCCGCCCGGTTAAATACCGGACGGCTTTTTTAGCTATTCTACACGGAGTTTTTCGATCAGTGCCTCATCCGGCGTGACATACGCTGTCTGGTATACATGGTAGATCACCATGCCGGGTTTGGCACCTGACGGTTTTTTGACCTGTCTGACCGGTGTATAATCGACCGGTACCATAGAAGAAACGCGCGCCTTTGAATGATAGGCAGCAATAATTGCGGCTTCCGTCATCGCTTGTTTGGTCGGCTCTCGGCCGTCAGCAGCCAAAATGACATGGGAGCCGTGAATCTTTTGCGTATGGAACCAAATATCGCTTTTTAGCGCCGTTTTTAACGTGAGCAAATCGTTTTGCAAATTATTTTTTCCCGCATAAATATCAAAGCCGTCACTGGAACGATAGTGAAACGGTTTGGTGGACGCAGGCTTCATCTGCGCCTTTTTGTTTCGGACTTGTTTGCGGGACAGCACGCCGGTCTGCATCAGTTCTTCCCGGAGCTGCGCTAAATCGCGCTCGCTCTCAGCTTCGCCGATCGATACCAAAACGCTTTCAAGATATTCCAAATCATCCCTGCCGCGCGATAGCTGCTCTGTCAGCACTTCTTCCGCGGTTTTCGCCTTGTTGTAAAGCTTAAAGTAACGCTGTGCATTTTGCTGTGGCGTCAGCCGCACATCCAAATCGATCTCAACCTCGGGGCAGGCTTCGTTATAATAATCGATGACCCGAACCTTGTTCATGCCCTTTTCAAGCTGGTATAGATTCGCTGTAATCAGATCGCCCAGGCGTTTATACTGGTCGCGGTTTCTGGTCTGCGCTAATTCCTTTTCCTGTGCGGCCAATTTTCGCGCCAAACGGTCGCGCGCGTTGACAACAGTCTTGTGCATATCCTGCGAGCGCCGCGCCATGCGCTCCACTTTACCTTTTTTTTCATAAAACGCGGCAAGCAGCGTAGAAAAGCTATCCATCTGTGTGACCGTCATCAGGCTTTCATACTGTGTGATCGGTAAAAAGGAAAAGTCAAAAACCGCATGGGTATCCTTTTTGGTCAGTAGAAATGGCCGGAAACGGTTTTCAATTACATACGTGCAGAAATCATCATAAACAGCACTGAACTTCTGCCGTTCTTCCTCCGTCAGTTTCTGAACCGGCTTGCCGGTGTCGCCGGTTGCCCGATAGCTAAGCTCACGACAAAGTAGCGGCGAAAAACCGAACAGGTTTTGAAGTAGAAAACGGTCAAGCGTTGTCGCACCATCTGCATCCAGCAAAGCGGCCGCCAGTCCGGAACCTGATACGGCAAATGGATCCTTTTTATCCTGCGCAGGCGGCATACGGTAAAACAGGCCGGGCAACAGCTGACGTTTGCCGCTCGCCAGATCTCCCTCGACCCGCCGGAGCGCATCTATAATGCGGCCATCCTCGCCGCAAAGAATCACATTAGCCTGATTGCTCATCATCTCGCACACCAAACGTTTTTTGCATGCAATTCCCATTTCATCGGTTGTATCCAGTTCGATCACGAGCACGCGTTCAACAGCAGGCTGTGTAATGGCTGCGATCTTCGCTCCCTGCACATGCTTTCGCAGCAGCATGCAGAACATTGGCGGCGCAGCAGGATTTTCGCGCGCGGATTCAATAAAATGAACGCGGGCTGCACCCGGCGTGATTGCCAACAGCAGGCGCTTTGCGCCGCCTGCGCCGCGTGTCTGTAGCACGATCTCATCTCTATCCGGCTGATACACCTTTTCGATCCTACAGCCGCAGAGCGCCTCATTCAGTTCATGTGCGGCTGCCCGCAAGCAAATTGCATCCAACGGCATAAATAATCATCCTCATACAAATTCAATACAGTCCACATGCCGTGCAGAAATCTTTACGCATAGCTGTGGAAACGCCTCCCCAATTTTTTCAGCAAATACCGCGGTCATTGGGTTTTCCGTCGGAAAATGCCCGGCATCCACCAAAGTCAGCCCAATTGCCTGTGCGCGCTGCATTAGGTCATAGCTGCAATCACCGATGACAAATGCCTGTGCGCCGCATTTCAGCGCATAATCCATCATTTTTCCGCACGCGCCGCCGCCGACTGCTACGCGGGAGATTTTACTGCCGCCGACGCAAAAACGTACGCCGCCCGCCCGGAGGCATTCTTTTACATACCCCGCAAACTCTCGCGGTTCCATCTCCCGTGGCAGCTCGCCTACGCGGCCCAGCATCCCGTTTTCACCTGCTCCCAATGGAAAGACGCCGGTTAGAAACAGAGCGGATGCCAGCGCATCGTTGACGCCGCCCTCCGCACAATCTGCATTGGTATGCATGCAGATTAACGCAATATCGTGCCGGATTGCTGCGCGCAGGATGCGTCCGGTCGGATCGTCGGCCGTCACACGGTTGACTGAAGTGAAAATAGCCGGATGATGCGCAACGATCAGCTCTGCACCGCATTCCGCCGCCTCTGCCACCACTGCTTCCGTCACATCCAACGCGCAAAGCACCTTGGTTACCTCCTGCGAGCGGTCTCCCGCCAGCAAGCCGACATTATCCCAAGATTCCGCCAAATCCGGCGGTGTAATTGCTTCTAAAAATTGCAGTACATCTAAAACCGTAATCATGTTAATTCCTCCATAGCCTGTTGGATGGCGGCGACCGTATCCCGCTGCTCCTGCAGCAGACCTATATCCATCACGCTTCCCTGCTCCATGCCCGCAAGCGCACGCGTCTGCCTGGAAAGAAGATGTCTGAGATAGTCATGCGCCTGCGCATCCCTGCATAACGCTCTGGATATGTGGCAGCGAGATAAGGGCAGTATTTGTTGCGCAGCCCCGCCCCGAACCGACAAAATAGTATACCAACGCCGTGCCTCTTGGCACAGCGTCTCTTTCTCCAGTTTATAGCCGTGCGCCCAAAGCCATTGCCGCAGCTCCGCCGCCATCGTCATGGGCTGTAAAAGCAGCAGATGGTCGCCACGGGCTGTCCACGGAGCCGCATCCAATATTTCCGCTATCGTTTGCCCGCCCATTCCGGCGATGGAAATCGTATCGCACTCCTCTGGGGAAACTGCATTCAGGCCCGGCGCCAGCCGAAGCGGCAACGCTACACCGTGATCCAGTGCATTTCGCGCGGCATGTGCAAGCGGTCCCCTCCCGATATCCGTGCCGACCGCAAACGCTATGCGTCCCTCTTTCAGCAGCCAGATCGGCAGCTTCCCATGGTCGGTCCCCACGTCGGCCAGCCGCGCCTGCAGCGGCATGAGCGCCGCGATACACGCCAACCGCGGCGTTAAAATTAATCGTTCCATAGTATCACCCAAAAAAACAGGGCCGGCATCACTCGCCGGCCCGTTTTTTCATCACTCTCCGAAAAAGCTGTTCAGCTTGGCAACCAGCTCGTCCGCATCCGTGCCATGCACCATGCAGGCTTCCTCAATGCTTTCACCCTGAGAGGCCGGACAGCCCAGGCAATGCATGCCGATTTCCATGAAAAACTTGGCGGCATCCAGATTGCGGGCCAAAACCTCGCCAATCGTGGTCTTTTTGGTAATGCTAGCCATGATAGACCTCCTATATCTATTTATGATGTGTTTAGTATACCGCAAAAAAAGCAGAATTTCAATAGGAACAGAAAAACACCCGATGGGAAATCCACCGGGTGTTTTATTGGACAAATTAGCCCTCTTCGCGCATCTTGGCGAAGCACTCGCTGCAGTACACCGGGCGATCGGACTTGGGCTCGAACGGAACACGAGCCTCGCCGCCGCAGGAAGCACAGGTAGCGGTGAAGTATTCACGCGGGCCACGGGCCGCATTCTTGCGGGCATCGCGGCAGTTCTTGCAGCGCTGGGGCTCATTCTGGAAGCCGCGCTCTGCGTAAAACTCCTGCTCGCCGGCAGTAAATACGAACTCCTGGCCGCATTCCTTACATACTAAAGTCTTGTCTTCGTACATGGTTTTTACCTCTCTTTGATACCGTTCCCTCGGGAACCTAGATTTATTGCGCACAGGCTCTTACGCCTGCTTTCGCCTATTGGGGTTTAACAGCTGCCGATTTTCGCTTGATGCGCTGGATGGCATTGTCCACAGACTTTATTGGTTTGTTCAGTGCTTCGGCCATTTGTTCATACGATAGGCCGTCCAAAAACAATGTCAAAACCTTTGCCTCGAATTCAGACAGAAGCGAATAAAGCTGCTTTTGCAGTTCCTCCCGCTCCTCATTGCCGATCACCAGCGTTTCGGGGTCACCAGTCGGTGCTACAACCCGGGTGTGCGATTCCGCAAGGTCTTCAAACAGAGGTCGATCAAAGGACAGAGAACGATTGAGTGGATCGTGCTTAAGCGCCGCCGCCGCACGCACCGCAGAATATATCCGCCGTGTGACACACAGCCGCGCAAACGCCTCAAAAGGCGTTCCGTTCGTCTGGTCAAACTCCCGGATCGCATGCAGTAATCCCAGCATACCTTCTTGCAACAGGTCTTCTGCATCCGCGCCTACTAAAAAATATGGGCGCGCACAGGTTTTGACCAGCCTGGAATACCGTTTGACCAGTGTTTCCGCTGCCGCGCCGTCGCTTTTTTGCGCCCGTTGGCACAAAACTTCATCGGACAGGCTGGGCAACGCATAATTATCGCTGTCGTTTCTCATGTCAACATTCATTATAGGGGAAGTACAGAGATTTGTCAAGAATATTTTGTGTAACCTATTTATTTTGCGTCAAAATTCTCATTCTCTTTTTGTGCTCTTTCTACAATTCCCAACTTTTCTTTATTCAACAGTGACCGATTTAGCCAGGTTACGCGGCTTATCAACGTCACAACTACGTTCGACCGCTATATAGTATGCCAAAAGCTGCAGCGGAATAATCGAAAGCGATGCGGAAAACTCAGATAAGCACTTGGGCAGCCGCACAATATGCTGGCAAACCGATTCGTCGCCGGTAAAATCGTCAGTCGTTACCAACACCACGACCGCCCCGCGCGATACGACTTCGCGGATATTGGAGACTGTCTTTTCAAATAGCGCAGGCTGCGTCGCCAGCGCGACGACCAAAGTCCCCTCTTCGATCAGCGAGATCGTGCCATGCTTCAGTTCACCCGCTGCATAGGCCTCCGAATGGATATAGCTGATCTCTTTAAGCTTGAGCGACGCCTCGAGCGCCGCCGCATAATCCAGTCCGCGGCCCAGAAAAAACACACTGGCGCGGTTTGCATACAGAGTGGCAATGCGCTGCATCGTCTCCTTACATTGCAGCGTTTGCTCGATGCACGTGGGCAGCCGCTGCAACTCCGCGCACAGCGCGCGTTCATCGCCGATCGAGATCAGGCCGCGTACACGCGCAACTTTGACCGAGATCATGTAAAGCGCGGCAAGCTGCGCTGAATAGGCTTTCGTGGTAGCGACCGAGATCTCCGGCCCCGCCCATGTATACAGTACGCCGTCGGCCTCGCGCGCAATCGTTGAAGACACCACGTTGACGACCGCGATGGTAAACGCGCCGGCCTGTTTGGCCAGTCGCATAGCGGCCAGTGTATCCGCCGTCTCTCCCGACTGGCTGATCACGATGCACAGGTCTTTCTTCCCAATAATAGGGTTTTCGTAACGGAACTCACTGGCGACTTCAGCCGTACAGCGGATTCGGCACATGCTCTCGATGACACGTTTTCCAACCATCCCGGCGTGCAGAGCCGAACCGCAGGCTACAAGATGGATGTGCTCGATGTCGCGCAGACGCTCGTCCGTTAAGCCGTTTTCCTCGAAGATCACCGCGTCATTTTGCAAGCGTGGACGCACGGTATCACCCACCGCTTTGGGCTGCTCCATAATCTCCTTAATCATGAAGTGCTCATAGCCGCCTTTTTCCGCAGCGGACATGTCCCACGTGACCGTCTGTACTTTCTTTTCTACCACGTCGCCGAATTCATTCATTACGGTCACGCTCTCCGGACGAACAACGGCGACCTCGTTGTCGTCCAGAATGATATAATTTCGGGTCCGGCCGATAATTGCCGTGATGTCGGACGCGATCATGTTCTCACCGTCCGCCAGACCGATGACCAGCGGATTATCCCGGCGTGCGGCGACGATCTCCTCTGGGTTATCCATTGATACCACACCGAGTGCATACGAACCACGCAGGCGCTGCACAGCCTGCAGTACGGTCTGCGCGAGATCTTCCTGTTTACCGGTATGCAGATAATCTACCAGATGTGCGACCGTTTCGGTGTCTGTTTCGGACTGGAACACATAGCCATGCGCCTCCAGGCGTTCGCGCAGTTCCATATAGTTTTCAATAATGCCGTTATGTACAACGGCGATTTTCCCTTCTGTTCCGCCCAAGTGAGGGTGGGAGTTGCGGTCTGACGGCCCGCCGTGCGTTGCCCAGCGTGTGTGCCCGATCCCGCAGGTGCAGGACAGCCCATCTCCCTCCTCCCTGATTTTTTCCTCCAGATTAGCGATGCGGCCTACCGTTTTGATGACGCGAAGACCATCTTTGGTGAAAGCAGCGATGCCCGCCGAGTCATAGCCGCGGTATTCCAGGCTGTACAGCCCCTTAATGAGCACCGGCAGCGCGTTGTCGTGTCCGGTAAATCCAACGATTCCACACATAAAATAGTATATCCTCCCAATAAACGGATGGTAATTTCTAGAAATTGAATCCGCCCAATTTTGGGCATAAAAATAGTGCGTTATGCATAGCTGCTTTGTCCGCGCGGTCGCCCGCGCGATTTGTCAGCCTGCTGACGACCAACCCACTCGTGGCCGAAAGGCATCCGCCGAATTTTCGATAAACCTTTCCCTCGTCAACTGCGATACCGGCTGCACCGCAGTTCTGGCGCTTTTGGCTATTCAGTTGTACTTGGCTCTCACCTCCCCGCTTAAAAAGGTGGACGCGAAAACCACGTCCACCCGGTTGGTTCTATTTATTATACGACAGACTCGATGACCTTTGCAACTTTTTTTGCCAAAGCCTCGACCTGCTCGCTATCCTTTCCCTCGACCATTACACGCACGAGCGCTTCCGTGCCGGACGGACGCACCAGAATGCGGCCGTTGCCCTGCAGCACAGCGTCCGCCGCATCAATTTCCGCTTTTACCTCCGGCAGTTCCTGCAACGTGGCTTTTTTGTCGTTTGGCACGCTAACATTAATCATGATCTGCGGCCACGGCACGACCTCCGCCGCAATTTCGGAACACTTTTTACCGCTGTCCTTTAAAATTGACATAAACTGCAAGGCAGTTAGTTCACCATCGCCTGTCGATGCATACTCCAGGAAAATGACGTGTCCCGACTGCTCGCCGCCCAGAATATAACCCTTATCGAGCATCATTTCCAGCACATAGCGATCGCCCACGTTGGAACATTCAATGCGCATATCATTCTTTTCCGCATACGCGTGCAACCCCATGTTGGACAACACGGTTGCAACGAACGCGCCGCCACGTAGCTTTCCCTCTTTTTTCATGCGCGCCGCACAGACCGCCATGATACGGTCGCCGTCAAGCTCTTCGCCAGTCTCGTCTACAATCAGGCAGCGGTCTGCATCACCGTCAAATGCAACGCCCAAGTCAAAATTACCGTTTTTGACACGCTCTTTCAATTTGTTTAAATGAGTCGAACCACAGCCAGCATTGATATTGATACCGTCTGGCTCGTAAAACCGGATCTCCGCTTTACATTCCACTAAGCGCATCAGCCGTTCGACCGTTGTCGAGGACGCACCATTCGCGCAGTCAACCGCGACGCGAAGGCCGGATAGGTCGCCCTTAATGGTTTCTGCTAAATGGTCAGTGTACTCTACGATCGGATCGATCGCGCTTTTGATAACGCGGCCCAAGCGCTCATGGGTTACTTTAGGGATCGAGTCAATATCATCGATCAGGTCTTCGATTTTTGCTTCGATCTCATCGGACAGCTTATATCCGTTCCCGGCAAAAATCTTGATGCCGTTGTATTCAAACGAATTATGGCTCGCGGAAATTACGATGCCCGCATCTGCTTTGTGCTTAATCGTCAAATAAGCGACCGCAGGCGTCGGGATCACACCGAGTAATTCAACATCTGCGCCGACCGAGCAAATGCCGGCAACCAGCGCATTTTCCAACATATCCGAAGAAATGCGCGTATCTTTACCGATCAGCAGCTTGGCTTTGCCCGTATGTGTGGCCTCCTCGGTCAGCACATATGCAGCAGCCGCACCGATTTTAAAAGCCAGCAACGCATCGAGTTCGACGTTTGCCACACCGCGCACGCCGTCCGTTCCAAAGTATCTACCCAATATAAAACACCCAACTTTCCTGTTATTCCCGCGTTTTGGATTACAGCTGCTGCTGTCCGTCTGCGGGTTCCATATCCAAATGGCGGTAGGCCTGCATCGTCGCACACCGCCCGCGCGGTGTACGGTTTAAAAAACCAATCTGCATCAAATAGGGCTCACATACATCCTCAAGTGTAATCGACTCTTCGCCAATGGTCGCCGCCAGCGTTTCCAGCCCGACCGGACCGCCGCTATAATTAAGAATGATGCTTTTCAGCATCCTGCGGTCAATATTGTCAAGCCCCAGATCATCAATTTCCAGCGCTTTGAGCGCCAAGTCGGCAATCGCACGATCGATTGTACCGCTGCCCCGCACCTGTGCGAAATCTCGCACCCGGCGCAGCAGACGGTTGGCGATACGTGGTGTGCCGCGGCTGCGCCGAGCGATCTCAAAAGCTCCCTCATGCACGCATGGAACGTTTAAAATCCCGGCTGAACGCTCAATAATCTGACACAGCTCCTCGGGGGAATACAGTTCGAGCCGAAGAATGACGCCAAAACGGTCGCGCAGCGGACTGGTCATCTGTCCCGAACGCGTTGTGGCGCCAATCAGCGTGAAACGCGGCAGATCCAGCCGGATCGATCGCGCCGACGGTCCCTTGCCAATGATAATATCGAGCGCATAATCCTCCATCGCAGGGTATAGTATTTCCTCTACGCTGCGGTCGAGCCGATGGATCTCGTCGATAAACAAAATATCATTTTCCGATAGATTTGTCAACAAAGCGGCCAAGTCTCCCGCTTTTTCAATGGCAGGGCCACTCGTCACGCGGATATTGACTCCCATTTCCGCCGCGATAATACCTGCCAATGTCGTCTTTCCCAATCCCGGCGGGCCATATAGCAGTGTATGGTCAAGCGATTCGCCGCGCTGCCGCGCTGCTTCGATAAACACCTGCAGGTTTTCTTTGACCTTGACCTGCCCGATATAGTCGCCCATCGTTTTAGGACGGAGCGAAGAATCGGTCTCATCCTCGGTGAGCTGACGGGTCGAGATGATGCGCTCGTCATCGGTCATGCCGCCTGAAAATTCAATACTCAAAGGAACACTCCTTTACTGACTGGCCAGCTTTTTGAGGCATTGCCGGATGATCTCGTCCGCCTCCAAATGCGCCGCGTCCAGCCCATCCATTGCGTGCAACGCCTCGGCTTGGCTGTAACCGAGCACCATCAGCGCCGCCACAGCTTCCTGCGTGTGATTGATGCCTCCATTCGCAGCCACGGCCGCCACAACACCCGATGCGCCCGATGCGGTTTCAAGCTGCTCCCGGCTCATCTTGTCACGTAGTTCCAAAATGATGCGCTGGGCAATTTTTTTCCCGATTCCCGGCGCCTGCGTGAGCAGTTTCTCGTCCCCCGTGATGATTGAAAGCGCCAGACGGTCCGGCGGCGCAACAGATAGGATCGACAGTGCTGCCTTAGGTCCGACACCCGATACTCCAATCATCATTTGAAAACAGGAAAGCTCTTCTTCATCGATAAACCCGTATAATTCAAAAATATCTTCGCGGACGTTAAGATATGTCAGAAGCCGGGCGCGGGCGCCCATTTTCAGTTTTCCGACGGTATGCTGCGAAGCATGGCAGGCATAACCGACACCGCCGCAGTCGATCACGGCTAGGCCCTGCTGCAGCAGTGCGACCGTTCCCTCTACATAGTAAAACATAGTCTTCCCTCTTTATCGATATCGCAGTGCCTGTGCGGAATGCCCATGGCAAATCGCAAGCGCAAGCGCGTCAGCCGCGTCGTCCGGACGCGGGAGCTTTGTCAAATGTAGGATGCTTTTTGTCATTTCCATCATCTGCATTTTTTCCGCGTTTCCATAACCGACGACTGCCATCTTCACCTGGTTCGGCGTGTAGGATACCGGGTGAAGGCCTTTTTGCGCGAGCGCGAGCAAAATGACCCCTCTCGCCTGCGCAACCTGGATTCCGGTAGTGATATTCTTGGAAAAAAACAGCTCCTCAATGGCAACTTCGTCCGGGTGGAATGTATCCACCAATGTGAAAATATCCTCATAGATCTCACAAAGGCGCAGATGCATCGGCATCCCCGATTTTGTCGTGACCGCGCCATATTGCACAGGGGTGAATTTCAAGTTGTCATACCGCACGACACCATAGCCAATCGTGCCATATCCTGGATCAATGCCAAGAATCGTCATAGCTGTCAAACCTCTGTTTCTTAACCTAAATATTGTACCATGAAACCGTGATTCGTGCAATATAGGGCATAAAAAAAGAGCGGCATAGCCGCTCTTTTTCAAACCTAACTGTGATTTTTGATCCGCTCAGCCGCCAGTAGGATCCCCGCTTTGCCTGATGAATACGTCAGGCCGCCCTGCATATAGCAAACGTACGGTTCCCGCATAGGCGCGTCCGCGGATAATTCAATTGAGGCGCCTTGGACGAACGCACCAGCTGCCATGATTACCTCATCATCATAGCCGGGCATTGCCCACGGTTCCGGGGTGACAAACGAGTCGACCGGCGCTCCCGCCTGAATGCCCTCACAGAAACGGCGCAGCGGTTCGGGCGCGCCGAACGCGATCGTCTGAATAATATCGTAGCGTGGGTGATCGGCTTTCGGACTGACCTCATAGCCCAGCAGTTCCATAATTCTAGCGCAAAAAATCGCGGTTTTCAGCGCCTGCGCCGTTGTGTGAGGCGCCATAAACAGCCCCTGATACAGCAAACGGTTCTGTCCCATCGTGCAGCCACACTCGCCGCCGATTCCGGGCGCAGTTAACTTATAAGCGGCGTTTTCAACCAGATCAGCGCGGCCTGCAACATATCCTCCAGTAGGTGCCAGCCCGCCGCCCGGGTTTTTGATCAGCGACCCGGCAATCAAATCGGCTCCAACCTGCGTAGGCTCTATTGCTTCCACAAACTCGCCGTAGCAGTTGTCGACCATGATGACCGCCGACGGATTGACACGGCGCACAGTTTCGCAAATCTCCCCAATCTGCTTGCAGGAAAGCGTCTCCCGCACTGCATACCCTCTGCTTCGCTGGATAAAGACCAGTTTGACTGCAGCGTCTTTTGCAGCCGTCTCGATTGCGGGCAAATCGGGCAAGCCGTTTTTCAAATCGACCTGCCGGTAGGCAATGCCATAGCTTTTCATACTGCCGCAATAATCGCCTGTTATGGTATTTTGCAGCGTATCATAGGCGGATCCGGTAACAGACAGCACCGTGTCCCCTGTTTTGACTGCGGAAAACATCGCGCAGGATAACGCGTGCGTGCCGTTAACAAAACCGATTCGTACCAACGCAGCCTCCGTATCAAAAACATCCGCGAAAATCCGGTCAAGCGTGTCGCGGCCATGATCGTCGTATCCATAGCCGGTCGTACCCGCGAATAGATTGTCCGAGACACGGTTCTTTGCAAAAGCTGCAAGAACTTTTTCCGTATTTTGATCACAAATTTTATCAATACGTGTAAAGTAAGGCATAATTTCGCGCTCAGCCTGACAGCCGAGCGCGCGAATCTCTTCTGAAATCTGAAGTCCCATGGTTTATTCTTCTCCTAATACCGATTGTCCGCCCGGCAGCGTAAACAGTTCCTCCCCGGGTTCGCCGGCCTGCAGTTCGCTGACCGTAACCTGCCGCACGAGCGTGTCGCCTTCGTAAAACGAAGCAGTTTTCAACAGGCCGCTCGCTGTGGAGATATAATAGACGCAACGGTAGCCATCCTGCTCAAATGCTGCCCGAATGCATGGCTCAAAGTCTACGTCCTGCTTGGCGGCATCCTGAAGCTTTACGCCCTCTTGCAGCACATCTTCATAGGTCGGTAGCATCGCTGACGCGTCATCGCTGAAATCTCCCCAAGCGCCTTTATAGTAACTCCGATCGCCCGCATTCCAACTATAAGCGGTGTCGTTTGCACGCAGAAGCGTGCTCTCCACTGTCCCAGATGCGTTCAGGGTATCCGTGCGCACAGCTTGCCCACGCGCATACCGGCGGCAAAAGCGCGTGGCAGAACCGCCTGAAAAATACAGCGTGTTTTCAATACGGCAGCTATACGCATCTGGCCGAATAAGCGTTGAGATGACCTTTTGCGCATTGTTCGTATTGATATCGATCTCGGCTACGCTCTGTGCCGTCAATATCAGACCGCCTTGACTTACTTGGGGCGCGTCTTCTTCCTCTGACGGCAGTTCAATGCCCGCGCCGCGTTCATGCAGCAGCCCTGAGGACAGCAGAAAACTGAAAAAAAGAACCGCCACCAGCACCGCTGCGCCAATTGAGGCCAGCATCGGTGTCGACACCTTTATTTTATTGGGTTTCCCGTTCATGGCTGGAACGGTGCGGGTGCATCCTCACGCACACCGAAATGCTGCTCGATCGCCTGCACGATCCGTTCGCAGGCTTTGCCGTCGCCATAAGGATTGACGGCATGTGCCATCGCATTATAGGCCTCCGAATCATCAAACAGCTCACGCGCAAGGCGCACGATTTCCGCCTGATCCACGCCGGCAAGCTTGACTGTGCCAGCCTCGATCGCTTCAGGACGTTCGGTCTCCCGGCGAAGCACCAATACCGGTTTCCCCAAGCTGGGAGCTTCCTCCTGCAGGCCGCCGGAATCGGTCATAATCAGATAGCAGCGAGCCATTAGGTTATGCATTTCGTCCACTGCGAGCGGGTGAATCAGATGAATGCGCTCGTTGCCGCCCAAGAATTTTTCGGCAGTCTCACGGACATACGGGCTCAAATGCACCGGATAAACGAAATGCACGTCAGGATACGCCGCTGAAAGCTCGGCGATCGCTCGACATATGTTTTCCATCGGTGCGCCATAATTTTCACGGCGGTGCGCTGTAACCAGAACGATGCGGTTGTTTTGAAAATCCAGCGCGCGAAGCTGCTCATCGCGGAATACGAAGTCCTCCCGCACCGTTAACTTAATCGCGTCGACTACTGTATTACCGCAGATGGAAACACCCTGCGTGATATCCTCGCGCGCGAGGTTGTCACGGTTACGGGCGGTAGGCGCAAAGTGAAGCGTCGCGATCTGCCCGGTGAGCTTACGGTTCATTTCCTCTGGGAACGGTGAATATTTGTCATAGGTGCGCAGTCCCGCCTCTACATGGCCGACCGGAATCTTATGATAAAACGCAGCGAGCGCTCCCGCGAACGTCGTCGACGTGTCGCCATGCACCAACACGATGTCGGGCTTTGCTTCTTCGAGCACACCGTCCAGACCGTGCAGGCTTTTTTCCGTAATGAGCGCTAGCGTTTGCTTAGGCTGCATGATATTCAAATCATAATCAGGCCGAATTTTGAAAATATCCAATACCTGATCCAGCATTTCCCGGTGCTGGGCAGTCACACAGACGATCGCCTCAGTATTTTCGTTCCGCTCCAGCGCGTGCACCAGCGGCGCCATTTTGATGGCCTCCGGACGCGTGCCAAATACGGTCATGACCTTAATCTTGTTCATCATCTTTCTCCTTTTGGCCGGTCTCATCTTTTTTATCTTCCGGCGGCTGCTCCTGCGGCGGTTTGCCGAACATATGGTGCTCCGCGCCATAAATCACGCAGGCGCCAACGATCGTCGCCACAATCACCGCCAGCAGCAGAAAAATCGCCTTGACCTCACCCGATGAGGTCAGCACAACGGCAGTCAGGCCGAGCGTACCACTGATCGCATACAAGATTGCCACCGCCTGCTTCTGGTTAAAGCCCATGTCGATCAGCTTGTGGTGCACATGCCCGCGGTCAGGGCTCATCGGGCTGCGCCCGGCGGCTACGCGCCGGATGATCGCATTTGCCGTGTCGAATATTGGCAGCCCGAGGATCAGGAACGGTACCGCAAATGAAATGACCGCGTAAAATTTGAACAAACCCATGATCGAAGCCGTAGCCAACATATACCCCAAAAACGTCGATCCCGTATCGCCCATAAAAATCTTGGCTGGGTTAAGATTGTATGGCATAAAGCCGACGCACGCGCCGGCAAGGGCGCCCATTGTGATTGCAATTCCCATCTCGCCCGTCAGCAACGCGACTGCCAGCATCGTAATTGCCGCAATCGACGACACGCCGACAGCCAAGCCGTCCAAGCCGTCGATCAGGTTGACTGCGTTGGTGATGCCGACGATCCATATAATTGTCACTGGGATCGCCAGCATGCCGAGATGGAAATATGGAGAATCGGAAAAGGGATTCAGGTTTGTAAACATATCGATGCGCAGCCCGCCAATGCAGACCGGTATCGCCGCTGCGACGATCTGCACAACAAATTTGAGTTTTGCGCCAAGCGCCATGATATCGTCAAAAATACCGAGCACCACGATCAGCAGAGCGCCAAATAGCACGCAAAGCATCTGCATGTCGAGCCGCCCGAAAATCAGCACTGAGCATAGGAACGCCATAAAGATGCCTAGGCCGCCAAGCCGCGGGATCGGCTCCTTGTGCATGCGTCGGTTGTCTTTCGGCACATCAATCGCGCCGACTTTCTGCGCAAACTTTTTCACGTAGGGCGTGAACAGATAGGAGAGCACGCCGGCAACAAGAAACGCGCCGACAATGACCCCGATCACAATATATTCTGGCATTTGTACTTCCTCTCCGGACGCTGGTCAGCGCGCGACGAAGCCAACTTTCCGATAAACCTTGTCGAGCGTTTTGCGCGCCAGATAGTTCGCTTTCTGCGCGCCCTCTGTATAAACCTTTTCCAGGTAGTCCTTGTTTTTCAGCAGATCCTCAGTTGTCTCACGAATCGGGCGCAGCAATTCGACCACAGCCTCGCCGACCGCGGGTTTAAACTCGCCGTATCCCTTGCCCGCAAATTCGTTTTCCGCCTCGGCAACCGTCTTGCCTGTCGCAAGCGCATAAATTTGCAGAAGATTGGAAACACCCGGCTTGCCCACCGGATCCATCACGATACGAGCCTCAGAATCCGTGACCGCACGCTTAAACTTACGCATAATGACTTCGGGTTGATCCATCAGTAGGATATAGCCGTTTTCATTTTCATCTGATTTGCTCATCTTTCGTTCCGGGTCGGACAGACTCATCACTTTTGCACCCTCGCCCGCTTTGGGATAGTATCCCTCCGGGATGGTGAACGTATCAGAATACACGCCGTTAAAACGGTTTGCAATATCACGCGTCAATTCAATATGCTGGCTTTGGTCGACGCCGACCGGCACCAAATCGGTCTGATACAGCAGGATATCGGCCGCCATCAGCACCGGGTAAGAAAACAGGCCTACATTAACATTATCCGTATGCTTAGCGGATTTGTCTTTAAACTGCGTCATTCGGGAGGCCTCTCCAAACATCGTATAACAGTTCAGAACCCAAGCCAGCTCCGCATGCGCCGGGACATGGCTCTGGATGAACAGAATACTTTTTTCAGGGTCCAGCCCACAGGCAATATACTGCGCGAGCACCTCAAGCGTCGAACGGCGCAGCGAAGGCGGGTCCTGCCTGACTGTGATTGCATGCATATCGACCACGCAGTAAACACAGTTGTATTCCTCCTGCAGGATCGGGAAATTACGGATTGCACCGAGATAGTTTCCGAGCGTTAATTTACCCGATGGCTGTACGCCGGAAAAGATGGTTTTCTTCTGTTTATCGCTCATATATACTACTTCCCTCATCAAAAAGTTGCAAACTCTCAAGTATCTAGCATACTGCCCCATACTTATTTGTTATCATACCACATTTCCCCGCTTTATGCAATTAAAAACTCGGGTTTTATGCACCGTTGACAAGGGCTTGCCACGCAGGCTATGATAGGTTTAATACAGAAAGAGAGGGACAGGCTATGGGAACCTATTTGCTTGCGCTCGACCAAGGCACCACCAGTTCGCGCGCCATCCTGTTTGACAGAGAACAGAATATCCTTGCGATCCGCCAGCACGAATTGCAGCAGCATTATCCGCATGAGGGCTGGGTCGAGCAGGATCCGATGGAGATTTGGTCGACCCAATACGCCGCCATGCTTGAGGTGCTGGCGGTCAGCGGGATATCGCCCGGCGAGGTCGCGGGCATCGGCATCACCAACCAGCGTGAGACCACGATCCTTTGGGACCGCCAAACCGGGCGGCCGATTTATAACGCGATTGTCTGGCAGTGCCGTCGTTCAGCCGAGCTTGTCGATCAGCTGGTAGCGGACGGGTTGGATTCGCACATCCGCAAAACGACTGGTCTTGTTCCGGATGCCTACTTCTCTGCCACTAAAATCAAGTGGATTCTTGATCACACGGAGGGTGCGCGCGAAAAAGCCGCGCGCGGCGATATTCTATTTGGCACAGTCGATTGCTGGCTAGTCTGGAAGCTGACAGGTGGCAAGACGCATGTAACCGATGCGACCAACGCCGCGCGCACCATGCTTTTTGATATCCACAAGCTGGACTGGGATGACACACTGCTCTCCGCGCTCGACATTCCCCGCGCAATGCTACCCGAAGTACGTTCTTCGAGTGAAATCTACGGTTATGTCGACCTGCCGGGCGGACGCATCCCTATCGCAGGCATCGCGGGCGACCAGCAGGCCGCCCTGTTCGGGCAGACCTGCTTTTCAGCTGGCGATGCGAAAAACACCTATGGCACCGGCTGCTTCCTGTTGATGAATACCGGAACGATCCCATATCAGAGTCAAAACGGTCTGCTGACAACCATTGCCATTCAGCTTGACGGAGAGACGCAATATGCGCTCGAGGGCAGTGTATTTGTCGGCGGCGCTGTTATCCAATGGCTGCGTGATGAGCTGCGGTTTTTCTCAGAAAGCCGGGATGCCGAATATTATGCCCAAAAAGTGCCGGACACGGGCGGCGTGTATCTGGTGCCGGCATTCACCGGTCTGGGCGCTCCGCACTGGGATATGTATGCCCGCGGCTGTTTGATCGGCCTGACGCGCGGCACTAAACGCGAGCATATCACCCGCGCCGCGCAGGAGTCGATCGCCTATCAGGTCAACGATCTACTGGATGCAATGGCGCGCGACACAGGCAAAAAGCTAACCCAGCTATTCGCAGACGGAGGCGCGAGCCGTGACAGCTTTTTAATGCAGTTTCAAGCCGATTTGTCGGGCTGCACGCTACGCCGTCCGGTCATCCGCGAGACCACCGCGCTCGGCGCGTGCTATCTGGCCGGACTGGCGGCCGGCGTCTGGAGCGGACGGGACGAGCTGACCCGGCTATGGCGGTGCGACACACTTTATCAGCCGCAAATGGACGAGCACACCCGCGCGGCGCTTCGGCGCGGTTGGGAGAAAGCAGTCGGCCGAAGCTTGGACTGGGCAGAGCACTAAAAAAAGCGGCGAGATTTTTCTCGCCGCTTTTCCCATAGAGCGGTCACTTCCGCTCTTTTCTTTTGCGCAAAATACCATAAGGATGCACTTCAAATGGAAATTGCAGAGCAAATCGCATCTCCGGGCGGTTAAAAAGTCCCAGTTCTTCGCCTTCCTCATTGACCGCATGTTCCGCGGCAAATACATAAGGCGCACACCCCGGCTGCATCAGCTCGAGTTCCTCCCCCTGATAAAAGCGGTTTTTTAACGAAAACATCGCGGCACCGTCGTCTCTCGTACCGACTGGCATGCCAACGACCTCCCAATCCCGGATATACTGGCTGTCTTCATAATGCTGGCCGATTTCCTCTGTACCAAAGTAAAAACCGGTATAGTAGTTCCGATGGCTGACCTTTCCGATTTCCTCCCGGATATCGGCGGGCAGCACAAACCCGTCAGGCTCCGATAAATACGCGTCGATTGCGCGGCGATAGGCTCCGGTAATCCCAGCCGCATAATACGCCGTTTTATTTCGCCCCTCGATTTTGAATGATGTGATACCCGCGCGTACAAGCTCCGGAATATGCTCGATCATGCACAAATCCTTTGAGTTATACAGATAAGTCCCGCCATCGTCCTCCAGCACCGGGAAATGCTCCCCCGGACGTTTTTCTTCCATCAGCGTGTATTTCCAGCGGCAGGGCTGCGCACACGCGCCTCGGTTGGCGTCGCGCCCAGTCAAATACTGGGAGATCAGGCAGCGACCCGAGTAGGAAATGCACATGGCGCCATGCACGAATGCTTCGATCTCCAGCGCGGAGGGCGTTTTGGCGCGAATCTCCGCAATCTCCTCCAGACTCAGCTCGCGTGCCAGCACAATGCGCTCCGCACCCAGATCAGCCCAAAAGTTTGCGGCTTCGTAATTGAGGATACTTGTCTGTGTGCTGATATGCAGCGGTACGCGCGGCGCAAACTTCCGCGCCAGACGGAGCACACCGACGTCAGCGACGATCAGCGCATCTGCCCCTACGTCCTGAAGCAGTTCCAGATATCCCGGCAGCGCGGCCAGCTCCCGGTTAGACGGCATGACGTTGACCGTCACATAGCACCGAACGTTCCGCATGTGCGCATAAGCGATTCCCTCACGCAGCTCGGCTTCGCTGAAGTTCGATGCCGCGGCACGCATACCAAACTGCTCTCCCGCCAGATAAACCGCGTCCGCACCGTATGCTGCTGCAAAACGAAGTTTTTCCAAATCTCCCGCGGGCGCAAGCAGTTCAGGACGGTTATTCCCCATCGCCATTGTCACCCGCCGCCTTTGCAGATGCAAAGGCATTTGCCGCCGTCACTTTGTTCATCTCATGCTCGTCGTTCGAGTTTGCAAAGAGGTGCGAGCCATCCGGCATTGCGACGTAATAGAAATAATTATGCTCCTCTGGATGGGATGCCGCGTAAAGCGACTTATAGCCTGGGTTGCAAATCGGTCCGGGCGGCAGACCCTGCTGGGTATATAGATTGTACGGCGTGTCCTTATCCAGGTCTGCCTGCGACAATTCGCCGCTCGTCCGACCAAGCCCATACAGAACAGATGCGTCTACCTGCAAAAACGGGAACTGTCCCGCATTGCTCAGACGGTTGTAAATAACGCCCGCAATTTTTGCATATTCATCATCATGCTGCGCCTCACGCTCGATGAGCGATGCGATTGTCACAATCTCATGCATGGAACGGCCGAGTTGCTCGGCGCCCGATTTGATCTCATCATCATACTTTTCATCAAAGTTATTGAGCATTTTATTGATTGCATCGACCGCATTGTTATTGGCGTACACCTCGTAGGTGTCCGGGAACAAATAGCCCTCAAGCCAGCCCTCTTTCGCGGGAAGTTCATCTTTCAAGTACTCATGTTTGAAAGAATATTCGTTCAGTGCTTCGTCTGCCGCTTTTTCCGTACATACGTGCTCATTTAGCAGCAGTTCCTTGATCTGGGCGACCGTATAGCCCTCTGGAATGGTCACCTTGACCGTTTCCGTCGTTTCGGAATTGACTAATGCCCGCGCGATCTGCGCATAGTCCATATTGGGGTTCAGTTTATAGGTGCCGGCCAGCACGCTGTCGTTCTTGCCAGACAAGCTAATATACAGTTTAAATACCGAACCATAGTGCAGCACGCCCGCATCGTCAAGCTGTTTGGACAGCGATGCGATATCGGTGTTTTCAGGCACGACGATCTCGACCGGCGCGTCGTCCGCGACAAAGGCGAACACATCGTTCGCCAGAAAAATAGCGACCAGTGACAGAACGATCGAAATACCGAGCACTGCAATTACATAAACCACCGTGCCCGCACATCCGCCGTTTTTCCGGCGGCGGCTTCTACGGCGATGCGGCGTCTGCTGTGGTTGTTGATTTACATTGTTTTCCATAGTCTCACCTCTTATTGATCTCGTTAAATCCAATGCAATACGGCTCTTGCTGTAAATGCCAGCACAAAGGCAATGACACCCGGATTGCGCACCAGACAAAACAAGTCACGCCATCCGCCGCCCTTTTCGAAACGCGGTATCGATCCCTTGACCAGCAGGATTTCGGCCGAGCGCAATGTCAGATACAAGAAGAGCAACAGAACCAGCGCGTTTATGGCCGCGAAATAGTTCCAGATACCGAATGCAGCATAAGTTTCGGTAATCCAAACGACGAATAAGTAATAAATATTATTGACCGCGTGTGCAAGCACGGCTGGCCAGATACTGCCGAAGCAGTAGGTCAAATAAGCATAGGCTGCACCAGCGATCATAGGGCCTGCAAAATTCATCAGGCTTCCATGTAGCATAGCGAACGCAAGACCGCTTGCCAGCAGGCACGCCCCCGTTCCTGCCATCTGCTCATTTGCTGCAAACAGCGCGCCGCGCAAAAACACCTCTTCGACGACTGCCGACAGCGCAACAATCACCAAAATCCGTCCGAGCGCTGTCAGCCCGGTCTGTGGCGCGTCCAATGCCGTCGTAGAAAGATCGGCGCCGGTCATACCGGCAATTTGATAAATGAGCAGGTTTAAAAACAATGACAGCACAGCGACCGTAATCCCCATGCGTATTGTAAGCCCCAGCGCGCCCTTAGGTAGTTTTTTCGGCTTGAGCCGCAAGGTAAACGGGGTCCGGTTTCCGCGAAGTGCACGCGCAAGCAGAAACGCCGGCAGAAGAAACGAAGCCGCTTCCGCTGCCGCCAGCGCAGGCGTGCCCCCGCCAAAGCGAGTGACCATCACACCTGTTCCCGTCAGTAGGCAAAAACAGAAGAACAGCGAGAGGCCGGAAAACAGCGCGGTCTTATTTCTCATAAATGCGCAATACCCGCCTTTCGGTAAAAATGAGGTCACACCGCTGATCGTAATTATCACAAGGCAACGCATCGATCAGCCTTTTTTCCGCACACAGCACAGCGGCATGAGCCGTGGTCTGTGCAAGATAACGATCGTAATAGCCGCCGCCATAGCCGAGCCTGACACCGGTTTGATCGCAAGCCAGCGCAGGCGTGACGATAAAATCGATCTCGTCAGGCCGCACGAGCGGCGTTTCTTTTGCAGGCTCTAAAATACCAAAAGAGCCGGTTTCCCGCAATTCATCAAGCGAATTAATGCGGTGCGCAGTCATCTGTTGATGTGCGCCGCACCGAGGTACGCATACGCACTTCCCATTTTGCAGTGCGTGCTGTAAAATCGCGCGCGTGTCAATCTCTTCCGCCGTTGCAACATAGAGAAAAACCGTGTTTGACCGCTGATATTCCGGGCTGTTTAAGACCCGCTGAACAACGGCTTCATCAATCTCCCGTTTTTCTGCGCACGATGTTTGCCGCCGCTCCCGGCGAAATTTTTGCCGAAGAAATTCTTTATTTTCCAACATGGTGTACGACCGCCTCGGCCACCTCGCGTGCCTTATCCTCTCCGCAAAGCGCTGCAACCAGTGCACATGAAAAATCCAGTGCACCGCCCACACCGCGGCCTGTGATGATATTACCGTCAACAACGCAGTTTTGCGCGACCGGTATCGCCCCGGTCATTCCCTGCTCCATTCCAGGATAGCAGGTAGCTTTTTTGGCGTGCAAAAGTCCCATTCCGCCGAGCACAACAGACGGCGCGGCGCAAATCGCCGCGACATATTTTCCGCGCTCGTACTGCGCTTGGACCGCAGCGGTCACGCGTGCGTCGGCGTATAGGTGTTTGGTTCCAGGCATCCCGCCCGGCAGTACGATCATATCCGCATTCGCAACATTGGCTTCATCAATCGTACAATCCGTACAGATCGCAATGCCATGCGCGCCGCGCACCGGATTACCGGTCACGCCAACCAGCTGGACTTCCACGCCCGCGCGGCGCAGCAGATCGGCTGGCGTCAGCGCCTCCACTTCTTCAAAGCCCTCAGCCAACAATACACATACCATCTATTTCACACCTTTCAGTTGAGCATCAGATTCATATATGCGGCAGAAACCGCATATTTCTCGTCATGCCATTTGGCACAGCCGAGCGGCACCGTTCCACCGGGCGATGACCAAGATAGCGCTTCAATCCCCAGCGTCCGCATCAGTCCCTGTGCATAAGGCTCAGTTAAGCCGACGGTTTCCTGCGCTTCGTTTTCCCAGCAAAACGCATAGGCAGCAAGCGCGCCCCCCTCGTACCAGCCATATACGCCCTTGCCCAGTGTATCAAACAGCGCTATCTGCCTGCGCCAATAATCTTCTTCTCGCTCAACAAATGTGTCGCCTGCCGTTTTGCGGAACAGCCTGTCCATTTGCGGGATGTCCGCACAGCTTAGATGCCGCGGCGTAACGCCTTCGGAACAGCGTTTTGCCTCGTGCCTGTCCACGAAAAAAACGGTCTGGTAACCAAACGATTGGTAAAAGCCAAACAGCCAATCCTCCTGCGGGATAAGGATCGACGCCACGCTGCCGGCTTCCTGATCAAGCGCGAAAGAGTGCTCAAGCAGCTGCGCCATCAATCCTTTGCGCCGGTGTTCCGGCGCGGTGCACGCACCATAGATATAGGTGACGCTGCGCGATTGGCGGCCACAGTGCATCCGGTATGGCAGCATTTGTAGCATAGCATATAGCGCGCCGCCCTCCTCAAACACCAGTGTGCGTTCAGGCTGAAACCATGCGTCAAAAAAGTAATCGTTAAAGCCGCCTTCGTCCGCAAAGCAGGCCTCCCATAGCCGCCGCACCGCTGCGCGCTCGTAGGGCATTGCAAACCTAATCACAGTTTCATCCCCTTCGGCACAGCAGCGTATTTGATGCCACGCATTGCCGGATAGTAGGAGAGCTTGGCCTTTCTCAGGCCTTCCAGTCCAAGGTCTTCTTCCCGATTGACGTATTCTACCCCGTCACAGTTCCGTAAAACAAACTGTTGGTTAATCATTTGATACGCGCCCGCGATCGTATGATCGGCTTTTTCAATTTGCACCACATACATATCGGGCGTTGCGGGACAGCCCAGCGTGAACGCGACCACCTTGCCGTCGAGCCGTAGCATGCCGCCGCGTAGGCCGAGCGCCGCAAAGTTTTCCAGCGCCAGTACAATCGCGCAGGTTTCCCCTTCAAATGCTGCGTTGTGCAGACAGCCGTTCTGTTGACACCAGCGCAAATGGTATGCATAGGCTTCGCGCGTCGATTCCGGGGAGATATCCTCATAGCTCCAGCGTCCGTCATACGCCGCGCGGAAGCGATTGACCAGATTGCGCTTGGACTGCAGCTTTTTACCGGAAAGCGTGCGCAGCTTTTCAGCCAGATAGATATAATCGTCCCCATCCTCGTTCGGATGGACAAAATCATACCGTCCGGGACGTACGGCTTGGATACGTCCAATCATTTCTTCCGCCACCGAAACCATGACAAATGGAACGCCGCGTTCCCGCGCGTCCGACTCCAACGCGTCCAGCGCGGCGCCAAGGTCGCCCTCGCCAATCGGCGCCAGATAGCGCGGCGTTTTATCCTCCATAGAATGCATCTTGACCAAGAGGAATCCATTCAGGAAACATATCTCCGTGCCATAATGCCCACGCCACATGAACATATCAGTGAAGCAATGTTCGCATAAATGATAATTATAATGGGACGCACAAGCTTCTACCGCCTGCTTGTCCTCCATGGTGATTTGACGAAATGGTAGTTGCATGAAAATCTCTTTTCTTTATTGAAGTGCCTGTTCCCGCAACCGCTTATAGTGTGTGCGGACCTCTTTTGCTTGCCCACACGACATTTTGCCTTCGCCGCAAACACCATCCACACAAGAAGGACCGCAGTTTGCAAACAGCGTAGGCGCGACCGCGTAGACCAGCCGATACATTTGTTCCGCCAGAGCGCGGATCTCCCACTGTGCGCGGTTGCAGCAGCGGAGCCTGAAGAAGTTTTTGAGCGAACGGGCGTTTGCCGTCATGATAATCCGCGTCGTGCAGGCGTTCGGCAGCACATAGCGCGCATCCTCAATCGCATGCTTTTCCGCCTGACTCCTCGCCTGCTTTTCCGAAACGCCCTGCCTAAGCAGGTCTTCCAGATAGCCCTCCATCAGAGCTTGTGTCAGCGCTTCATAGGTACGCTGATCATCTTCCATAGCTTTAATAAATTGTTCCCGCGCAGCAGGGATTTTATCAATCTCAGGCGGAATTACATATTCAAAGCCCTTCTCGCGCACATATCGCTGCGATTGCACGGAATACGACGCCATCCGGTGACGCGTGATCTGCGCGAGCAGCGAGCGAGAAACGCCCTCGGCCGCAAAGGTGAACGATACGTGCTCGATCGGGCTTTCATGGCCGATCTCGGTCAGCATGCCAAGGAAGCTCTGCGTTTTTTCGGGTGTTAAGCCTTCCAGCACGCTGTCCACGTCAGAAGCGGAGTAGCAGTTTTTCGCCGCAGCCGCGATCAGCTTTTCCGGCTCGGGCGTATGCGCGAGCAATTTCACTTTCATAATTTCTTTTTCCCCTTTCCGCGGGACATCCGCTGACCGATGACCAGAAACAAAAACTTGGGAAGCTTCATCATGCGGCCGATACGGCTTGGCTGGCAAAGCAGGCGGTAAAACCATTCCAGCCCCAGCTTGATAAATATTTTGGGCGCACGCTTGGCCTCTCCGGCGAAAACGTCCAACGAACCGCCAAGGCCGCAAAACAGCGTCCCATGGATCTCTTCCATGTGTGCAGCAATAAACTTTTCCTGCTTGGGCGCGCCCAAGCAGACAAATACCACATCTGCGCCGCCGACGCTGTTAATCGCGTCGACAACCTCCTGTGCGTCAGAAAAATAGCCGTCATGGCAACCTGCAAGTACCAGTCCCGGGTATTTATTACAGAGATTTTTACCCGCCTTTTCGGCAAATCCTGGTTTGGCGCCCAGCAAATATAAACGCATGTTTTCTTTTGCCATTGCCGCTATCAAAGCTTCACCAAATTCAATCCCAGGCACTCGCCCCTCGAGCGGCTCTCCTAAAATTTTTGCACCGTAATAGATTCCAATGCCATCAGGCAGTACGAGCGCGGCATGATTGACGATGCCGCGCAACTCGTCGTCCTTGCGGCAGAGCTCCACGATTTCCGGGTTAGGCGTCACCACATATCCCTGTTGATGCGCCCGAATTCGCGCCATCGCGGTATCGACTGCCTCCGGCAACGTGACTGCGTGAAAATGGACATCTAAAATTGAAGCGGTTCTCATTCCGGCAACTCCCTGTTTTCTTAAATCCAAAACTCTTTTTATTATATACCAAATGCCCCCAAATCACAAGAAAAACTATTTTCTCCGACCGCAGCCTCCCGGTCCGCAATGCTTAACAAATTCGTTCAAATAAACCGACATACCGGTGCATAGTACGCCTTGTACCACGCCGTCGTACAAGGCAGCGGCCAGGTTTGCATACTGTGAAATGCGCGCCAACGCCGACAGGCATGCAAGCCCCATACCGCAGATGGTCAGCGTCAGCGGGATCCACTGATTCGGGAACTTTTTTAGCGCCTTTAGCCCACATCCCAGGCAGTACAACACAGCGACCAAGATAGTATAGTCAGGCTTAATATATTGCGTTATTTCCGCCAAGTCTCCACACCTCCCGTTTCAATCTATGCGCAAACGGAAGGAAAAGACGCAAAAAGGGACTGCAATACTTGCAGTCCCCCAAAGCATTAAAATAGTTTCGCAATTTACAGCGCGTCCCGAATACGCTGCCCCATCTCCGAGGTGGAGATCGCGGCTTCGCCCTCTGCAGCAATATCCGCCGTGCGGTATCCAATGTCCAGCACTGACTCGACCGCGTTTTCAATCGCTTCGGCCTCGCTTTGCAGGCCGAACGAATATCGCAGCATCATCGCGCACGAAAGGATCGTCGCGATCGGATTGGCAATGCCCCTGCCCGCGATATCGGGGGCAGAACCGTGGATAGGTTCATACATGCCCTTCCCGCTTTCGTTCATCGACGCCGACGGCAGCATCCCGATCGAACCGGTAATCATTGAGGCTTCATCGGACAGAATATCGCCAAAGAGATTGCCGGTAACGATTACGTCAAACTGTCCCGGATTACGCACAAGCTGCATCGCGCAGTTATCCACGTACATATCAGAATATTCAACTTCCGGATAATCGCCCTTGATACGGTGCATGGTCTCGCGCCAGACGCGGCTGGTTTCCAGCACGTTTGCCTTATCTACCGAGCAGACCTTTTTATTCCGCTTCATCGCCATTTCAAATGCACGCCGGCCGATACGCTCCACCTCATAAACCGAATAGTTCATATCGTCTGCGCCAACGGTACCCCAGCCGTTTTCACTTTCGCGGCGATAATGCCTGCCGAAATACACGTCCCCGGTTAGCTCTCGGCAAACGAGGATGTCGAACCCACCGCCAATGATCTCCGGCTTGATCGGGCATGCGGCGCTAAGCGCCTTGTGCATCTGCGCCGGACGCAGGTTGACGAACAGGCCGAGCGCGCTTCGCAACCCCAAAAGCGCCTTTTCCGGACGCTTTTCCGAGGGTACGTCGTCCCACTTAGGGCCGCCGACCGCGCCAAGCAGCACCGAATCTGCCGCTTTGCAGGTTTCGACCGCCTGTTCTGTCAGCGGAATCCCGTGCGCATCGATCGAGCAACCGCCCGCGAGCACCTCGGCAAAGTGGAACTGGTGCCCAAACTTTTCCCCAACCACCTCCAGCGTTTTCATCGCTTCATCTACAATTTCAGGGCCGATGCCATCGCCTTTGACAACTGCAATTTGATACTGCATCGCTTACTCCCCTCTTTCTTTCAGCGATTTCAGAAGCCCACCCGCCTTGATGATGCTTTGGATAAAAGGAGGGAAAGCGGCCGCCTGATAGGTCTCGTTTTTGGTCTCGTTTACAATGGCGCCCGTATCAAAATCGATCGACACCGTATCTCCAGCTTCGATACCGTTTGCCGCGGCTTCACATTCCAAAATCGGCAGGCCGATATTGATCGCATTGCGGTAGAAAATGCGGGCAAACGAGCTCGCGATCACGCAGCTTACACCGTTTTCCTTGAGCACCAGCGGCGCGTGCTCACGAGAAGAGCCGCAGCCAAAGTTTCGCGTCGCGACGACGACATCGCCCTGCTGTACCTTTTTGACAAACCCGGTATCGATATCTTCCATCGCGTGGGTGGAAAGTTCCTTTACATCGGCAATATTCAGATAGCGTGCGGGAATGATAACGTCGGTATCGACATTATCTCCATATTTAAAAGCTTTACCTTTTGCATTCATATCGTTCAGTCCCTCTCCTTACTTTAGCTCGCCGGGCGCGCAAATGTAGCCTGCCACTGCCGACGCAGCCGCCACCGCCGGGCTGGCCAAATAAATTTCCGAGGTAATATGTCCCATGCGGCCGACGAAGTTGCGATTGGTCGTCGAGACCGAACGCTCGCCGTGCGCCAGAATGCCCATATGCCCGCCGAGGCACGGGCCGCAGGTCGGCGTCGAGACGATGGCTCCCGCCTGGATAAAGATCTTTGCCAGCCCCTCCTCAATGCACTGGAGATAGACCTCCTGCGTCGCAGGAATGATGATGGTGCGCACATTCGGGTTTACGCGGCGGCCTTTCAAAATTTCAGCTGCCGTGCGCATGTCGTCGATGCGGCCGTTGGTGCAGGAGCCGATGACCGACTGCTGGATCTCGATTTTGCCGAGCTCGCCGACCGTTTTGGTGTTTTCCGGCAGATGCGGACACGCAACCGTCGGCTGCAAAGCGGAAAGGTCGATCTCGACCGTGCGTTCATACGCCGCGTCCGCATCGGCTTCAAACACCGTCACAGGACGTCCGACGCGACCTTTAATATAGGCCATCGTCTTTTCGTCCACCGGGAAAATGCCGTTTTTGGCGCCTGCTTCGATCGCCATGTTGCAGATCGTGAAGCGGTCATCCATCGACAAGGAGGAAACGCCCTCGCCCGCAAACTCCATCGACTGATACAGCGCGCCGTCCACGCCGATCTTTCCAATGATATGTAAAATCACATCTTTGCCCGAAACATAGGGCCGGAGTTTGCCTTTCAGTTCAAACTTGATAGCAGTAGGCACCTTGAACCACGCCTTGCCGGTCGCCATGCCGGCCGCAAGGTCAGTCGAGCCGACGCCGGTCGAAAACGCGCCGAGCGCGCCGTAGGTACAAGTGTGGCTGTCCGCGCCAATGATTAGTTCGCCGGGCGCTGTCAGCCCCTTTTCTGGCAGAAGCGCATGCTCAATGCCCATTTCGCCCACGTCAAAAAAGTTCACAATGTCGTATTTCTTCGAGAATTCGCGGCATTCCAAGCACTGTTCCGCCGATTTGATGTCCTTGTTCGGCGCGAAATGATCCATCACGAGCGCAATCTTCGTGTTGTCGAATACCCGATCAAAACCCGCCTTTTCCATTTCCCGGATTGCGACCGGGCCGGTAATATCGTTTGCCAGTGTCAAATCGACATTGGCCTCGATCAGCTGTCCGGCAGCCACGCGATCCAGCCCCGCATGTTTGGCGAGGATCTTCTGCGTCATTGTCATGCCCATGGTTGGCATATCCCCCTGTCAATCGATAAAATATTTATTGATACCATTGATATAAGCCTTAATAGACGCCTCGATCACGTCGGTCGATACACCGCGGCCGGTGACGGTGTCACCGCCGTCTACCGAGATCTTCGCGATGGCTTCGGCCTGCGCGTCCTCGCCGTCCGTCATGGATTTCAGTGAGTAATCCTCAAGTACGACGTCCTTACCAACGATCTTGTTGATCGCACGGTAAGCGGCGTTGATCGGGCCGTCTGAAGCGGCGACGCGCTCAAACACTTCGTCACCTTTTTTCATGCTGATAACGGCGGTCGAAGTGATCGAATTGCCCGAATTGATGACAAACCGGTCGAGCGAATAGCGCTCCTCACCGGAAACCGGAACAGCGCCGACCAACGCTTCCAGGTCGCGGTCCTTGATGACCTTTTTCTTGTCGGCCAGTGCCTTGAACTTATCAAAGACCGTGTCCAGCTTGGCCTTATCGAGCGTATAGCCCAATTCGCGCAGGCGGTCTTCAAATGCGTGACGGCCGGAATGCTTGCCCAGAACGATCGCGTTCTTCGGAATGCCGACTGATTCTGGCGTCATGATCTCATAGGTCTCCTTGTTGGCCATCACGCCGTGCTGATGGATACCCGATTCGTGCGCAAACGCATTTGCGCCGACGATCGGCTTGGTCGGCGCGACCGGAACGCCGGTGATGGTCTGGATCATGCGGCTTGCACGGTAGATCTGCGTCGTGTCGATATTGCATCCGATACCAAACTGATCCTTGCGCGTTTTGAGCGCCATAACGCATTCCTCCATCGATGCGTTGCCCGCGCGCTCCCCAATGCCATTGAGCGTGCATTCGATCTGGTCGATGCCAGCCGCGACGCCTGCGAGCGAGTTGGCAACCGCCATGCCGAGGTCGTTGTGCATATGGCAGGACAGCGTGACATTTTCAATACCCGCAGTGTGTTCGCGAAGGTATTTGACGCGCGCCGCGTATTCCTCAGGAACCATATAGCCGACCGTATCGGGAATGTTCAGCGTCGTCGCTCCCGCCTTGATGGCGACCTCAAATGCGCGGCAGAGGAAGTCCAAATCGGAGCGGGTCGAATCCTCTGCTGAAAATTCAATATCACCGCAATACTTTTTTGCATAGGCAACATTGTACGCGATCGACTCGAGCACCTCTTCCGGTTTCATTTTTAGCTTATATTCCATATGCAGCGGCGAGGTGGCAAGAAATACATGAATCCGGGCGGAATTGGCCATTTTAATTGCATTCCATGCTGCATCGATATCCTTTTCCACGCACCGAGCCAGCGAGCAGATAGTCGAATCATGAACGGTGTCAGCGATCGCGGCGATGGCAGCAGCGTCGCCGGGCGATGCAATGGCGAAGCCCGCCTCGATAATATCGACTTTCAGCGCTTCCAGCACCTTTGCGACCTCAATTTTTTCATTCAGGTTCATGCTGCATCCGGGCGACTGCTCACCGTCGCGCAGTGTGGTGTCAAAAATTTTGATGGTTCTTTCCATGGTTTTGTCCTCACTTTCTCATGGTGAATGTGTTTGAAGGAGACAGGGACAAAAAAAGCTCCGTCCCTTACTCCGAAAGTAAGAGACGAAGCGAAAGCTCCGCGGTACCACTCTTGTTGCCGCAAACATGCGGCCACTCAGCGCGTATCTAACAATACGCCTCCCCTATAACGGTGGGCATCCGTTCCGACCTAGCGGGCCGAGCCTTTCAGCGGACAGCTCCCGGGCGAGGTTCACCGTTTTCAGCCGCTGCCTTACACCAACCGGCAGCTCTCTGCGGACATCCAGCGACTACTTTACCCGTTCATCACATTTTTCAATTTATGTACTATATATTATCCTCCGTCGCGCCGGTTGTCAAGTCCCTTTTTCTGTTTTTGCACGGTTTTGACGCGCGCCTTGAAAAAAGACGGTTTTTCTGCTATCATAATAAAGATTGTATAATAAGGAGAGAAAGAATACGTGAAACATTTCGGATTGTTGGCAAGATTGATCACCGGCATCGTGGCCGGCACGCTGATCGGCCTGTGCGGCGGCTGGTTCGGCATTGGGGATTCGGCGGGCTTTGTCGCGGTCGTCCGCCTTTTTGCAACCTTTACCTCCCTGTTTTCCAGCTTCCTGTCTTTCATGATCCCGCTTATTATTGTGTCGTTCATCACTGTCGGCTTGGCGGAACTTGGGAAAAAGGCCAACCGGCTTTTCGGTATCACATTGCTGCTGGCCTATGGAACCACGGTTGTTTCCGGATTCTTGACATTTTTTATTGGAAAAGCCGCGCTCCCGCATCTGATCCAGCCGATTATAGGCAACGTGCTCGAGTCCAACGCGTTCGAACCGTTTTTTACCATTGAGATGGCTCCGGTTTTCGGCGTTATGACTGCGCTGGTACTGGCATTCACTCTTGGCATAGGCATGGCCAACATCAAAGGGCAGTCGCTTCTGGGCGTGTGCCGCGATCTGCAAAAGATCGTCACCGCTGTCCTGTCGCGCATTATTATTCCTTTGATCCCCGTGCACATCGCAGGCCTGTTCTGCAATATTGCTGCGGAAGGCCGTCTGTTTGCCACTGTTAAAATGTTTGCTTCTCTTTATGTGGTAATCCTGATCCTGCAATTCGTTTATATCGTATCGCAGTTTGGACTGGCCAGCATTGTCTGCCGGAAAAACCACTTTAAAAGCATGAAAAATATCGCTCCTGCCTATTTTACCGCGTTGGGAACGCAATCTTCCGCCTCTACCATCCCAGTTGCGCTCGGCTGCGCGTATAACAATAAGGTTAAAGAGGATGTCGCGGATTTTTGTATCCCGCTCTGCGCGACTATCAATCTGAATGGCGATACGATCTGCCTTGTTCTCGGCGCAATGGGCATCATGCTTGCGAACGGCCTCACACCGACGCTTGCTATGTTTGCGCCGTATATCATGATGCTCGGCGTGACCATGGTCGCAGCACCCGGTGTCCCCGGCGGCGGCGTTATGGCGGCGCTTGGCCTGATCTCCAGCATGCTTGGATTCACCAATCCGATGCAGCAGCTCATCATTGCGCTGCATTTCTCGCAGGACAGCTTCGGCACTGCGACAAACGTCACCGGTGATCAGGCGATCGCACTGATGGTAGACCGGTTCGATGATTTGCAGGAAGCCAAAAATTGACCTCGAAAGGATGCTGACAACCCATGGACGTTGTGCTCGACATCATTCACACGTTTGATTATGATTTGCTGCTTCACATCTCCCAGACGATGCGCGGCGGCGTATCCGATACTGTTTGGAAGTTTTTTTCCTATCTCGGCAACTACGGCCTCTTATGGATCGCGCTCGCTGTGGTTCTGCTGCTCTTCCACAAGACGCGCCGTGCGGGTATCGCCATGTTGGCGGCGCTTGTCCTTGGTCTCCTAGTCGGCAACGTACTGATCAAAAACTGGGTGATGCGGCCAAGGCCGTTCGTTACCCACCCGGATCTTACCGCGCTGCTGGATCCAGGCGATCAATGGTCGTTCCCGTCGGCGCATACGCTGTCTGCATTCGCGGCCGCCACAGCACTATGCTTCCATTGGCGGCTTGCGGGATTTGCGGCCTATATCCCGGCTGCGCTGATTGCGTTTTCCCGACTCTATGCCTGCGTCCATTATCCGACCGACGTATTGGCAGGTTTACTTTTGGGCATCCTTTGCGGCATTACCGCCGCTTGGTTGACTGACCGCCTGATTGACCGCTTTCACACGCTTCGCCTGCGAAAAGGCACCTAAGAAGGAGCAGAAATGAATCAATACAAGCGTCTGCTAAGCAACACTTTTATCTTTGCCATCGGCACATTCAGCTCCAAAATCTTAGTTATTTTAATGCTCCGTTTTTATACGGGCATCCTCACACCGGACGAGATGGGCGTGGCCGATCTTATTATTAAGACCACCAGCATCCTATATCCAGTGGTTTCTCTCTCCATCGGGCAGGCCGTCATCCGATACGGTTTGGAACGGGCTCAAAGCAAACAGAACGTTTTTTCGATTGGCCTTCTGACCGTTCTTTGCGGATTTCTGATCGCGCTTCCTTTTCATCCTGCGCTTAATCTGGTTCATTATAATACCTCAGCCGGTGCAACCGGCTCGCTGTTGCCCTATGCATGGCTGATTTACCTATATGTACTGGTGTCCTGCACACAAAATGTATGCAGCCAATTTATTCGTGCGCTTGGCTTTGTGCGGCTCTATGCAATTGATGGTATTTTCCGCACGTTCATGACCATTTTGCTAAACATCTTGTATCTGAAGGTATTTGAATGGAATATCTTTGGCTATGTTTTTTCAATCATCTGCGCGGACGCACTTTCGACTGTCTGCCTGTTTCTGATTGCCGGACTCTGGAAGTATTTTAAGATCCGCAAACCCAACTTCCATTTATGGCGTGGGATGCTGGCCTATTCCCTTCCGCTCGTGCCTGACGCGATCCTAGTATTTGTAATTGGCTTTTCCGATCAGATGTTTCTCGCGCAGATGAAAGACACGGCGGTCAGCGGCATATATTCGGTCGCTTACCGAGTACCGACGCTTATCGCGCTTGTTGCTTCGATTTTTATTGATGCTTGGCAGCTTTCCATGGTAAACGATAACTCCCGCAAGGAACAAATTCGCTTTTTCTCCAACATCGGCAATATGTATGGTTCTATCGTATTTATCATCGTATCAGGCGGCGTAATGTGCGCCAAGCTTGCCATGAAAGTGCTGGCCGTTCCAAGTTATTATATTGGATGGACCTTTATTCCGCTTCTCGCGCTTGGCGCGGGTTTCAATTGCCTTTCCAGCTTTCAAAAAAGCGTGTATCTCCTTGAAAAGAAGACGGTATCGTCTTTTATTTCCACCGCATTATCTGCGGCAGTCAATATTACGCTCAATGCGCTGCTCATTCCTAAAATGGGCGGCAACGGCGCCGCGCTGGCAACGCTAATCAGCTATCTGCTGTTATTTTTCTACCGCGCGCTTGATAGCCGACGCTTTATGCCCGTGCATTGGAAAGTGCCCCGGCTCGCGCTGACTGTCCTGTTGATCGCGGCGCAGACCCTGCTGATGCTGAACGAACCTCCGTTTTGGGTTCTATGGCAGTTACTGCTGTTTATCATCGTTTTTTTGCTTAATGGTAAAGAACTTTTATATGGCGCAAAAAAAATCCTGCATCGCGCATAATAAAAAACGGACGATTGAAATCGTCCGTTTTTTATTTAAATTGAAAAGTCCGGCGCACGTCCCCTGTTTATGAGATCCTCAAGTGTTGTCTTATCCACATAGCTGTTGACTACTTTATATAGGCCGCGCCAAAATTCCAATGTGACACATTCTCCAGCGCGCACGCATTCCAGAGGTTCATGTTCCAAACAGGCAACCGGAGCCAGTGAACCCTCTGTGATGCGCAGGATGTCCCCAACCGTATATTCACTGGGCGGTTTTGCAAGCTGGTATCCGCCTTGCGCGCCGCGGGTTGAGCGTACAAATCCCGCGCGCGAAAGTTGAACAACGATTTGCTCCAAATATTTTGCTGAAATCTCCTGCCGCTTGGATATATCACGAAGCGGCACATAGCCGCCGGTATCGTGTTCTGCCAGGTCGATCATCAGCCGGAGTGCGTATCGTCCCTTTGTAGATATTTTCATAAGCACCTCTCCTGAAATTTGTTATACCACAAAGTCACTATGAATTCAAGCATATTCACATTTTTTACAGATAAAAGCATAGATTTGTGAAACTTTTCCCACAAAACGCACGAATTACTTGTTATATCGCTGATTTTTACGCACACAATACTATCAGCGAAACCCAATAAAACAAAAAGGAGAGAAAAAATCATGGCTAACACGAACAATGGTTCCAATCAGGGTATGGTGCCCGAAGCTCGCGCTGCAATGGATCGTTTCAAGATGGAGGCTGCTGCTGAGGTTGGCGTAAACCTGAAGCAGGGCTACAACGGCGATCTGACTTCCCGCCAGGCCGGTTCTGTCGGCGGCCAGATGGTCAAGAAGATGATCGAAGCCTACGAGCAGAAACTTGCTGGTCAGGGCTAATCTTCTCAAATGAATAGAAAATGCGCTGTTTCCAATCAAAGAACTGGAAACAGCGCATTTTCCCTATCTGAAAAGCCTGGATAACCAGGCTTTTCTATTATTGTTTTATTTGCGCCAATCAGCTACCATTTGCTCCGCCTCCGCCGCGCTTGGCGCATCCAACAGCCGCTCAGCAAGCATACGGCACTCTTCAAATGTCACCTCAGCCAGTTCGGCTTTCGCACCCAGCATCGCAGAGGCAGACATGGAAAGGTTGGTCACGCCGAGGCCGCACAAGACGGGCGCCATGCCCGGCGTTCCTGCCATCTCACCGCACACACCTACCTCAATGTGGTTTTCGTTGGCAGCCTTGGCCGTCATACGAATCAGCCGCAATACCCCAGGATGCAGCGGGCGGTACAGGTACGATATTTTTTCGTTGATACGGTCAACCGCGCAGGAATATTGGATCAAGTCGTTCGTACCGATCGAGAAGAAATCAACCTCTTTAGCCAGCACATCGGCGCACACAGCCGCCACCGGAATCTCGACCATAATACCGATCTTAACGTTCAGATCGAATTCTGCACCTTCCGCTGTCAGCAAGTCTTTCGCCTGCTGCAGAACCTGCTTGGCCGCTCGCACCTCGTCCACCGAAGATATCATCGGGAACATAATGCGCAAATCACCAAACTTGGCTGCGCGAAGCAGTGCGCGAAGCTGCGTTAGGAATAAATCCGTTCGGTTCAGACAAATGCGAATTGCGCGGTATCCCAAAAATGGGTTTTGCTCTTTTTCCAAACCGAGAGCGGGTACTTCCTTATCGCCGCCAATATCAAGCGTCCGGATAATGACCGGCTTGCCTGCCATCTCCTGACACGCTTTTTTATAGGCTTCAAACTGCTCTTCCTCACTCGGTAAATCGTCCCGATCCATAAACAGGAACTCCGAGCGAAACAGGCCAACACCCTCACCGCCCAGTTCGGCAACGCGTTTGGCGTCGCCCGGCGTACCGATATTCCCTTCGATTACTACGCGGCGGCCGTCCTTGGTCGCGCCTTCCCTGTCCCGGTAAGTTTCCAACACTGCGCGAAGCTTTTCCGCTTTCTCAAGCTTATGCGCAAACTCCGTAAGCGTTGCTTCATCCGGAGAAACCACGATCTCACCGGCGCTGCCGTCCAGCAACAGTTCGTCGCCGTCCGCAATATCATCTACCTTATCGCCCGCGCCTGCGATCGCCGGAATGCCCATAGAACGCGCCATGATTGCAGAATGGCTTGTGCGTCCACCGATCCGGGTGATAAAGCCCACGACAGGCTTGCTGCCAATACGTGCGGTATCAGACGGCGTCAGATCATTGGCGATCAGGATGCAAGGCTCGGTGATCGCATCGATTGCGTTATCGGCTATGCCTTTCAGGTTCTTGAGCACACGTTTGGAGATATCCCCAATATCCGCCGCGCGTGCCTGCATGTATTCATCGTCCATCGCCCGGAACATCTGCTGAAAATTTTCACAATTGCAGAAGCAAGCATACTCTGCACAGACTTTTTCCTCCGCAATCATGCCTGTCATGCCTTCGACAAAGTCCGGATCATCCAGCATCATCAAATGCGCATCAAAAATCTCGGCCTCCTCCGGGCCGATCGTACGTTCCGCTTCCTCGCGCAGCAGGCTAATCTGCTGCTTCGCTTTTCCCACCGCATCCAGCACGCGCTGCTGTTCTGCTTCAACGTCCGTAATGCTGTCCTTAACGACAGTAAGATCCTCCTCACGAATCAGCAGCGCCTTGGCGTGAGCCAAGCCCTCCGACACGCCGATTGCCTTGATTTTCAACATATCTTCATTTCCTCCCATTGTTCCTGTTGAACAAAAATCATAATACAATTGTACGGTATCTTGTCGCATCCGTCAACCCCGCAGCGAGGCGATCCCAAAAAGGTCACAAAAAATTAAAATTTAAGTGCTCTCCTTTGAAATATCTGTTATACTTAACCCATCCTACACCATTCGAGGAGGAAAGACAACGATGTCCAACCGATGCACGCATGTGCCCCATATCATGATGCCCAAAAAAGGAACAGACCTTTCCAAATGGGCGGTAATTGCCTGCGATCAATACACCTCGCAGCCCGACTACTGGGCCGAAACCGACCGGATCGTCGGGAGCGCGCCCTCCACACTGCGCCTGACTTTGCCCGAAGTCTATCTTGAGGACAGCAATGTGGGGACCCGCACCGCAAAGATCCACGAAACCATGCGCCAATATTTGACGGATGGAACGCTGGAGGAGCTTCCTGCCGGTATGATGCTGACCGAACGTTTTTCCGGCGGCAGCTGTCCCCGCCGCGGCTTGGTGCTCGCGCTTGATCTGGAAGCGTATGAATACAAAGCCGGTTCGCAGTCCCTAATCCGCCCGACGGAAAAAACCGTCGTTGAACGTATCCCGCCGCGCCTCAAGGTGCGCCAGGGCGCCTCACTCGAGCTGCCTCATATCATGATCCTGATCGACGACCCGGATCGCACGGTGATCGAGCCGCTGTTTGACCGCGTTTCTTCGTTTGAGCAAGTCTATCACACTGGTCTGATGCAAAACGGTGGGAGTATTCAGGGCTGGTTCATTCCGCAGGGCGCAGAGACCGATCTCATCGAGTGCAAACTCGAAGCGCTTTCCGAGCGCAAAACATTCAACAGAAAATACGGCTGCACCGATGAGCAAGCGTTGCTTCCCTATGCAGTTGGCGACGGCAATCACTCTATGGCGACCGCCAAGGCTTATTGGGAAGATATTAAACAAGGCCTGTCCGAAGCCGAACAAGCCGATCATCCTGCCCGCTTTGCTCTGGTCGAAGTCGTCAACATCCATGATGAAAGTCTCATTATCGAGCCAATCCATCGCATTATGTTCGGCGTGGACGCGGACGACTTGCTGAACGCCGCCCTTGCGTTTTATAAAGCGCAGGGCTGTGAAGCCTCGCTTGATGCCAGCGGCGATCACGTGTTCCCATTCTGTACAGAAAACAGCGGTGGTGTGCTCAGTGTAAAAAATCCCAAGTGGGCAATTCCGCTAGCCACGCTTCAGGCTTTCCTAGACGACTATATGGAAAGCCGTAAGGATGTGAAAATTGACTACATCCATGGCGAGGATGTAACCCGTGATCTTGGAAGCAAGCCGGGCAATATGGGCTTCTTCCTGCCCGATATTTCCAAAAATGATCTGTTCCGTGGTGTTATTTTTGACGGTGTTCTGCCACGTAAAACATTTTCCATGGGAGAAGCGCATGAAAAACGCTACTACATGGAAGCCAAAAAAATTGTAAAATGATTTTAAAAGGGCGCTGTAATGCAGCGCCTTTTTTATTTACGCCAATGTAAGGTTGCTATACCGTCGTTCACTTCGCATAGTGCAAAAACCGGTGCCAAAGCGAATGACGTATCACGTACAAATTGGCAGCATAATATAAAACCGTCTGCGGTTTGCTCAACCTGCACACCGTCCGTACGCAGCAGTATATCCAGCACTTCGTCGCCTGTCTGAACCCGCTGTTCTACAGACGTTTCAGGCGCTGGGACGGTTTTTTCCATCCCTGCTTTCCGCGCCGGAGGCGCTGTTCCATCCGACAGGTAGAATTCCCTTGGCGGCGCATGCAGACAGCCTGCCGCTTTCAGCGTTTCACGAGAAAGATGGCGCTTCAGCCGCAATCGGCCGTTCTGAGGTTCGGGCAGACCGATCAGCAGCGGTTCCCCATCTGTGCGGCCATAGCAGCGCAGCAAAATTCGGGGGTCGGAGGGCAGCACACAGTCGAGAGAAACCTGAACGCCATACGCATCCGGCTCCCATTCCAGATTGCCAGCCTCTTGCCCCTCCGACCATACCGATGCCCGCATGTCCGTCCCCTCCCATCAAAAAGCGCGTATCCTTGTTGATAGGATACGCGCTTCGTTATGCAAGTATGACTGTCAGCCCTGCACCGCGCCAAGACCGAAGCTAACGGCCAGCGCTTCGTCGACATTCCGCATTGCGTTCTCGTCAAGCGTGCCCATTTTCTCACGCAGGCGCCTCTTGTCCAGCGTACGGATCTGCTCGGCCAGAATGATGGAATCCTTGGTCAAGCCGTAGTTGGGCGCGCCAAGCGTAATATGCGTCGGCATTTTGGCCTTGTTGACCTGCGACGTGATCGCGGCGGCAATCACCGTCGGACTATAGCGATTGCCCACGTTGTTCTGGACAATAAGTACCGGACGGACGCCACCTTGCTCGCTGCCGACCACAGGACTGAGGTCGGCATAATAAATGTCTCCTCGTTTTATGCTGCTATCCACTTGGTTCACACTCCGATGAAATAGATTTGCGGCATTTCGCTGCAAACCTATTTTTCCCGTGTGCCGTAAAATTATAACGCGGCTGCACGAAAAAAACTGTGGCGGAAAAGCGATGCCTTTCCGCTTCATCTTATGTGGCCGTACGTCAGTTTGTCAATCCACGTAAATCCGCGGCATTCTCTGCCGCATGGCGCAAAGCACCTCATAGGAGATTGTTCCGGCTGAATCCGCCACGTCATCAGCTGTCAGGGATTCCGCTCCAAAAACCGTCGCTACGTCGCCGCGGTGGATCACAACGCCATCCGGGATCCGTGCCATGCACATGTCCATGCAGATGCGCCCCAGAACCGGCGCACGCACGCCGCCCAGCAGCACCTGTGCTTTTCCCGAGCCTGTCCGTAAAAAACCGTCCGCATACCCGATTGCCAGTACGGCGACGCGCGTTGCTTCCTGTGTCTCAAATGTCCTCCCATAGCTGACCGCCGTTTGTGCCGGTATATCGCGCACCTGCACCACACGTGCTTTTACCGTCATCGCCGGACGAAGATCGAGCACGGGCTGAACAGCCGGGTCGGGCCGGTAGCCATATAGGATGATACCGGCGCGTGTCATGGTGCCATGCATGCTTTCATATTGCTGGATCGCGCCGCTGTTCGCACAGTGGCGCAGCGGCAGATCGAGTCCGGCAGCCTTTAACGCTTCGCATACGCTGTAGAAGCGGCGGTATTGCAGCGCCGTATAGTCTCCGCCGGTCAGCGTGTCTGCATCCGCGAAATGCGTAAAAATGCCCTCGCTTTTCAGCCCCGGTAAACGGCTGCACGCCAAAACATCCGATACGGTACGCTCTTTCTCCCAAGATGGGAAACCCAAGCGTGTCATTCCGGTATCGAGCTTATAGTGCACCGTGATCGGGATTCCTGCGCGTTCTGCCGCGGCGGAGAGCAGTTTTGCCGTCTCGCAGTCATAAACGGGTGCGGCGATGTGGTACCGCGCGATGTCCACCATATCCGCTTCGTGTACATATCCCAGGATCATGATCGGCGCGCGGATGCCATGCTCCCGAAGTTCCACGGCTTCGGGTACGGTTGCGGCCGCAAAATACGGCGCTCCAAGTTCTTGTAGCCGCTGCGCGACACGCACTGCGCCGTGGCCATAGGCATCCGCCTTGACCACGCACAGCACGGGCGCTTTGCTTTGCCGACAGATTTCCCGGTAATTATGTTCAATGGCGCGCAGACTGATTTCCGTCCACGCACGGTGGCGCTGCATATCCTGCATATTCTTTTTCATCCCCGTTTTTTTATGTTTTTTCCTGATAACGTATAACCTGAATGGTTAAAATGCATCGGTTATCCGCGTAAAGCTCGGCGCAGACGGGCTGTCTGCCATCCGCGGTGAGCCACACCTGTTTGGCGATCTTCCCGCGATCGTCTTCGCTTTCATAGCGAAGCACGAGCAGCGTTTGTCCCGCCACGTCCTCTGTCCACTGCCCGGCGGGCGCGTCGTTCCGCAAATCGCTGAGCAGGCAGAATAGGCTATCCGCCGGCGTCAGCCCAGTGCGCTGCGGCATAGCGTCGTCCAGCTGGGCGCCGTCATATTGCAATGAAAATTGGCCGCTTCCGGTGCCTGCGATCGTGCCGCCGATCCCAGCCAGCGTCTCGGGCGCGGTAATAGTGAACGAATCGCTGTCTTCCTTATTATAAACGTAGTCCAGCTCATATTCCAGTACCGAATCTTCTAAATTGGATAAAATTTTAACATGGGCTTCAAAACCTGTGACTTCGCTGAAATAAGATCGGACATTTTCACTGTCTGCGGCTGTGCCGCAGCCCGACAGCACGGTAAGCGCCAGCAACGCCGCACAAAATTTTGCTTTCAGATCACCACTCCCTTGTGTTGTATAGTTTCGTGAGCCGCGGCAGGCGATCCAACATATCCGTCGGCGTCATGCCGGATTCTGACAGCTCGTTTGCCGCGAGATCGCCCGCTTTTCCATGGAGCCAGGCGGTAATGCAGGCCGCGCGCACCGGTTCAACGCCTTGACCGCACAGCGATACAAGCATGCCTGCCAGTACATCCCCGCTTCCGCCCTTAGCCATTCCCGGATTCCCGGAATGGTTGCGGTATACTTCGCCGTCAGGTGTATAGATGCAGGTCCGATGCCCTTTGAGCAGCACGATGCACCGCTGCTCCTGTGCAAATGCCACTGGATCTTTCTCAGGGCATAGACGCGCAAATTCACCGTCATGCGGCGTCAGGATCACTGGCTTTGCAGCTTGCCTGATACTATTTTTATGCCCGGACAGCGCATTTATGCCATCCGCATCCAGCACGATTTGGCACGGCGCGCGCTGTACAAGCGCACGGACGGTTTTCGTGACTTGCTCCGAACGCCCGAGTCCGCAACCGATCAGCAGCGCGTCCGCTTTATCCGCGAGCACCAAAAGTTCTGGAATCGCAGCTTCCGACAGCAGTCCCTCCTCATCGCACGGCATTGGCCGCACGACCGGCTCATTCAGCTTTGCTGCGAGTACCGGCCAAACCCTTTTCGGCGTTGCCAGCGTGACCACGCCGCTTCCCATCCGTACCGCTCCCATAGCCGCAAAATACGCCGCGCCAGTATAGCCCACGCTGCCGCAGACGCACAATACCCGGCCAAAATCGTTTTTATTTGCTTCCGCATCACGCCGCGGCATCCATTGATCAATGAAAACTTGCCCGATCTCCTGCATGCTGCATTCCTCCTGCTTGTTATACATATTTCCGCTCAACAACTATTGCATTTATCTTATAATTTGATAGTATTCCATATGCCAATATGCTGAAAAATATCTTGACATCTGGTTATAGATTTGGTATCCTAATTAGGCAAGGTTTTTGAAGATTACCAAATATCCGGGTGTAGCGCAGTTGGTAGCGTGCTTGACTGGGGGTCAAGAGGCCGCAGGTTCAAGTCCTGTCACTCGGACCAACTCAAAAAAGGCTTAAAATTACGTTTTTAACGTGTTTTAAGTCTTTTTTATTTGTTTAACAACAATTATGTTTAAAGATCTACGCTCCCTACAATCCGGGTGCGAATAGGGTGCGAAATTTTATAAAAAGCTAAAGGAACGCCCCTAACGAAAGGGGCGTTCCTTTTCGTTATCACAAAGTTACTTTGTGAAACGTCTTCTTACCTTTTTTTATAATACATTCATCCATAAATGTACTCTTGTCAAGCATTTGTTTTGGATCGCTTACCTTTTCATTATTTAACGACACACCGCCGCCGAGCACCAGCTTGCGTGCTTCACCATTGGAGCCCGCCAAGCCGCACTTTACCAAAAGCGTCAGAACGCCAATTTGATTATTGGAAAATTCTTCATCTTCCAATTGGGTCGTTGGCATATTCTCGCTTGATACACCGCCAACAAAAATACTCTTTGCCGCATCCATCGCCTTATCAGCTTCTTCTTTGCCGTGAACAAGTTCCGTCAGCTCATAAGCCAGTATTTCTTTTGCCCGGTTCAGCTGCGCACCTTCCCAATTGTCCATATCTCGGATCTGGTCCATTGGTAGAAAAGTCAGCATACGGATGCACTTCAGTACGTCTGCATCGTCTACATTACGCCAATACTGGAAGAAATCATATGGAGAAGTTTTATTGGGGTCGAGCCATACCGCGCCGGCGGCCGTTTTCCCCATCTTCTTGCCTTCCGAGTTGAGCAGCAACGTAATGGTCATCGCGTGCGCATCCTTGCCCAGCTTGCGGCGGATCAGTTCAGTGCCGCCCAGCATATTGCTCCACTGATCGTTTCCGCCAAACTGCATGTTGCATCCATAATGCTGGAACAGATAGTAAAAGTCATACGACTGCATAATCATATAATTGAATTCCAGAAAACTAAGCCCTTTTTCCATACGCTGCTTATAGCACTCTGCGCGCAGCATATTGTTCACAGAAAAGCATGCGCCGACCTCGCGCAAAAGCTCAACGTAGTTCAAATCCATGAGCCAATCCGCGTTATTGACCATCTGCGCCTTACCCTCGCCAAATTCGATAAAGCGTTCCATCTGTTTTTTAAAGCAGTCGCAGTTGTGCTGAATGATTTCTGGCGTCATCATCGAACGCATATCCGTGCGCCCAGACGGGTCGCCAACCATCCCCGTTCCTCCGCCGATCAATGCGATCGGCTTGTTACCCGCCATCTGCAAGCGCTTCATCAGACAAAGCGCCATAAAATGCCCGACGTGCAGGCTGTCCGCGGTCGGATCGAAACCAATATAAAAGGTCGCCTTGCCATGATCAATCATATCGCGAATCATTTCTTCATTGGTGACCTGTGCGATCAACCCACGATCCTTTAACTCCTGAAACAGTCCCATTATCTAAAATCTCCTTAATATTAAATCTATTTTAAAAACAGATTTATTATCACGGTGCGCGCTCCTTGCGCCGTTCGTCAATTACCACCGTACTCTTCCCTGTTTTAAAGCGCTTCGCTTCTTCCAGCAATTCAGCGGCATTATTTTGTGAGGCATCCGTGATTCGTTCGCCCGATATCATGCGCGCAATCTCATCGACCCGCGTAGCCTTGTCCATCGGACTGACCGCCGTATAACTACGGCCATTGTGCACCGATTTGGAAATCAACAAATGATGGTCCCCCATCGCGGCGATCTGCGGCAGATGTGTAACACAAAGCGTCTGTTTTTTTTGTCCAATCACAGAAAGCTTGTGCGCGATCTGCTGCGCCGCGTGCCCGCTCACGCCAGTATCGATCTCGTCAAAAATCAGCATACCAACATCTTCGCCAGCCGTCAAGACATTTTTGAGCGCAAGCATGATGCGTGACAGCTCACCGCCCGATGCTACTTTGGACAGCGGCTTCTCCGGTTCGCCAGGGTTGACTGAAATTTCAAACGAAACCGTATCAAACCCGTAAACCGTCAGTTTCGTGCCCGTATGCACTGCTATCCGCATGCGCACCTTTTCCATGTCCAAATCGGCCAATTCTTTTATGATATGCTGCTCCAGCTTTTTCGCGGCGCAGCGGCGCGCTTCGGTCAGCTTTGAGGCGGACTGCTTAGCTTCTGCCAGCTGCACCCTATATTGTTCCCGCAAAGCATCCCGGCGTGTATCTGCCGTTTGCAGGGACTCCAGTTCAGCCGTGATGCTTTGATGATATGCCAGAATTTCTTCAATGGTTGCGCCATATTTCTGCTTTAAGCGGTAGATCTCATCAAGCTGCTGTTCTACCTGTTCGCGTTCCGCTTGCGAAAAATCCAGGTTATCGCACTGTCCTGATACGCTGTCTCGCAAATCGGCTGCCAAATAGCGCAGTTCCTGCGCCCGGTCAGCCACTTGCCCAAAAGCATTCGACACCTCATGGATGCCGGACAGCGCTTCAGCAGCGCGTTCCAATAAAGTGCAGGCGCCCTCCGCGTTATCGTCTCCCGTCAAGGCGAACCGCGCCGTTTCCAGCGCGCCCGCGATTCGGCTCGCATGATCAAAAAATGCTTTGCGCTGCGCCAGTGTTTCGTCTTCTCCCGGCTGAAGCGCCGCCTGTTCGATCTCCTCTTTGTGAAACGCCAGCATATCTATCCGCTGCAGCCGTTCCTGTTCGCCGGTTTCCAGCGCGGTAATTTCCCGTTTAAGGGCAAGAAGCGCCTGATACCGCGGCCGATAGTCGGCCAGCAGCGCTTCATTTTGTGCAAAGCCATCTAAATAGTCGATGTGGTGCTGTTCGTCCAAAAGTTTTTGCCCATCGTTTTGACCATGGATGTCAATGAGATAGGGGGAAAGCGATTTTAGCACCGCCGCCGTCACCGGTTTCATATTGACCCGGCACGTGCTTTTCCCATCTGCCGTGATCTGCCGTTGGATATGCAGTGTATCGGGTTCATCACCGGTCAATTCCAGAGATTCCAACTCCGCTGACAGCGCAGGAGACAGTCTTGTGAACACCGCGCTGACAAAACCCTTTTCCGACCCGGAACGGATCAAATCACGGCTGACGCGGCGCCCCAAAATCGCCCCGATCGCATCAATGACGATCGACTTACCCGCGCCGGTCTCACCGCTCATAACCGTCAGCCCCGGCTCCAGTTCGATGTCGGCCTGCTCGATCACCGCGATATTTTCAATGTGAAGCAGTTCCAGCACCGCCCAGTCTCCCCTTTCGCCCTATTACTTCAAAATGTCGCGCGCCGCTTTGCAGAACTGCGCCGCGCTTTCATTATCTTTCATCACAGCAAAAACCGTATCGTCGCCGCCCAGTGTGCCGATAACCTCCGGGGCGCGCATCGCATCAATCGCCATAGCAGCCGCCTGCCCAAGTCCGGGCAGCGTCTTGATGACCACCATGTTCTGCGCTGCCTGGATATCGGTCACACATTCGCGAAAGATGTTTCGCAGGCGCGTGGTAAAGCTATCCGCCGCACCCGCGGCGGCGGCCGCATATTTATACTTGCCTGTTTGCTCGGACATGGTTTTGATCAGGCGCAGCTCCTTGATATCGCGCGAAACAGTCGCTTGTGTAGTGGTATAGCCCAGCGCACGCAGATGATCGGTCAAATCCTCCTGCGTTTCGATCTCGAATCGATCGATCAATTCCAGAATTTTAGCCTGCCGCTGAAATTTCATTGTGCGCCCTCCCGTTATAGCTTCTGATGCAAGATCGTATAAAAACTATTGCCTTTCAGACGGATCAACCTGCTGACCAGCCCGGAACGCGTAATCTCGACCCGGTCGTCCGGCCGGATCGCAAAGCCCTGTCCCCCGTCCGACGAAACAAAAACCTCGCTGCCCCCCTCGCACGATGCGGCCAGCGTGATATGCCGTCCAGGTCCAAAAACAAATGACTTTGCCTGCAGCGCATGTGCGCAGATCGGCGTGACCGCCATGTTTTCCGCGCTCGGCTCAATGATCGGCCCACCTGCAGAAAGCGCGTATGCCGTCGTCCCCGTAGGGGTGGAAACTATCACGCCGTCGCCGTTAAAAGCCGTCACCGGCTCGCCGTCGGCCTCGATATTCACGCATACGACCCGAAACGCCGTGCCCTTTGCCACCACAATATCATTCAGCGCATCGTTTTCATAAACGACGCGTCCAGCGCGCAAAATCTTTACATGCAGCATCATGCGGCTGTCCAGCACATATTCCCCGGTAAAAAGCTTTTCCATCTGCCCCAATTCGTCGCGTTCGAGTTCGGTCATAAACCCGACGTGCCCCAAATTGATGCCGAGCAGCGGCAGTTCCTGTTGTGCAGCCGCCCGTGCGATGCGCAACATCGTGCCATCGCCGCCCAAAACGACTGCCGCGTCCGCCACGCGAACCGCTTCGTCGGTTTCCATATAGTCAGCACCCTCCTGCACGCCAAAGCCGCGCGACTGCATCGGCAGCGTCAGCCGTGCACCGTGCGCTCGCAGCAGCGCGCAGATCTCGGGCAGCACTTCCCGCACGCCCTCCTTGCGGGTGTTGGGATAGATGAAAAAGTTTTTCATACGCATCAATCGTCCAATTCCTTATGTGCTTGCCGCACGATTTCGGTCAAATCGAGTACAGCGTCGCTCCCCAATTTGGTCAGATAACCTAAAAACTCAATATTCCCTTCTGGCCCTTTAATAGGGGAATACGTAATATCCTTTACTGCAAAGCCTGCGTCATGCGCATTCTGAAGAAAGGCTTCCAGCACCTCAGTATGGATTTCGGGTTCGCGCACCACGCCTTTTTTGCCGACCTTGCCTTTTCCCGCTTCAAACTGCGGCTTGATCAAGCATGCAACGCAGCCGTCATCCGTCAGCAGTTCCGCTATAACAGGCAGCACCAGCTTCAGCGAAATAAACGATACGTCGATCACGCACAGGGACGGCGTCTCCTCCAGTTGTTCCGGCGTAACATACCGAATATTGGTGCGCTCCATGCAGACGACGCGCGGGTCCTGCCGGAGGCTCCAAGCAAGCTGCCCATAGCCCACATCGATCGAATAGACCTTGATCGCGCCGCGGCGCAGCAGGCAGTCGGTAAAACCGCCTGTCGAAGCGCCCACGTCCATGACCACCAAACCGGCCGGATCAATGGCAAAATAGTCGAGCGCTTTCTCAATTTTATGTCCGCCGCGCGATACAAACGCCTTGCCCATATCCCGCACTTCGATTTCTGCGTCCTCCGGGACCGTCATGCCGGCTTTATCGGCTTTTTGGCCATTGACATACACCAGTCCAGCCATAATCGTTGTTTTGGCCCGCTCACGCGAGGGCGTCAGCCCACGCTCGAACAGCACGACATCCAAACGTTGTTTGCTCAAATCCCCATTGCCTCCCCGACCGTCTTTGCTAAACCGTCCGCATCCAGCCCGCATTCGCGGTACAACTCGTCCACACTTCCATGAGTCAGAAAGCGGTCTCCCGTATTGCATAAACGCAGTTTCGCCGTTGTCAATCCCTGCTCTGCCAGCGCAGCGGCAAGCGCCTCGCCCATGCCGCCGCGTTGCACAACATCCTCGGCAACGAGAACCGCGCGCGCCCGAGCCGCCGCCTGCAGCAGTTTCTCCTCCATAGGTGCGGTCAAATCATTCCATTTATAAACCGCGGCCTGCACGCCTTTTTCCGCTAATATTTCAGCAGCGCGCAACGCCTGATCGACTAAAGCTCCGTAAGTGGCAATAACCGCATCGCCGCCCTTACACACGCATACACAGGCCTCGCCCGCCGTGTTGCCCGAAAACACAGCCTGTCCGCCGCGCGGATACCGGATGGCAATCGGGCCGCTGTCACGGTAAACGGCTTGGCTGAGCATGGTGCGCAGTTCCGCAAAATTGGACGGCGCATAGAGTTTAAAGCCCGGTATCTGCCGGATAAAGCCTACGTCGAACACGCCGTTATGCGTCGCTCCGTCCGCGCCGACAATGCCCGCACGGTCGATTGCCAGTACCAAATGGATGCCCCCGTCAATCGCGACATCGTGGATCAGCTGGTCATACGCCCGCTGTAAAAACGTGGAATACATAGCCACGACCGGGACAAGCCCCTGTTTTGCCATGCCGGCCGCCATAGCAAGTGCGTGCTCCTCTGCAATGCCGACATCAAAAAAGCGGTCTGGATGCGCTTCCGCAAAGTGTGAAAGCCCGGTGCCCGACGGCATGGCTGCGGTCACAGCACAGATTCGGCTGTCCTTTTCCGCGAGCGCGCAAAGCTCCGCTCCAAAGCAAGCCGAGAAATCTTCCGCGCTCTGCCCGGCGCTCTTTCCCGTGGCCGCATTGAACTGCGAGATCCCGTGAAAGCGCTCGGGATCGGATTCCGACGGTCCATAACCTTTCCCCTTGCGCGTCATCACGTGCAGCAACACGGGTTTTTTCATTTTCTTTGCCTGTGCAAGCAATTCGCACACGGATTTTAGGTCGTGCCCATCGACCGGCCCCAGATAAGCAAGCCCCATCTGCTCAAACAATGAAGTCGGCAATAACAGCCGTTTCATTCGCGTCTTAAACCGCGATACTGCTTGGATCAGGCTTTTGCCGCCTGGAATCTTGGCCAGCACAGCTTTGACATTGGTTTTGGCGCGCAGATAACCCGGATTGACGCGCAGCCGCGACAAATGCCGGCTCATGCCCCCGACATTTTGTGCAATCGACATATTATTATCATTGAGCACGACGAGCAGCGGTTCACCGCTCGTGCCCACGCTATTGAGCGCTTCGTATGCCATGCCGCCGGTCAGCGCGCCGTCTCCAATCACCGCGACCACATGGTATTTCTGATTTTTCAGCGTGCGTGCATGCGCCATGCCAAGCGCGACAGAAACCGATCCGGACGCATGTCCTGTGATGCAGGGGTCGGTGATGCTTTCCTCTGGCTTCATGAAGCCGGACAGCCCGCCATATTGCCGCAGTGTATCGAAGCGGTCTTTGCGGCCAGTCAATATTTTATGCACATAGCTCTGATGCCCGACATCGTAAATGATGCGATCTTTCGCCGAATCAAATTCACGCTCCAGCGCGACTGCCAACTCAACAACACCGAGATTAGACGCCAAATGTCCCCCCGTCTGCGAAACATGGTCTACGATAAACTCACGCAGCGCGCCGCAAAGCGCAGCCAGCGAATCGTACGACAGATCACGCAGATCGGCGGGACTGGTTATATTATCTAAAATTCCATACCGTTTGTTCATGGTTCCTCCTTTGGATGGAGGTGCATTTTATTTCTTTTTTTCAAAGGAAACGGGCAGCACCGACAGCACCCGACCGCAGATCGACAGCACCTTGCCGCTGTATGCGATCGCAATCCCCTTGCCGGCAGCCTTGCCGCCGATCGTCATGGCAGAAATCATGCCGGTAATCAAGAGTGAGACAACAACCGCTTCACCCGCGCCTTTTCCCGCTGTAAGCGCGGCAACAATCAGCGCGCCAGTAGCACCCGAAATAATGCCTGCAATATCGCCGATTACATCGTTGCAGATGCTCGATACCTTTTCCGCGTTCCGCGTCATCCACACTGCCTCTTTTGCGCCTTTGACCTTGCGCGCCGCCATGGAGTGAAACTCCTTTTCCGTCGCTGAGGTCGCCGCTACACCAATCATATCGAACATAATGCCAAAGGCAATAAACAAAAACAGGACGATAAACGACGTAGCCGTATTTGCATTGTTCAGCGCTTCGTTGGAAGCGTAGGACATCGTCATGGAAAGCAGCAGGCTGACCGTCATGATGGTGACCACCCAGCGAACGTTGACCAGCCGGGCTTTGGGTTGCGGGGATGGCTTTTTCTTCTGTCTGTCGGATGCGTCCAAGGATATAAGCTCCTTTATAAGAATAATACGCCTATACGAGGCGCTTTCTGTAATAAAAAAAGTGGCGGCAGGCGGAGTAAATCTTACGGCTTGAGGTTCGGTTGGATTTCCCCGCGGACTGCCACGCGTCGCCGTCGTGGGGGTTTCCCATTAAAGTCCGTGCCGGGATGTTGCCATCACCGGGACCGAATTGCCACTGAGTCCGTACTGCAATCCTCCGTCTGCCTCTTTGGGAACAGCCTAGGTGATTTCCACTGCAGGCAACACGATTCTTAGCCTCTTTTGCAGCCATGGTTTCAAGCGTCAATTCCCGCGGCGTTCCTGGCCGGGAAACCGCGGGCGGATACCCTATCCACCATAACCACTCAAGGCAGGCTACACTGCACACAGCGTTTTGCAGCTGATTGCACACCTTTCTCTTGCCCCGAAGGCAAGCGTGTCGCTCACATCTGCTCCGCACCGCAATACAGGTTTCATCCTATACCGTAAGACATCCATCAATCAAAACGATGCTATAGGTGTCCCACGCATATAGGTCTCCACGGCAGGAGGGTCGGTACTTCATGCCATTGAAGCGCGCCCTCGAGCCTTAACCTCCAGCATCCACCCCAAACTGGGCGTAAGAAGCAAACACCAGAGACTTCATCGATATGCCCTTCTACGGATTTTTAGGCCCGTCCTGGGAATCGCATGCGCTGACTAGGATACTGCGCCACTTTAAACGATATTTGTACCCCGTTTTGCACGGAAGCATCCATGATCGTCTAGTTGCAATTATAACAGATATATAACTTGCTTTTCAAGACATATTCATATTAATTTGTTAACATTTATCTTTTGCTGATCTCATCTGTACGCATATAGGGAATAAAATCTCTTTTTCGATGCTTATAAAGAGATTAGCTATTCATAGTATTAAACAGCGTGTATCTCTCCGCTTCTTTCTGAAACGGTGAAATACACGCCTTTGCAAGCTGTATTGTTTATCAAAAAAACGCTGTTAAACTATTTTATACATAAAACAGAATGTCAGAATACGTGGGGAAGGGCCAAAATTCCTTGCCGACACGGGTCTCCAGCTTATCAGCCGGTTCCCGCGCGGCCTGCATAGCCGGGATCACGGTATCATGATAATATTGAGCGATTGCACACGCTGAAGTCTCGGGGGCGTTATCCAGCGCGGACTCCAGCGCTGCACACTCGGTATACAGCTTCTCCGCAAGCGCCGAAACCTCTGCAAGCAATGCAGCTTCCATGCCGCCCGCAATACCGATATCCTTTTTATCTTTGACAGTCTTTGCGAGTTCGCGTTCATATGAAACACACGCAGGGACGATCTGCTGGCGAATCATGTCGCTCATGGTCAGCGCCTCAATATGAAGCGTTTTGGCATATTCTTCGAGCAGTGTCTCTTCGCGGGACTCCATTTCTTCCTTTGTATAAACATTGTGCTGTGCGAACAGTTTCAGGTTCTTTTCATCCGTGTAGTGCGGCAGTGCGTCTGCGGTCGACTTTAAATTTGACAGACCGCGCGCTTCCGCCTCTTCAATCCAAGCATCGTCGTATCCGTTCCCATTGAAGATGATACGCTTATGCGCCTTAATTTCACGCTGCACCAACTTGATCAACGCGTCATTAAAGTCTTCTGCACGCTCCAATTCGTCGGCAAACACGCGCAGTTCTTCGGCAACCGCCGTGTTAATCATGATATTGGCGCACGCAATATTGAATGTAGAACCCAGCATGCGGAACTCAAACTTATTTCCGGTAAATGCAAACGGCGAAGTACGGTTGCGGTCAGTCGTATCCTTGGGAATCGGCGGTAGCACAGAAACACCCAGAGACATCTTGGTCTTGACCATGTCGGTATAGTCCTCACCTGTTTCGATCGCGTCCAGCACCGCCTGCAGTTCATCGCCAATGAACATAGATACAATAGCGGGCGGGGCTTCGTTCGCGCCCAGCCGGTGATCGTTACCCGCCGAAGCGACCGAAATGCGAAGCAAATCCTGATACTCATCGACCGCTTTGATAACCGCAGTCAAAAACAGCAGGAACTGCGCGTTCTGGCTTGGGCTTCTGCCCGGTTCCAGCAGATTTTCGCCATCGTCTGTGGACAGCGACCAGTTGTTATGCTTGCCAGAGCCGTTCACGCCTTCAAACGGCTTTTCATGCAATAGACAGATGAAATTGTGTTTCTGTGCCACACGTTTCATCACTTCCATCGTCAGCTGATTGTGATCGGTCGCGATATTGGTCGTGGTGAACACTGGCGCCATCTCGTGCTGCGCCGGCGCAACCTCATTGTGCTTGGTCTTTGCAAAGATACCGAGTTTCCACAGTTCTTCGTCCAGTTCTTTCATGAATGCCGAGACCCGTGGACGGATAGAACCAAAATAATGATCCTCCATCTCCTGCCCCTTGGGCGGCTTTGCGCCGAATAGCGTGCGTCCGGTGAAGATCAGGTCCTTGCGCTTAGCGTAATCTTTCTTGTCGATCAGGAAATATTCCTGTTCCGGGCCGACCGTCGTTGTCACGCGCTTGACATCCTTACCAAACAGCCGCAGTACGCGAACGGCCTGCTTACTGATCGCATCCATCGAACGCAGCAACGGGGTCTTTTTATCCAGAATCTGACCGGTGTACGAACAAAAAGCAGTCGGGATGAACAACGATCCATCCTTGACAAACGCATAGCTTGTTGGATCCCAAGCGGTATAGCCACGCGCCTCAAATGTGGCGCGCAGGCCGCCTGACGGAAAAGAAGAAGCGTCTGGTTCCCCGCGGATCAGCTCTTTGCCCGAAAACTCCATCATAACGCCGCCGTCGTCGGTCGGCGAAATAAAAGAATCATGTTTTTCGGCCGTGATGCCTGTCATTGGCTGGAACCAGTGGGTATAATGGGTCGCGCCCTTGCTCACTGCCCAGTCTTTCATCGCAGTCGCCACAACAGCGGCTACATCGGCGTCGATCGCGTTGCCCTCGCGCATGGTTTTCTTCAATTTTCTGAAGATGTCCTTGGGAAGACGTTCTTTCATAACAGTCTCATTAAAGACCATGCTGCCGAACAGCTCGGGGACATTGCTTGCTGTGCTCATGAACCAATCGCTCCTTACTATATGTGAATTTCATTGCGAACAACATAAAAATAAAATAAGCGCTGCGGGTCGTGTTCCCACAGCGCCTTTGCTGTTTACACTCTGAATTATATCCATCCAGCCTTTCTTTGTCAAGCAAAAACCCGTTTCTTTTTTCGTTTTTACCAGATTTAATGCAAGATATTGAATTAAAGTCGGCACTTTCCACCTATTTCTATGCAACTTGCAAAAATCCGGGTATTCTTTGGGATTTCGCTTGACGGCGCGCCCATCCTCCTATAAAATGAAAAGCGGACAAAGGCGTCCACCATAGCCAAGGAATTAGGGCTTTCCCTTTCTTGGCTATGGTGGACGCCTTTTTATTTTTCGAATTTTGGATGTGCGTACAGTGATAAGGAGGAATCAATTGTGTTGCAAAAAGAAGGAGCGGTCCGTATCCCATCTGGATGCGCCATTTCCGGCATATTCCATAAGGATGGACACCGGGAAAATGGAGAGCGTATCATTGCATCGATCCGCATGATGCACGACCGTTCCAACGGTTTAGGCGGCGGTTTTGCCGGCTATGGCATTTATCCCGAATATGCCGACTATTACGCATTTCACATCTTTTATAATACGCAAAAAGCAAAAGAAGCCTGTGAGGAGCAGCTGGAAAAGCATTTTGATATCGTTAACCTTTCCAAAATTCCGACCCGCCGTCATCCATGTATTACGGATGAGCCGATGATCTGGCGGTATTTTGTCATCCCGCTTCACGTTAAGCTGACTGCAAGCCAGCTTGACGAACGAGAATTTGTTTCCCGTTTCGTCATCCGTATCAACCATGCGCTTGACGACGCGTACATTTTTTCCTCTGGTAAAAACATGGGCGTATTTAAGGCCAGCGGTTTCCCAGAGGACGTCGGCGAATATTACAAACTGGAAGAATACAAAGCTTATTGCTGGACCTGTCACGGCCGCTATCCGACCAATACGCCAGGCTGGTGGGGCGGCGCGCACCCGTTTTCGCTGCTCGATACCACAGTCGTGCATAATGGAGAGATTTCCTCATATGACGCCAACCGCCGCTATATTGAAATGTTCGGCTATTCGTGCGACCTGCAGACCGATACCGAGGTCATCACCTATATCATTGACTATCTTAGCCGCAAGCTCGGGCTCACACTCGAAGAGATCAGCCATGTCCTCGCCGCGCCGTTTTGGTCTACGATCGAAAAACAGAAACCTGCGGAACGCGCACGGCTGACTTATCTGCGTAACGCATTCGCTTCACTCATGGTCACCGGGCCGTTTTCCATCTTAGTCGGCTACGAAGGCGGACTGATGGCGCTCAACGACCGGTTAAAGCTGCGCTCTATGGTCGTCGGTGAAAAAGGTGAAACCGTCTATATTGCGTCTGAGGAATGTGCAATCCGCATAGTCGAATCCGAGTTGGACCGTATCTGGGCACCGCGCGGCGGTGAAGCGGTGCTGGTCAGTCTAAACGATGGAGGAGAACAGTAATGGCGATTAATTTCATATATCCGCAGTACGAGGTCGTCCGCAATTATGACCGCTGTATATCCTGCCGTGTCTGTGAACGGCAGTGCGCCAATGAGGTGCATTTCTACAGCCCAGAATCTCAAAAGATGCTGGTGGACGAATCCAAATGTGTCTGCTGCCACCGCTGCGTATCCCTATGTCCAACGCGCGCGCTCAAGATCGTCAAGACCGATCACACCTTTAAAGAAAATGCTAACTGGACGGGCAAAACTATTTCTGAGATTTATCTTCAGGCCGAAACAGGCGGCGTATTACTCTCCTCGATGGGAAATCCCGAACCGTTTCCGGTTTATTGGGATAAAATTCTCATCAATGCATCTCAGGTCACCAATCCCTCTATCGATCCGCTGCGCGAACCCATGGAGACTAAAACTTTTCTCGGCAAAAAGCCCGGCAGGATCGAACGAAGTGCGGATGGTGTCGTCGTGCCCAATCTGTCCCCACAGCTCGAACTCGACGTGCCGATTATGTTTTCTGCTATGAGCTATGGGTCGATCTCCTATAACGCACACGCCTCACTCGCCCGTGCTGCCGCCGCACTCGGCACCTATTACAATACCGGCGAGGGCGGCCTGCACGAGGACTTCTACCAATATGGCCCTCACACTATCGTACAAGTCGCGTCCGGCCGCTTTGGCGTTCACAAGAATTATCTGAACGCGGGCGCCGCTATTGAGATCAAGATGGGCCAGGGTGCGAAACCCGGTATCGGCGGCCATCTGCCCGGTCTCAAGGTCGACCCGGACATTTCCAAGACCCGCATGATCCCCGAGGGAGCAGATGCGATCTCCCCTGCACCGCACCACGATATTTACTCCATCGAGGATCTCCGGCAGCTCGTTTTCTCCCTCAAGGAAGCAACTTCTTATCAAAAGCCAATCATGGTCAAGATCGCTGCTGTGCACAATGTGGCGGCGATCGCGTCGGGCATCGCCCGCTCGGGGGCGGATATTTTATGCATCGACGGCTATCGCGGCGGTACGGGTGCGGCGCCGACCCGGATCCGCGACAACGTCGGCATCCCAATTGAGCTTGCGCTCGCTGCAGTCGACCAGCGTCTGCGCGACGAGGGCATCCGCGGGCAAGTATCAGTCGTGGTCGGCGGTTCGATCCGTAATTCTGCCGATCTTTTAAAAGCGGTCGCGCTTGGCGCGGACGCCTGCTATATTGCTACTTCCGCCCTGCTTGCGCTTGGCTGCCACCTTTGCCGCTCCTGTCAATCAGGTAAATGCAACTGGGGCATCGCAACACAGCGCCCCGAATTGGTTAAGCGCCTTAACCCTGATGATGGCTCACAACGGCTGATCAATCTAGTTGCAGCGTGGGATCACGAGCTGAAAGAAATGATGGGTGGTATGGGCATCAATTCGATCGAAGCGCTGCGCGGCAACCGCTTGATGCTACGCGGACTAGGCTTGACGGAAAAAGAGCTTGCCATCCTTGGTATCAAGCACGCTGGCGAATAAGGGGGCGAATGTTTATGAATATTCAGGCAAACCTGACCAATTATCAGCTGGTCAACGAGCAGCTTCGCTCGCATGATGACCGGGAAATCAGTCTAGAGCATGTAATCGGCCAGCGCTATCTGGGCTGTGGTTCCGCCGGCAAGTATATTTCTATCCGAGGCACGCCGGGTAACGGCCTCGGCCAATATTTAAACGGCTCAACCATCGAGGTATTCGGCAACGCGCAGGAAACAGTCGGCAACACGATGAACGACGGCGAAATCATCATTCACGGAAACTGCGGCGATACCTGCGGTTATGCCATGCGCGGTGGACGCATCTTTATCAATGGTGACTGCGGCTATCGTGCAGGAATACATATGAAAGCCTATCAGAACAAAAAACCTGCCATCGTCATCGGCGGCAAGGCAGGCTCGTTCTTAGGAGAATACCAAGCTGGCGGCCTGATCCTGGTGCTCGGCATTGGGCAGAACGGTGCGTATCCCGTCAGTAATTTCTGCGGCACCGGTATGCATGGCGGCAAAATTGTGATACACTGTGAGCAAGCGCCCGAGGGTCTGCCCAAGCAGGTGCTTGTCAGCCGTGCAACCGGGTGCGACCTCACTGAAATTCAGCCGCATATTGCGGATTTCTGCCGTCTTTTCGGCGGCGATGCCGACAATCTCATAAGGCAACAATACTTTGTGCTGACCCCCAATCCCGCAGCGGGTTATAAACAACTCTACACATTTAATTAACCGAACAAATACAAGGAGGAGCGGCTTTATGGATTCCACCATGAATGAGGTCGTGCAATTTATTGAGGAAAATGACGTAAAATTTATTCGTCTGGCTTTCTGCGATATTTTCGGCAACCAAAAAAACATTGCCATTATGCCCGCGGAACTACCGCGCGCTTTTGAGCAGGGGATCCATTTCAACGCAGCTGCGCTGCGTGGATTTTTAAATATCGAAGTCTCCGACCTGCTTCTATTCCCTGACCCGGCCACGCTGTCTGTTCTGCCATGGCGGCCAAGCCAGGGACGGGTCGTCCGATTTTACTGCGACATCCGCTATCCGGACGGCTCGCCGTTTGAGGGCGACGGCCGGCACATCCTGCGTCTGGCTTCGGCGCGCGCCCGCAAACTGGGCTATACCGTCACCATGGGCACAGCCAGCGAATTTTACCTCTTTGAGCTCGATGAAAATGGCCATCCGACCATGATTCCGCACGACCATGGGGAATATTTCGATATTGCACCGCTCGATAAGGGTGAAAACGTCCGCCGCCAAATCTGCCTGACCTTAGAGGAAATGGGCATTCAGCCTGAGTCCTCCCACCACGAGCAAGGCCCTGGCCAACATGAGATTGACTTTCGTTATGCCGACGCGATAGCGGCGGCCGACAATTTTCTAACCTTTAAATCTGTCGTCAAATCGATAGCCACGGCAAGCGGCCTTTTTGCCTCGTTTCTGCCCAAGCCTCTGCCCGACGCGCCCGGAAACGGTCTTCATCTCAGCATTTCCATTCATAAAAACGGGCAAAACCTGTTTTGTCCACAGTTTTCCACGGCTCAGGAAGGTCAGAGCTTTGTCGCCGGCGTATTGAAACACGCCGCGGCGTCAACCATCTTCGGCAATCCGCTGACCAATTCCTACGCTCGGCTGGGCGAATTTGAAGCGCCCAAATATATCACATGGTCGCATCAAAACCGTTCTCCGCTCATCACGCTTCCCATGACGACGCTCGGCTCGCCCAGCCGCATGAAAGTCCGTGCGTTCGATGGCTGTATTAATCCGTATATCGTGTTCGCGCTCATCATCCATGCCGGGCTGGACGGCATTGAGCAAAGCATGCCACTTACCCCCGCATGTGATGTCAACCTGTTTACCGCGCCACCTGAAACTGTTTCCCTTTATCAGACGCTTCCGGTATCTCTATGCGAGGCAGTCGAATATGCGCAAAGCAGTCCGTTCATAACAGGCATTCTGCCAGAGCGCACGCGAAGCTGTTTTTTTGCCGCAAAACAGGCTGAGCATGACCGGATCAAAGCGGCGGACGACCGCACGGCAGCGGAACATGCTTTGTATTTTGAGCGTTATTGACCATATCGGTCCCAGAAAGCGATAAAGGAAAGGGGGACTTTCTTGGAACAGATTCTGGTCGTCTCTGCACTGGAAAACACATATGCCACACTTGTGCAATTCCTGGTATCCTGCGGCGTACAAGCGCAAATGTTCCCCGCTTTTTCCGGCGCAGAGGCGCGGCGCGCTCTGGTTGATCGCGATTTCGATCTCGTTTTGGTCAACGCGCCCCTTTCCGATGAATTTGGCCATGAGCTTGCACAAACCGCCGCACACCGTTCGCTTGCAGGTGTATTGCTGCTAACAAAGGCCGAGATCGCCGACGCGGTGTCGGAAAAGGTGGAGGATGACGGCGTGTTTGTTCTGCCAAAACCGCTGAACCGGGCGCTAATGCACCAGGCGCTTCGCATGGCCCGTGCAGCCCGCTCACGCCTGACCGGGCTGCAAAGCGAAAACCGCAGGCTGCAAAAACGCATTGCAGATATCCGGCTGGTCGACCGTGCAAAGTGCGTACTCATTGAATGCTGCGGCATGTCCGAGCCCGACGCGCACGCATATATTGAAAAACAAGCGATGGACCGCCGCCAGACCAAGTGCGAGATCGCTGAGGATATCCTCCGTGGTCAGGAAAAGTGACCAAAAATCCGCCGCATCTATCCGACAAAATTTTTCCGCTTTTTTTGAATTGACTAGAGAATTTTCGTCCGGATTATGCTATACTAAATGGTGTGTGAGCCAGTTTTCGAAAGAAACTGCCTTGCGCGCCATTTTTTGTATCTAAGGAGTGATTGCACGTGAGGCTGGCTTTCACCAAAATGCACGGCTGCGGCAACAACTATATTTACTTTAATTGCTTCGACCAGACGATCCCGGAGCCCGAGGCGCTCTCGATCCGCCTGAGCGAGCCGCATTTCGGCATCGGCGGCGACGGCATTATTCTCATCTCTCCTTCGGATAAGGCAGACGCGCAAATGCGCATTTTTAATGCCGACGGGTCAGAAGGTAAAATGTGCGGCAACGGCATCCGCTGCGTCGGCAAATACCTATATGACAACGGCATGGTAGGCGAACGCACCACGGTCACCATCGATACCCTGTCGGGTGTGAAAACGCTCGAGCTTTTTACGGAGAACGGAAAAATGGTCACCGCGCGAGTCGACATGGGCGTGGCCATTCTGGCGCCGCGCAATATCCCCGCCGCGTTTGACGGTGAACATGTGATCGACGCGCCGTTGGTCGTAGATGAAAAGGTATACCATATCACCTGCGTTTCCATGGGCAACCCGCACTGTGTAGTCTTTACCGACGAAAAGGTCGCAACGCTGGATCTTGCGCGCATTGGGCCTAAATTCGAGCACAACCCGCTCTTTCCCGAGCGTGTTAACACGGAATTTGTCAATGTGAATCCAGATGGTTCGCTTCAGATGCGCGTTTGGGAACGCGGATCTGGCGAAACCTGGGCATGCGGCACAGGCGCATGCGCAGTCGGTGTGGCGGCGGTGCTCAACGGGCACGCGCAGAAAAACCAGGATATCACCGTGCATTTGCGCGGCGGCGATCTGACGATCCGATATACAGATGAGACCGTGTTCATGACAGGCGCGGCGACTACCGTATTTGAGGGGGAAATCGAGTTATGACAAAATATATTTTCGTGACCGGCGGCGTGGTCTCTGGTCTGGGAAAAGGCATCACAGCGGCTTCGCTCGGCCGCCTGCTTAAAAGCCGCGGCCTTAAGGTCGCCGCACAGAAGCTGGATCCGTACATCAACGTCGATCCGGGCACGATGAGCCCATTTCAGCACGGTGAGGTCTACGTGACCGACGACGGCGCAGAGACTGATCTTGACCTCGGCCACTACGAGCGCTTTATCGACGAGGATCTTAATAAATTCTCCAACCTTACGACTGGCAAGGTATACTGGAACGTGCTCAACAAGGAGCGGGCGGGCGAATATCTGGGTGAGACCGTGCAGGTCATCCCCCATATTACCAACGAGATTAAATCGTTTATTTACTCGGTCGGTAAAAAGACCTCGGCAGACGTGGTCATCACAGAGATCGGCGGCACGACCGGCGATATCGAATCACAGCCGTTTCTGGAGGCCATCCGGCAGGTCGCGGTCGAAGTCGGCCGCCGCAACTGTCTATTTATTCATGTAACGCTTGTTCCTTACATCTCCGGCTCCAACGAACCCAAGTCCAAGCCCACCCAGCATTCTGTCAAGGAACTGCGCGGTCTGGGCATTTCCCCAGACATCATCGTCGCGCGCGTCGACCGGCCAATGGATGACGAGATCAAGCGCAAGATTGCTATGTTCTGCACCGTAGCGGAGGACTGCGTCATTGAAAACCGCACGCTTCCCGTGCTGTATCAGGCGCCCATGATGCTGGAGGAAAGCCACCTGTCGGATATCGTGTGCCGCGAGCTTGCTATCGGCGCGCCCAAGGGCGATATGAGCGAGTGGACCGCGATGCTTGAACGCATCGCAGCCCGTCAGGATCATGTGAAGATCGCTCTTGTTGGCAAGTACGTCAAGCTGCACGACGCGTATCTTTCCGTGGCAGAGGCGCTCCAGCACGGCGGCTATGAGACCGAGTGCTTTGTCGACATCGACTGGGTTGATTCCGAGGAAATCAACGACTCGACCGTGGACAAGCTTTTGGGCGAGGTCGACGGCATTATCCTCCCCGGCGGATTCGGCCCGCGCGGCATTGAAGGCATGATCTGCGCAGCAAATTATGCGCGTACACAGGGTATCCCCTATTTCGGCATTTGCCTTGGCATGCAGATCGCGGTCATGAGCTATGCCCGGAATGTGCTGGGCTTTGAGGACGCCAATTCCAGCGAGTTTGACCCGGAATCCACCCATCCGGTCATCGACTTGATGGAAAGCCAGCAGGGCGTTTCCAAAAAAGGCGGAACGATGCGTCTTGGCGCATACCCCTGCAAGGTGCGCCCAGATACCATCATGGCGCGCGCCTACGGGGAAGAGATGATCTCCGAGCGCCACCGCCACCGCTATGAGTTTAATAACAGTTTCCGCGAGGATATTGAAAATAAGGGCATGCTGATTACAGGCTCCTCGCCGACCGGCGAGCTTGTTGAGACGGTTGAAATTCCAGAGCATCCGTTTTATATCGGCGTGCAGTTCCATCCCGAATTTAAATCCCGCCCCAACCGTGCGCACCCGCTGTTCAAAGCATTTGTGCACGCAGCACTGAAAAGGAGTCAAGACGATGCAGATCAACAAGAATTTTGATAATCTGGAGCAGAGCTATCTGTTCTCTACCGTAAACCGCAAGCAGCGAGAGTTCGCCGCCGCACACCCGGAAGCCGATATCATCAAGCTGTCGATCGGCGATGTGACCCGTCCGCTTGTGCCTGCTGTTATCGACGCGCTGCATGCCGCCGTCGAAGACCAGGCCAAACAGGAAACCTTTCACGGCTATGGCGACGAGCAGGGCTACGGATTCCTGCATGAAGCGCTCGTCGGATATTATCAAAGTCATGGCGTGGCGCTCGATACCGATGAAATCTTTATTTCCGACGGTGCCAAAAGCGACCTTGGCAATATCCTCGATATTTTTGGCGGAGACAATACCGTGCTGATCCCCGATCCGGTTTATCCGGTTTACGTGGACACCAATGTGATGGCGGGCCGCAAGGTCGTTTTCATGGACGCAAACGAAGAAAACGGCTTTTTGCCGCTTCCCGATTCTTCCGTCAAAGCCGATATTATCTATCTCTGCTCGCCAAACAACCCGACCGGCGCGGCCTACGACCGTGATGGGCTGAAAGCTTGGGTCGATTATGCGAATAGCATGAATGCCGTCATCCTATATGATGCGGCGTATGAATGCTTTATCGAGGACAAGAATCTTCCCCGTTCGATCTATGAGATCGATGGCGCAAAGACCTGCGCGGTCGAGTTTTGCTCATTCTCCAAAATGGCGGGTTTCACCGGCACGCGCTGCGGCTGGACCGTCGTTCCCAAGGCGCTGGCAGAAGGTCAGCTCAACAAGATGTGGCTGCGCCGTCAGACAACCAAGTTCAACGGCGTTCCTTATATCGTCCAGAAAGGCGCGGCGGCTTGTTTCACCGATGAGGGACAAAAGCAGATCCGTGAAACACTCGCATATTACAAGCAAAACGCCAAGGTGCTTTCCGAAACGCTCGACGAACTCGGCATCTGGTATACGGGCGGAAAATCCAGCCCTTACCTGTGGCTCAAATGTCCGAACGGTATGGGAAGCTGGGACTTTTTTGACTATCTGCTTGAAAACGCTCATGTGGTCGGCACGCCCGGTGCGGGCTTTGGCAAAAACGGCGACGGTTTTTTCCGCCTAACCGCGTTTGGCGACCAGCAGCGCACGCTAGAAGCGGCGAAACGCTTGAAAAAGCTGCTCGGCTAACTGCTATATTCATAATGGGACTGTTGTGAAACAGTCCCATTGTTTCTATCAGGTGGTGCGTAAATGGGGTTAATTTATCCGAAAAAATGTCTGCTTTGCCGGGAACCACTTGCCGTTTCCGGCACGGGCAACGCCATGCTGTGCGAAGCCTGTGCACGGCGGGTGCGGCAGGAATACCGCTGCATCGAGGGTATCCGTGTTTCTGGAATCGATGGCGTTGCAGCACCTCTTTATTACAAAGGGCTTGTCGCCGAAGCAATGAAACGATATAAGTTCAGTCATTTCCAGCATTATGCCCCTTGGTTCGCCGCGCAGCTTGCCCCGCTGATCGCGGAGCATTTGGAAGATTGGCAGCCCGATCTTATCACGTTCATTCCTATTGGCATGTTTCGCTTATACCAGCGCGGCTATAACCAAAGCAAGCTCCTTGCAGAACCGATCGCTGCGCAGTTTGACCTGCCGTGCATACCGCTGCTTCGCAAGCGTCCGTTTTCCGCCAAGCAATCCCTGCAAAAGAATGCGGCCAAGCGTTTTCAAAATGTAAAAAAATCCTTTCTTCCCATGAACACATGCGATTTGTCCGGAAAGTCCGTCCTCATAATCGACGATATTATTACGACCGGCGCAACGGTTTCCGCCGCTGCATCCATACTCCGGCAGATGGGCGCATCGCGCGTGTTTGCTGCCGCTGCAACGCGAACCCCGCATAAATAATAAAAATGCCGCCCTTTTTAGGGCGGCGTTTTTTATTCGTAGCCGTTGCTGGAAGAATATTGGTGCTCGTTTCCAAAATTGTCTGTCAGCGTCACGCGTATCTCGACCGCATCAATGGAGGGGCTTTCATGTGCAGAAAAATCGGCGCAAAGCTGGATGGAGCCTTCGGCAAACCGAACCGGCCCATCCGCATCATGCCAAATGGGCTGCGCATTCTCCTCAACACGTAGTTCATGCGTCTCCACCAGCTCTCCCGAAATGTACAGCTCCGCGCGGCCACCGGTCGGTTTTACGGAATTCTCAGAAAGCCCGGGCTGCACATCCACGGTGACAGTAACGGCCTCAAGCGTGCCGCCGCGCCAGGAAAACGGTGCATGGACAAATGTGTCTCCCAGCTTATAAAGCTTGTTTAAATCATAAAACGTCTCGACTTCCAAATTTCGTGTCTTGCCGTCCTGCTGCAAGCGCAGGATCAAGATATACGTCTGGGCGGGCGGTGCCGTTATATCCGCTTTCAGCATGCCGTTTTCTTCTAACGCCTGTGCTTCCAGCGTTGTTTCATCGCCCTGCAATACAAACCATGCTCCCCCGCCCGCTTCACGCGGCATGACCTTGCAGGAAAACCGTAGGTTTTCGCCGTCAAAATGCACCTCATTATGAATACTTGTAAAGTCACCCGGCTGCGTATTTGTATCCGGACCTGGCACATATACCGTGTTCATGCCTGTTGGCATGCTGTCCACTTGCTTTTGCAGTTTGTCCAGCCAAACCAGTGAGACGATACCGCATAGAACGCTTACCGCAATCAACGCGCTCAGGCACCAAATAAACCACTTGGTCTTTTTCGTAAGCTCCGGCTTGTAGGAAATAGTATAGCCATTTGGTTGAAAAGCCGTGGGGCTTTCCACAGATTTCCCGGGCAATGGTTCGTCCGGCCGCAGCAGCGTGTCCACGGACACCCCAAACAGCTTAGCCAGCTCGACCAGATTCTCCATGCCTGGGACTGTTTGGTCTGCTTCCCATTTGGATACCGCCTGCCGGGACAGTCCCAGCTTATCCGCAAGCGCCTCTTGGCTGAGATCCAGCTCGCGCCGGAGTGCTGCGATTTTTTCTCCAGTCGTCATGTCCGTTCCACCTGCCTTTCCTGCTTTCAGCGTACCTTAAATATGTGTGCCACGCCACCAACCCGGTGTTTCTTTTTGTCAACCAGCAGTTGCCTCATCAAAAAAGCTCCGAAAGACAATGCTTTCAGAGCTTTCGTTTCGCTATGTAGGATTTACTCAATGCCCTCTTCTTCCCCTTCGGGACGATTGTTAAATGCGTATTCCGGGCACTTTTCCTTGGCTTCCTCTTCGGTCGCATACGGACACTTTCGGACGATTCCCTCAACTTCCTGCAATGCTACACAAATCTTATCCGTGCCGGTCGCGTTGCGGCGGCGGAACAGACACCAAAGCTTTTTCATAAGGATTCTCCTTTTCTTGTCGGTAGTATGGTTTTATTATACCGTGAGAAGTGATTCTTGTCAATCCAACATTGATAAATAATTATCATTCTTACTCGCCAAAGAATTCCTCATGAATCGCCTTGACCGCCTTTTCGCTGTCTTCTTCGTTAATCAGAACCGAGATTTTGATTTCCGAGGTCGAAATCATACGGATATTGATGCCCGCCATCGCGAGCGCCTCAAACATTTTCGCCGCAACCCCTGAGCTGGACGCCATGCCCGCGCCGACGATCGAGACCTTTGCGACGTTTGTATTGATGGAGACATCCTCATAGCCCAGCATCCCGGCGTTTTCGCGCAGGATCTGGCCGACACGCTCAGCGTCGTCCTGCGGGATCGTGAACGAAATGGATTTTTTATTATCGCGGCCGACCGACTGCAGGATAATGTCGATATTCACATTATGCTTGGCCATCAGCGAAAACACCTTGAACGCGGTGCCCGGCGTATCAGACAGGTTGATGATCGCGACACGCGCGCATTTATTATCGCGGGCAACGCCCGAAACATTCAGTTTTTCCATGTGTGAGCCCTCCTTGACTTTGGTACCCGGATTGCGGGTAAAGCTGGAAACGACCTCTAGGTCGACATTGTACTTCTTGGCCATTTCGACGCTGCGGTTATGCAGCACCTGCGCACCGAGCGACGCGAGTTCGAGCATCTCGTCATAGGTGATGGCATCGAGCTTACGCGCACCGGGAACAATACGCGGATCAGCGGTATAGACGCCGTCCACATCGGTATAGATCTGGCACAAGTCGGCTCCAAGCGTCGCCGCAATCGCGACCGCCGTCGTATCAGAGCCGCCGCGACCGAGCGTGGTTACGTCGCCCAGCTTGTTGATGCCCTGGAAACCAGCGACAATGACAATCATGCCGTTGTCCAACTCCGCTTTCAGCCGATCCCCCGCCAGACGCTTGATGCGCGCATCCGAATAGTTGCTGTTGGTCTCGAGGCCGATCTGCCATCCTGTCAGCGATACGACGGGAAAGCCCAGCTTTTGAATCGCCATTGCAAGCAGTGACATAGAGATCATTTCACCCGTGTTCAGAAGTACATCCATCTCCCGGTTGGAAGGCCGGTCGTTCAACTCAGCGGCTTTTTCGATCAGGTCATCTGTCGTATCTCCCTGCGCGGATACGACCACGACGACTTGGTTTCCCGCTTTCGCGGTCGAGGTCACGATATCTGCAACGTTTTTCAGCCGTTCGGTATTGGCTACCGAGGTGCCGCCGAACTTTTGTACAATAAGACTCATACTAGTTTCATTTCCTCCTTATATGCCCTCAGAGGCTCAAAGCCGCTTCACCACTGCGCCGACTTCGTCACAGCGCAGCTGCATGGGCTTCCAATGCGGGTATTTCTCTGCACAGAGCGTCTGCGCACGGGTTAAGTAGTCGTGGTCGCCTTTATAGACCAGCGCGATAATGGACGGCCCGGCCCCCGAGATAAATGTACCCAGCGCGCCCAATTCTTTCGCGCCGCGCACAATGTCCTCGCCGTTTTCAATCAGCGGGAACCGGTAAGGCTGGTGCAGGCAGTCGCCCGTGGCCACGTCCAGGTTTTCCAGTTTGCCTGTTGTCAGCGAGCCTGCAAGCAGCGCGGCGCGCGCAAGGTTAAACACGGCGTCTCGATGGTCGATCGTTTTGGGCAGCGCGGCACGCGCCTTTTCGGTCGACAATTTAAAATCAGGGATAAACACCACGAAATCGATTGCACCGTGCACGGGCACGCGCACGTGATGCACATGGCCGTCTTCCAGAAGCGCAACACAGAAGCCGCCCAGAATGGCTGGCGTCGAATTATCCGGATGGCCTTCAATAGTCGCTGAAAGATCGATGACCGCCTGCCGATCAAGCGGATCGCCCAAAAGCGCATTCGCACCCAGAATGCCCGCGACTGTACAAGCCGACGACGAGCCTAAGCCGCGTGTCTGTGGGATCGCACAATCCTCGACGATCTTTAATCCGTGCAAAGGCTTGCCACACTCGTCAAACACACGCTTGGCACATTGATAAATTAGGTTGCGCGCGTCTTTGGGCACAAACTGCCCGTTTTTATCCGAAATTTCAATGCGGTCGCTCTCTTCCAGATCGATGATATTATAAAGCTCGAGCGCAATACCGATGCTGTCATAGCCAGAGCCCATATTCGCGCTCGTGGCCGGAACGGTTACACGAATCATCTCCCGTTCCTCCTTACAGCATACGCATCGCAGCCAGCACCTGACCCTTTTGAGCAAGCAACTTGCGTTTTTGTTCCATGTCAGCCGTCGACAACTTCTTTGTCTTGACTACGACCACGCCCTGCACCGGCTCGGTCACGCTCTCCACGGGAAGCACAGCTTCTAGATCTTTGGGGTCGCCCTTGTAACGCACATACCACGCGCTTTGCAGCGCATCGACCGGGCGCAGCAGATGTTTGGATCCATTGCCCCACAAGATGCGGCGGCGGTTCTCCTTATGTTCGATGCAATCCAGCATATCGGCCACGACAGCCGACGCCGTCGCGAGCTTGCCCGCTCCTTTGCCATAAAACATGACTTCGCCTGTCGCATTACCGTCCACCATGATCGCATTGAATACGTCTTCCACTGCGGCCAGCGGGCTTTCTTTATGGATAAGATGCGGCGCAACATAGGCATAGGCCGTGCCGTCCTCGCATCGCACCGCGCGGCCCAGCAGTTTGATGACACAGCCTAGCTTGTCAGCATTGGCCACATCCTCTAGCGTGATTTTTGTAATGCCCTCACAGGATACCTCGTCTGGCTCAAATTTATCGCCAAATGCCAGATCAGACAGAATGCAGATTTTCCGGCAGGCATCATGCCCTTCGATATCGGCAGTCGGATCGGCTTCGGCATAGCCGCTCGCCTGTGCCTGCTTGAGCGCGTCCTCAAACCTGACGCCGTTATGAATCATCTGTGTCAAAATGTAGTTGGTCGTGCCATTCAGGATGCCGCAAATTTCATTAAACTCATTAGCCGCCAAGCATTGCAGCATCGGGCGGATAATCGGGATGCCGCCGCCGACCGACGCTTCAAACATATAGTTTACGCCATGCTCTTCCGCGATGCGGAGAAGTTCTTCGCCGTGCGTCGCCACGAGCTCCTTATTGGAGGTGCAGACACTCTTGCCCGCCTGCAGGCAGCGCTTGGTAAACTGGTATGCCGCGCCAACGCCGCCCATGACCTCGGCTACGACCGAGACTTCAGGATCATTCTCAATCACTGCGAAGTCGCTTATAAATTTATGGCCGTACGGCAACGCGGAAAAATCGCGCAGGTCGAGCACATATTTAACCTCGACCGGCTCCCCGACGACACGCGCGATCTTTTCAGCGTTCATTTCAAACACTTCATAAACGCCTGAGCCGACTGTTCCGTGGCCCATGATAGCTGCTTTGATCATAAGATTAATTCCTCCCGGATGGATTATCAGATTCAGTTACTCGGAAGCCAGTATTTCTACTTTGCCGACCCCTTCCATGTTCTCTGCGCGATGGATCAGTTCTTCGACTGTATATTTCATTTCCCCTGTGCGCGCGGCGATAGTCACAGAGGCCTGCCCGCGCATGGGGATCGACTGGTTCACAGTCAGCAAATTAGCGCCTGAGCGCGCCATTAGCCCCAGAATGCTTGACAGTACGCCCGGCTGGTCGTGCAGCATGAAATGAAAGGTTACGATGCGGTCGGTCGTGGCCTCAAAAAAAGGACGAACGCCGTCCTTATACTTATAATAAGCGCTACGGGACAGCCCGGCAATTTTGGCGGCTTCGCTCGCTGTAGCAGCGCGGCCTGAGGCGATCGCCTCGTTTGCCTCGATCACCCGCTGAAAGACTTCAGGCAGCAGCGAGCGCTCAACCAGATAGTATTTTGGCTTTACCATGCGTTGTCCTCCCTAAAAAGACAAGTGTCTTTCTCACGCTTAAATAGCATACCATACCGTGCTATACAAAGCAAGGGAATATCCGATAAAAACTTCAGTTTTTTGACTTTGCTTTTGTCCATTGTGACGATGCAGCACTTTAATTCGGTTTTTGTCTGCCAAAGTTGATCCTATTTTTCTAGTAAAACTGCGCAACATGACCACCTTGTTCGTTTTGCCGTTTCATGGTATACTACTTAAAGTACGCTTTAAGCGTTTATCAGTTCAAAAATCGGAGAGTAAAAAAGATGAAACAAGAGAACGGTAACGGCACTTTTTCTTCCAAGATCGGCTTTGTGCTCGCCGCAGTGGGGTCGGCGGTCGGCATGGGTAATATCTGGATGTTCCCCTACCGCACCGGGCAATATGGCGGCGCGGCGTTTTTAATCCCTTATCTGCTGTTTGTGGCGCTGTTCGGCTATGTTGGCTTGTCGGGCGAGTTTGCGCTCGGACGCCTTACCGGCACCGGCCCCATCGGTTCCTATGATTACGCGCTCAAATCGCGCGGCAAAAAGGGCGGTTCGATTTTAGGCTCAATCCCGCTGTTTGGTTCGCTTGGCATCGCCATCGGCTATGCGATCATCGTCGGTTGGGTCGTCCGCAGCGCGTTTGGCGCACTGACCGGCACGCTGATGACCACAGAACCTGAAACATTTTTCGCACAGATGAGCGCGTCTCATCTGTCTAGCGTCCCGTGGCATATCATTGTCGTTGTGATCACCGCTGCTATCCTGATTTTCGGCGTTTCCGGCGGTATTGAAAAAATCAATAAGGTTATGATGCCGACCTTTTTTATCCTGTTCCTTGTAATCGCAGTGCGCGTTGCCTTCCTTCCCGGCGCAATGGAGGGGTACAGATATCTACTGGTTCCCGATTGGAGCTATTTACTGAACGTTAAGACCTGGATCATGGCGATGGGACAAGCGTTTTTCTCCCTTTCCGTCACAGGCTCCGGCATGATCATTTACGGCAGCTATCTTTCAAAGAAAGAGGATATCGTACATTCCTCGACCATGACTGCCGTGCTTGACACCTGCGCCGCCATGCTTGCAGGCTTTGCTGTCATCCCAGCCGTGTTTGCTTTTGGGCTGGATCCGCAGGCCGGCCCGAAACTGCTCTTCATCACACTACCCCGTGTATTCCAGCAAATGCCCGCAGGGCGCGTATTCGCATTGTTTTTCTTTGTTTCCGTTTTGTTTGCCGGCATCACATCTCTGGCAAACATGCTGGAAGCAGTATCTGAAGCTGCGCAGACCCGCCTCGGCCTAAAGCGCAAGACCGCCGTGCTTCTCGCTTCTCTGGCCACTTTGGTCGTCGGCCTGTTTATCGAATACGAACCGTTTATGGGTAAATGGATGGATATCATCACAATCTATATTGTGCCGATCGGCGCGATCCTAGGTGCGGTGATAATCTACTGGGTGCTTGGCGTGCCCAAGATCAAGGAAGAGCTGATGCTGGGGCGCGATAAGCCCTTGGGACGCGCGTTTGCACCGCTGGCGAAATATGTCTATGTATTTCTCGCGGCCCTCGTAGTTCTGTTCAGCTTTCTCATCCCCGGCGGGATCGGATAAAATAAAGAAAGGAACGGCTAATTGCCGTTCCTTTTTATTCCACCAGAGAAAAAATACTCTCAACTGGCTGCCCGAACAAACGGGCAACCTTGATGGCCAGTTCCAACGTTGGGTCATATTTATCGTTTTCCATCGCCACAACAGTTTGCCGCGATACACCCAGCAACTTTGCCATGTCCTCCTGACGTAAACCGCGGGCCTTGCGAAGCGCTTTAATATTGTTCTGCATATCCCCCTCCGCTCAGGAAGCAAGAACGACGATGACCAGCAGCCCGCCAAGCGCGCCGATCAGCGCGGAAACCCCCAGAATCCACAGCGCAGTCTTCCACAGCGGATAGGTTTTATATTCCTCATCTCCCTGCGTGCTGCGATGGCGGAGCACCAGCGTGGCGCCGGACTGGGTCAGCACACCAAGCAGCAATGCAAAATTAGACAGGGGCATGCTTTCCCTTTTGACAAACGTACTGTAAAAAGTGATACCCAGCAGGGCGAACAGCACAACGGTATAGGCGATCGAGACCGCTTTATACTGAATAATGCGCTCCATTTCATCCATCTTTCGCATTCCCAGATGGTCGGCCAGCGCCATAGCCCGTTTTGATTTGCTCTTGCCAATCCAAAGCACGATGCCGAACACGATGCCAAAGGCCGCAAACGGCATAGCGGCTAAAAAAATATATTTCATAACAGACTCCCAAAGCAAAATGTTAAACTCCCTTTACATTTAGAGTTTACATCTGTTTTCATGGAATGTCAAGATCTTTTTACATTTCCTCATAAAAGAAACCCACGGTGTCTGCCGTGGGTTTCTTGTTACTCCGACTCTTCCGACTCCGCTATCCCTTCCGGGGTAACCGTGCGCTCCGCGGAGGTGATTGGTTCTGCCTGCGCCATCAGATCGTCCCCGACGACCTTATCAGGTACGCTCTCGCCGTTATAGACTTTAACAAAAGTCTCTCCGTCCATCGTTTCATTCCGAATCAAATATTCCGCAACATTGGTCAACTGTTCCATATGCTCGGAAATCAGCTTTTCACAGGCGCGGTGCGCGTCCTCGATGATACGGTGGATTTCCTCGTCAATCTCAGCAGCCTTTACCTCGGAGTATCCCTTGCCCGCAGCAAAATCGCGGCCAAGGAAAATCTCCCCGTTATCGGCTGCATAATCAATTGGGCCGATACGGTCGCTCATGCCATAACTAGTGACCATTGCGCGCGCCATCTGCGTCGCCTGCTTAATATCGCCGTATGCGCCGGTGGAGATATCGTCCATCACCAGCTGCTCGGCCACGCGGCCGCCCAGGCAAACAACGATATATTCCTCCATATAGTGGCGGGTGCGGTACGCCTGATCCTCCTCTGGTAGCGGCATCGTAAAGCCGCCCGCACCGGAGGAACGCGGGATGATGGTCACATGGTGCACCGGATCTTGCGTCGGCAGCACGTGGAAGCAGATCGCATGACCGGCCTCATGATAAGCGGTTAGCTTTTTGTCCTTTTCGGTGATGATATGCGTCTTTTTCTCGACGCCCATGACCACCTTGAGCAACGACTCTTCAATCTCCTCAAGCGTAATAAACTTTTTGTTCCGCCGTGCAGCCAGAAGCGCCGCTTCATTCAGCAGGTTTTCCAGATCGGCTCCAGTAAAGCCGGCGGTCGTTTTGGCAATGGAATCAAACTTAACATCTGGATCGAACTGCTTATTGCGCGCATGCACCTTGAGGATCGCCTCACGCCCCTTGACATCGGGGGCGCCCACATAGACCTGGCGGTCAAAGCGTCCCGGACGCAGCAACGCGCCGTCCAGAATATCCTTACGGTTGGTCGCAGCGATGACGATGACGCCCTCGTTTGCACCAAAGCCATCCATCTCCACAAGAAGCTGGTTAAGCGTCTGTTCGCGCTCGTCATGTCCACCGCCCAGTCCAGCGCCGCGCTGGCGGCCGACCGCGTCGATCTCATCGATAAACACGATGGACGGAGCGTTTTTCTTTGCCTGCTCAAACAGATCGCGCACACGGGATGCGCCGACACCGACATAGAGCTCGACAAAATCCGAGCCTGAAATCGACAGGAACGGCACCCCCGCTTCTCCAGCTACCGCGCGGGCAATCAATGTTTTACCGGTACCCGGAGGGCCCACCAGCAAAACACCCTTAGGAATGCGCGCACCGATCTGCACAAACTTCTGTGGGTTTTTTAAAAACTCGACGATCTCCTGAAGCTCTGCTTTTTCCTCATCCGCACCGGCCACGTCTTCAAAGGTGACCTTGCGCTTATCATCCTGCGCGAGCTTGGCGCGCGCCTTGCCGAACTGCATTGGGCTGCCGCCGCCGCCCGACTGCTTGTTCATCATAAAATACCAGAACGCGCCGAGCAGGACAATCAAAATTAGATACGGCACAAAATTTGCCCACCACGGGATATTCTGTGAGATAAACTCCACCCGGGTCAGCGTGCCGTCCTTGATCTGGTCATCGATCATATCGCTGAGCTGCATATAAAGGATGCTGAAATAGTTGCCGAAATCGCAGTCGACGACTTTCCCGTCTTTCAGTTTGAGGGTAATGACATTGTTCTCTGTCTTAAATTCTTCGACCTCCCGGCTGTCAAAATACCGGTAAACGTCGTCAAACGTTGTCGCATCGGTCTTCTGCGACTGGCTGAGCACAAAGCTGAGGCCAGCCAGCACAAACACCAGAATGACCATATAAAGGCCAAAGCCTTTCATCTTACCTTTCAAATCGGTATCACACCTTTCTCTGCGGAACGCTTATTCCGCGCCGCCGTAAACGGCTGGTTTTAAAATGCCGATATACGGCAGGTTACGGTACTTTTCCGCATAGTCGAGGCCGTAACCGACGACGAATTCGTCTGGAATCTCAAAGCCGAGATAATCGACCTTAACATCCACCTTGCGGCGAGAGGGCTTCGATAGCAGGGTACACAGCCGGATCGACCGCGCGCCGCGCGCTTGCAGCACTTTCATCAGATAGCTGAGCGTTACGCCGCTGTCCAGAATATCTTCGATGATCAGCAGATCGCGTCCATCGATCTGCTGTTCGATATCCTTGATGATCTGCACCTCCCCCGACGTTTTGGTGCTTTTCCCATAGCTGGAGACCACCATAAAATCCACATTGCAGGCCGTGTCGATCTTGCGGGTCAGGTCGGCCATAAAAACATAGGAGCCTTTGAGCACGCTGACAATCAGGGGATTCTTACCCTCATAATCCCTAGTGATGCGCGCGCCAAGCTCGGCGACCTTGTCCGCGAGCTGCTGCTCGGTAAACAGCACTTCTTTGATGTCGTTCCTCATGCTTATTTCCCTTCAAAATGAATTTCTATCGTTTTGCCGTCCGTGCCTCCGCGGCTCTGGTCTGCGCCCAGCCCCTGCACCGCGATAACGCCGTATTTGTCAGCGATCACTGCAAGGCGCGCACGCGCAAAACGCGGGATGCGCCGGTCAATCATCAGCTTTTTGAGCGACCGGCTGCCGCCCCGTTCGGTCAACCGCAGACGGTCTTCCGGTTTTCTCGCTCGAACGGTCAAAGTTTCAATGTCTATTTTACCACAATCTACGGGAAAAGTATTGAATGATTTGTAAAAAACCTTGTTTTTTTCAGCAAATCTAAGCGTCAGCCTGACCTCGTCCGGCCCTACCGCCCCGTCAAACGGGATGGAGAGCCGCTTTTCCCACCAAGCCGTCGTGGTTCCCTCCCGTGTGACCGCTATCTTTTCATAGTTCCTGAGAGCAGAATAGCCGCCCGGCAGATTCAGCGATGCGGAGGGGTTTTCGCTCGCCAGCAGCTTCTGCAATAGCAGGATATGCGTTTCGCCGGTCTGCGCGCGCGGCACGCCGCTTTGCGCAAGCAGCAACCGCAGCGCGCGGGAGCTGAGTGGATGAGGTGCTTCCCGCAGCGGCTGTACAAGGTATCCGTCGATCTGCCGCGCTCGTCGCAAGAGCGTTTCAGCCTGAAAATCCAAATATGCGTCGTCCTGCCGGATCAAGCGGGTCAACCGTCCGACTGCCTCCCCCAGTTCTGGGTTCAACTGCCGCAGTATAGGCACGACCTCGTGCCGAATACGATTTCGTGTGCAGTCAGTGGTCAAGTTCGTGCTGTCGGTGACAAACGCCTGTCCATTATCTTTAAGATATGCTTCGATCTGCGACCTGCTGGTTTCTATCATCGGGCGGATGATCGCGCCGCGCATCGGAGGAATGCCAGCCAGACCTTTTGCTCCAGTGCCACGGGTTAAATGAAAGAGTACGGTTTCAATATTGTCGTCCGCCGTATGCGCTGTTGCTATCTTTTTCCCGGCCGCATATTCCCCCAGCAGCTGATAGCGTTTGACCCGCGCGGCAGTTTCGATGCTCTCTTTCCGCTCCACAGCCAGCGCGGCGATATTCTCCCGGGCGACCGTAAGCGGCACGCCCAATCCGGCGCAAAGGCTTCGTACAAAGGCCTCATCGCGCATCGCTTCATCCCCACGCAAACCGTGGTTCAAATGAAACGCGGAAACCAAGTATCCAAGCTCCCGCAGACAAAGCAGCATAGCTACTGAATCCGCCCCGCCTGAAAGCGCAACCAGCACGTTTTCGCCGGGTGTGAGCATTTGATAACGCGCGACCGTTTGCCCGACCCGTTCCAGTATATTATGCTCCATGGACACGGTCCTGATTGGAGAATGTCGTATATTGGCCGACCCATTGCAGCTCAATGGTGTTGGTCGCGCCGTGTCGGTTCTTCGCAACGATGATCTCCGCGATATTTTTCATTTCACTATCATCGTCGTAATAATCATCGCGGTAGATGAACATGACAATGTCGGCATCCTGCTCGATCGCGCCCGATTCACGTAGATCAGACAGCATTGGGCGTTTATCCGCACGCTGCTCGGACGCACGCGAAAGCTGAGACAAGCAGACCACCGGGATGTTAAGCTCTTTCGCCATAATCTTGAGCGAACGTGAAATTTCCGCAACCTCCTGCACACGGTTGTCCGAGTGCCGCCCGCCGGAATGCATCAGCTGTAAATAGTCAATTACAATAAGCCCCAGCTCGTCGCCCAGCCGGCGGCATTTGGCTTTGATCTCCGCGACCGTGATCGCGGGGTTATCGTCCACATAGATGTTGACTCCGGCGAGCACACCCGACGCGCGCGCGATTTTTACCCAGTCGTCCGGATCCAGATTGCCGGTCTTAAGCTTTTGCGTTTCTATCAGCGCCTCGCTCGCCAGAAAACGGCTTGCCAACTGCTCCTTGCTCATTTCAAGCTGGAACACGCAGACGCCCGTCCCCTTTCTGTCATGTTTATCCTTTTTGGCTTTAACGGCAGCTTTTGCGGCGTTCAACGCGATATTCAAGGCAAACGCCGTCTTGCCCATACCGGGGCGCGCCGCAATCAGAATCAGGTCGGATTTATTTAGGCCGGTTAATGCGGCGTCCAGCGCGTGGAAGCCGGTCGACATGCCGGGAATCTCGCTGTCCGATTTCGCGCGTTCATCCAGCTCGGTATATAGGTCTGCAATGACCTCGCTCAGCCGCGAAAGCCCTTTGATTTCACGGCCCTGCCGGATATTATAGACCCTTTGTTCGGCAAGCTCGGCAATCGAGGAGGCTTCGCCGCGCGCCTCCAAAGCGTTTTGCTGGATTTCGGCACCTGCATCTGCCAGCTGGCGCAGCAGGCTTTTATCGCGAACAATGCGCAGATATTCGCCGACATTCCGGGTGTTCGGCGTGACCTCCATCAGTTGAAACAAATACGCGCGTCCGCCCGCCTCGTCATAATAGCCCATGCGCGTGAGCATATCGAGCACAGTGACAGGGTCAATCTTCTGCGCGCTGTTGAACATTGAATAGATGACCTCAAAAATGCGACGGTTCTCCTCCGCGTAAAAATCTTCCGCGCGCACCTGTTCGATGACCTCCGGGATACACGCCGGGTCGACCAGCATGGAGCCAATCAGCGACTGCTCCGCGGTCAGGTCCTGCGGCACCTGCCGCATCAAAAGCTCATCCATCCATCCCACCTCCCCGGGCTGCAGTTCCCACGTTTATTCCTCTACGACCTGCACCAAAATTTCGCCCGCGATCTCCGCATAAAGCTTAGCTTTTACATGATGCACACCAAAGGTCTTAATTGGCTCGTCCAGCACGATCTTGTTTTTGGGCACGTCGACCCCGTACTGCTTCTTGAGCTCCTCCGCAATCTCCTTTGCTGTGATCGCGCCGAACAGTCTTCCGCCGGAACCGCCCTTTGCCGGCACCTTGACCGGGCTGACCTTTAGCTTTTCCGCCGCCTCGCGCGCCGCTTTCTGCTCGAGCGCGACCTTGCGGGCGTGCGCCTCGTCCTGCGCGCGTTTGACGTTTAAATTATCCGCAGTCGCAGGCTCGGCCAAACCGCGCGGCATCAAAAAGTTGCGCCCGTAGCCCTCGCTGACCTCGATTAGATCGCCCGCTTTACCTTTTCCCTTTACATCGGCCTTCAGAATGACTTTCATAGCTTGCATATCTCCCTTGTGTGATTATTCTTTGGTGTCTCCACTGTTATCAGCCAAATAGGCCTCGATCGTTTCTGTCAACAGACGGTCGGCTTCGGCAGCCGTTGTATTTTTCAGCTGCGCGCCCGCCGCGGAATGGTTTCCGCCACCGCCCAGCCGCTCCATCAGCAGCTGCACGTTGACCTGCCCCGCCGCGCGTGCGGAAACGGCCATATCCGACCCGCTCCGGAACGCCACCACGCTCGCCCGCGTGCCGATGATGCTCAAAAGCTCATCGGCTGCCTGTGCCGCGGCGATGCGGTCAATCTCCTCGTCCGACACGGCGAGGATCACGCCCTGTCCGCAGTCGCGCGCAAGCGATATCAGCTTTTGCCGCTCCATGTACTGGTCGAAGCTCGATTGGAACATCCGCTTTACATCGGCAACCTCCGCGCCTGCACGGCGAAGATAGGCGGCGGCTTCAAATGTTCGCACGCCAGTGCGCGTGGCAAAGCCCTTGGTGTCCAGATAAATACCCGCAAGCATGGCCTCAGCCTCGCCCGTCAAGATACCTGTCGTCGGCACCAGGTATTGCAGCAGCTCGCTGACCAGCTCGGATGCCGATGAGGCATACGGCTCGTGCAGGCTGACGACCGCGTTTTCAATATAGTCCGCCGCGCGCCTATGATGGTCGATAACCGCCACTTTATTAATGGATTGCAGCAACGCCGCGCTTTCAACATAGCCCGGGCGGTTTACGTCCACCACGATCAAGAGCGTGTTGAAATCGCACATGATCATTGCCTGATCGGCGTCGATGAACACGTCCTGATATTCCGGCAGTGTTTCCAGCCGGCGGATCAAATCGCCCGCCATGGTATGCTGCCGGTCGACCACGATATGCACAGGCTTTCCCTTGACGCGCGCCGCACAAACCATGCCCGCCGCCGCGCCGACCGCATCCATATCGCTGTTCTGGTGACCCATGACCAGCACCTGCGACGAATCGCGGATCAACTGGCTCAACGCACCCGCGACGACGCGCGACTTGACTTTTGTACGCTTTTCTACTTCTTCGCTAAGACCGCCGTAAAAATCAAACGTATAGCGGTTTTTAACGACCGCCTGGTCGCCGCCGCGAGATAGTGCCATATCGATCGCCAGTCCCGCGTATTGATAGCTTTCAGCCAGCGTTTCGCCGTCCCGTCCGACGCCGATGGAAAGCGTCGCGACGACGCCCTCATGGTTCTGAATTTCTCGGACCTCTTGCAAAACAGAAAACTTTTTTTCGGCCAGCTTGTTTAGGTCTGCCGTTTCCAGAATGAAGATGTACTTGTCCCGATCATACTTGCGCAGCACAGCGCTGCACGCTTTGGTCCACGCCGACAACCGCTTATCGATCCCCGCCAAGATGGCGGATTTTTCAGAATCAGTGGCGTTTTTCATCAGTTCTTCATAATTATCGATCGCAATCACAGCAATCGCAGGACGTCTGGTCTCCGCTTCATCCCGCAGATGGACAAATTCGGTGCAGTTGAGAAAATGGAGCATCATCATCTGTCCGTTTCCGCCCGGCATCATACTGCCGAAGATCTGGAAGCTATCCTTACCCATGCGCAGCTCACCCGGAAGCTGATGTTTCCCTTCGATCAGCCAGCGCGTCTCAAAATTGGGGGCAAGCTCGCTGATCCGCATGTTGCGCGCACCGTTAAACTGTCCGGTCAGTTCGCTGAACGCATCGTTCGACCAGACGATCTCTCCCGTCGTTGCGAGCGCCACCACCGTCGGCAACGGGGACTGGACAATCGTGGTCTTCAGTTCGCCGCCGCTGTCGATCTCCACATTGTTCATCAGCTCCTGCACCTGGCGTTTTCTCTCAGCCTCCTGCCGAACGGATGCCAAACGCAGCAGCGCACATACTGCAATACCGATCAGCCCAAATGGAATTGAAAAAAACAAACTGCTCAGCGCAAATAACAAAAACAACGCAAAGTAAAGAGTCTGCCCCGGCTGCAGGGCTTTTTGTATTCGTTTATTCAAGGATTCCCGTCCTCCTTTCGGACGCAAATATACACGTTAATTATAGCATATTGCTTGCCCAATGGCAAACCCTTTGTTGCTTCCCCTATACAGCCTCTCTTTCAATAGCGGCAAACAAATACCGCCAAGAATTACTCTACGGCGGTATCAAAGCATATTGTTGTTTATGTGGGACTGTATTGAAGCAGTTCTTCGAGCGGTACCGCAGGGCTGTATAAATATCCCTGAAATACCGTGCAGCCCAATTGTAGCAGCGCATTCCGGACAGCTTGATTTTCAACATATTCTGCAACAACTTGAAAGCCAAGGCTGTGTCCCAGTGTGACAATGGAACCGATGATTTCACCGGATCTGCCGTTTTCCAGGACTTGCCTTACCAAGCTGCCGTCCAACTTCACATAGTGGAATCTATTATTGCGCAAATAGTTCAAAGACGTATGCCCCATGCTAAAATCATCAATTGCCAGATAAACGCCCTGCCGGCTCAGCTTATCGATATTCGCGGAGATATGCGGAAGCGCTGTGAGCGAGGTCTCTTCCGTCACCTCCAACACCAGATTACGATGGATCCCCTGCTGTTCCGCCAAGCGGAGGATGCGCTCGGTCAGGATAGGATCATTCAGCTGTTCCGCCACAATATTGACCGAAACGCGTATTTCCGTTCCAAAGCGATCCCGTATGACCGGGATATCTTTGCAAACTGTATTGAAGATACTCCATGTCAACGCTTCAAAACAGCCGTCCTCCTGTGCCAGCGCGACGACCAGCGGTGGATACAGTATGCTGCCGCCATACCGCCAACGAAGCAAGGCTTCAGCACCAACCAGCGCTCCCCGCTCGTCTACCTGCGGTTGGTAAAACATCATGATCCTATCGGCGGCGATATCTGCGCGCAGCTTACCCATTAGGCTTTTGGCCATCACGCCCAAGCTATCGTTACGATCCAGATAATATATCCGCTCGCCGCGCTGCTCCCGGCTCTGGAAATGTGAGGTCAACTCTTTGGTCAGAAAAACTTCGCGATCCTCCTGCAGGCGCTCCGACAGACGGACAAACGGAATATAGATCAACGTTCCGAGCGCTACAGACACGAGTTGAACCGCCGCGCCTCTCCATGAACCAGTCGCCAGATATCCGCTGAAAAAGACAGGCGTGGTCCAATTGACCGTCTGCTGTACAAACGGCATCCAGCCAATGGCCGCTGCGCCGTAAGCCAGCAGCATGGATACAATCGGCGTCAGGATAAATGGGATCGTGAAGACCGGATTCAAGACAATTGGAAACCCAAAGACCAAAATTTCATTAATATTAAATAACGCCAGCGGCGCCGCAGAATATGCCAGTTGGCGGTTGCTCTTTTGGCGCGACACGAGCAGCAGTGCAAGAAGCAGGCAAAGGGTTGCACCGCTCCCTCCAAGCACTGAAAAACTATCTAAAAAGGATTTTGTCATGATGCTGCCAGACGTTCCATCGGCAAAAACCGTTTGCGCAACCGCATCGAGCGCATTGCCGCCATGGATACCGAACACCCACAAAAAATCCAACAGAAACAGGAAGACTACCCCGTTCCCCGGCTCATGCTGCAGGCCGCCGAAAGCCTGAAAAAGCAGCCCGCTGATCAGATCATTAAGGTTTCCAACATGGAACAGCTTTTGCAAAAGCAGATTGCCCGCCGCAAAAACGGCTACGCAGACCGCCACCGGAAAAATCGCCGACATGGAACTACGGAAGTGAATATCATTTCCCGCGGCATACGAACGGTATCGGCTATATAGGCGTAATTCCAGCGCAAAAAACAACCGCGTCGCCAAAACCGCACATACCATGGCGGTGAATACGCCGATGGTACCAAAGGACGCAATTGACAGCGAGCCGCTCTCGCCGCCGAATGAGGCTATAAAGCACGCGCAGGATGCTACCATGGCCATGATCTGCAATGTAATATGGTTGCCCGCAAGTGGAGCCGAATAAAAATAACTGATCGCCAGGACCAGGTAAAGCGAAACAAATCCAGTGGTCGCATCGACGATGAACTGTAACAGTGAGGCGACCCATCCGCCGCCAAACGAGCGCAGAAATTCCTGATATGGCAGCAGCGGGAAATTCAATAACAGCAAGGCAAAGGAACCAGTCAGCACGATCGGGATGATCAGCAGAAAGCCTTTTTTTATGGCGCTCAGCACCGGACTATTTTCCACTGCGTACAGCATCTTGCGTATCTTTTGCAGCACCGTTCCACCCCCTGCCCGTTTCATTTATTGTACCATACCCTGCCCACGGATTAAAGCTTGGATTTTCATTCTTTTTATGCCGGTTGCCATTTTGCATATATCATGTTAAAGTAAAGATATCATGAAAAACAAGGAGGTTCTTTCATGCAATTTACCTTTGCCCATAATAACCTAAACGTATTTGAGCTCAGTCGCTCACTCGCTTTCTACAGCGAGGCGCTTGGGCTGACAGAAACCCGGCGCATCGAAGCGCCGGACGGCAGCTTTATAATCGTATATCTTGGGGATGGGAAGACGCCGCACCAGCTCGAATTGACATGGCTGCGAGACCGTACCACGCCTTACGATCTGGGCGATAACGAAATCCATTTGGCTTTCCGGACAGACAATTTTGATGCAGCGCACGCAAAACACGCCTCCATGGGCTGCATCTGCTTTGAAAATCCCCATATGGGTATCTACTTTATCGCCGACCCCGACGGCTACTGGCTCGAGGTCATTCCCGCCGCCAAGTAACCTGATGATCCGCCGAACGCTTTCTGCCGTCCGGCGGATTTTTCCTATTTTCATGTACGCCGCTGCCGGAATGTGGTATACTAAACGCCGGAAGGAGCTGACAGTGCTTGAACCCCTATCTGGATTTGTTTTTGACATTCGCCCGCGTCGGCGTATGTACCTTTGGCGGCGGATACGCCATGCTGCCGCTTTTGCAGCGTGAAGTGGTCGAACGCCGCGGCTGGGCAACGGAAAGCGAACTTATGGACTACTATGCCATCGGCCAATGCACACCCGGTGTGATCGCGGTCAACACCTCGACGTTTATCGGCTATAAAACGCGCGGGATCCGCGGTGCGGTCTGTGCGACAGCGGGCATGATTTTCCCCTCGCTTGTGATCATTTCGGTCATCGCAGCGTTTATCGCACAATTTGCCCATATGGAAGCGGTGCAGCACGCGTTTGCCGGCATCCGGCTGGCGGTGTGCGCGCTTGTGTTGCGGTCAGTCTATAAGATGTCACGAAACGGTGTGGTGGACTTGCTGACCGGCGCGCTGCTACTGGCCACTTTTTGTGCTGTGGCGTTTGCCGGGCTGTCGCCTGTGCTAATGATCGTGCTGTCAGGCGCGGTGGGCATCCTTGCCGGGCTGGTTAGGAGGCGGCGCATATGATTTTTTTGCAGCTTTTCTGGGAGTTTTTTAAAACCGGACTGTTTGCTGTCGGCGGCGGTCTGGCTACATTGCCGTTCCTGCGGCAGATCGCTCTCCGTTATCCCTGGTTTACCACTGACGACCTACTCAACATGATCGCCATTTCTGAATCGACGCCTGGGCCGATCGGCGTTAACACTGCGACCTATGCAGGTTTTCATGCTGCCGGGGTGCCGGGCGCGCTGACCGCGACCCTGTCTCTTGTACTGCCTTCGGTCGTCATCATTATTCTGGTTTCCCGCGCATTGGAGCGGTTCCGTGATTCTGCATTGGTGCAGGACGCATTCTACGGTCTCCGTCCGGCCTCTGCCGGGCTGATATTCGGCGCTATGTTTGAGGTTTTTTTCGCATCGCTGTTTCACCCAGAAGCGTTTACCAGCCTCAGCAGTCTGGGAGACGCGTTGAACATTCCCGCAATCCTGTTTTTCTTGATCATGCTGTTTGCAGTCTGGAAGCTTCCCCGGCTGCATCCGATCGTTTTCATTTTAGTCGGCGCGGTCAGTGGTATCGTGTTTCAATTCTAAAGGGAAAAGCGGTGAAAGCCCCCTGCTTTCACCGCTTAATTATTGTTCTGCGAGAATATAATCCTCCACCACATCATGAAAATGTTCTACTGGCACAGCGTTTTCTTGTAGTAACCGCACCAATGGCATAACGCGTTCGAATGACGGAAACACGTCCTCGATACAGTCAGCCACTTCTCCCCTATCAACGGCTGCGATACTGAACATTTCCCGTTCGGTCGTTTCTTTCTTTACCGCAATATATTGTGTCATTTCTCTCACCCTCCTGGATAATATTGTATTTTCCTGGTCTATTGTATCGGATGAGAGAAGTGCCGTCTGTCCAAAAATGTCGACTGAACAGAAAAAAATTTGCCGCAGATGCCTTGACATCTGCGGCCATTGTTCATTCCACCAAAAGTTTCTCCACCAATCGACAGGCATCTTCAATACAGCCTTGGCAGGAGCGGCGCACATTCCCATCCCCCACACCTTTCAGCTCCCGGCAGATGTAAGTTCCATTCTGCTCCTTAAAGGCTTTTGCCAATTCACGGTTAATGCCATACGTCGCGGCCTTGGTCTTTCCGGGCGCCTCCAGTCCTGCGCTCCCTTTCAAGCCCGCCAGCATGTACGCGCCGGTTAACGCGCCGCAGGTGTCCATCAGCCCCATGCCTAGGCCAAATCCCTCGGCCATTTTATAAGCCGTTTCTTCATCCGTGGCAAACAAATCGCAGTATGCGCAAACAACCGCCTGCGCGCAATTATATCCCTGTTCATGCAGGCGTTGCGCCCGCTCCATCCGGTTATCCATGCAAAAGGCCTCCTTAATATTCCACCTGATCAAAATAGCGCATGATCGCATTGCACTGCGCGCGCGCTTCTGCCTGCCAATCTTCCTCGCTGTCGATATAAGCGGCGTCTTCATTATTATCAATAAAGCAGAATTCACTCGTTAGTGCCGGGATCTGTAATTCCGCCGCAACGCGGTTGGTGTAATAATAATCGCCGTTATCTCCGTGCCGGAACCAAATCGGTCGAATGGACAGCCCCAGCTTTTCATATTCCTCGTTTAGCAATTCGGCCAGCACCTTGGTCGGCCCACCGTCTTCATCGGAGATCTGTGCGAGGATCTGCGCGCCGCGCGCCTGCGTGTTGAACGAGTTGTGATGGACGCTGAAAAACAGGTCGACGGAATCCTGGTATTTCTCCATGACAGTTTTGCGCAGGGTCAGCGATGAGCCCTCCTCGAGCGTATCGCGTACCATGATGACTGTAACGCCTTCGTCCTCCAGATACTGCTGCAAATATTTGGAGACGTACAAGTTGACGTGCTTTTCATCCAGATCAAGCTCTTTATTGTTTGCGCCGCCGTCGCTTCCTCCATGGCCGGGATCGAGGATAACTGTGATCTTGCCATCCAACTGCGATGTACGCGGCTCCGGTTCAGGCTCGGGTTCCGGCTCCGGCTCGGGATCGGGCTTCGGCGTTGGTGTCGGCTCAGGCTCAGGCTCCGGTTCGGGGGTATGGATCATCACCGTGCGGCTCGCGCTTTCAAAGGCAGCTGTAAAACCGATCTCAGAAGCAACGTCGGCAATTTTATAATAGTTATTTCCATTTATATTATAGCCCTTGACCGAAACAGCTTTTCCATCCATCGTGACCTTGGCGGTTGAAGCCTGCACTTTAAGCGTGCCCGCCGACTGCTTCTCCATTTCGCCGCCGACCGCAGTGTACTTCGAGCCGGTCACCATATTGATAGTCTTAGCCGCACTGTTCCATTTCACATCGAACGTCGACGTAGTGCCGCTGAGCAGATATGCGATATCGCGCAGCTTAAAATAGTTGTATCCGTCAATATTGTAGGCCTGCGGTGTGACTGCGGCGCCGTTCACCTGGACTTTGTGCGTTGAGGCGACGACGCGCGGTGCCGCTGCAAATGCCGTGCCGGTCGACAGGCACAAAACCGCGCATAAAAGCGCGAAAAATCGTTTGGCTTTCATGTGATCCTCCGTAGTATATCAAGCGGGCGACTTCAAACGAAACCCGGGATAATACGGAAAGTATATCACCATATTCGACTGTTTTCAATGGGAAACCAGCCTTTTCGCCGCATTTGTAATATTACAAATTGCAATATCCGCATTTTACAGCATCGCAGCGCCGATCAGCCCGGCGTCGTTTCCCAACGCCGCCAGTACGATCCGCGTATTTTTTGTTTCACAGCGGAACGTTTCCGGGAATGTCAGGCGGCGCAGCGGCTCGATCAGCTTTTCGCCGTAGCCTGCAAGCCCACCGCCCAAAACGATACAGTCTGGTTGGAAGATATTGATCAGATTCGCCAGACCGCACGACAAATTCTGGCAATATCCCTCAAAAAGTTCGATAGCCAGCGCATCGCCCGCGTCCACCGCATCGCAGATCATCTTGGCGTTTAAGTGTCCCTTATTGATGGACAGTACACTCTCCCGTCCCGCATCCAGCGCCCGCTCGGCAAATTTAACAAAATGCGAAGCCGACGCATAAGCCTCCAAGCAACCCTTTCTGCCGCAGTTGCATGGTTCCCCGCCCTGCCGGATGACCATATGGCCGATTTCTCCCGCAATATCATTGCAGCCGGCATACAGCTTTCCGTCGATCACAATGCCGCCGCCGACACCCGTCCCCAGCGTTACCATGAGCATATGGCGCTCCCTGCTGCCAGCGCCCGCCGTCGCCTCGCCCAGAGCGGCGCAGTTCGCATCGTTATCCAGCTTGACCGGGCAGGAAAACTCCGGCTGGAACGCGTCTCCGAACATCACGTCCCGCATATCCAGATTGGTACCGAAAATCAGGCGGCAATTCGCCTTGTCCAACGAGCCCGGCAAACCCAGACCGATACTGCTGACTGTATCCGGGGCAATCCCCTCCATCTGGCACAGCCGCAGAGCGAGTGTTTTCATGCCGCCGCGCAGGCCGTCCGGGTCACCGACCGGCGTTGGGACGCTGTCCCGTTGCAAAATGGCGCCGCCATCATTGCAAAGCGCGGCTTTGACGCTCGTACCACCCAGATCAATACCGATCCTCACGATCCCGTCCCCCTGTTCTCCCACAGCATAATGTCGCGCGACCGGAAGTACGCGTCCAAACGCTCCATGCTGCTGTTGATCACCAGTTCTTCCGGAAATCCGATCTCGGCAAGCATTGCGAGCGCGCCGTCTACGCGGCCGACCATATACTCGATATGCGCATCGCTGCTTACCGCGACCGGCACCTCATATTTCCTGCACAGCCGCGCGATCTCCGCGCAGTTCTCCCGGCTGCCTTTTCGAATGCTCAGCGAGTTGTTGTTGATCTCGACGATCTTACCGCAATCGTTGCATTGCCGGATGATATATTCCATATCGAATTCAAACGCCGCATTGCCAAGGTGTCCGAATGCATTGACATATGGATTATGCAAAATCGCCTCCAACGCAGCCGTGTGCACCGCACGGGTCGAAGGCGGGAACAGGCACTCATGGAAAGACGCAAGCGCAAACTCCACCGAACGCAGGCTTTTGTTCGCCATAAAATTTATGCCGCCCGCTGGAGCGGTAATATCGAATTCAATGCCGCGGATCACGGTCACACCGTCTATCTGCCGCGGGATTAGATCCATATTGGCAAAATGCCATTCATGCGGACCATCCGGGTTGGTCGGTCCGTGATTGGTGATCGCGATTGCTTTCAGCCCGGCGGCTTTCGCACCGCGCACCATTTCAGACAGCGTACTGAAAGCATGTGCGGTTACGCTGGTATGCGTATGCAAATCTGCAATGATATTCACAAAACATCTCTCCTTTAAAAATGGCGAGGCCGCTTACGCGGCTTCGCCAATCTGCCCGTGCCGTATTAGTTGCCGTACTGTTTCAGCATGCGCTCCTGCAGTTCTTTTGCCGCGTTAAAGCCCATCTTTTTCTGGCGGTTGTTCATTGCCGCGACCTCGATAATGACCGCAAGGTTGCGGCCGGGCTTGACCGGGATCGTCAGCGACGGCACCGAGATGTCGAGAATCGAGGTGGTCTCCCCTTCGAGACCCAGGCGGTCGTACTGCTTGCCGTCCTCCCACGGTTCGAGGTTGATAATGAGTTCTACCTTTTCCGTCATCTTGATCGAGCCAATACCGAAGATGCGGCGCACATCAACGATTCCTATGCCGCGTAGCTCGATAAAGTGACGGATGACCTCGGGCGCCGTGCCGACAAGGGTCTTGTCCGATACACGCTTGATCTCCACCGCGTCGTCCGCGATCAGGCGGTGCCCACGCTTGACCAGCTCGATCGCGGTCTCCGATTTACCGACGCCCGAATCGCCGAGCAGAAGCACGCCCTCGCCGTAAATCTCGATGAGCACGCCGTGCAGCGTGATGCGCGGCGCAAGACTGACCTTAAGCGACGCAATGATCGCGCTCATGATTGTCGAGGTGAACTCATTTGTGCGCAGGACAGGGACCTTGTATTTTTCGGCGGCTTCCCGGCACTCGGGAAATACGTCGATATTTCGTGAAATGATCATGCATGGGATACCGGTGGCGAACAGCCGGTCAAAGCACGCGCGGCGCTCTTCCGGCGCCATTTTTTCCACATAGCTCGATTCAACCTTACCCATGATCTGGATGCGGTTGGGATCGAAATAATCAAAAAAACCGGCGAGCTGCAAACCGGGGCGGCTCACATCGTCCTTGGTGATTTCCACCTTTTCAAAGTTTTCGGGGCCGTAGACCACCTCAAAGCTGAATTCTTGTACTAAATCGCCCAGGCTGACGCCGAATTCCTTTAACTGCATAACTGAAAGCTCCTCTCCGCCGAAGCGGCTGCATTCCTCAATTGATGCCTTTATTATACCCTGATTCCCCCCTGTTTTCAATGCTTTTCCAGCACCAGCGCGGATTTTTCGGGGCACATACTTTTTTTGAGAATTTTTCTTGCAATTCCCCGGTTCGTGTGGTAATATAATATACGTTACGCAATAAGCACAAGAGAAGGAGGTGCAGGAAAATGGCAAAGTGTGATATTTGCGGCAAGGGCGTGACCTTTGGTATTCAGGTCTCTCACTCTCACCGACGTTCCAACCGTACATGGAAGCCGAACATTCGTCGAGTGAAGGCTCTGGTCGAAGGTACTCCCCGCCATATCAACGTATGTACTCGGTGCCTCCGCTCCGGCAAGGTTACCCGCGCCGTCTGATGCATTTCGTATCCCACGTTGAATAATTTGAGGCGCTCTGCTTGCAGGGCGCTTTTTTATTGGGTGATGCCTTTATGAAACAAGCTCTGCGCCCCGCCTTCACCGCGACAGTCCCGGTGCTGTGCGGCTACTTATTTATCGGCTTCGCGTTCGGCGTCATGCTGCGGGACGCGGGCTTTGCGCCCGGCTGGGCGTTTTTGTCAAGCCTTACGATCTATGCCGGTTCTGGCCAGTACCTGCTCGTATCGCTGCTCGCCGCGAACGCTTCGCTCGTCACCGTCGCGGTGATGACGCTGCTGCTGAACTGCCGTCATATCTTCTATGGCCTTTCTTTTCTCGAGCAGTTCCGCGAAATGGGAAAGGCCATGCCCTATATGGTCTTTTCTCTCACCGACGAGACCTATTCCCTGCTCTGTTCGCTTAAAACGCCGGAAAACGTCGACCCGAACGCCATGCGCTTTCTAGTCGCGCTCCTCGATCAGAGCTATTGGATCTTTGGCTCGGTTATCGGTGCGATTATCGGCGGCGTTTTGCCCTTTGATTCGACCGGTATCGATTTTGCCATGACCGCGCTTTTCGTCGTCATTTTTATCGAACAATGGAAAAGCGCCAAGCGCCACCTGCCTGCTTTCATCGGGCTCGGCTGCGCCGCGCTCTCGCTCGCGGTGTTTGGCGCGCAAAAATTTATTATGCCCGCGCTGCTGCTGATTTCAGTGCTGCTGCTCGTATTCCGCCAAACCATTGAAAGCGGGGTGTCCGAAGCATGAGTTTTTCCCGCACGCTGCTCATGATTTTAATTGCCGCAGCTTGTACGCTCGCCACGCGCGCCATCCCTTTCCTCGTATTTGGCGGCAACAAGGAAATCCCGCATTGGGTGCGTTATCTCGGCATGGCGTTGCCCCCTGCCGTTATCGCGCTGCTTGTGGTATATTGCGTCAAGGGCGTCAATTGGCTTGCTTTCCCAAACGGTATTCCGGAACTAATCTCGATCGCCGTCGTCGCCGTGCTGCACCTGTGGAAACGCAACAACCTGCTTTCGATCGGCGCGGGCACTGTGCTATACATGGTGTTGGTTCAGGCTGTATTTATTTAAAAAAACAAAAGGCATGGTTTACCATGCCTTTTGTTTTTGGTAAAATAGGGGTAGTCATGAAAAGGAGTAAGTTATGGAAACGATCCTTCAAATACTGGCGCGTGAACTAGGCCAGAAAGAGCAATATGTGGAAAACGTGGTGCAATTGCTGGATGAGGGCAATACCGTGCCGTTTATTGCGCGCTACCGCAAAGAGCTGCACGGCACAATGGACGACCAGCTCATTCGCACGTTGGCCGACCGGCTGGCTTATCTGCGCAGCTTGGACGAAAAACGCGCCGACATTTTGGCCTCCATCGAAGAACAAGGCAAGCTGACTGCTGAACTTGCAGAAAGAATCGCGGCCGCGCAAACGCTTGCCGCGCTCGACGATCTATATCGCCCGTACCGTCCCAAACGCCGCACCCGCGCATCGGCGGCGCGGGAAAAAGGGCTGGAACCGCTTGCCGCGGCTCTGCTGGCCGCCCGTGCGCCGTCCCCCTCCATGGAGGAATTGGCGCTGCCCTTTGCCGATGCGCAAAAGGGCGTGGAAAGCGTGGAGGATGCGCTCGCAGGCGCGTCCGATATCATTGCAGAAGACCTTTCGGACGACGCGGGCGTCCGCGCCAAGCTGCGTGCGCTCCTCCGGCGCACCGGGGTGCTGCATACCGTCGGTGCGGATGAAGAAGACACAGTCTACGCCATGTACCACGATTTCTCCGAGCCGGTCTCCAAATTGCAAAGCCACCGCGTGCTTGCCATCAACCGCGGCGAAAAAGAGGGCAAGCTAAAAGCCACACTGACGGTCGACGACGCGCAGGCGCTGATCGAGCTGAACCGGGCTGTTCTTCATCCCAAAAATCCATTTTGCGACGCGCTGCGCAAGACCTGTGCCGACAGCTGGAGCCGACTGCTGTTTCCCTCGCTCGAACGGGAGCTGCGCGGCGAACTGACCGACAAGGCTAATGAGCAGGCCATCCGCACGTTTGCGCTCAACCTGCGCCCGCTGCTGATGCAGCCGCCGGTGAAAAACCGCGTGACCTTAGGCTTTGACCCCGCCTACCGAACGGGCTGCAAGCTCGCCGTGGTCGACGGCACGGGCAAGGTGCTGGAAACCGGCGTCATTTATCCTACGCCGCCGATGAAAAAGATCGACGAGGCCAAGCATTCCATGAAGCGTTTGTGCGACAAGTATCACATCACTTGCATCGCCATCGGCAACGGTACGGCGAGCAAGGAAAGCGAGCTCTTTGTGGCCGATTTTATACGGGAATATGGCGGCGGCATTGAATACATGGTCGTTTCCGAAGCCGGCGCGTCGGTCTATTCCGCTAGCAAGCTGGGCGCGGAGGAATTCCCGGAATTTGACGTTTCCCTGCGCTCGGCCGTATCCATTGCGCGGCGGCTGCAAGACCCTTTAGCCGAGCTGGTCAAGATCGACCCCAAGGCCATCGGCGTTGGCCAGTACCAGCACGATATGCCGCAGACGCGCTTGTCCGAGTCGCTTGACGGTGTGGTTGAGGACTGTGTTAACGCGGTCGGCGTCGACCTGAACACCGCTTCCCCCGCGCTGCTTATGCGTGTGGCCGGTGTATCGGCCGCAGTCTCTAAAAATATCGCGTCTTTCCGAGATCAAAACGGACGGTTCGACAGCCGCAAACAGCTTTTGAAAGTCAAAGGGCTCGGCCCCAAGGCGTTTGAGCAGTGCGCGGGCTTTCTGCGCGTGCCGGAAAGCGAAAACCTGCTTGACCGGACCGCCGTACATCCCGAGTCCTATGCCGCCGCGCAAACGCTGCTCACGCTATGCGGCTATACTGCCGAGGACGCCGCAAGCGGCAAACTGGCAGAGCTTTCTTCGCGGATCGAACAGCTTGGCCGCGAGGAGACCGCGCGGCGCTGCGGCGTGGGCGTTCCCACATTGCTGGACATCGCCTCCGAGCTGCAAAAGCCGGGGCGCGACCCGCGCGACGAACTGCCGCCTCCCATGCTGCGCTCGGACGTTTTGGATTTCAATGACCTGCAGCCCGGCATGAAGCTCAAGGGCACCGTGCGCAATGTAGCGGATTTCGGTGCGTTTGTCGACATCGGCGTGCATCAGGATGGACTGGTGCATATTTCCCAGATCTGCGATAAGTTTATCAGGCATCCGTCTGAAGCTGTCACGGTCGGCGATATCGTCGAGGTCACCGTGCTTTCGGTTGACCCCAAAAGCCACCGCATTTCGCTTTCCATGAAGCAGGCATAATCAAAACAAGGCGCGGCCCTTTTGAGGCTGCGCCTTGTTCTTTATTCCTCCGGGTCTTCCCGTTCTTCTTCAATAAACATTACGCCGAATACAATAAGCAGCAGCACACAGGCAAGAAGCAATGCCTTTTCAGCCAGAAAACAGGTTGCAAAGCTGCCCAGCACCGCGCCGGCAATGAAAAACAGGATGATAGAATAATACCGCGCCATCTTGTTCGCCGCTCCGCGTTCGCCGGTCTGCCGCCAAATCACAAGCTGTTCGGTGCCCGATCGGAGGTTTCCCGTGCACATCGTGGTCGCAAACGCGCTACCCCGTACCTTGCGAAAGGTTTGAACCTGAAGCGCGCACACAAAGGAAATCACGATATTCACTGTCATATTCATTTGCTGGGGCAGAAATGCCGCCATTGCCAGCAGCACCACCTCGGCCAATATAATAATCTGCCGCCAGTGGATGTTGATATCCTGATTCTGCCGCCGCTTATACCGCCCCTTGACCACCTCGGCCACCACCACGCCGAGCGCGAACGCCACAATCGGAAGCAGGTAGGTCAGCGCGCGCAGCCACTCGCCGTCCGCTGCTTTGATGCCAAGCAGCACGATATTGCCCGTTTGCGCGTTGGCAAACACCCCGCCGCGGCAGAGATAGGTGTAAGCGTCAAAAAAGCCGCCCGCCACGGCAAGCAACGCGCCCAGCAGCATGGATTCCGACATCTGCCCCCGTATCCGCTTCATCCGTCTGTTCCCTTTCCCATTGCTTTTTGCCCATTATACCAAAAAAAGCCGTCCGTTTCAATCAAACGGGCGGCTTTTCTGGGTTTTACTTATCCTCTGCGATGCGCAGGCGGTTGACCGCCTTTTTCAGCTTGATCTGCGCGAGATCCTGCTCATGGTCGCTCTCCTGCTGCTGCAGCCGCAGGCGGGCGCGCTCGGCGGCCTCGCGGGCGCGGTTGATGTCGATCTCGTCAGCCCACTCGCAGGTGCGCGCAAGCACGACGGTCTGTTCTTTCGATACGTCGACAAAGCCGCCCGAAACTGCAGCGACGCGCTCTTCCCCGTCCTTGATGACGGTCAGCCCGCCGATGCCGAGCGCCGCGGTATACGGCACATGGCCGGGCAGGATACCCACGTCGCCCTGCGTAGTGCGCACGATGATGCGGTCGACCTCGCCGTCGTAAAAGCTGCGCTCGGTCGTCAGCACTTTCAGGTGAAAGGTAGACATGCCTTACGCCTCCTTCTTCGCCTTCTCCACAACCTCGTCAATAGAGCCCGCGAACAGGAACGCCGATTCGGGCAGGTCGTCATACTTGCCTTCGAGAATTTCCTTAAAGCCTCGCACGGTCTCGTTAACCGGCACATATTTGCCCGCCATGCCCGTGAATTGCTCGGCCACGTGGAACGGCTGCGACAGGAAGTTCTGGATCTTACGCGCGCGGGCGACTGTCAGCTTGTCCTCGTCGGACAGTTCATCCATGCCCAGAATCGCGATAATATCCTGCAGATCCTTGTACTTCTGCAAAATGGACTGCACGGCCCGCGCGACCTCGTAGTGCTCGATGCCGACGACCTCGGCCGTCAGGATGCGCGAGGAGGAATCCAGCGGATCCACCGCAGGGTAAATACCCATCGACGCGATATCGCGCGACAGGACGACCTTGGCGTCCAAATGCGAGAACGTCGTCGCAGGCGCAGGGTCAGTCAGGTCGTCCGCAGGCACGTAGACCGCCTGAACCGACGTGATCGAGCCCTTCTTGGTCGACGTAATACGCTCCTGCAGCGCGCCCATCTCGGTCGCAAGGGTCGGCTGGTATCCAACTGCGGACGGCATGCGCCCCAGAAGCGCGGAAACCTCCGAGCCCGCCTGCGTGAAGCGGAAGATGTTGTCGATAAACAGCAGCACGTCCTGACCCTCCACATCACGGAAATACTCCGCCATGGTGAGCCCAGAAAGCGCCACGCGCATACGCGCTCCGGGTGGCTCGTTCATCTGGCCGTAGACCAGCGCGGTTTTGTTGATAACCCCGCTTTCCTGCATTTCGTTATATAGGTCGTTACCCTCGCGGGTGCGCTCGCCGACGCCGGTGAATACCGAAATGCCGCCGTGCTGCTTGGCGATGTTGTTGATCAGCTCCATGATAATGACCGTCTTGCCGACGCCCGCGCCGCCGAACAGGCCGATCTTACCGCCCTTGGCGTACGGCGCGATCAGGTCGACGACCTTGATGCCGGTCTCCAGGATCTCTGTCGTAGATTCCTGCTCCTCATACGAGGGCGCGGGACGGTGGATCGGCCAGCGCTCATCGCTCTGAACGGGTTCCTTTTCATCCACCGGCTCGCCGAGCAGGTTAAAGATGCGGCCGAGGTTGCCCGAGCCGACCGGTACTGTAATCGGTCCGCCGGTGTCGACCGCTTTCATGCCGCGCACGAGGCCGTCGGTCGACTGCATTGCGATGCAGCGAACCGTATCCTGGCCGATGTGCTGTGCGACCTCGAGCGTGACCGTGCGGCCCTCTGCCTCGATGGTAATTGCATTGAGCAGCTTGGGCAGCGCGTCCGCATCGAATTTAATGTCCAGTACCGGTCCAATGATCTGGACGACGGTACCAATATTCTGCTCACTCATTGGCATAACTCCTAATTTCGTGATTTCGCTAGCCGACCTGACCCGCGCCGGCGACAATCTCGGTGATCTCCTGCGTGATCGCGGCCTGACGTGCACGGTTGTACGACAGGTTGAGATTCTCGATCATTTCGCCCGCGTTATCGGACGCAGCCTCCATCGCCATACGACGCGCGGATTGCTCTGAGCAAAAGCTCTCGACCACCGCGCCGTACAACACGCCGTATAGGTATTCGGGGATAATCGCCTCAAACACCGCCTCGGGAGAGGGATCGTATTCGGTCAGCACAGTTGGCTCCTGTTTTTCCTCCTGCTCCTTCTTTTCAAAGCTTGCAGGCAGCAGTTGAATACATTTGGCCTCCTGCTGTAAAGGCGACAGGAACTCAGTATAGCACAGGAACACCTCGTCGACCTCCCCCGCGCGGAACAGCTCAATCAGCCGCGCCACGATCGGATGGGTGTCGCTAATCTTGAGCGTTTCCGCAATACCCGGGAAATCCTCCACGACTGGCCACGGGCGCTTCGCATAGTGCTCCTCCGCTTTTTTGCCAATCGTGATCACGCGCGCCGATTTGCCCGCCATGTGGGCGGCGGCCAGCTTGAAGATATTGGCGTTGTAGCCGCCCGCCAACCCGCGGTCGCCCGCGACAACCAGATATAGACTGTTTTTGACCTCGCGCTTTTTGGTGTAGACCGAATCATCCTCGCGCGTGGCCGATGCCAGACGTGTGATCGTTTCGTACATCGTATTAAAGTACGGGCGGGCACGCAGCGTGCGCTCCTTGGCGCGCCGCAACTTGGAGGAGGCAACCAGCTCCATCGCCTTGGTGATCTGCATGGTCGACTGCACGCTGCGAATGCGGCGCTTAATGTCTTTCATATTGCCGGAAGCCATCGGTTCAGCCCTCCTTCCTTCCGAACTAGTTTATTTAATGCTCGGACAGGAACTTGGCCTTGAACTCGTCAATGGCCTGATCCAGCTTCTGCTTGATATCATCATCCATTTTGCCGGTCGCGCGGATGGTTTCCGGGATGTCGCCATAAACACCGTCGACGAACTCGAACAGTTCTTTCTCAAACACGCCGATCAGATCGGTCGGCACGTCGAGCAGCTTGCCCGAAATAACTGCATAAATGATAATGACCTGCTTTTCAACCGGAATCGGGCTGTTTTGCGGCTGCTTGAGCACCTCGACAATGCGTGCGCCCTGTTCCAGACGCTTCTTAGTATCCGCGTCAAGATCCGAGCCGAACTGCGAGAACGCCTGCAGCTCGCGGTACTGCGAATACGCGAGTTTAAGCGTGCCCGCGACCTTTTTCATCGCCTTGATCTGGGCGTTGCCGCCGACGCGTGAAACCGAAATGCCGGGGTTTACCGCCGGACGGATGCCCGAGTTGAACAGCTCAGTCTCAAGGAAGATCTGGCCGTCGGTAATTGAAATGACGTTGGTCGGAATATAGGCCGACACGTCGCCCGCCTGTGTCTCAATCAGCGGCAGCGCGGTCAGCGAGCCGCCGTCTGCAAGGTTCGCCGCGCGTTCGAGCAGACGGGAATGCAGATAGAAAACGTCGCCGGGGTATGCTTCACGTCCTGGCGGACGGTGGAGCAGCAGGGAAAGTGCACGGTAAGCGACGGCGTGCTTTGACAGATCATCATAGATCACGAGCACGTCCTTACCCTTGTGCATAAAATATTCGCCGATCGAACAGCCGGAATACGGCGCGATATATTGCAGCGGCGCAGATTCCGACGCGGTCGCCGCGACAACGATGGTATAGTCCATCGCACCGTTGGCGGTCAGCGTCTCCACGACCTGTGCAACGGTCGAACGCTTTTGTCCGATCGCCACATAGACGCAGATCACGCCCGTGCCTTTCTGGTTAATGATCGTGTCGAGGCAGATCGCGGTCTTGCCGGTCTGCCGGTCACCGATGATCAGCTCGCGCTGTCCGCGACCGATCGGGATCATGGAGTCGATCGCCTTGATACCGGTCTGCAGCGGCACATTCACAGGCGCGCGCTTGATGATACCCGGCGCCGGGCATTCGATCGGCCGCGCCTCACTCGTGTTCACCGGCCCTTTTCCGTCAATCGGTGCGCCGAGCGCGTCGACGACGCGGCCCAGCATAGCTTCGCCGACCGGCACTTCGACAATGCGGTTCGTCCGCTTGACAGTATCGCCCTCACGGATGTTTTGATCAGAACCCAGGATAACGGCGCCCACAAGGTCCTCCTCGAGGTTTTGGGCCATGCCGTATACCCCGCCGTCAAATTCGAGCAGCTCGCCGGACATGCAGTCCTCCAAACCGTGGATATGCGCGATACCGTCACCCACCGTCACGACCGTGCCGACGTTCGTCAGCTTGATCTGGGACTGGTAGTTTACGATCTGCTCTTTGATAATGTTACTGATCTCTTCGGGGCGTAATTCCATAAAGTCACCTACTTCCTTACGCTATTGTATTGGTAAGCTGCTGTGCAAGCTCTGTCAGCCGGGTACGCAGGCTGGTGTCAAACTGTTTGTTGTTCACCTTGACCACGATGCCGCCGAGCAGCGCCGGATCGACTGCGGTCTTCAGCACGACCTGCTTGCCGGTCACAGCCGCCATTTTGTCACGCAGTTTCGCAACAAGGGCTTCGCTCATAGGCGCCGCGGTGACCGCACGCACCTCAACGATGCCATTTTCAAGATAATAAAGATCCTTATAGGCCTCACACATATCTGAAATTAGGCCAATACGGCCTTTTTCGGTAATAAGCATGAGGAAATTGAGCAAATATGGTTCGATACGCCCATCAAACACGTTTTTTAAAACGGTCTGCTTGTCCTCGAACGCGATAGACGGTGTTGTCAGCACCTTTAAAAAGTCGGGCTGCGCCTCAAAAATGCCGCTTACGGACAACAGCTCTGTTAGAAACTGCTCATCCTTGCCCACGTCTTTCGCGACCTCGTAGAGCGATAGCGCATAACGCTCGCTGACTACATTAGCCATGCTATGCTCACCCCACCTTGTCGATGAATTCTTCGATCAGGCGCTCATGGTCGGCCTCGTTAATGTCGCGTTCGACCACCTTGGAGGCGATCATGACCGACAGGCCGGCGATCTCGTCCTTGATCTCATTCATCGCTTTCTGGCGTTCCATGGTGATATTGGCCTCTGCTTTTTTCACCATGGCTGCCGCCTGCTGTGAGGATTCTTTCAGGATCTCTTCGCTGCGCACAGTCGCGCGGCGGGTAGCGGAACCGACGATCTCGGCCGCCTCCTCCTTGGCTTTTGCCAAGCGCTCGGTGTATTCGGCGCGCAGGCTTTCCGCCTCGGTCTGTGTCTTTTCCGCAACTGCATACATATTCTGCACTTCCTCCTGCCGCGCGGCCAGCATCTTACGAACCGGCTTAAAGAGGAATCGCTTTACGATCAAAAATGTGATCAGCGTATTGCAGATCGTCACGACGATCTCCCACGGTGTGAATCCTACAAACGGCAAAACTTTATCCAACAAAGGCTTTGTCCTCCTTCCTTTCTGGAAGTTTTATTTGCCGTCCTATCAGAATTTGCCGCCCTTAAAGTCAACAAACGGGTTGGCAAACAGCAGGATCAGCGCGACGACCAGCGCGTAGATACCGGTCGATTCGGCCATCGCGATACCAAGGATCATTGTGCGGGTAATATCGCCCTGCGCCTCTGGCTGGCGACCGATCGCCGCACACGCCTGACCGGCGGTATAGCCTTCACCAATACCAGGGCCGATACCGGCGATCATCGCGAGTCCCGCGCCGAGGGCGGACATGCCTGCTACAAATGCTTTGGAATCCATAATTTTTTCCTCCTGAACATGATTAGGATGATATTGTTTTACCGCGTCAGTCCGTGCTGCGCGCGTCGCCGACGTAAGCCATCGTCAGCATACTGAAGATGAATGCCTGCATCGCCGAGGTGAACAGATCAAAATATAGAGATAAAACACCCGGCAGGCCGACCTGCAACAGCGGCACCGGCAGGAAACTGAGCAGCATATTGCTCAAAGCGCTCAGCGCTCCGAGCAGCAGCGTTGAGATGACCAGACCGCCCGCGATATTGCCGAAATGACGAAACGACATCGCGACCGGCGTCGCCACCTCGCTGAGCACGTTGAGCGGCGCCATTATGAACACCGGCTCCAAAAAGCCTTTCAAATAACCGCCAAAGCCGTTAAACTTGATTTTGTTGAACGTGATCAGGAAAAACGTAATGAGCGCCCAGCCAAGCGTTGTGTTCAGGTCGCCCGTTACCGGACGCATGAAGAACAGCGAGGCCATTGAACCGCAGAACGAGAACATTAAAAGTGTCGCGATATAGGGTGAAAAACTGCGGTTTCCCGCTCCCATCGTGCTGTCGACCAGACTGTCGATCATCTGCACTGCTTTCTCTGCAAGCGCCTGCTTGCCGTGGGGCACCTTTTCCATCCGGTGCGTCAAAAACATGCACAGGAACAGAATGAACAACATGACGATCCACGCGTTCCGCATGGTTTCCGTGATCGGCTGCCCGCCAATCAGCGGAATGCCTTCCGGAAGTTCCCACAGTATTTTAGGGCCGGTGATTTCAACTCCCATGCGTTACCCTCCTTTCCTCGGAAATAAATTGGCACATACCAGAATGACCTTGGGAAAAAACAGCGGCAACACCGCTGCCAGCGGATTGATAAACGGAAGCTTGATGGCCAGAACCACCAGGATGCCGGTCAGCACATAGCGGAAGATATAGCCCTTTCGGACGATCCGAATACCCCGTTCGGGCGGGAACAGCGTCGCCTTGACGGCGTTTTTCCCGATCATCCGGAACAGCGTGAGCGAATATGCCGCGCCTAGCAGCAGGCTGAGCGCTGTGCGCACGCCTCCAAAGCCGAACAGCGTCAGCGCGCCGAATGCGATCAGCAGCAACGGTACAAAGCCGCGCGCCAGCCGCACAAGCTCCTGACGGACGATTTCCATGCCTTCTTTCAAGGCTTGTCCTCCTCACGCTCTCTTTGGCGGGCTTTTTTCTCGGTCATACGCAAAAAATCGCGCAGCCCACAGGCCGCGACCGCGACGCCGAGCAAAATCCCGCCGATCACCACGCCGTTTCCCCATCCGAATTTATCCCGCAGCCAAAGCGAGAAAAATGCGAACAGCACAGGCGGCATGACCAGCGTGACGCCCACCTGTGTAAAGTATACCAGATAGCGCAGCGCCGACCAGTCTGTTTTCCTTTTTTTCAACCGCATCCCCCCAAGGGAAATTTGATGTTAAAGAGCGCATCCGGAATTTTGCAGCATGCGAAAAAGCCAGACTGCCCCCTATCCCACACATCAGCTTTATTATACCGAATTCCACCAAAAAGGGAAACACTTTTTATCACGAATCCATAAAAATTTTTCGTCTTTTCTCGCGCTATTATGCAAACCGCATAAAACATTTTTACACTTTTTAGCGATTTAGCCGATTGACGAATTTGGAAAAACCTGTTTTCCAGAAAAATAAAAAGCGTTCCAATACGGAACGCTTTTTATTAAACTAAGTATTCTTTTTTATAGGAACCGCTTCATACCCTCGGTCGCCTTTGCTGCATCCTCACTGAGCGAAACCGTAAAATTGACGCTGTGCTTCTGCGAAAACGCATCGAGCCCGTTCAGGAACGCTTCTGTCTCAGCAACGTCCTTGGTACCCGCGATTTTGTAAAGGCCATCGATAAAAATGCGGGTAATATCATAGTTGCCGGCATGGATACCGCACACAAAGCCGAGCAGGCTGTTATAATCCTGCACTGCATAGTCGGACGCATCGATCAGGCGGGCATCATGCGAGATGTCAAATGTGAGCTTGCTGCCGCGCGAAATGCAAACCACGCTTCCTTTTTCTTCTTTTACTGCGGCGTTGACCTGGTCGATCAATTCCTTGGTCTTGCCCGATCCGGTGCCGCCAATGATAAGTTTTACCATTTGTATTCCTCCCAACCTTTGAGGTCGTTATAAGTGTATCATAGTTTGCCCAAAATCACAAGCACGTTTTCCAAACTTCCCGTGAAATTATCCAAATTTTATTCACCATTTGTCAGGCTGTCGAAGAAAGCGGTAAACAGGTCGCGCAGCCCTTTTGCCTCGACCGCTTCGGACGCGTAAAGCGGCACCGTGAGCAGCGTTTCGCCGCCCGCATCCCTAACGGTCAATTCGCCCAAATGCTGCCCCCGCTCGACTGGTGCGGCCAGCGTTTCCGGCAGCGTGACCTCGGCCGACATCTCGGCCATCTTAGCCTTTTCCACGATCAGCTCACCCTGATCCATCGCGGGCATCACGCTGTCCGCGCGTCCCAACGTCACCGGAATGGGCTGAAGCACATCGGCGGGCGGCGTGTAAGCCGCGAAGTTGGCAAAGCCGTAATTCAGCAGCGCGGTCGCCGCCGCCATGCGGTCTTCTTTCGTTGGCGCGGCCATCACCACCGCGACGATCGAGAGTCCGTCCCGTTCGGCACTCGCCGAGATGCAGAAACCAGCCTCGGATATGTAGCCAGTCTTAAGGCCGGTCAAACCCTGATAGCTTTTTAGCATCTTATTGGTGTTGGCCAGCGCGAATTTGCCGCCACGGATGCTGTCCATCCAAATTCCGGTGTAATCTAAAATCTTCGGATGCTTCAGCAACTCGCATGAGATCAGCGCGAGGTCGCGCGCCGAGGTCAGCGTCTTCTGCCCCATGCCGTCCAGACCGTTCGCGTTAATAAAGGTCGTGTTTTGACATCCAAGTTCGGCCGCGCGCGCATTCATCTTCTCAACGAATGCCGCTTCCGTACCCGCAAGATGCTCGGCGACCGCGACCGCGCAGTCGTTCGCCGAGCCGACCGCAATCGCTTTTAGCATATCGTCCAGCGGCATCTGCTCGCCCGGCTCGAGCCATATCTGCGTGCCGCCCATCGAGCAGGCGTATTCACTGCCCGTAATCATGGTATCGAGCGTCACGTCGCCCCGTTCCAGCGCCTCCATCGCGAGCAGCATGGTCATAATCTTGGTTACGCTCGCCGGCTGCAATTCCTCCTCGGCGTTGTATTCATAAAGCATCTGTCCATTCGCGGCATAAAGTGCGGCGGATTTCGCGGAGAGCGTCCCCATCTCCGGCAAAGCCAACGCGGATTGCAGCAGGAGCCCCAGGCAAAACGTAAGGCAAACGATCTTCTTCATCCGATCTTTCCTCCTTTTTGTTCAGCCTATGCGTTTTTCATCTGAAACATGCCCTCCGGGAAATTGACAAATTTGGCAATGCATCGTATGATTGATAAGGTTGCACAATGGAGGGGTTTTATGTTCACAAACAGCTTTCTGGTCCTACAGCAGATCATCGTGATGTTTTTACTCATCGCGGTGGGCTTTTTATTGTTCCGGCAAAAAATTTTTGATAACCACATCACGCAGAATATGTCGCTGCTACTGAATAAATTTATCATACCAATGTGCATTTTAAGATCGTTCCAGCGCCCGTTCGACGCGGAGCTTGGGTATTCCTTGGTCATGATCTTCGTTTGCGGCACCGTTCTGTTTTTGTTATCCATCGTGATTATAAACCGGATATACCGTCCGGAAAAAATGGCGAACTTCGCCGACCGTCGCGTGGCCGCCGTATTGACCAACAATGGGTTTATGGCGCTGCCACTGCTCGAGGCCATGTTCGGCACGGACGGCGTTTTCCTTGGCTCGGCGCATATCGCCTGCATGGCGATCGTGCTATGGACCTATGGGATCAATCAGCTTTCCGGCGGCAAAGAGGGCTTTGGCGCAAAAAACATCTTCTGCAATCCCGCGATGCTGGCGACCATCGGCGGTTTTATCCTGTTCTGCTCGCCGGTCAAGCTGCCGGAGGTGGTGTTCCGGGCTGTCGACTTCATGGGAGATATCAACACGCCGCTCGCCATGTTTGTGCTGGGCTGTTTTCTGGCGCAGACCGACCTCAAAAAGTGCTTTGCCGATAGGACTGTTTGGCAGCTTTCTGCCGTACGTCTGCTGTTTGTCCCTGCCGTAAGCATCGTTTTGCTGCTGTTTGTCCCGCTGAACACGATGTCCAAGCTGACGCTGCTCACCGGCGTGGCGGCGCCCTGCGCTATCGCCTCGGCCATGTTCGGGCAGATCTACCATACGGATTACTTATTCTCCACCCGCGCCATCACACTGACTACCATCCTATCTGCTTTCACGCTGCCGTTCTCCATTGCCGTGCTTGAAAGCCTGCTACGGCTCATCGGATGAGAAACGAAAACGCGCACTGCTTCATGCAGCGCGCGTTTTATTATAGGCCTTAATCTTCGATCTCAATTAACACCGGACAGTGATCCGAGCCGAACACATCGGACAAAATCCCGGCTTGCCTCACTCTGTCTGCAAACCGGTTCGATACGAGGAAATAATCGATGCGCCATCCAGCGTTCTTTTCACGTGCCTTAAAACGGTAACTCCACCAAGAATACGCGCCCGTCAAATCCGGGTAGAACGCGCGAAACGTGTCGGTAAAGCCCGCGGCAAGCAGCTCGGTCATCTTCTGCCGCTCATCATCCGAGAAGCCGGCGTTTCGGCGGTTGGCCTTCGGATTCTTCAGATCGATCTCCTCATGCGCGACATTCATATCTCCGCAAATCACAACGGGCTTGCTCTCGTCGAGCCTGCACACGTAAGCGCGGAACGCGTCTTCCCACTGCATACGGTAATCCAGCCGCTTGAGTTCATCCTGAGAATTTGGCGTGTATACCGTGACCAGGTAAAAACCGGGATATTCGGCGGTGATCACACGCCCCTCATGGTCGTGCTCGTCGATCCCCAGACCGTTTGAAACCCGGAGCGGCTGCTGTTTGGACAGCAGCGCCACGCCCGAATAGCCTTTCTTGTCCGCTGAGTTCCAATACGTATGGTATCCCACGATCTGCGGCGCCTGTTCCGGCTGCAGCTTGGTTTCCTGCAGGCACAGCACATCCGGCTGCTGTGCTTCTATAAATTCAAAAAATCCCTTGCCCACGCAGGCGCGCAAGCCGTTAACGTTCCAGGAAATCAGTTTCATTCGGTTATCCTTTCAAAATCCCGCTTTTTTCGATGCGCCGAACCGCCTCGCGCATACGCTCGGGCGGCACGACCAGCGCAAAGCGTACATAGCCTTGTCCCCGCGCGCCAAAGCTGTCTCCCGGCACGCAGATGACACCGGTCCTGTCCATCAGCGCCATGGCAAATTCGACAGATGAAGCAAAATGCTCCGGGATTTTTGCCCAGACAAACATCGTGCCCTTGGCGTCAGGCACGTCCCAGCCGATCGCACGCAGCCCGCCGCACAATGCATCGCGCCGCTCCATATAGCCTGTCCGGTTTTTTAAAACAATATCCTGCGGGCCGTTCAGCGCCGCCACCGCACCCGCCATGACGGGATAAAACATGCCGTAATCAATCTGCGAGCGGAACGCGCGGAATTTTGAAAGCACTTCGCTGTTGCCCAGCGCGAACGACACGCGCATACCGGTTAGGTTATAGGTCTTTGAAAGCGAGTTAAACTCAATGCCGATTTCCTTTGCGCCGGGCACAGAAAGGAAAGAAATCCCTTCCGTACCATCCAGTAGCAGGTCGGAATAAGCATTATCATGGATGACAAGCAGTTCATGCCGCTTTGCAAACGCCACCAGTTTTTCATAAAACTGGATATTTGCGGTCGCGGTCGTCGGATTATTGGGATAGGATACAATGATCGCTTTGGCGCGGCTCGCCACGTCATCCGGAATATCGGCAAAATCCAGCACCCAACCGTTTTCCTCCCGCAGGGGATAAAGGCCGATCGTCGCACCTGTCATCATCGGGCCAAAGGAGAAAATCGGATAGCCCGGATCGGGCGCAAGCACCAAATCATCAGCGCCCGCGAAAGCAAAGCCCACGTGCGCGATCCCCTCCTGCGAACCACAAACAGCCATGATCTCCTCGTCACGCAATATAACGCCGTAACGCCGCCGATACCAAGCCTGCACCGCGTCCAGCAGCTCCCGTGTTTCGATCAGCGAATAACGGTACTGCTCCGGGGCGAGCGCCGCACGGCTAACCGCTTCCATCACATGCCGATCTGGCGCAAAATCCGGCGTGCCGATCGATAGGTTAATTACATCCTTGCCGCTCGCTAAAAGCTGCCGCTTTTTCTCATCAAGCTGATTGAATATATTGCTTTCGGCGCTCTCGCCGGCTTTGATAAACTGCATGTTGTCCTTCATCTTCCCATCAAAAATTCTATGACCGTGCGGTTAAAGCGCGCGGGCTGTTTTTTGGCTACAAAATGGTCGCCATCGCGGAACACCTCGACGCGGCAGTCCGGAATGCGCGACGCTATTTCCTTAGTCTGTTTGTCCCGTATCAAATCATGCTCGCCCACAATGATGAGCACAGGCATGGAAAGGCGCACCAGATCGGGCATCGAAACGCCGTATGGATGCACCATCAGACCGAGCACATCGCGTTTGTGCGCCGCCTTACGGCCGAACCGCCCAAACACGCTCAGCAATCCGTATACCGGATAAAGCGGTAGTTGTACCGCAGGCTTGATCCCACGGAACATCTCCACATTTGCCCCGTTCAGCACCAGTTTTGCGACATACTGCGGATTGGCAAGCGCAAATTTGATTGCAAGATTTCCTCCATCCGAAAAGCCCAAAATATGCGCTTTTTGAATGTGCAAAGCGTCCAGAACTGTTTTCAGGTCTTCCGCCATCACTTCAAACGATAAGCCTTGCCCGCCGCTGTCCGACTGTCCGTGTCCCCGGCTGTCGATCGCGATAACACGGAAAAACTTCGTGAATTCCGGGATCTGGGCCTTGAAATACGAGCTGTCCTCCCCATTCCCGTGAAGCAGCACCAGAGGGAAACCCTGCCCCTCATCATAATATGCAATACGTGCGTCTCCGCACAAAATAAACTGCGGCTCCAGCCCGAATATCATAATGTGCTCACTCCATACCGTCCTTACAGTCTTCGATAAACTTAATCGGATGCTGAATGATCTCCGCCGTCTGCTCTGGCGAGTATCCCTCTTTTAAATACCGCTTCGCAATCACTGCCATCGACTCTCCAATTTCAATCATATGCCAGTCGGGGTCATAAATACGCACCACGCGCTGCTGCCATTCATGTTTTTTCGGCGGATGCACCAGTTCGATTTCAGGATGCCGGCGCAGGCGATCCAGAAACGCCTCAAAATCGTCGACCTCAAAATATAATTCCATATTGTTCGATTGGTGCAGCACAGTGGTTTTCGGAATGCCAACCAGCCAGTCAAAATCCTGCTGCAACGCAAAGCCTCCCGAAAGTGTGACGTTTTTTCCCAGATCCATCACGACTTTCTGATCGAACAGCTCTCGGTAAAACTGTTTAGAACGCTCAACATCCCGTACTGCGATCAGCGGCAGTTCAAATTTGATCGTCATGGTGTTTCCTCCGTCATAATCATCATTGGCGTACTGCCGGTGGCAGTAAAGCCATATTGTTCATAAAACGGAATATTATTAGGATCATCGGCCAGCAGTAGCAAATATAGGTATCCTCTATACTTTTCTTTCAAACGCCTGACTAGCTCTTTTCCGATTCCATGCCCATGGTATGCAGAATGGACAAGCACATAATGCGCGTACGCGGTCAATTCCCCATCGTCTATTGCGTTCACCAAGCCGACTAGACGGCTGCCATCCCACGCAGAGATCACTGTATCACTGCCATTGAGCGCCTTTGCCAGACGCTTCGGGTATTTCCCGGAAAGCCAGCCGACAGACAAAAACAAGGCCTCCACCTGTTCGGGTGTAAAGCACTTATCTTCCCGATAAGAAATCGTCATGCGTGTTCCTCCTAGTATGAGTTGCAATATTATCATAGCACAAATTCATTTATCCGACAATCCTCAAGGTATTCTGAAAAAGAAAAAAGCAACAACCGAAGTTGCTGCTTTTTCCAGTGTGCGCGTCGAGTTATCTTTCCGGGCCGTCGCCAGCCAAGTATTGTCACCGTAAATGAGCTTAACTACTGTGTTCGGAATGGGAACAGGTGTACCCTCATCACCATTGACACGCACTATATATGAGAAACGCTTACGCGTCTTCTCCCTTTGTATTTCGCATACCCCGCCGCCTCTTCACCATACAAAATAAATGGTGACCCGTGGGGGAATCGAACCCCCGTTTGCGGCGTGAGAGGCCGCCGTCTTAACCGCTTGACCAACGGGCCATTTCGCGGCTTGCCGGTATGCTCGGCACCCTGTGGGATCAAACTTGCCGTCCAATCCCACAGCGCACCTCTCTGGTACACCATCACGGGCTCGAACCGTGGACCCACTGATTAAGAGTCAGTTGCTCTACCAACTGAGCTAATGGTGCATTTCCAAGGAATATACCCTGAAAACTGAACAAGAACTACTTGCAAGCTATAAGAGTTTGAGGTTACCTCTAATAATGAGGTCAAGCCCTCGGCCTATTAGTATCAGTCCGCTGCACGTGTTACCACGCTTCCACTCCTGACCTATCAACCAC
>NZ_JAXEOA010000021.1:0-16233 GCF_034098985.1 Agathobaculum sp. | reverse complement strand
TAACAACCATCCGTTTCTTGGCAACTGTGCAGGCAAAGCCTTTGCGCTGGCGCACAATGGCGTTCTCTGGAACGACCATGAGCTGCAAGCGGATTTGCCCAAAACCAATATCGAGACCGACAGCTACGTCGCCGTACAGCTACTGGAAAAAGAAAACGCCCTCGACTTCGCCAGCCTGAAAAGCATGGCCGAAACAGTCGAGGGCTCTTTTGTGTTCACGGTGCTGGACAGCGCGGATAACCTTTTCGTGGTCAAAGGGGATAACCCGTTTTGCGTTTATCATTATAAGGGCTTCCTGCTCTACGCATCGACCGAGGATATCCTGCACAAGACAGCGAAGCGGCTGCGGCTTGGCGTACCGTGCGGAATTCGGCAGCCGGAGGAGGGCGATATTTTGAAAATCGACCGCAGCGGGAATATCACCACAGGCAGCTTTATCCCGCACCACACGTTCCGGCACTGGTGGCGGTGCGCGCCGTATTACGGCTATTTTTCCTTGGAGGAGGATACGGGGGCGGGCGACCTAGTCGGCGCGGCCAAGGCCATGGGCGTTAGCCCGGACGAGGTGCGCGCGCTGCTGGACTACGGCTGCTCGGCCGCCGAGATCGAGGAACTGCTCTACGATCCGTCCCTGCTCCACGAGCTGACGGGCGAGCTGCTGTATGCGTACTGACGGAAAGGAGGTGAACGCATGTTTCCGGTAGAACCGATCTTTCGCGCGCTGGGTGTGCTGGCCGATCTGGTCATCGACGCTGTGACGCACTGGTCTGACAGCGGATAAGCCCTGTCAATAGGGTATACCCATCTGACAGAGCCGCAAAGCATGGCAATAGGGCCGGTTTCGGGGTTTTGACATGTGTCACATTCCCGGAAGGCCCTATTGCAATACTATCGCTTTTCGGATTTGATTGTGCTATACTATAAACAAATGATACTGCCTTTTTACATAGGAGGTGTGTTCCATGAGCGAGCAAAATATTGACAAAACGTTGGGCATGACCGACGACGAAATGACAAAGCGTTTTCGAAAAGCCGTCGAACTGGAAAAGGCATTAAAAACGGCACGCGGAGAGCCAATCGCGCGGTTTGATAAAGCGACAGGGAAAACCTATCTGGAATATCCGGACGGGAGGCGCGAGGATGCCTAAAAAACCGGAAGTTATCGTTTTCGCCGGTCCGAACGGCTCCGGAAAGAGCACGATCACCAAACTTGCCAAGGTGATCGAACCCTATATCAATGCGGATGACATCAAACGCAGCACACACTGCACCGATCTAGAAGCCGCGCAGCGTGCCGAACATCTGCGGCTGGAAGCAATCGAGCAACGTGTTTCCTTTACGTTTGAAACCGTGCTGTCGACCGAACGCAACCTGCATTTGCTTGAACAGGCGAAAGCGCAGGGCTATTTTATCCGTTGCGTTTATGTGCTGACTTGTAATCCGAAAATCAATGTTGCGAGGGTCAAAAGCCGGGTGTTGAGCGGCGGGCACGATGTGCCGCGGGAAAAGATCGAAAGCCGATATGGTAAAGCATTGGCATTGGTTCCACGGCTTGTGGAGGTGTGCGATATTTGCCATATTTACGATAACTCGGATGAACCGGTTCGGATTTTTAAGAAACGCAAAGACGAAATGTTTTTCTGGCCAAACGAGCTGTGGCCTGAAGCGGAGATTCAAAAATTAGTCGGTCAATAGCAAAAAACGCTGCGGAAACGCAGCGTTTTCTTTATTTTTGAGAAGAGAAAAGAGCTATGCTGTTTGTTCATCTTCTGGGCAGCAGCAGACATTATCCGTTGTCTCGCTTAAGAAGCTTCATAAAGCAGCACCTCGTCTGTATGAATGTCGCTCAGAAAATGCGCGTCCAAGCTGCTTGTCGGAATCAGATCAACCGGTACGCCAAGTGCGTCCTCGAGATCGACCAAAAGCCCGGCCAACGCCAAGCCGCGGATCGCGCCTTTGTCGATGCGCAGATCCATGTCGCTCTGTTCCTCGGCGTCGCCGCGCGCGTAGGAGCCGAACAGATAGACCCGCTGTGCGCCATACTGCCGCGCAAGTATGGCTACGATTTCTCGAATTTCATCAATCGTGTATTGGCGCTTCATACCGCTTACCACCTTGCTTGATATATTCAAGTATACCATGTTTTTATTGAAAAAGAAAGGAGACTGTACATATGAAAATCGGCTATATCCGCGTCAGTACCGAGGAGCAGAACACCGCGCGGCAAGAGATTCTTTTGCATGAGCTGGGTGTTGACGAAATCTATAGTGACAAGGCCAGCGGCAAAAGCACCGAACGGCCGCAGCTCAGGAAGATGATGGAATATGTCCGCAAAGGCGACACGGTAATCGTCGAATCCATCAGCCGTTTTGCGCGCAACACCAAGGATTTGTTGGCGCTCGTCGAGCAACTGACGGCCAAGGGCGTCGAATTCGTCTCCAAGAAAGAGGCCATCGACACCACCACACCGACCGGAAAGTTTATGCTGACCGTGTTTGCCGCCGTGGCCGAGCTCGAGCGGGAGCACATCCTCCAGCGCCAGCGCGAGGGCATCGCAATCGCCAAGCGACAGGGCAAATACACCGGACGTAAGCAGATTCCTGTGCCGGAAGGCTTCGAGCAAACCGTCGCCCGCTGGCGGCGCGGCGAGATCACCGCCGTGGACGCAATGAAGCGGCTCGGCATGAAGCCGAATACGTTTTATCGGAGAACTAACGCAGCACAAGGTAATAAATAAGGTTTTCTTGATGCTCGAAACGTGGTATAATAAGACAAATATTAGTGGTAGGTGAACGCCTTGGAGCAAAAACAGTGGCTGGCAGCAGATCGTGTGCTGGAGCAAATCACAGCGGTGCTGCAAAAATACCCCAACGTGCGCAAAGCGGTCTTGTTCGGCTCGCGCGCTCGGGGCGATCACCGTCCGCAGAGTGATTATGATATTGCGGTGTACCCGCTTTCGCAGCCACTTCAAGAGGAAGTGCGGCTGCGCGGGCAGCTCGACGATTTGGATACGCTTTATAAAATCGACCTTGTGATCGTGGATCGGTTCGTAGAGCCGGCGCTGCTGCAAAACATCGAAACGGAGGGAATCGTTATTATGGAACGGAGCAACAAGCGCGAAAATTACTGCAAAGCAGTCGAACGCCTACGCGAAGCGCTCAGTGAGTATGATGCTAACCCCTCCGATACCATGCGGGACGGCGTGATCCAACGTTTTGAGTTTACAACTGAACTTGCATGGAAAGCCTGCCGGGAAAACCTCCTTGCGATGGGTTATGCGGAAGTAAACGGCCCGAAACCGGTAATGCGGGAAGCCTTTGCGCACGGTTTGGTTGAAGATGAAACCGTGTGGATCGATATTTTGAACGACCGAAATTTGACTTCGCATGTATATAAAGAGCAGACGGCGAATGAGATTTTTGAGCGTATTAGAGAAAAGTATGTTGAGCTCTTCGAAGCGCTTTCACGGTTTTTGACAGATAATAGTCGCAATGTAGGGTGAGAAAATGGGTGGACAAGAAGGTAATCGCGGGTACGTATATCAGAGCGTCGTGTCCGTGTTAGAGTCGCTGCAAAACAGTGATTGGGATATGGTAAAAATGGAGTGTGAAACCCAAAACGATAAGGTGGATATCGCTTTGCAGGCATCAGGGAAAGTGGTAAAAGCTATTCAAGTCAAATCATCTATTAATTTATTTAAAGCGAAAGATATTGCTAAATGGCTGCAGGATCTAATGAGTGATATTGATTCTCTTGTATATGAGCTGTGTCTGCTGGGCCAATGTGATGAAACAGCTAACGTATTGGCTGAATCCATTCGCAAATTCCAAACCAATACGGGAAGGGATCAAAAAGCGGAGAAGTCTTTGCAACCGTTTCCAGAAATAGAAAAAGCACTACAATGCCATTCTATTGTAATTAAAATTTTACCTTTTGATCCTGATCACCTTGAAGTATTAGTGCGGGATAGCATCTTAGCGTTTATGTATAAGCGCAAAAAGCAATTCAATTTAAATGTTGATCGAGAGCAATTAAATAATATCACGAGAGCACTAATTGGACAATTTCAGTGGATTACGACTCGTAATGAATATATTGAAAGAAAAGATTTTGAAAAACGCATGGAACTATTAATTAGTTCCTTGATAGTGAAATCACAGAAGAAAGAAGTCCGTATAGGGGTGCGGAGTTTTGAGCCAAACACGAAAAAGCTATTCGAAAAAACAAATATGACTTTGGATTTATTGGAGACTTTCAATGGTAAACAGTTAAAAGCGGACAAGGATTGGAGACGTGATATATATGCCCCGCTTATCCGCTTTGTGGAAGATACATTCGATGATTCGGCACAATATCTCCTTTTTCTTGAAACGCACTATACAATTGCATTTACATTGGGAAGGTTGCTGAGGCCCAAGTCAGGTATCAACGCTGCAGTGTTGCAGAAAACCGGATGCGGAGGATCAGTAATATGGAGTGTCAACGACTATGATGAGGGGTCAACGGACTGGAAAATAGAATATGAGGACGATAGTCAAACCGCTATTGACTTTGTCTTGGAATTGAACGTTTCATACAATATTCATAGAGATGTAGTCGAATTTATAAACAAAAATTCCATGAAAGTTAAAAAGTATATGAAATGCAGTATAAATGAGTCGGCGAGTTTGAGCGCGATTCGAAATGGTTGCCATGCTAGCCGGTTGGCAGATAAACTTCGTAACGAAGTAGTAAGCGCAACAGATATTCGTTCAGGCCGCATACTGCATATTTTTATATCTGCTCCGAATGCGTTAGTATTCTTCTTGGGGCGTGTATCGGAGTACTGGGGGAAAATTCAAATTTATGAATTTGATCTTGAAAGTAGAACGTATATACCTACAATAAAATTCCCGATTGAGGAGGTAACATTATGAGCAAAGTAAATACTTATTTTACTGATTTTTTAGCCAATATTCGATTACCGGATAGTTTGGTTCAGGAATTGATTAGAGCGCATACAAACCTTCGGCAACGGCTGGTTGCAGATGATCTAACAAAAGATTTGATGGTTGATTCTTTCCTACAAGGAAGCTATGCGCGATCCACTTGCATAAAGCCGGAGAAAGATGCTAAAGTTGATGTTGATGTCATTGCAGTTACAAATATCAATCACAACGATGTGACCGCGAAACAGGCTTTCGAAATGGTTACCCCCTTTGTAGAAAAATATTATGAGGAATTTCGACAGCAAAGCCGATCCATTGGTATATCACTGGAAAAGGTTGATATGGATTTTGTTATTACTGCAGCGCCAAGCGAAGAGTTGGTACGAGAAATCAAAAAAGCAAACTTGTCTTCGGCGTTTACTATCGAGGATATGCTGGAATCTCAAGGTACTAACACGATGCCTATCCTGAAAAATGGTATGAGACTCAATGAAACAATTAATTTCTTTAATGAATCCACGGAGTCGAGTTGGCGTGTAGAACCATTGTTGTTGCCGGATAATGACGAAGACAGGTGGTATCGTACACATCCGCTTGAGCAAATTCGATGGACGCGTGAAAAAAACAAAAAATGTAACGGGCATTTTATCAATGTGGTTAAAGCGCTAAAATGGTGGAAACGTGTTAGTCTACCTGACAGTAAGTATCCTAAAAGTTATCCGTTGGAACATTTTATTGGTGAATGTTGCCCGGACTATATTGATAGCGTGGCAGAGGGAATCGTCTGCACTATGGAGAAAATTGCAAGAAGCTATCAACAAAAGCCTGTTTTGCCGGATCGCGGTGTTCCTGAACATGATGTGTTCGGGAAATTAAGTGAAGAGGATTATCAGGTTTTCTACGATGCTGTATGTCAATCTGTGAAGATTGCTCGTCGGGCATATGATACTGAAGACATAGAAACCAGCGTAACACTTTGGAGAAGATTTTTTGCCGATAGCGATGAATTTCCCCGATATGTAGGTGGAAGTGGAAAGCCTGATAGCAAAGGCGGTTTTACGCCACGAAAAGAAAAGACGGAGGCTGTTCCTACAGGTCGCTTTGCCGAATGAGTAAAACAAATGTTGCGGTAAACTTGAGAACAGCTCGACGGCGCTTAGAAGAGATTCCGGAAATTACAATACTTGATGATTTAGTATGGGATGACCATTTCGAGGTATTCTATATTCATCTTTCCATCGACTTAGGGCAGTCGTATGAACGAATTCCCCGAATGACAGAATGGTACATTACGGCTGATGCGAACTATCCATATGGGAATATTGACATTTATCCCAGTGCACACAATAGCATAATCGATACTTATCCACATCAAAGTAACAATGCATGTATAAGTAAGAATGGACTTTGGCGCAGTGGAAAGCTATGTGTGAATTTAGTCATTCGTTCATTAGGTATTCAAGCTTTTTCGAAAGAGCCGCGCGACAGCAATGATAGGCTGTATTGGTATGCAAGTAGAGCAGTGATGTGGCTACGCGCAGCGGCTACTAATACGCTGATTCAGGACATGGATTTATTTGAGATACCAAGCTTCAAAGAAAAATTGCTCTTTAACGATCAAAAAGTTGTTTTTGCCTATAATGAAGATATGGCATCGCTTTTCAACTGGGAGGCCGCGCCCTCCTACGGTATTGCCAAAAGCTATCAAAAACAGCATCAAGGAGTAAGCATAATAACGGTTCAGGGATATTGGACTACTAATCATCAGTCTGTTTACCTACCTAGATGGGGACAAGAGTTTAACTGCCAAGATGACCGTGAAATACTTGATGCATTGTGGATTAAACTTGAAGCGCCACCTGTGATGCGCGTATGGCAGACTCCTACTACTTTAGCAGAATTGAGCGAAGTCTGCCAAATGCAAGGAATCGATTTTTGGTCGCTACTGCGTAACTTTGCCCCATGCGCAAGAGACAATAACAGGCACTTGCTTCTCGTTGGCTATCCCATCCCCAAACGAATAGGCGAAGAGAACATGCAGATGGCGTGGCAAGGTCTTTTGTTACCCCGACTATCAAATCGCCATATTAATACGCCTCGATTTCAATCTGGACAAAAGCAACGAAACTGGAAATTAAAACTGCAAGGGCGGGATGGTGCCCCTAAAGGGTTTAGGCCCAATGAGACTGGATGGTGGCGCAATGATAGAGAGAATATATTACCAGATGATCTGGAGTTAGATTGGTTGTACAGCCAAAATTGGGGAGGGCGCGCTATATCTTTGCGCGGTCGGCTTGAAAAGGAAATTATTGCACATAATGTGATGCTCATTGGATGTGGTAGTATTGGTTCAGCAGTAGCAGAGCTGTTAGTACGAGCGGGTGTGACACGCTTGACATGTATGGATGGCGATATGCTGGATATTGGAAATCTTTGCAGGCACACTCTTACAACCAAGCATTTATGCGCATATAAGAGTGATTCTTTAGCTAAAAGACTTAACCAAGCAAATCCTAATGCAGATGTTCAAAGTATACCACACGCTTTGGAATTAAATCAGTACGGAATGCTTAACGAAGAGTTGGACAAGTATGATCTAATTATTGACACCACAGGAGAAGATACAGTTCTTGAACTGCTATCTGCTTACCCATATAAGAAAAACAAGGTGTTTTGCACAATTTCAATCGGATTAGGTGCAAAGCATCTCTATTTGGGTATGCTCAGAACCAAATCTCCAAGCTTTCATTCCTTTTTTCAATTATGCAAACCATATATAGATGCAGATGGAGAAAAATATGATGTGAACGATTTGCCGCGCGATGGGATTGGGTGCTGGCATCCGGCATTTCCCGCATGTATCGATGATATTTGGCTAGCTACAAGCACAGCAATAAAATGCTTGCGGAATTTTGTGTGCAGTCCAGAATACATGCGATTGGCGGTTTTGGAGCAATTGGATCGTAGTGGGATTTCTGCCGGTTTTGAACCGGTAAAGGTTATTAAAAATGCAGACGATTAAGTTTATAAATGACAAACAAAATTTTGGTGTTATACTGCCGGGGGAAATTTTAGATGAAATGCATGAGATGTGTATCAGATCCGGTGCGATGGAGACTGGCGGCATCCTAATTGGACATTATTCGAGCAATAACAATTGGGCAATAATAGCTCGGGCAACAGAACCGCCAAAAGGATCACGACATTTCCCTGTGAAATTTGTTCGCAGTAGTGCTACCACAAAAAAATTGCTGGATAATGAGTGGAAACAGGGTCAGTATTACTTGGGGGAATGGCATTATCATCCAAATGCATCGCCAAAGCCTTCTAAGATAGATTATCAGACAATAGTTAACCTTTCCAGAGATAGTAAGTTGCATTGTCCAGAGCCAGTCATGATAGTTGTTGGTGGGAACGTATTAAGGTGGAAAGAGTATGTTGGTGTTTTTGCTTCTGGTAAGGAAATTGTTTTAAAGCAGATTCGTTTAGTTGATTCGTGATTTGGATCGTAGCTCGAAATTTAGCTAAACAATTAAATCAAAATTTCCGTCTATTCAATAGCTATCTTTCGCTTTTTCAACATGGAAACTATCAGAGAGTTTTTAACCGGCAGCCCTCCTTCTCCGCCCAAAAACAGCACTTTATCGAAAGATAAGGTGCTGTTTTTTGTTTTTCCCAAGAGGTAAGAACGTTTTATCGATTCTGCAATTTCCATACCCCAATCATCTTGTCTTTCGGTACAAACTTCCGTCTGCCGATATGCAGCGTTGGAAAATCCGCATAGCACAGGATAAGCGATGCACGCTCTTATTTGTGCTCCACAGAAGACAGCCATCTCCTTATGCAACACATCTATTTGGCGACAGAATAGTAATGCGTATAAAGTATCACGCCGACAGCATACACATTACAAAACACGTTGTCAATCAAATGATGATAAAACCGGGAGGCTTTTTATTTAAGTGTTTGATCGAGTGACACAATGTGTTTTAATAGGCATAACAGTACGAAATGACAAGGAGCTGGACGCGAACGAGACCTCGCTGCGATAAACACTCCAATCGCAGCGGGCTTCTTGATAACTTGCTTGCGCATGGGGCGCACATACAAAGCACAGATGTTTTGCTTTTGTCTCGCGTTTATTTGAGCGCGGTCCAGGTTTCGTGGATATTGTCAGACTTGCGCTTGTAGTCGTGGGCGGACGCGGCTTCCTGGAGGGCGAGGTAGTACCATTTATTCGTGTCTGCGTTGTCGGAGAACGTCTTCATGCCCTCGAGCAGGTCGTCCGCTGTTTCGGGCGCACGCTCCAACACGCGGTTTACCAGCGTGACCGCCTCGGCGCGCGTGATAGGATCATTCGGGCGGAACAGGCCGCCCGGGTCGCCCTCGACCCAGCCTTTCTGCGCCGCGCGGTTGATCTCCGCCGCCGCCCAGTGCCCCGCGATATCCGGGAACAGGTCGCCGCCCTCGTATTCGTCCGAATCAAAGCGCGCGGCGATGGCCGCAAACTCCGCCCTGGTGATGTGCGCTTCCGGGCGGAACGTGCCGTCCGGGTCGCCTTTCAGGATGCCCGCGTTTGCCAGCGTCGCGATCGCGGCGTTTGACCAGCGGCTGTGCGCCACGTCCGGGAACGTGTGCGTGTCCGTCTCGTACAGCGCGCGGGTGTCGTCGGACAGCAGGCGGTAAAACAGCATCGCGGTTTCCTCGCGGGTGATATAGCTATCCGGGCGCACCGTGCCGTCCGGATAGCCGGAAACATAGGCGATATGGTCGGTTTTGTTCAGGCCGGGGGCGGTCTCACGCCAGACTGCGTATAGGTTCAGCGTCTTCGAGGGCATTTTCATGGTTTCCCCTCCCCGGTATTTCACCGCGCCGTCCGCCGACTCCGCCCAGCCCGCGAAAGCCTTGCCCGACGGGGCTGCAAAGACATCCCCGGGCTTGATCTCCACGTTTGCGCCCGATCGGTGGCCGCTGTCGCGGATATCCTTGGGCGCGTTTTCGTGGTTCGCCTTGTACACCACCGTATAGGTGCTCGGCGAGGAAGAGCCGGACGGAATCGTGCCCGCCGCGATTTCGGCAATATAGTTGTCTTCTGTGCTGGTATAATGGATCGCCCCGTTGCTCGGGCTGCCCGCCAAATGTGTAAATTGGCCGTCGCCCGATAGGGTGCGCAGCTCGCTGTGATGGTCCGCGGGCGGCGTGATGGTGATGCCCCGCGGCAGAGCCTGCCCGCGGCTGTCTTCTGTAATTTCAAGCCGCCCGGCCGCGTCCCGCAGGGCTGCCGGCGCGTCGATCTTCCCGTTTACGTTGAAGCTGCCGCCGAGAAAATCGGCAGACGCCGCCGTAACGCCGTATTTGATCTGCGGTGTGAAATTGTCGGCCGCGGTGTAGGGCGTAAAAAACGTCAGCGCGCTGTTCCCGGCATCGACCGCGGGTGTGCTGCCGCGAACACCCTCTATTCCCGCATTCGCTGAGATGGTGACGGCGATGGTCTTGCTCCCATCGCTTGGGAATTTCACGCCTTTGGAAAGATAGAACGCCTGATTGTTATCGCTCTGATCCAGCGCGGTCATGGAGAATCTGGGAGCGTCAGCGGCGGTAGGGTTCCACTCCACGGCGCCGTCGTCATAGACGTATATCAATCGATTCGTTACAGCGGACAGGTCGAGCGTCGCGCCCGGGTTGCCGGACGCACCCACAGCCTTGAACTGCGTCACATTGCCGGTCACAGTGCCATAAACGCCGCCCTGCGGACCTGCCGCGAGCACCGTCGCGCCCAGCTCGGCGGTCAGCGTACCGCCCTTGGTGTGGATTCCATACTTAACACTTCCAAGCGCGACGACCGTGCCGCTCTGGACGGTCACCGTGCCCGCGTCGCCTGTACCCGATTTCTGTGCTGTAATACCGTTGTATCCCTCGCAGCGCAGGATTCCGCCGCCCGATACCGTTAGGCCGGGTGCCAACACGTGTATGCCTACACTATCAAACGCTCCGTCTTGCTTTCTTCCGCTTGTTGCGGTTATTGTGCCGTTGTTGGTCAGCGTAATGCCAGATCCGAATATTCCATTCCCGCTGTAATTCTGGCCGTCCCCGCCAATGGCCGTCAGGCTGCCGGTCTCGGCGACGCTCACCTTCAGCGTGCCGTCCGCATACAGTCCGGCATTGGGCAAGCCAGGGTTTGTCTTGTTGCCGCCCTTAACGGTCAGGAACGCGTTTTCCGCCACTGTCACCGTCAAGCTGCCATTCGAAGCAACACCATAATACGGACTATCAGCTGACGCGCCGGTCACCGTCCAGCGTGCGTTTTCCGAAACCGTGAGCGCCGCGCCGGCGGGCAGCACGATGCCGTCTTTGCCGCTGCCTGTGATCTCGCCGCTGCCGGTCAGGGTGAGCCTACCGGTATCCTTTGCCCACCGCGCTGTACCGCCGCCGCAACTCCACGAGGCATCCGCCATGTCCAGCCCGGTCACCTTGATCCCGCCGCTCCCGTCCGCGCTCTCGCTGATCGCCAGCGCCCCAGCGGGCAGCAGCGCGAGCAGCAGGCACACGCTCGTAAGCAGGGATAACAGCCGCCCGAACTTCTTTCGTTTCATAGTCGTTTCCTCCTTTGTGTCCGGCGGGCAAGGAGGATTTCTTTGGGAGGGAAGCCGCAGGCTTCCCTCCCAAAGGGGGTACCCCCTTTGCCCAGATTTTCATGCTTTTTCCCGCCGGAAAAAGCAAAGCACCGGCTCCCGCGAGACGCGGAAAGCCGGTGTTTTTGGTTGATGCTTCATTATATCACATGCGGGGGCGTTTGTCCCCAAAATTAACAAAAATTAATTTTGCTTCTTTTGCGGTCTCTGTGAATACGTGTCACAGAGTCTCTTTTTTGCGGCGGTCAATCCGCCGATTGCGATAGCATAGAGGTTAGGACAAATTCGTTTTTGCGCACGCGTAGCAGCCCATCCCGCTGCATTTTGCTCAGCTCGTTCGACAGGGCGCTGCGGTCTACGCTCAGATAATCCGCGAGCTGCTGCCGGTCAAACGGGATGGAAAAGGAAACACTGCCACGCCGCGCAGCTTCATACGCCAGATACGATGTGAGCCGCTTACGGATGGTTTTGGGTGTGGTGTGCAGGATCCGGCGGGACAGCGCAAGGTTTTTCTGCGCTGTGACGGCCAGCAGATTTTGAATCAGCCTCATGTGGTGGGGACAGGCGCTTGGGCAGGTTTTCAGCAGGCGGGCGGGGCTTAAAAACAGCACTTCGCACGGCTCGGCTGCGGAAACGTTCACCATCAGCGGCTCTCCGGGAATGCAGGCATAGGTCTCAGCGAAGATATGTCCCGCGGGGATGCGGTTTATAATGCTTTTGTTGCCCCATAAATCGTTGTTTTCAATATGCAAGGCGCCGGACAGCACCAACCCCATAGAGGAAACGACTTCTCCCGCGCGGAAGATTTCCGCGCCTTTGGCAAACCGCCGGGATACTGCGCACAGGCAGTTCAGCATGCTTTCCACCTCTTCAGCGGAGGCGCCGTGAAACAGGGCGGTTCGGCTCAAAAATAAATAATCCACAATTTCTCCTTTCTGTTGTTTTAACAACATACGGATATGAAAGATTGTATTATACTGAGCCTGTCAAGTCAAGCAAACGGACAAGGAGGAACAAACGGTGCTTAGAAAAATTATTCAGATTGAGCAAGAAAAGTGCAATGGCTGCGGCCTGTGCGCCAACGCGTGCCATGAGGGTGCGATCGGCATGGTGGACGGCAAGGCAAGGCTGCTGCGCGACGATTACTGCGACGGACTGGGCGACTGCCTGCCGGTCTGCCCAACAGGCGCGATCACCTTTGTCGAACGGGAGGCCGCAGCATATGACGAGCAGGCTGTGCAGCGAAACAAGCAGGAAAAGGCGCCGCTGCCATGCGGCTGTCCGGGCAGCCAGTCCCGCCGGATCGAGCGGGAGCAGGAGCAGCCCCAAACCGGCGCCGCTCCTGCCGCTTCCTCTGCGCTTCGGCAGTGGCCGGTGCAGATTAAGCTGGCGCCGGTGAACGCGCCTTACTTTGACGGCGCGCGTCTGCTGGTCGCCGCTGACTGCACCGCCTACGCTTATGGGAATTTCCATGGGGAGTTTATTCGAGGCAAGGTGGCGCTGATCGGCTGTCCCAAGCTGGATGAGGGCGATTACAGCGAAAAGCTGGCCGAGATCCTGCGGCGAAACAACATCAGAAGCCTGACCGTGGTGCGCATGGAGGTGCCTTGCTGCGGCGGCATCGAGCGCGCCGCAGTAACGGCGCTGCAAAACAGCGGCAAGATGATCCCTTGGCAGGTGGTTACGATTTCAACCGATGGGCAAATTGTGAAATAAGGTGAAAACTTTCCAAACCAGAACAAATAGCGTACAATTGAGAAAAAGCGATGCATTTTTTGTGCGTCGCTCGGCGGCTGATCACCCGCGCGTATGATTGAGCAAATGAAAAAAGCTGTCCCTCGGCAGGGGGACAGCTTTTCTTTTACGGCTGTTCGGAAACCGTCTTGGGGTGCTCGCGCCGGAAATGCACCATACCGGTGCGGTCGAGCGCGACCATGATAGCCGGGATGAACACGAGCTGCAAGATGATGCCCGGAATGGCGGTGAGCAAAGCGCCCGCGAGAAACATATGCAAGGTGAACGCCTCGCCCGCAATGCCGGTGAGCAGCAGCCGGACAACGCCCCACACGATACGCCCGCCGAGCATAGCGGCGAGCAGCGAGCGGTACAGCGAAACAATGCACTGCCAGCGGGAATGCTGATAGAGGAATCCGGCGATTAGCCCGTAGGCCGCAAGCTCGAACGCCATGGAAACGCCAATGGGAAAAATCGGCGGCATGCCGAACACGGCGTAGCGCAAAAGCGGCAGCACGAAGCCGACCGCCGCGCCATACTGCCAGCCGCATAGCAGGCCGCACAGCAGCACGGGCAGATGCATGGGCAGCAGCATATTGCCGATTTTGGGAATCTGTCCGGTCAAAAACGGCAGGGCAAGGCCGGCGGCCATGCACATGGCGGCCAGCGCCAGATTTTTTGTGGTCTGTTTCATAAAACGCTCCTTTATTTTGTGTCGGGAAAGAGGCCGGTGGTGTCAACGCGCAGAGGACAGGCTTCGATGCCGTATCGCCGGAAATACCGCTCCTCGAGCGGGATCCAGCGGTTTGCAAACGCCGCAAAACGCGCGCCCTCCCGGGTCTTCAGACGGCGGGACTGCTCCTCGCCGGAACAGGTGAGGAAGATTTTTAGGTCATAGCAGCCGGCCAGAGCGGGATGGTGCGCATAGCTGCCCTCCACGATGGTTAGTGGAAGCGCGGACATGTGAATGGCTGGGCCGAACGACCCGGTGCGGCAGTCGAACGCGCGGTATTGGATGGGCAGACCGGCGCGCGCCGGGACAAGCACCTCGCGCCGCAGCCGCTCAAGGTCAATATTTCCGGCGGGGACACGCTCCCAATCCGTCCGCCGCGCGGAAAAGGGCAGATAGAAATCGTCCATGTGGAACACACGGCAGGGGAACAGACAGGAGGCGAGCTGCGCGAACCGGGTCTTGCCGCTGCCGCAGCGGCCGTCCACCGCGACGACGGCAGGCGCGCCCGTTTCCGTGAGATAGCCGATGCGCAAAAGCGCAGGCAGATAGGCTGTACGTACTGCGCCGGGCAGTAGGGAGGAAAGCGTGCGGAAGAGTTCGTCCATTGGGTTCACCTGCCAAACAGAATGGATAGGGGCTTTTATCCAGTGTACCACTTGAAGTATACTTCAGGTCAATGCTTTTTTCAAATTTTTCTGCGGGCGCCAAAGCCGCAGAGAATTTGGGAAAACATGCATGGAACGCGCCCGGATGCAGATAATGAATGGAAAAGGGACAAGGAGTGATCTGCAATGGCGGAACCAATCACGCTGCCCGAGGTGAACGAGCGCGGATATTATGAAATCCGGCTGGAAAGCATCGGCGGGCTGGGCGCCAACCTCTGCGGCAAGATGCTCGGCGAGTTGGGCGCGGACTATCTGGGCCTCAACGCCGCGAATTTTTCCAGCTACGGCTCGGAAAAGCGCGGCTCGCCGGTCAAAGCCTATATCCGCTGGTGCGCGCCTGAACAGGAACTGCGCCTGAGCAGCCCGGTGGAAAAGCCGCATGTGCTCGGCCTGTTCCACGAGGCGCTTGCGGGCAAGCTGCCGGTGACCGCGGGCGTGGACGAAAAGACGCGTGTGGTGGTCAACACCGCGCTTTCGCCGGACGAAATGCGGGAAAAACTGCGCCTACATGCGGGCGAACTCTTCTGCATCGACGCGCTGCGCATCGCGATGGAGTGCAAAACGCGCGTCAACATGGTCATGTTGGGCGCGATGGCAAAGGCGGCGGGGTTTATCCCGCTTAAGGACTGCGAGGAGCTGGCGCGGCAGACCGTCGGCAAAAAATACCCCGACCTGCTCGAAGCCAACCTCGAGGGCGTGCGCCGCGGCTGGTCGGAGGCCGATAGCCGCCGCTTTGCGGACGACGGCAAGTACCCTTATGTGCCATACGAGGAGCCGGAAAACCGCTGGGGCTATGAAAACGCGCCCATCGGCGGCGTCAACCCGCACATCGGCAGCACGGTGACGAACGACCTTTCGGCCTCGCGCGAAGGCTGGGTGCCGCTTTTTATTCAGGACAAATGCATCAACTGCGGCCTGTGCGATTCTACCTGCCCGGACATGGTGTTCCAGTTCGCACCCGGGGAGTATAAGGGGCGTCCCGCGATGGTAAACCGCGGGCTGGATTACCACCACTGCAAGGGCTGCCTGCGCTGTGTCGACGTATGTCCCACCGAAGCGCTGGTGGCCGGGCGGGAGCGTGAACAGGATACGCTGCACCACTTTTTGCGCAACCAGAGCCTGCTGCCTGCGCACCTCGAATATGAGGACGCGGGGCCGGACGGCTGGATCACGAGCGATTCGTTCGACAACGAACGCCGGGTGGATAACGGAGGTGTGGTATGAGCAAACAGCAGAAATGGGTGTTTGAGAGCGGTAACGAGCTGGCGGCGCTGGCGGCAAAACAGATCAACTATCATGTGATGGGCTATTACCCCATCACGCCTTCGACGCAGATCGCGGAAAACCTGGACCAGATGAAAGCCGAGGGGCTGCACGATATCTCGATGCTCGCCGCCGAGGGCGAGCACAGCGCGGCCGGCATCTGCTACGGCGCGGCGGCGGGCGGCGGCCGCGTATTCAATGCAAGTTCGGCCAACGGCCTGCTGTATGCGCTCGAGCAGCTTCCCGTGCAGTCGGGCACACGCCTGCCCATGGTGATG
>NZ_JAXEOA010000020.1:0-57795 GCF_034098985.1 Agathobaculum sp. | reverse complement strand
TTAATGTAAAATATCATCGACGCAGTGGGGTTTCACTTCACCTTATAATAAACGCGCCGCATATCGTTTAATCCGTATTTGCGGCGCTTTCGGCTGCCTCAGGCTTTGCGGGTTTTCCGCTCGTGGATGCGGCGCGCCAGATAGACGGCCGGGGTGTCGAGCAGCGAGGTGGCGATAAAGATCACATAGCTCGAAAGCGCGATGGAGAGGAGCGTCCGGAAGCCGTAGGCGCCGTAAAAGGCGAAAAGGGTGAACAGAACGGCGTTTAAGAGCTGAGAAATCAGCGTCGAGCCATTGTTCCGAAGCCAGAGGAATTTGCGGCTGTCGCCGCTTTTCGCGGCGGTCAGCGCCCACCATTTGTGATAGAGCCACACGTCGAACACCTGCGCGGCCGCGTATACCGCGAGCGAGGCCAGCATCATGCGGGGCGTGTTCGCGAACACGCCCCGCATGGCGGGCGAGACCCAGTCGCTCGCCGCGGGCGTGTACAGCAGCCACGACTGCGAAACGAGGATGAACAGCGCGCTTGTCAGGATGCCGAGATGCACGGCCTTTTGCGCGGATTTCTTGCCGTGGGTCTCGCTTAAAATATCGGTGACGAGGAACGTGGTCGCAAACAGGATGTTGCCGAGCGTCATCTCCATGCCGAACGCGTCGACCAGGATAAGCACCTCGATGTTGGCCGCGATCGTGGCGAACACGGTGAACGCGAATAACCCGGTCTCTCCAAACAGCCGGAACCACAGCAGCACCGCGCCGTACAGCACGACGACCGCCGCCGCGAGCAAAAGTTCATTGGGGATCATTTGTAAGCCCTCCTACGCCAAAATCGGTGTTGTCCAGCAAAATATCGACGCGCGGGTCGTCCCGGTAGCGGGGATAGACCGTTTGCAGGAACGCCGCGCGGGCGGCCTTGTCCGGCTTGACCGCAGTTGAGTTTTCAACCATGAGGTTGACGCATACGCGGTCGAAATACGAGAGCCCGGTCTCGATGTCGCGCGCCATGCTGTCCGCGGTCTGCCCGGCAAGGCCGAACAGCAGGCAGCAGTCGTCGAACGCCGCGGCGATCTTGGCGGGGTCGGCTTCGCCGATGCCTTTGTCGAGCACGCGCTCGCGGTAGTCCGCGTCGAACGTCTCCACGCCGAGCTTGACGTGCAGCCGCACGCCTTCGGCGGCAAAGCGCTCCCGCAGCGCGGGCAGCGTGTCCCGGAACAGCCAGTGGCTCTCGATGTGTAGGTCGCGGATGCCCGTTTGCCGGCAGGTATCCGAAAGGAGCGCGACGGTCGATTCGTGCAGCTCGGCAAACGAACCAGAATTGATGGCCTCGAGCCGCGAGAAGCGCCCGGTCACCTGCGAGAGCGCCGCGCGGTTCAGCGCGAGGTTTGCAGCCTCGTCCGCGCTCGCGTCCAGATGGTAATCGCAAAAGCGGCAGCGCTTCCACGCGCAGCCTCGTCCGCGCAGCAGCACGATCTCTCGCGGGTTTTTATCCTCAATGACCGAATAACGCGTCAAATCCGCCATAACGAAACTCCTTTGGGCAAAAAAATAAGGCGAGCCCTAAATGGGCGCACCATCACAACAAAGCCCCCGCGCCGCACGGCCGGGGATCGCCTAGTTTTGTTTTGAGACAGGATGGTTCCGAACTGTCTGTTCTTTCGTTGTAAAAGGAGTATATAGGAAAAAACGCGCAAAGTCAAGCATATCCTTTTGCGAAAGGATGTGTGCTGAAATTGGAATGGCTTAAAACAGTCAACGACGTGGTGCGCACAGCGGTGTGGGGGCCGCCGATGCTGGTATTGCTGCTGGGCGCGGGCGTGTATTTCACCGTGCGGACGGGGTTTTTCCAGCTCCGCCGCCTGCCGCTGTGGCTAAAAAAGACGATTTTCTCCTGCTTTACCGGAAAAGCGCGCGAAAAAACCGGCGCGGGCGGCATTTCGCAGTTCGGCTCGATGTGCACCGCGCTCGCCGCGACCGTGGGCACGGGCAACATCGCGGGCGTGGCGACCGCGCTGACGCTCGGTGGGCCGGGCGCGGTGTTCTGGATGTGGGTCTCCGCCTTTTTCGGCATGATGACCGCGTTCGCGGAAAACGTGCTGGGCGTGAAATACCGCGAGCGCGGGCCGGATGGAAAATGGCGCGGAGGGCCGATGCTGTATTTGAAAAACGGCCTCGGCAGTCCGCTGCTGGCAGGCCTTTTTTCGCTGTTCTGCGTGCTGGCGTCGTTCGGCATCGGCAACATGAGCCAGTGCAACTCGATTGCGCAGGGGCTTTCCGGCTCGTTCGGCGTGCCGCCACTCGCCACCGGGCTTGTGACCGCCGTGTGCCTGGGCGCGGTCATGCTGGGCGGGCTTTCGCGCATCGCGTCGGTCACGGAAAAGCTGGTGCCGTTTATGGCGCTGTTTTATATGGGCGGCGCGGTTGCGGTGCTGGTGCTGCACCGCGCGGCGGTACCGGCGGCGTTCGTAGAGATTATGGGCGGGGCGTTCGGGCTTCGCGCAGGCGTGTCGGGCGTTGCGGGCTATGGGGTCATGCAGGCGGTGCAGTGCGGCATCTCGCGCGGCGTGTTCTCCAATGAGGCGGGGCTGGGCTCGTCGGTCATGGTGCACGCGGCGGCCGATGTGAAGGAGCCGTGCGAGCAGGGCATGTGGGCGGTGTTCGAGGTGTTTTTCGACACGATCGTCATGTGCACGGTGACTGCTCTCGTCATCCTGTCGAGCGGTGTATACGACCCGGCGCGGTACGGCCTCGCGGCGGGCACGCCCCTCATGGCCTCGCTTGCAACCGGTGCACGGCTCACCGCCTCTGCATTTTCGACCGTGTTCGGCGCGTGGGGCGGCGGATTTGTGTCGCTTTCGCTGGTTTTGTTCGCATTTTCAACGCTTTTGGGCTGGTCGTATTACGGGCAGCGCGGCATGGAATACCTGTTCGGCGAACGGTTTGTGCCGCTTTATAAATTCCTGTTCGTCGGCATGACGGTCGTCGGCTGCACGATGGAGCTCTCGCTCGCGTGGGAGATCTCGGACACGTTCAACGGCCTGATGGCGCTGCCTAATGTTTTGGGCGTTTTGGCGCTTTCGGGCGAGGTGCTCGCCGAATGGAAACGCTACCGGGGGACCCTCGGGCGGTAGATTGGACAAAACCGCGCGCCCCGCCGCGCCCGCACCGCACAGATTGCACAAAACCGCGATTTTCCGCGCTGCGGGCGCGAAATTGCCCTTGTAAACGAAGGGAAATACATGTAAAATAAAAAGACAAGCTGCGGGACGGTGCGGACGGATCCGCGGCAAGGAAAAAGGGGGAAAAAGGATATGGAAGCAACCGTATGGACGCTTTTGCCGCCAATTATCGCGATTGCGCTGGCGCTCATCACCAAGGAGGTCTACTCCTCGCTGATGATCGGCATTCTCACGGGCGCGATGCTGTACGCGAATTTCAATCCGCTGCATGCGATCGAGACGACGTTCGAGGTCATGGGCGGCAAGCTGGGCGGCAATATCAACATTTGTATCTTTCTGGTGCTGCTGGGCATTCTGGTCTCGCTCGTCACCAAGTCGGGCGCGTCCAGGGCGTACGGCGAATGGGCTGTGAGCGCGATCAAGAGCCGCCGCGGCGCATCGTTTGCCACGTCGTTCCTCGGCGTATTCATTTTTGTGGACGATTATTTCAACTGCCTGACCGTGGGCACGGTCATGCGCCCGGTGACCGACAAGCACCGGATTTCGCGCGCCAAGCTTGCGTATATCATTGACGCGACCGCCGCGCCCGTGTGCATCATCGCGCCGGTTTCAAGCTGGGCGGCGGCCGTGCTGTCGTCTTTGCCCGAGGGCAGCAAGCTGGATGGGTTCCAGCTCTTTTTGCAGACCATCCCGTTTAACCTTTACGCGCTTTTGACGCTCGCTTTTCTCGCTTTTCTGATGGCGAGCAACATTGATTTCGGCCCGATGGCCAGATATCAGAAAAACCATGAGAAGGACGATCTCGAGCATCTGGAGGAGACGCACGTGGTCGCGGGCGCGGGCAAGGTGCGCGATCTCATCATCCCGATCGCGACGCTGATCGTGCTGTGCATCGCCGGCATGCTGTACACGGGCGGCATCCTCGAGGGTGCGTCCATCGTCGACGCGTTCGCGGGCTGCGATTCCTCGACCTCGCTCGTGCTCGGCTCGTTCACGACGCTGATCGTGACCGCGCTGCTCTACCTGCCGCGCAAGATCCTGACGTTCGGCCAGTTCTGCGAGAGCTTCACCGAGGGCTTCCGCGCGATGGTGCCCGCCCTGCTCATCCTGACGCTGGCGTGGACGCTTTCCGGCGTGTGCTCGGGCGATTATCTCAACATCGGCGGCTATGTGTCGAGCGTCATCAGCGGTGATTCGATGGTGGCCATGCTGATGCCTGCGATCATCTTCCTGATCGCTCTGGGTCTTGCCTTTGCCACGGGCACGAGCTGGGGTACGTTCGGCATCCTGATCCCGATCATCATCGCGGTGTTCGGCGATGTGATGAGCCCGATGCTGGTGCAGACAGTTGCGGCGTGCCTGGCGGGCGCGGTTTGCGGCGACCATGTTTCCCCGATATCGGATACGACTATTCTGGCGTCTGCTGGCGCGCAGTGCAACCATATCGACCATGTGGCTACCCAGATGCCCTATGCGCTGCTGGTAGCAGTGGTGTGCTTTGTGGGCTATCTCGTGGGCGGCATTGCGGGCAACGGCTTTGTCGCGCTCGGCGTGGGCGCGGTGCTGATGGCGGTGCTCATGGTGGTGCTGTGGGGAAAGAATAAAAAGAAAGCGTAAACATCAAAGTAAAAGGCCTGTGCCGCGTGCGGGTTTTCCGCACGCGGCTCCCTTTTGGACTTTTTCACGGAAGGTGACTGATTTTGACCACTGATTTAACCGAGGGCTCGCCCTCAAAAAAGCTGTTTTGGTTCTCGATCCCGCTGCTCTTAAGCGTCGCGTTCCAGCAGCTTTACCAAATGGCCGACTCGATCATCGCAGGGCGCTTTGCAGGCGAGCTCGCGCTCGCGGCGGTCGGCGCGAGCTACCCGATCACCATGCTGTTCGTCGCGGTGGCGACCGGCGTCAACATTGGTACGAGTGTGCTGGTCAGCCAGCTTTTTGGCGGCAAACGTTATCTGCGCATGAAGAGCGCAGTGTCGACCTCGCTGCTCGCCACAGTGGCGATCGCGGCCGTGCTGACGCTCATCGGCATTATCGCGTGCGATGGCATGATGGCCGCCTTGCAGACCCCGGCCGATATTTTTACGGACGGCAGCCTGTACCTGCGGGTGTACGTGTTCGGCGTACTGTTTTTGTTCTTGTATAACGTGTGCACCGGCGTGTTCAACGCCATGGGCGACAGCCGCACGCCGCTCGTGTTGCTGGTGCTTTCCTCGGTGGTTAATATCGGGCTGGATCTGCTGTTCGTTGCGGGCTTCCACTGGGGCGTGGCGGGCGTCGCCTGGGCGACCTTTATCGCGCAGGGCGGCGCGTCGGTCATTGCGCTCGCATTGCTTTTGCGGCGCATGCACTCGTTTGAAACGGGCGGGCATTTTCTGCTGTTTTCCTTTGATATGCTGCGGCGGCTGACCAATTTTGCGCTGCCGTCCATCGCACAGCAGAGCTTTGTGTCGGTCGGCAACGTGATTATCCAGTATTATATCAACCTATGCGGCCCGGCGGTCATCGCAGGGTATTCGGCAGTCGTCAAACTCAATTCGTTCTCGCTGACGTGCTGCCTGTCGTTCGCATCCGGCCTTTCGAGCTTTGTGGCGCAGAACATCGGCGCGCGCAAGCTTGACCGCGTCCCCCTTGGATTTCGGGCGGGCGCAAAATTTTCGATCGGTCTGGGCGCGGTGTTCACCGCTGTTTACCTGCCGCTGGCCTCGCAGCTCATTGAGCTGTTCGTCGGCAAGGCGAGCCCGGCGGTCGTCGCGGTCGGACGGCAGTTTTTGTTCATCGTCGTACCGTTCTATATGCTCATCTGCGTTAAATTCGTGTGCGACAGCGTGCTTCGCGGCGCGGGCGCGATGCGCCCCTTTATGGTGACGACCTTTTCCGACCTCATCATCCGCGTGGCGCTGTCGGTGATCCTGTTTCCGTTCCTGTGCGAGACAGGCATCTGGCTCGCATGGCCGCTCGGCTGGTTTCTCGGCACGGGATTGTCCGCATTTTTCTATAAGACCGGCGCGTGGAAAAAGAATTTGCCCACGCTTTAAGCCAAAAAGCCTTTCCAAATGGAAAGGCTTTTTGCATAATTGCAGGCATGTTTCCCCAAACTGAAAAAAGGAGGGGAAAAGCCTTGATAAAGCTCATCCATGCGAGTAAAATATATGATAAGAGCGGCGTGCAGGCGCTGTATGATGTGGATTTCACAGCGCGGCGCGGGGAATTCGTGTCCATCGTGGGCGCGTCCGGGTCGGGAAAATCGACGCTCATGCACGTGCTCGGCCTGCTCGATACCCCGTCGGCCGGCACCTATTTGCTGGACGGCGAGGACGTTTCGCACCTGTCTGCGCGCGAGCTGTCGACGCTTCGCGGACAGAAAATCGGGTTTGTGTTTCAGCGGTTTCAACTGGTCGAGGGCATGAACGCGCTCGAAAACGTTGCGCTACCGCTGCTTTTGCAGGGCGTCGTGCGTCCGGAGCGGCTTTGCCGCGCGGAAAAGGCGCTCGCGGCGGTCGGCCTGTCGCACAGGGCGCGCCACAAGCCGGGACAGCTTTCGGGCGGCCAACAGCAGCGGGTAGCGGTCGCGCGCGCGATTGTGACCGAGCCGCGCGTGCTGCTTGCGGACGAGCCCACCGCCGGGCTTGACCCCAGCGCCGCGTCCGACGTGCTCGACCTGCTCGAAGCACTGCATCAAAAAGGCAACACAGTCGTGCTCATCACGCACGACCCGGCGGCGGCGTGCCGCGCCGAACGGCGGCTCCGGCTGGAGCACGGACGGCTGTTTTCTTAAAATTTAAGACATATAGGAGGCAACCACTATGGAGCGACGCGACAAAACGAATTATTATCTGGATCTGGCGCAGGTGGCGCTCGAACGGGGCACGTGCCTCCGGCGCAATTTTGGCGCGGTCATCGTCAAAAACGACGTGATCGTGTCCACCGGCTATACGGGCGCGCCCCGCGGTCGGGAAAACTGCATCGACCTTGGTACCTGCATCCGCGAAAAAATGGGCATCCCGCGCGGCGAACGCTATGAGTTCTGCCGCTCGGTGCACGCCGAGGCCAACGCGATCATCGCCGCGCCGCGCGAGCAGATGCTCGGGGCGACGCTGTACTTGGTCGGCCGGGACATGCGCACGGGAGAGATCATGAACGACGCAAACTCCTGCACCATGTGCAAGCGCATGATCATCAACGCAGGCATTGAAAAAGTGGTTATTCGGCGCGATAATGATACATATGATGAAGTTCCGGTGCGCGATTGGATCTATCACGATGATATTTTGGACGGCAAGCGGGGATACTAACCGCGCAAGCCAAGAAAGGAGAATGTTTTTATGGAACTGAAGCTTTACAAATGTATGCACTGCGGCAACATTATCGAAATGGTCGAGGATCACGGTGTTCCGGTGGTCTGCTGCGGCGAGCCGATGAAGCTCATGCAGGCCGGCTCGACCGACGCGGCACAGGAAAAGCACGTGCCCGTGGTCAAGGTCGAGGGCAATAAGGTGCATGCCTGTGTGGGCGAGGTCACCCATCCGATGGGCGACGATCACCACATCGCGTTCATTATCCTCGTGACCGACAAGGGCGTTTACCGCCGCGAACTGCCGCATACCGGCAAGCCTGAAGCGGTCTTCTGCCTGCACGATGAGAAGCCGCAGGCGGTGTTTGAATACTGCAATTTGCACGGCCTGTGGATGAAAGAACTGTAAAAAGCGTAAAAAAGAACCGTCCCCTCAAGGGGACGGCTTTTTTTGTATCCTATTGTTTGAAAATTTGCGCTTATTCCGCCGTGTAGGGCAGCAGCGCGATGTGACGGGCACGCTTGATCGCCTCGGTCAGCTGGCGCTGATGGCGGGCGCAGGCGCCGGTCATGCGGCGGGGCAGGATCTTGCCGCGCTCAGACATATACTTGCGAAGCTTCGCAATGTCCTTATAGTCCACGCAGTCGATCTTGTCGACACAGAAAGAGCATACCTTTCTGCGGCGGCGGCCGCGCTGGGGACGCTCAGAACGCTCCGGACGGGGCGTGTATTCCTTTTTGGTCTCTTCCATTGTCACATACCTCCTTATTAGAATGGGACGTCGCCGTCGTCGTCAGCGAGCTCCTGAAAATCCGAATCGCCGGCCGGCAGATCGAATGCAGGGGCTACCTGGGACGCGGCGGGCTCGGGCCGAAGCTGCGAGTCGTCGCCAAAGCCGCCGGAAAAGCCTTGGTTGGCTTCACGGGACTTTCTGGTTTCGCCGAAAGACACTTCGTCGCAATTGACCTCGATGGCCGTGCGGTTGTTGCCGTTCTGGTCCTGCCAGCGGCGGGACTGGATGCGGCCGACAACGATCGCCATCGCGCCCTTTGTGAACCACTGTGCGACGAACTCCGCCTGACGGCCCCATGCGACACAGTCGATGAAGTCGGTCTGGCGTTCGCCGTTCTGGTCCTTGCGGCCACGGTCGATCGCGAGCGAGAAAGAGCATACCGCCATGTTCGATTGGGTATGGCGCAGCTCGGGGTCGCGGGTGAGGCGGCCCATCAGAATTGCTTTATTCAGCATTTCTTTGCACCTGCCTTAGTCGTCCAGGCAGACGATGAGCGAACGCATCAGGCCGTCCGTGATCTTGTAGACACGGTCGAGCTCGGCCGGGAACTCCGGCTTGGACTCAAAACGGACGAGTGTGTAGTAGCCCTCGGTCTGGTCCTGGATCGGGTAAGCGAGCTTGCGCTTGCCCCAGTCTTCGACCTCAACGTTCGTGCCGTTCGCCTCGACGAGCGCCTTGAACTTGTCCGCAACAGCGGTAGCAGCGGTCTCTTCCAGCGTGGGGTTGACAATGAAGATTGTCTCATACTTGCCAGTGATCTTTGCCATAAATTAGCACCTCCTTTTGGACTTGTGGCCCATATCCTTTGATATGAGCAAGGATACCCTACTATTATATAGGACGTGGAGGAAAAGTCAAGAAAAACTTCAAAAAAAGATTGACGAGGCCGGGAAACCATGGTACAATATCTAGGCTGACAATTTTCAATTGCTTGCGTGGCTCAGTTGGTAGAGCAGCGCATTCGTAATGCGCAGGTCGCCGGTTCGAGTCCGGCCGCAAGCTCCAAGAAAACCCGCCTTTCCTTATGGATCGGCGGGTTTTTCGTACTTTTTGAACGGTTTGAAAAATACCACTTTTCGGTCTGGTGTTTATTTGGTGTTTATGCTGCTGAAAACCGGGTGTTTATTCGTGACGCTTTCGCTAGAGCATTTTGACATAGCGTAGATCGTGGTGCATGAGAAAACGGTGGACGAGGATGGAAACAGGAGCCAGCGGGCAGATATTTACTATAAATTTGTGGGGTATTTAGGGTGACCGTGAAAAATGGAGGCAAAATGCATTTCCAAATTGCCGCCATTCTCAATTAAATTCGTTTATTTATCTGCTGGAGTAACTCCCGGTTTTAAAAATGGGGGCAACTCTTTGGCCGCATTCAAATTGAATATCATAGCTTTCGCGTCTGCATACCAAGTTCCAGTAATGTGATAGCGATTCTTCGGTTGCCATTGCTCACCCATAACGCCGCGTATCATTCTGTGAATGACACTAAATGATGTAACGATGGCCCGCTTTTGTTCCCCTTTTGGCTTTGAAAAGCGTATAGCGTGTTCGTTATCCGCCTTGCAAGCTCTAATAGCAAATGCTCTATTTTTGACATCAATCATAGGGGTAATGTATTGAGGATACCCCATATCCTCAATACACTTGAGGGTAAAAGTAATGCCATTTTGCGTGATATGAACATCAGGAGTGCCCGTGACAGAAACATCAATAATTTCAAAACAAAAATCCTCAAAATTCATCTGATCAAACATTTTTACTACCTCTTTTGCAATAATTTTTCAAGTACCTGAGCAATTTCTTTTTTGCTCCAGCTTGGATTGATATAAATAAATCCTTGCAAAGCACCAGTTTTTACCCGTCTGACAAATACACCGACATCTGGTTTTTTAGTCGGTTTTTTGGAGAAACGACGCTCTTTTAACAGTTCCTGTGTAGCTAGCCATCTGGCTTTGGGTATAATGGCTGGAATACCACCCTTCAGGAGATACTGAGGGCGTTGTCCGGTGTTTTTCATCTTTTGGTGTGTAAAGCAATCAACGGTAAATGTTTTTTGCATCAACACATCACCGCAATACTTTTCGTTTTTTAAAATACGAAGAATGGTACTGCCTTTCCACACAGGGTTTCCCATTATAGTGGGAATGCGTGCGTCTGTAAGAGATTGCGCAATTTCACGAGCGTTCGAGCCATCCATGTAGCTGTCATAAATATAGCGGATAATATTTGCTTCTTCTTCCACGATCACAATCTGTCCAAAGGAATCCTTGTCGAAACCAAGCAGATTATGTGTGGAAATAATGGGGATACCTTTTTTAAAACGTTCAATGATAGACCATGTGATTGCAGCGCTTTTCTGCTCGCTCTCACCCTGTGCTACCAAACTCATAACCCCCAAAGTAAACTCATTTTTACTCTCAAGGGTATTTAGATTTTCGGTTTCAAAAAGCACACCCACAGGTGGATGCAGCAGCTTGAGTTGTCTGACTACATCAAGACAGTCTCTTGTATTACGCGCAAAACGATTTACACCCTTGGTAATAATTAAGTCTATTTTCCCGGAACGGCAATCCTCAATCATACGCAGAAACTGCACGCGTCTGTGCATAGATGTAGCAGAAACGCCTTCATCCGCATATATTCCAGCCAACTCCCATTTCGGGTTTTGCTCAATCATCTCCTTATAGTGCTGCACCTGCAGCTCAAAACTTCCAGCCTGAGCCTCTTCGTAGGTGCTGACACGGCAGTAGGCCGCAACACGCAATATGGCGTTATCATTTGTCAACTTGGATTCCGTAGCCGGGATAACCTCCACATTGGCTGCGTTAGAAAAAGCCTGTTGGATACGCTCTTTTTTCTTTTGCCGCTTACTTTCGGTTTGTGTAGATTTCTTCCAGTGAATTATTTCACCCGTCTCTAAATTTTTTCTTATATGACCACCTCCTCTCCAACAGCTTGACGCGAACACTCGAAAATTGGCCCTGCAGGGAAATCCTGAACAAGGCTACAAACGCAAAAGCCGAACCTTTGCAAAAAGGCTCGGCTTTACACATATTTTAGCATGATACAGCAGAATACTCCATCTTACGCAGAATTTATTATGTGAGATAATGTGAATTGAATTGTGTACTGCGGAGTGCCTCAATGGTATTGCAAATCTATACAACTACGAGCATTAATGTTATAATTGTTTTAAGAAATACGTTTTGGGAGGTGCTTGTAGTAGAATTTAGCGAGTATCGCTCCCCGATCGGAAATATTCTTTTAGCGGCAGAGGATACCGGTTTGACAGGCCTATGGTTTGAAGGGCAAAAATATTTTGCCGCACATATGGATGCACAGCATCAGAAAACAGAAGTCCCCCTGTTTGAAACGGCGAAAAACTGGCTGGATAGCTACTTTTCGGGCAAAGAACCGGATTTCACCGTGCCGCTTCATTTTCAGGGGACAGCGTTTCAGAAAGAGGTATGGGAAATTCTTTGTTCCATTCCATACGGAAAAACCATGACCTATGGGGAAATAGCTAAGCGGCTGGCGGCAAAAAGAGGGCTGGAATCGATGTCGGCGCAAGCGGTCGGCGGTGCTGTGAGCCATAACAGGATTTCAATAATCGTTCCCTGCCACCGGGTAATCGGAACAAACGGCAGCCTGACAGGATATGCGGGCGGACTTGATAAAAAAGTGCAATTGCTAAGGCTGGAAAAGGCGGATATGCGCCCCTTTTTTATTCCCAAGCAAGGTACGGCATTATAAGAAAAAACCCGCAAACTTGCGGGTTTTTTCTTTTTGCGGCTATGTCCGTTCCTTTTTTGAAAGCAGCTTTTTATAGGTCAGGTCGACGGCCAGCGCACCCAATGGGGCGGTGAGTAAAATCGCCGTGACCGCGACAGTCAAAACGATATTGCCGCAGGAAAGCCCCATGGAAAGCGGGATGGAACCGATTGCCGCCTGCACCGTGGCTTTGGGTGTATAGGCGATCATACAAAACGTTCGTTCTTTGGCGCGCATGGACGTTTTGATCAGGCAGACGGCGACGCCGGCCATACGGAAAACCAACACGCCCAAAATCAGCAGGATAGCCGAAACGCCGGAGGCGAGCGCATATTGCAGGTCGACCGTTGCGCCGACCAGAACAAAAAGCAGCAGCTCGGCTGCGACCCAGAGCTTGCTGTATTTGACGGAAAGCCGCGCCGCCACCACCTGCCGGGCCTTTTGTATGGTGATGCCCATGCTCATGACGGCCAGCAGCCCGGAAAAGCCGATGATGCCGGTGACCGCATGTTCAAGAGAGACAAGCAAAAAGGAAACGCTTAAAATGATGAGCACTTTCAGGCTGTCCCGCATATGGATCCTGCGGAACAACAAAGCCAGCAGCAGGCCGCAAATAATGCCGGCAGCCACGCCCAGCACGATCGAGGTCGGTATTTTAAGCAGCTCAAGGCCGGAAAAGCTACCGCTTGCGGCAAGACCGGTGAACGAAGTGAAAAGCACGATGACAAACACATCGTCTACCGATGCGCCGGCCATAATGAGCTGCGGGATGCTTTGACCGGTTCCATATCCCTCGTCCATCAGCTTTAGCATTTTTGGTACGACAACAGCGGGCGAGACCGCTGCGATCACCGTGCCGAGGATGGCGCTGTCCAGCAGGCTCAGGCCCAAAAGGCGGGGAGCGAGCAGCAGCATGCCCGCAATCTCAAAGCAGGCGGGGACAAAGCACATCAAAACTGCCGGCCGGCCTACTTTTTTCAAATCCTGAATGTCCAGATTAAGGCCTGCGCGCGTTAAGATTATAATGAGGGCGATTTGCCGGAGATCCGCGGAAATAGATAAAATGGATGCATCCAGCGCATTGAGCATATAGGGTCCAAGGACGATGCCGGTTAGCAGCATGCCAAGCAGCGGGGGCAGCCTGAGTTTGCTGAAAAGCCCGCCCAGCAGCATCCCACATAAGAAAATGAGCGCAAGACTGAATAACATAAAAAAAACCCCTTTCGTGCAGGGACAAAAAAAGCTGATGCCCCTGCAATCACACCGTTGCAGAAGTCATCAGCTTTATCAAAAGCAGTTTAGGCAGAGCCAAGGGAGAACCTCATTCCCTGTTACTGATATTAGCACAACCGCCGTTTTTTTGCAAGCCCTTTTCTGGGAGGAAAAGGAAAGGGCTTTTTGCTTTTACCATATTGTCTTGCCACAGGGAAACCACTATAATGAAATTACAGCGTTTCCGGACAAGCGCCTATATCCGGCAATCCCGAAAAAAGACGAAAGGATTTAAAAAAATATCGAATTTTTTTATCCGCAGCTTTTTGTATAATAGCGGTACAGAAAGCTTAGGAGGGGTGTTTAATGCCGGATTTGATAACGTCTTTGCGGGAGCTGCTCACACAGTGCGAGGCAGTCGATCTGTCGCCGGTTCTGGAGAACGATATTCCCAGATGGCCGACCCACCCGCCGCTGGTCATCCAGCCCACGGTCAACTGGAAGCACGACGGCTACTATTGCCAGACAGTCTTTATGGGCGAGCATACGGGAGCGCATGTCGACGCGCCCGCACATCAGGTTTCGTCCATGATGGAAAGCACGATCGAAGTGTATCCGCCGGACTACCTGTGCGCGCCGGCGGTTACCTACCCGATGCACCGCTTGAACGCAAAACCGGGGCAGCGCATCACGGCGGATCAGATCCTGCGCCTCGAAGAGGAGATGGGTGACGCGGCTGGCGAGGGCGAGATCGTGCTGATGGATTTCCATTGGTTCCAGTATTGGACGACAAGCGGCGACTGGAAGTTTTATGCGAAAAATGAGCCCGGCCTTGCGGAAGACGCGGTGCGGCTGTTTGCCGAACGCAGGGTGCGCGCGGTGGGCAGCGATACGATCGCGTGCGACACGCCGGTCATCGCGGGCGAGGAAATGGAGTCCTACGGCCACCATGTGCACTGGCTCCCTAATCACATTTTGATTATGGAAGAGCTGCAAAATCTGGACAAGCTGCCGGTTCGGTGCTACTTTATCGCAACGCCGCTGAAAATCAAAAACGGTTCGGGCTCGCCCATCCGCCCGTTCGCGTTTGTACCGAGGAATTAAATACGGACAAAAGCTGCTCTGCCATCAGGAAAGAATTTCTGCGCGGGCAGCTTTTTTCTTTGGGACAGAAAGGGGATACCATGCGCCAGCATTCTTTAAGAAAACGGCTATTTCTCATCTTTTTGGCGTTTTCGCTCATTTCAACGATCGTGGTGTCGGCGGCGGTCTGCGTGGTTTCCTACCATCATGTGATGCGCATGGCCGTGACGACGAGCGAACAGCTTGTCGACAAAACAGCCAACGAGCTGGACAACCTGCTGGCGAACATGACCGCGGCCGCCCGGACGATCAGCAGGGACTACCGGGTACAGTCGGTCATGCGGACGGAGTATTCGCAGTATAAGGATCAATTCAGCGACCGTTTTGAGCTGGACGCCTATCTTTCCGAGCTTAACCAGTATAACGACAGCCTGTTTGCCATGTATTTTTTCTCGGAAAACGGCATCGCGGCGAAATCCAAGTATTATTCGTTCGTCAGCGAGCATATGGAGGACAGCCCTTATTTTGCGCAGGCGCGGGAGAGCGGGGAGGCCATCTGGCTGCTGTCCGGCGAGGGCTCGCATTTTGCGGTGACGACTGGCGAGCCGCTCATTACCACGGTCACGCCGGTTAAGGAACTGGGCAGCGGTGAATATAAGGGCGCGGCGGTCGTCGAGCTGGAGGTGGCGCGGGTACGCGCGTTTTTGAATACGCGTATCAGCGAAAACGGGTTCATGTGTATCCAGGATGCGGCGGGCAAAGTGGTGATCGGCCCGGAAACGCTTTCGGTGGACGAACTGAACGGCCGCTTGTCGCGCGCATATAACGCGGAGGAGCGGCAATCCCTGTTTGAGGATCTCAAGATCGAAAAGCAGCTAAAGACAAACGGGTGGAAGATCGTCTGCGTTACGCCGGGCCGGGAGCTGGCGCAGAATATCATTTCCATCACGCAGGTCGTGTGCTGCGTCGTGCTGCTGGTTGCCGTGACCGCGCTTTTGATGGCCTACTGGTGCGCGCAGACCGTGGTGCGCCCCATCCTGATGCTCGACCGGAAGATGCAGCAGGTCGAGCGGGGCGACCTTGCCGTGCGCGCCGTGCCCGAACGGCCGGACGAGCTCGGCGCATTGGCGCGCAGCTTCAACACCATGATCGCAACGGTGCAGGTATCCATGGAGCATGAAATGGAGAGCCAGCGCAAGCTGCGGCTGGCCGAGCTAAAAGCGCTGCAGGCGCAGATCAAGCCGCATTTTCTCTATAACACGCTGGATTCGATCATCTGGATGATCCGCGCGGGCAACCGCGACGGCGCGATCGAGATGGTCATGGCGCTGACGCGCTTTTTGAAAATCGGCCTGAGCCGCGGCCGCGAAACGATAACGGTGCGCGAGGAGCTTGAACATGCGCGCAATTACCTTATTATCCAAAACATCCGGTATAAAGACAAATTCACGCACGAGATCTTAGCCGAGCCCGAAATAGAGGGCTGCCTGCTGCCCAAGCTGGTGCTGCAGCCGCTGATTGAGAACGCGATCTATCACGGCATGAAGCTCAAGCGCGGCGCCTGCCATCTTTCGGTGCGGGCGCGCAGGCAAGGGGAGCTGCTGGAGATCGACGTGACGGACAACGGCGTGGGTATGCCGGAGGAAAAGGTGGAGGCGCTGCGAAACACATTGCGAAACGGGCAGGGCCCAAAGGTCGACAGTTACGGCATCGTCAATGTAAATGAACGCATTCAGATCATGTTTGGGCCGCAATACGGGATTTCGGTGGAAAGCGGATGGGGAAAAGGGAGCCGGTTCCGCATCACGCTGCCCATCCGGCGGGAGGAGGCAAATGATGAAAGTACTGCTGGCAGATGACGAATATTTGATCCGCGAGGGCCTGCAAAGCGCTATCGACTGGAAAGCGCACGGCATGGAGATCGTCGGAGCCGCAGAGGACGGGGAACAGGCGCTCGAGCTGTTCCGTCAACGGCGGCCCGACCTGATCATCACGGATATCTGTATGCCGTTTCTGGACGGCCTGCAGCTCGCCGAAGCCGTGCTGCGGGAGGACGCGGGGACACGCGTCATCCTGCTGACCTGCTATGACGAATTTGAGTATGCCAAACAAGCGGTTAAGATCGGCGTGCTGGACTATGTGCTCAAGCCAATCGATTTGGGCTATATGGATCAGATGCTGGGCGGGATCGCAGAGAAATTCCGGGCGGAACAGGCACGGACGCAGCAGGCCGAGCGGCAGCGGCTGTTTTCCGAGGTGCTGCACCGGCAGAAAGGATTGGAGGACGGAGCGGAGCGGCAGCGCTGCGCGGGGCTTTGCGGACGGGAGCAGTACGCGTGCATGATCGTCGGCATTCTGGGCTACCGTCTGGCAAAGGATACGTTCGAGGAGGCGGAATTACAGGAGTATTTTCAGCAGTTTGCCGGTCTGGTGCGGAGCTGCGCGGGTGAAACGGAATTTTTCGAGCCGTCGGCCGGGGAGGGCCGCGTGACCATGGTGCTCGCCGGGGACAGCGCGCAGCAGGCCGCGAGCCGGATGCAGGAGATCTGCGCCGCCATGCGCCGTGACGAGGCGCTTACGAACGAATACCCGTTCCTTTGCGCGACGGACGGGGTCGCCGAGGGCTTAGAAAAGCTGCAAACCGCCTATGCACACTGCCAAGCCGTGATGCGCTACGATTACCTGAGCGACGAAACGACTGTGCTCGACTATGCGCTGCTGCGCCGGAAAACGCAGGAGGACAACGGCAGGGTCGCGGCGGATATCGCCAACTTTGCAAGCTGTGTGCGCACGTTCGACCGCGGGCTGATCGAGCGCAGCATGGGCGGCATCACGCAGACCATCCGGGAAAGCGGCAGGTATTCGACGATGTACGGGCAGATGTTTGTCGCCGCGGCATACAGCCAGCTCATCGGCGCTTTGGAGGAGTTCGATATCCGCATTGAAGAGGTGTTTGCCGATCCGGCGGAGGAATACCGCAAGGTGATCGTGGCGGGCAGCCTGCAAAAGCAGATCGACGGTCTCGGCCGCATGCTGGGCGCGGTATGCGATTATGTGCAGGGGCAGAAGGGCTCGGCGCACCGCACGCTGGTTGAGGCCGCGAGGCAGTATATCGACGCGCATTATGCGGAAAACACGATCTCGCTGCAAAGCGTTGCGGCCGAGGTGCACATGTCGGCCTGCTATTTCAGCATCCTGTTCAAGCAGGAGAGCGGGCGGAGCTTTATCAGCTACCTGACCGAGCTGCGCATGGAGCGCGCCAAGCATCTGCTGCGCAGAACCGACCTGAAAGCTTATGAGATCGCTGGGGCGGTCGGCTACGACAACCCGACGTATTTCAGTACGCTTTTCAAAAAACACACCGATCTTTCCCCCAAGGAATACCGGCAGCAGTTTATAGAAAAAGCAGAGGAATGAGAAAAAAACTGAAACAAGTCAAAAATTAAGTTGATTCCACAGGAGCCGGCCGCCTTTTATAATGAACATACACTCAAACAAGAGGAAACCCACAAAATAGGAGGTATCTGTGATGAAAAAGTCGAAAGTATTAGCGGTTCTGCTTGCTGCGGCGATGCTGGCGGCAGCCTGCGCCGGCTGCACCTCAGACCAGCCGGCGGTTTCCGGCGGCGAACCCGACGGCGGCGCGGCTGCCAGCGGGGACGGCGGGGCCAAGGCGCTGACCGTTGCGTTTTCCCAGTGCGGCAACCAGAATAACTGGAAAGTCGTGCAGACCAACGACATGAAAGAAAAAATCGAGCAGGCGGGCTATACCTACATCTATACGGACGCGCAGGACGACACGGCCAAGCAAATGTCGGACATTGAGGACATCATCGCGCAAAAGCCGGATTATCTGGTGGTTTCCCCGCGCGAGGCCGAGGGACTTAACCCGGCGCTGGACGCGGCGATGGAGGCCGGCATTCCGGTCATCCTGGTCGACCGCGGCGTAAACGGCGAGGCGGGCGTGGACTACACCGTGCTCAACTGCGGCGATTTCATCTGGGAGGGCAAGACCGTGGCCGAATATGTCAAGGAGCAGTTCGGAGACGAGCGCTGCAACGTCGTTGAGCTGACCGGCACGCCGGGCGGCTCGGTGACCATCGACCGCGCCAAGGGCTTTGCCGACCAGATCGCGAATTATGACAACGTCAATATCATCGCGTCGCAGGTGGGCAATTTCAGCCGCGCCGAATCGCAGAAGGCTATGGAAAATCTGATCCAGGCGTATGGCGACGAGATCGACGCCGTTTATGCGCACAACGACGACAACGCCATCGGCGCGCTGCAGGCGATCAAGGCCGCGGGGCTCAAGCCGGGCGAAGATATCATGGTTTACAGTATCGACGGCCAGAAAGACGCGCTGCAGGCCATTATCGACGGCGATCTGCAATGCTCCGTGCTGTGCAGCCCCCGCTTCGGGGACAGCGTGCTCAGCATCATTGACAAACTGGAAGCCGGCGAAACGGTGGAGGGCTATATCGCGAACCCCGGCAAGCTGTATACGGTTGATAACGCCGAGGAGTGCCTGCCGGAAGCATATTAAAACCATGAGCGTGCAAGTGACGGACAGCAGCGGGGGAAGCGGAAAAGCTTCCCCCGCACCTGAAAAGAGGTGCGGCAGCATGGCAGGCAGCTATTTACTGGAGATGCGGCAGATCGATAAACAGTTTCCCGGCGTTCATGCGTTGGACCATGTGGATTTTCATGTGAAGCCGGGCGAGATCCACGCGTTGATGGGCGAAAACGGCGCGGGAAAGTCCACGCTCATCAAGGTGCTGACCGGATTGTACCGCAAGGATGAGGGCGAAATACTGTTTGACGGAAAGCCGGCCTCCTTTGCAAACCCGCTGGATTCACAGAAAGCGGGCATCAGCACGATCTATCAGGAGATCAATTTGATCCCTTATTTAAGCGTTGCGGAAAACATATACTTAGGCCGCGAACCAATGAGCCGCATCGGGATCGACTGGAAGCGGGTCAATAGCGGCGCGGCGGCGATCCTGGAGGAAATGGGCGTTTCGGCGGATGTGACGCGGCCGCTGAACAGCTACGGCACGGCGATCCAGCAGATGGTCGCGATCGCCCGCGCGATCTTCGTGCAGGCCAAGCTGATCGTCATGGACGAACCGACATCGTCGCTGGACGAAAAAGAGGTCGCGATCCTGTTTCGGCAGATGCGGAAGCTCAGGGAAAAGGGGATGGCGATGATTTTCATCAGCCACCGTCTGGATGAGATCTTTGAGATTTGCGACACCGTAACAATTTTGAAAGACGGCAAATTGGTGAGCGAAGACCCGGTCGGATCGCTTACCAAGCTCGAACTGGTCTCCCGCATGATCGGACGGGACGCGGAAGATGTGTTAAAACGAAAAAACGGGCGCTTTGCAGGCGATGAGCATGCGGTGGTCATGCAGGCGCGGCAGGTGTCTGACCATACAAAGCTGCGCGGCATCAGCGTGTCCATCCGGCAGGGCGAGATATTAGGGCTTGCGGGGCTGCTGGGCGCGGGGCGCACGGAATTTGCAAAGGTGGTGTTTGGCGACAATGCGGATTTTACGGGCGAACTGCAAATCAACGGCGGGGAAGTCCGCTTTCGCGCGCCGCGCGACGCAATCGCTAAGGGCCTAGCCTATTGCTCGGAGGACCGCAAGGCCGAGGGGATATTCCCCCATATGTCCGTGCTGGAAAATATGACGATGGCTATTTTGCCGCGCATCTCCCGCGGCGGCGTGGTGAGCAGCCGCAAACAAAAGGAGATCGTGGAAACATATGTGAAAAGCCTGTCGATCAAAACGCCGGGTCCGGAGCAGCTCATCCGCAATCTGTCGGGCGGAAACCAGCAAAAGGTGCTGCTCGCACGGTGGCTGTGCATGGAGCCGCAGCTGATTATCTTGGACGAACCGACGCGCGGTATCGATATCGGCGCGAAATCCGAGATCGAGGCGCTGATCCAGCAAATATCGGCGCGCGGCATCAGCGTGCTGCTGATCTCCTCGGAGCTGGAAGAACTGGTGCGCAACTGCCACCGTGTCGTCGTCATCCGTGACGGCCGCACGGTAGGCGAGCTGGAGGGCGACGGGCTGACGGAACAAAGCATCCTGCACATGATCGCGCAGAGCGCCGGGCCGGGAGGGGGAATGTGATATGACGGGAAGCGCGGCTCTGGAACGGGGAAAAGGAAAGTCTTCCGACTTGGGCACACACCTGCGGAAATATGGTACGGTCTATGCATTTCTGGCGCTGGTGCTGGTCAATATTGCGCTCAACCGAAATTTCGCCACCTGGGGCACGCTCTGGAATCTGACCATTCAGGTGCTGCCCACCATGCTGACCTCGCTCGGCATGGTGCTGGTGATTTCCTCGGGCGGGATTGATATTTCAGTGGGATCAGTCATGGCGATTTCGGCGGTCATGAGCGGCATGGTGCTGACCGGCAAGGTCCCCGCTGTTGGCTCGGGCACGCTGGCGGCGGTCGCGCTGGCGCTGTTGGCGGCGCTGGTACTCGGCCTGTTCAACGGCTTGCTGATTTCGTATTTTAAAATCCAGCCGATTATCGTCACGCTGATTTTGTTCATCGCGGGGCGCGGCATCGCGCAGCTGATGAACGCGGGCGGCACCATCGTGTTTTATAATAACGGCTTTACCAAGATCGGACTCTACCGCGTGGGCGGCGTGGTGCCGGTGCAGCTCTTTGTGTGGGCGGCCATGATTGCCGTGATCGCGTTTCTGGTCAAAAAGACCACGTTCGGCTACTATGTGCAGGGCATCGGTGAAAACGCAAAAGCGTCCCGGTTGTCGGGTGTCCGCACGACGCGGGTCGTGTTGGCAATTTACGTCATCAGCGCGCTGCTTGCCGGCCTCGCCGGGATGTTCGAGAGTTCGCGCGCGAGCTGTGCCGACCCCAATTCGATCGGCGTGCTGGCAGAAATGGATGCGATCGCTGCGGTCGCGATCGGCGGTACGTCGATGGAGGGCGGCAAGGCGCGGATGCTGGGCACGGTGTTTGGCGCGCTCATCATTCAGCTTATCTCCATCATGGTCAACATGAACAATATCCCGTTTGCCTACTCCCGCATTTTCAAAGCGGTGATCATCATTGCGGCGGTTTATGTGCAGCGGGAAAAGAAGCGCTGAAAGGAGGCGGAGGATATGAAACAGAAACGGCCTGTCGGCGCGGTTTTGCGGCAATACGGCGCGCCGGCCGCGCTGGTGCTACTGTGTGCCGCCGCCTCGCTCGCGTTCCCGCAATTCCTGCAATATGGAAATCTGACCAACATTCTGCGGCAGAGCAGTATGATCGGCCTGATCGCGGTAGGCATGACCTTTGTGATACTAACCGGGGGCATCGACCTGTCTGTCGGCTCGATCGCGGCGCTGTCCAGCGTGATCGCGGCAACGCTCAGCCCCAAAGGCAGCATTGCCCTGACCGTGTTTGCGCCGCTCGTGGTGAGCACAGCGCTGGGTCTGATAAACGGGCTGGTGGTCGCGAAGCTCCGCATCGCGCCGTTTATCGCCACGCTGGGCATGATGATGGCCGCGCGCGGCGCGGCGCTGGTCATGACGGACGGCGTTTCGGTGCATCTGGACAACGCGCTGCAAAAGGATTTTAAGCTGCTCGCGCAGGGCTATTTCCTGGGGATTCCCGCACCGGTGTGGATATTGCTTCTCGTCTTTCTGCTGGGGCTGTATATCTCCCGCAAGACCAAGCCCGGACGGTATGTTTTCGCGGTCGGCGGAAACGAGGAGGCCGCGCGCATGATGGGCATTCCGCCCGAGCGGGTCAAGCTGGCGGTCTATACGGCGAGCGGACTGATGGCCGGGCTGGCGGGCGTAATCATGGCGTCCCGTCTGGGCGCGGGCCAACCCGTCTCGTGCGACGGCTGGGAAATGGACGCAATCGCGGCAGCGGCCATCGGCGGCACACAGCTTTCCGGCGGCCAGGGCGGGCTGAGCGGCACAATGATCGGCATTCTGATCATCGGGATTATATCCAATATGATCAATTTGCAGGGCAGCCTCAATTCCTGGTGGCAGTCGATCATCACGGGCGTGCTTCTGCTGTTTGTCGTCATGCTGCAGTCCGGGGCGCATATCCGGCTGCCCGTCCGCAGGCGGAAGCACGGGGCAGTGGGAGATTGATAAAAAGGAGGCAGCATATATGCAAATCAGTTGTTTGCCGGTCTCGCTGTTCGACGAGATCTGCTCGGGCCGCATGAGCCTGCCCCAGTGGGCGCGGGCGGCCAAGGATATCGGTTTTGACGGCATCGATATCAGCATTATGTTTCTTAAAAACCGCACGCCGGTTTATTTGGACGCGCTCAAGGAGGAGCTGGCCAAAATCGGCATGCCGATCATTATGATGACGACCTATACGGACTTCACCCATCCCGACCCCGTGCAGCGGGAGCGCGAATTCTTATACCTGCAAGCGGATATCGCGCTCGCGTCCGAGCTGGGCGTGCGCTATCTGCGCATTTTGGCAGGACAGGCGCACCCCGGACTCAAGCGGGAGGACGGCGTTTCGTGGACGGCGGACTATTTCCACCGGATCGCGCCGCTGGGAGAGAAATACGGCGTCGGCCTGCTGTTTGAAAACCATGGCAAGCCGGGGGCGTGGCCGCGGGTCGATTTCACGTTTGACCCGTCCGTGTTTCTCGAGATCTATGAGAAAATCAAGGACACCTCGATCCGCCTGAACTTTGACACCGGCAACGTGACTGCGTTCGGTGCGGATCCGCTCGAAATCGCCCCCAAAGTGCTGGACCGGATCGAGACCATCCACGTGACCGATATGCGCGCGCTGGGCGAGTTTTCGCCGACCGCCATCGGACAGGGCGTGACGCCCAACCGCGAAATGTTCCGCTATCTGAAGCGCAGCGGGTTTGACAACTGGCTGTGCATCGAGGAAGCGAGCGGATGCGGGCTTGCGGGCATCCGGGACGCGTTCCATTTTGTGAAAGACACATGGGATAACGAATAGGAAAGGAACGACATGAAAGCTCTTGTTTTGACGAAATACGGGCAGCTCGAAATGCAGGAGGTGCCCTGCCCGGAGATCGGGGCGGACGAGGTGCTGGTGCGCGTACATGCCTGCGCGATCTGCGGCAGCGACGTGCACGGCTATGACGGTACGAGCGGCCGCCGCCAGCCGCCCATCATCATGGGGCATGAGGCCGCGGGCGTGATCGAGCGGGTGGGGAGCGCGGTGCGCGGCTACGCCGCGGGCGACCGCGTGACCTTTGATTCGACCGTTTACTGCGGCGAATGCTGGTATTGCCGGCACGGCATGGTAAACCTCTGCGAAAACCGCATGGTGCTCGGCGTTTCCTGCGATGAATACACAAACCCGGGCGCAATGGCGGAATATGTGGCCGTCAAGGCGCGCACGCTGTACCGCGTGCCCGATGCGGTCTCTTTTGAGCAGGCTGCGATGGTCGAGCCGCTTTCCATCGCCGCGCACGCGGTCGCGTCGGTCGCGCCGATCCATGTGGGAGACAAGGCGGTCATCGTCGGCGCGGGCACCATCGGCCTGCTGCTGACACAGATGGTCAAAGCCGCGGGCGCGACCGACCTGGTCGTGGTCGATCTGGACGCGCAAAAGCTCGCACTCGCGCAAAAACTGGGCGCGACGGCGGTGATCGACGCCTCCAAGGAGGACGCGCCCGCCCGTGTCCGCGAGATCTGCGGCGCGCGCGGCGCGGATATCGCGTTTGAGGCGGTCGGCGTTGCACCGACGCTGCGAACCGCGATCAAAAGCGTGCGGCTGGGCGGCAGCGTGGTCATGGTCGGCAATCTGGCGAAAAGCGCGGAGATCCCGCTGCAAAAATGCGTGACCCAGCAGATTGCCCTTCATGGGAGCTGTGCGTCCGCCGGGGAATACGATATCTGCCTCGACCTGATCGCGCACCATATGGTTGATGTGGACAGCCTGATCAGCGCCGCCGCATCGCTCGAGGAGGGCGGTATGTGGTTTGACCGTCTGCACGCGGCCGAACCCGGCCTCATTAAGGTCGTGCTCAAGCCATAAGGTTTCGCTTCTCTCTTTTCTTCTCTCTTTCTCATGGCAAAGGCCCCGAAGCGGCAGCTTCGGGGCCTTTGTTAGGTTCCCTGCCTGCGCAGGCGTTTATCGGCATACATGCTTTCGTCGGCGCGTTTATAAGTGTCGAGCAGGCTGGCGTCCTGCGAGACATTGAACACTGCGCCGCCGAGCGACAGCGTGGCGGGGCCTTCGCAGCCCGCTCGCGCCTTGGCGAACGCTTGCCGGATCTTTTCCGAAACTCGCCGCAGCATTGCCGGCGAGGAATGCTCGAACAGCGCGACGAATTCGTCGCCGCCCGTGCGGTACAGCACAGCCCGGCCGTCCAGCGTTTGCCGCATCGCGGCGGCGGCCTGCTGGATGTATGCGTCGCCCGCGGCATGGCCGAGCGTGTCGTTGACCAGCTTGAGCTGGTCCAGATCGGCGACCAGCACGCCAAAGTCCGCGCTTACGCCGCGCGCCTCATAGTTTTTCAAATCGATTTCGAATGCGTTTCGGCTTTTGAGCTGGGTGAGTTGGTCGGTGTTGACCATATCCTGATAAAACGGGTTGGAGATGCGCCGGAAAAACACGACTGCGAATATGACGGATACCGCGCAGAATAACAGGATGCATAAGGGCGCCGAAATGCGCAGGAGCATATAGGTGTCATATTGGTGCTCGGCGGCGAACTCGATGCCGACCACGCCCGCCAGCGAGCCGTCGTCCGCATGGATAGGGAGATAGGAAATGAAGATCTTGCCCCAATCGGTTTTCTGAATGCCGTCGGGCAGTACGGTCTGCCCCGCGAGCGCGCGGTTCATCGCGTCTTCGATCTCGGGCTCAATGACGTCGCCCGGATATCGGAAATCCTCGTCCTCGCTAAGCCCGTCGACCACATAGACCAGCTCACCCGCCTCATTTTGCTTGGCGGTATAAAGATACATCACGCCGGTGGAATTTCGGATAAACTCCAAAAGCGTGTGGGTCTCGATATAGGAGGGATCGGACATATCAGCCTGCGAGTTGATGTTTACAAAGGTGGATTTGTCCAGCTTGTCCTCCAGCAGGGAGTGGATCGCGGAAACGCGGTCGCGCAGGGAGTATATCATATCATGATAGGTAATGCCGTATCCCACGGTAAACGTCATGAGTGTGGAGGCCAGCACGACCAGCGCCATAAAAATGGAGACCTGAATATCAACACGCCGGATCACTTTTCTGCGGTTTGACATGCTACGCGCCCCCCTCTCTGCGTATGCTGTAATATTGTTTTCATTATACGCCGGTTTATGGGGAAAAGCCAGCACAAAAACCGGCGGATTTGTTCAGGATAGAGGCGGATCCGGAGAGTTGACAGCCGCGCCAAGCATATGCTATAGTAAAACGCATCGGAATGTGCCCGCGCGGCGCAGGGAGGAACAAGATGAGGATATGGGAACTGCTCGCGATCGCAGTCGGCCTGTCGATGGACGCGTTTGCGGTGTCGGTCTGCAAGGGGCTGTCGGTGCGCGAGCTGCGGCCGCGCCACGCGCTGACCGCAGGGGCTTGGTTCGGCGGCTTTCAGGCGCTTATGCCGGCCGCGGGATACATACTTGGCAGTGGTTTTCGCGGCCTGATCGAGCGGGTGGACCATTGGATCGCGTTCGTGCTGCTCGTGCTGATCGGTTTTGGCATGGTGCGCGAGGCGCGGCAGGGGGACGAGGGGGAAATGAGCGCTTCGTTCTCCGCCGCCACCATGCTGCCGCTCGCGGTCGCAACCAGTATTGACGCGCTCGCCATAGGCGTGACGTTTGCGTTTTTGCAGGTCGATATCGTGCCCGCGGCGCTCATGATCGGCGTGATCACGTTCGTGCTTTCCGCTATCGGCATTAAGGTGGGCAACGTGTTCGGCGCGAAATACAAGGCCAAGGCCGAACTGTTCGGCGGCGTGGTGCTAATTTTCATGGGCGCCAAAATTTTATTGGAGCATTTGGGCATCCTATCATAACGCAAAGGAGCGAGGAAAAATGAAAAGGAAATTATTTGCGCTCGTTTTAGGCGCGTCGCTGTTGCTGTCGGGCTGCGGCAGCACGCCCGCGCAGGGCGGTGAAGCGGACGGCACGTCCGCGGCTGACAAGGAGCTGCACCACATTGAAATTACCATTAAGGATCACGGCACGATCAAGGCCGAGCTGGACGCGACTGCCGCGCCCGAAACGGTGGCGAACTTTTTGAAGCTCGCGGAGGATGGCTTTTATGACGGCCTGACATTCCACCGCATCATCAAAGACTTTATGATGCAGGGCGGCGACCCGAACGGCGATGGCACGGGCGGCTCGGAGCAAACCATCAAGGGCGAGTTTGCAAACAACGGCGTAGAAAACCCACTGGAGCACACGCGCGGCGCGCTCTCGATGGCGCGCCCGAACGATTATGACGGCGCGAGCTCGCAGTTTTTCATCGTCCATCAGGACAGCCCGCACCTCGACGGCGACTACGCCTGCTTCGGCTATGTGACAGAGGGCATGGACATTGTCGACGATATCTGCGACAACACGCCCGCCGAGCCGGGCACGGGCGCGGTCGCGGCGGCGGATCAGCCTGTGATCGAGTCTATCAAGGTACTGGATTAAACGGAAAAACCGCATCCCTTTGGGAATAAGGTACTGGATTAAACGGAAAAACCGCATCCCTTTGGGAATGCGGTTTTTTTATTTAGTCTTCGGTTCGAATGCGTTCGACCACGCTCTGTTTCGAGATCACCCGGTAGCACAGACGCGGCAGCACGATGCCGAGCAGCACGAAGACGGGCACGAGCAGCAGCACGGGCAGCAGCGTGAAGCGCGCGGTGAAGAACCAGAACATGCTGGATAGCGCGGTTTGCAGCACGATGCCGGTGGCGGCGCTGAGGATCAGCGCAAGCCCAAGGGAAAAGCCGGTATACAGCAGGCCCTCGTTCGTCAACATGCGTTTGAGCTGTTTTCCGGTCATGCCGACCGCCTGAAGCACTGCGAATTCGCGCCGGCGCGTCAGGATGCTGGTGAGCACGGCGTTTAAGAAATTCAAAACGCCCACAAGGCCGATGATGAGCGCGAGCGCACCGCCGACGGTCATGAACATATTGCGGAAGCCGTTGAACTCGTCCACATAGGACTGCTTGGATTCATAATCATAGGAGGGCTGCACGGTCTCGGTATAGTCCTTCAAAAACGCTTCCATGTTGGCGTTCGATTCGTCGGTCGTGTTGAACAGGTAGGTCATCACGCCGACCTCGCGCTGCGCGTCGCGCTTTAAGACCTCGGCGTTCAGCACGAACTGGTCCGCGCCCGCATGGCGGAAGCCCATCGCGTTTTTGATGGTGACGGACGCGCAGACGTTGTAGGTCACGTCCTTATAGGTCTTGGCGCGCTGGCCGAGATAACCCGGCTCGATGGCCTCCGGGTCGCCGACTATACCGGTGCGGATATCGTAATACTCGTATTCCTTGATGTGGCGCAGCGTGACCGTATCACCGGGTCCTACCCAATGGGAATTTTCATATACCTCGTCATAGTCGTTGGTCATATAGACCGCCGCGATGGCATTTTGGCTTTCATCATACAGCGGGGAAAGGTCGCCGTCGATCACATTCAGCTGGTCAAGCGGGAAATCCTCCATGCCGAAAAGCTCTGTACGGTCGCAAACACGGCCGTCCTCCGTCCGTTCGAGGGACTCCATCATGGCCTCCACGATTTCGGGTGAGTTCCAGCGGCCGTGCCCCTGGCGGAACCATTCTTCGGGTACAAACTCATCGGTGAACGCGGGCTGCGCGTAAATACGGCCACTTTCGGTAACTTCGCCCTGCGCGTTTATCGTGTCGATCGCGTCTTCGGTCACGCTTTGCGTGACCGAGGTATAGCCCTGCCCGGTCTGGAAATAGCCCGCGTCGCCAAAGATGAAGTCGGTCACGATCCAGCTGCGCAGGTATTTATCCATATCAAAGCCCTGCGCGAACATATATACGCCGTTTAACAGCACAACTGCGAGCGCGAGCGAGACCACGGTCAGCACGGTGCGGGATTTGCTGCGGCCGAGGTTGTGCATCGCCATCGTACCCAGCCCCGCGCGTCCGACATGCTTTTTGGATTTTTTGCTTCCGCCGGAAGATTCGGTATACCGCACGGCCTCAATGGGCGACACGCGCGCGGCGATCCGGCCGGGTTTGGCGCACGATATGCGCACCGTGACGAGCGAAAACAGCGCCGCGCCGATGAAAATAGCCGGATGAGCGCTCACATGCGCCACGGTATAGGAGAGCTGCGCCATGATGATGGGCACGAGCTGCGTGCCGATGAAAAAGCCGAGCACGAGGCCGATGGGGATGCCGATGAGCGACAGCAGATAGGCTTGGTGGCGCAGCAGGCGTTTGATCTGCTTGCCGGTCGTGCCGATGGTTTTTAAAAGCCCATAGAACCGGATATCGCTTGTGACCGAAATGCGGAACACATTATAGATAATGAGATAGCCGGTGAAAACGATGAGCAGCAGCAGCGCCGCGATGGCAAGTACGACCGAAAGGTCGAGGTTGGCGGAGAACTGCGCGCCTGAATACGCCCAGTTGACGCCGGTCTTCAAAAAATTCTCCGCGTACTCGTCGTCGATCTGATAGCCGTGGTTTTCTGCGATCTGTTTCAGGTCGTCGCGGATGTGCAGCGAGCTTTTAAGATACAGGTTGAGCGTCCAGAGGCCGGTCGAGTCGTAATCGCCCGCGCGCTCATAGCCCGCGAGCACCTCGTCGGCATAGGAGCGCGGCACGATGGCCATGCTCGCCATGCTCGCGGGGTCGTATTCCCAAAAGCCTGAAAGCGTGAACGTGTCGGCGCGCTTTTCGCCGTTGCCGAGTTCAAAGGGCATGGTGAGCTTGCTGCCGAGCTTCTGCGGGACGCCGAGCAGCTTCAGGATGCGCGTGTCGACGGCGATCTCGTCCGTGCCCTCGCGGGGCAGGCTGCCGGTCTCCGGCATGCAGAAATAGCCCTCGGCGTTATTCTTGTCCATATAGCTGACTTCGACGTGCGATTTGTTGAACGGCGCTTCGGTGGGGAAACCGAGCATCAGCCGCGCGCCCCATTTGGTGATGAGAGGATCGTCGGACAGATCGATGACCTGTTCCTCGGTGAGATCCTTGAAAGTACCCATCATATCGCCGCCGACCTGCCGGAACGTCTGCTGTTGGAACGAATTGTTAATGGTCATAGCGATGGTGAAAAGCGAGGTGAACAGCAGCGTAGTCAGCGCGATGGCGAGCACCGCGATAAGGTTCCGCGTGCGCGCGGCCTTGAGGCTCTTGTCCGACAGCCGCCGGATGCATTTTTTGTTGGAAACTTTCAGCATCGCGCTCACCTTCTCACGATCTGGCCGTCCTCAATGCGGACGATGCGCTGTGCGAGCTGTGCGATCTCCTCATTGTGGGTGATCATCACAATGGTTTGGCCGAATTTCTCGCTCGTCACTTTCATAAGCGAGAGCACGTCCTGGCTTGTTTTGGAATCGAGGTTGCCGGTCGGCTCGTCAGCGAGTATGATGGCTGGCTTGGTAGCGAGCGCGCGGGCAATGGCGACGCGCTGCTGCTGGCCGCCCGAAAGCTGGCTCGGCAGGTTTGCAAGCTTGCTTTCCAGCCCGAGCGTGTGGATGACCTCCCCCACATACGTCTCGTCCACCGTGCCGCCGTCGAGCTCGATGGGCAGCACGATATTTTCATAGACGCTTAAAACGGGCACCAGATTATACGCCTGGAACACAAAGCCGATCTTTCGGCGGCGGAAAATGGTCAGCTCGTCGTCTTTCAGGGCGAAAATCTCCTTGCCGCCGACGATCACTTTGCCGCTCGTCGGCCGGTCGAGTCCGCCGAGCATGTGCAGGAGCGTACTTTTGCCGCTGCCCGACGTGCCGACGACAGCGACAAATTCGCCGCTTTCCACCGAAAGGTTCACGCCGTCGAGCGCGTGCACTTCGGTTTCGCCCGCGCCGTAGATCTTGCGCAGGTCCTGGGTTTCCAAAACAGTCATAGAGAGTGCCTCCCAATAAAAAGTCTGTATCGTACGCTTTGGTACAATACAGACTTTAACAAATAACTCTTGCGACAGCCTTTCGGGAATCTAACAGTTTTGTCAGATTTCATATGCCGCGCGGCAGAAACAGCGAAAATGTGCTGCCTGTTCCGGGCGTGGACGCTACTTTAATGTATCCGCCCTCGGCGGCAGCGATCTCCCGCGCGAGATACAGCCCGAGGCCGACCCCCTCATCCTGCGAAACCGCCGCGCCGCGCGCAAACCGCTCGAAAATGCGCGCCTGCTCGTGTTCGGGCACGCCGATGCCGGTGTCTGAAACGTCGATGCGGCAAAACAGCTCGTAGGGCTTGGCCGACAGCGTGACCGAACCGCCCGCGGGCGTGTATTTGACCGCGTTGTCAACCAGATTGGACAGCGCCTCGCGCGTCCATTTGGGGTCGAAGCAGGCGCTCGCTTCGCAGGGCGCGAGCGTGAGCGCAACGCCTTTCTCCTCTGCCTTTCCGCGCGCGCCGTCCGCCGCGTCGCGCAGCAGCGGCTGCACGGGCGACAGCTCGGGGTTGACCGCGATCACGCCGGTCTCCAGCCGCCCGGCTTTGATGAGCGCGTCGATCAGGAACCGCAGTTTTTCCGCCTGCCCGGTGAGCGCTTCGACATACGCGCGGCAGTCCGCGGGCAGTTCCTGCTCGCTTAAAAGTCCGGCGTACAGCAGGATGCCCGCAACCGGGGTCTTGGTCTGGTGCGAAATATCCGCAATAAGCGCCTGCATCCGCGTTTTTTCCTCCCGCATGCGGCCGGCGGCGTTCACCTGCGCGTTCAGCCAATGCGCGAGCTTGCTCTCAAGCGCGGAGAGACGGCTTTCATCAAAGGTTTTCTCGGAAAAATCACCTGAGATCGCAGCGTCCAGCAGGCGGTTCAGCGTTTTCAGGCTGCGGCGCAGCCGGAGCCGGTCGTATACCACGACCAGAGCCGCGAGCAGAAATGCGGCAATAACAGCGTATTTCATCCGTCCACCGCCCAGGTATAGCCCACGCCGTAGACCGTTTTGATGGGCGCTTCCGGCCCAAGCTTGCCGCGCAGCCGCCCGACGGTGACCGAAAGCGCGTTTTCGTCCACATAGTCCGCGCCGTCTGTCCAGATACGGTCGATAAGCATGGCGCGGGGCAGCGTCGCGCCCCGGTTTTCAACAAGCAGGCGCAAAAGCTTCTGCTCGGTCTGTGAAAGCTGCACAGGCTTGCCGTCCGCGGTGAACGTGAGCCGGTCAAAATCGAACGCGAACGGGCCAAGGCACACCGAAGCGGGCTGCACGGTACTGCGCCGCAGCCGCGCGTCCACCCGCGCGCGCAACACGGCGAGCGAAAAGGGCTTAACAATATAATCGTCCGCCCCCAGCGTCAGGCCGGTCACGATATCGGTCTCCAGATCGTTGGCGGTCAGCAGGATGACGGGCAGGTCGCCCGCCTGCCGGATCTCGGAGAGCAGGTCGAGCCCGGAGCCGTCGGGCAGGTTGATATCGAGCAGCGCAAGGTCGAAGCCGCCGTCCGCGAGCGCCTGCCGCGCCTCGGCGCAGGTGTGCGCCAGCACGGGCGACAGCGCGCCCAGCGCGACGGTCAGCCCGCGGCCCAGCGCGCGGTCGTCTTCCACGATCAGGATGCGGTTCATGTTTCTCACCTCGAAAGCCATTGTACCACAGGCGTGCACGCTTGACAAATGCAGACTACAAGTGTAGTATCAAGATATAGACTACAATTGTAGTGAGGTGAGGATAGTGAAACAAAAAATATCCGAGGCCGAGTGGCGCGTGCTGGACGCATTGTGGGAGCTCTCCGGCGGCACGGCAGCCGAGGTCGCGCAGGCGCTTTCGGACACAGGCTGGAGCCGCAACACGGTGCATACGTTTCTGACCCGGCTCACGGCAAAGGGGTATGTGTGCGCCGCGGATGGCCGCGCGCCCAAGCGATATCTGCCGCTTCTGTCGCGGGAGGATTGCGTGCGGGAAGAAACGCGCAGCTTTGTGTCCCGCGTGTTTGACGGCTCGGCCAGCCAGCTCATGCGCACGTTTTTGCAGCAAAGCACGCTTTCAGAAACTGAGGCAGAGGAGCTGCGCGCACTGCTCGACCAAGCGGAAGCGCGCGGAAAATGACCGAAAGGGGGGAAATCGGATGCGGTTTTCACTGATTTTGCAGTGGTCGCTCGCTGCAAGCGCCGTGGCTGGGCTGCTGCTGCTCGTCAAATGGCTGTTTCGCGAGCATTTGACGGCAAAGTGGCATTATCTGGTCTGGCTGATCCTGCTTGCGCGGCTGGTCATCCCGCCGTGGGCGGCGTTTATGCCCGCGAGCACGCTCGGCGTGCAGAGCGCGGCCGATGTGGGAAAAGCCGCAAAAGCCATATCGGGCTGCGCGGGGCAGGCGCTTTCCGGCGGGCGGGACGCGGCGGTGCCGGTCGTCCATCTGGGCGGGGGGTGCTATGAGCGGCTGTATGAGGTATCAGGCGCGCGGCTGCCCGGCTGGACGGATACGCTTGACCGCGTGCTGTTCTGGGTCTGGGCAGCGGGCGCGGCGGCGCTGCTGCTGTACTTGCTGGCGCTTGGCCTGTGGCTGACTGTGCGGGCAAGGCGGTATCCCAAGGCGGGCGCGGCGTTTGCCGCCCGCGCGGCCGGGCTGATGGGACGGGTATGCGCGGGCAACGGTCCCGAACCCGTGCGCGTTCGGCTGGCTCCCGACGGGGATACGCCCTATGTATGCGGCGCGTTCCTGCCCGTGCTGGTCGTGCCTGCAATCATGGCGGACACGCTGGACGATAAGGTGCTTTTGCACGAGTTAGTGCATATCGTCCGGCACGATGTACTGAAAAACTATGTTTTCATGGCGTTTCGCTGCCTGCATTGGTTCAACCCCTTTTTGTGGCGGGTGTTTGGCGGTGTTTCGGACGATTGTGAGACCGCGTGCGACGAATGCGTGCTCGAGCTGCTCGACCCGGAGGAGCACATCGCCTACGGCCGCGCGCTGCTTGATATGGTGCAGCCGCGCTTCCGGTACCGGATGGGCACCTCATGCATTGCGAACGGCGCATCCAATATCCGCCGCCGCATCGTGCGCGTCACGCGCCACAAGGAGATCTCGGGCCGCGCGCGCGGTATGAGCGCAGTGCTGTTTTGCCTGCTCGCATGGATGTGCCTTACCGGGCCGCAGGCGCAGGCCGTGCGCTGGGGCGACCCCGGCATGCCGGACGGGGATGTGTCCGCGTATCTGCAAAGGGCCGGACGCTACCGGGTGAGCGACCTGAACGAAGCGCTGTACTTATACGGGAAATCATTTGCATTGGACAACGGATACTACCGCTATATTGTCGCGGACGATGACGAGCGGGAACGGCTCACGCAGGTTTTTTCCGCGAATCAGGCACAGGGCGGCCTGCCTTGGGCGTTCGACGGCGAGACCGTGGACTGGGAATATCTCGCGGCCTACGGTACGGTGGAGCGCAGCGAGATCGAAAACCTCGATTATGAGAGCTGGTCGATCGCCCCGGCATTCGGCGTATATAACGTGCGCGGGACGCGGGACGGCGGCACGGCGACCATCCTATATCCGCTCGTGCGCATCGCGGAGTCCGACGGCAGCGGCGCGTCCGTCTACCGATACGATCGCGTGCGCGTGATCCGGCAGGACGGGCGGTACGTCGTGCAGAGTGTGGAGCGCGGGCAGGCAAACGTGTCCGGCTGGGAGTGGGACTATCCGCTGGACGACAGCCTGTTCGTTTACCGCGCGCAGGATAAAAATTTCGACTATGAGGCGCGCGTTATCGCGGGGCAGACCTACGCTTTCTACGGCTATCAGAAGCAGACCGGCGTTTGGCAGGAGCAGGCTGATCCGGCGGCGGACATGTTCGGCTGGTCACGCGGCGGCGTTTTGCCGATGGCGGGGAAGAGCGGCCTTGCGGGGCAGATGTTCATTCGGCCGAAGCAGGGCGTTCAGATGCTCGGCGTGCTGGGCGTGGCCGGTTCGCCCGAACCGCTCTCTGAAAACGATGTGCCGGAGACCGACCCGTACCGCGTCAGCTCGACCAGCAGTGAGTTCGGAAAATTCATCCGCTGGGGCTGCACGGCCGTCCTGGGCGAGATTGAGCCCGGACGGGACGGCTGGTATCCGACCGGCCTGATGAACAACGGCGTATTTCAGAAAAACGGAGCGCCGCAGGCGTTTTACCTGCGCACACAGCTAAACGGCGGCGAAATTGCGGATTTATCTTTCCGCATTGTGTCGGCGGGAGAGGAGGCGGAAAACGATGGAGCAAACGGCTGAACGCAGCCTGCGCCCGCTGTTTTGGGCGCTCATCCGCATCGGCTTTGGGCTGAATATCGGCCTTTTCGGTATCCTCCAGATCGACCTGCTGCCCGCGTTTCTGGGCTATTGGACAGTCGGGGAGCAGATGCGGGCTTTCCCGGAGTACCCCTGGCCGCGCTGGTTTGGCAAGGCGCTGGGGCTGGCGGCGCTCGCAAGCCTGCTGGCATGGTTCCCACTGGTGCAGGCTGCCGTGCCCGCTTGGACGCTTACCGCGGTTTCACTCACACAGACCGCGCTGAACGCGGCGGTCTACTACCACGTTGCCGGGCTGCTGATTTTTCTTTCCGGGGCGCATGGCCGCTTGGATCTCGCGGAAAACGGCAGGCGGTTCCGTCGGGTATTCCTGATCCCCTATGTGCTGCTCAGCGTGATATCCGTGCTGCGCGGCGGGGTAATGGATTTCTGGTATGCGCTGGCGCTTATTTTCCAGATGGCGCTGATCGTGTATGCCGCAAACTGTGACCGCGCGCTTACGCCGCGTGAGGAATGACAAAAGGCTGCCGCACTCTTCCGGTGCGGCAGCCTTTTTTTAAGCGGGATCTACGGTCTTGGCAAGCCGTGCCGCCCGCGCAGCGATAGCGAAGGCGGCCGCCGCCGCGCCGAGCACCAGAAACGCCTCGTAGCCGCCGAGCAGTTCGAATAGGCCGCCGTACATCGTCTGGCCGATGGGCTGCGCGCACATGGAGAGCGCGAGCAGGCAGGCAATGACCTTTCCGGTCAGCTCGGGCGGCGTGACCGCCTGCACAAACGCGAGCACCTGCACCTGAAACAGTGTGGCGCACGCGAGAAGCAGCACGCTCGCCACGGTCACGACCGTGTAAGCCGCGGCGGCGGGCAGCCGCAGCAGCAGCGCAAGGCCGATCGGCAGCAGCCCGGCCGCGCACATCATGAGCAGGGAACCGGTGTGGCGGATGGTCAGCCTGCGCGATAGCACGCCCGCGAGCACGCCGCCAACAAGGCCGCCCGCCGCCATCGCGGCCTGTTGGAAGCCGTACCATAGGTCGCCCAGCCCGAGCGTTTGCTTGACGATCACAGGCAGGCCGACGATCATCAGCGCGGAGAGGAAAATATTGAACGCGCAGATGAGCACGATATACCGCCCCAAAACGGGCTTTTCCCGCACGATGAAGCGCAGGCTGTCCGAAAGGTCGCCGCGGACGGTTGCCAGCACGCTGCCGCCTTTAGGCCGGGGCGTATGCGGGATGCGGATGAACAGCTCCATGACCGCAGAGCCGAAAAAGCAGGCCGCGGCGACCGCGAGGATGGGTTTCAGCCCGAATGCGCTGTAAAGCACGCTGCCGATCGCCGGGCCGAGCAGGCTGCTGAGCGCCGAGACCTGGTTGATGACCGCGTTGCCGGACAGCAGATCGTCCCCGGCGCACAGAAGCGGCAGGCTGGCCTGCACGGCGGGCTGGTAAGCGCCCGAGATGCCGTACAGCAACATGAGCGTGAGGATGAGCAGCGGGATGAGCGGCAGCCGGCCCATCGCAAACGCAAACGCTGCAACCAGCGCGCAGGTGGCAAAATCCAAAACGACCATGATGCGCTGCTTGTTGACCCGGTCGGCCACGATGCCGCCGACCGGCGTCAAAACGATCATCGGCAGGAAAGACAGCGCCGAGCACAGCCCGAACAGCGCGGGAGAACCCGAGATGTCAAGCAGGTAGAGCGGCAGGGCAAAGCGCAGAATGGCGTTGCCGAACAGCGAGATGATCTGCCCGATGACGACCAGCGTGAAATCACGCGAAAACAGGGTGGGTTTCATGAAATAGCCTCCAATTAGATACATTCGGTTGGTATGTATATATGGAAAAATAAGCTGCCCACTGTGGGGCAGTTTATTTTTTCCGCTGTGCGGCCAGCTCGCAGTAACGCTGCAAATGGACGATGTCCTCGTCTCCCAAAAGCTCCTCCAGCCCATAAAGGCGAAGCCAGTTCCGGCAGAAACGGCACTTTTCGGCGACCTGCGCGGCGTCCATTTGAAATACCAGCGGATTGAGCCAGAAATTGATGAGGAACAGGAACATTTCAGCAAGCTCGGCCGGCTGGTCGGCCTGGATCGACCCATCCGCGATGCCCTCGCGGATGACCGGCTCGATATACGCCCGCGAAACCTCCCGCACTTGTAAAATCTGCGCACCCAGAAAACGGGTGTTCGTGCCCATATTGGGCGCGATGGAGAAAAGCTGGTCCTGCGCCGGGTCGCCCAGACTGTCCGCGATCATGCATCGCAGCTTTTCGCGGCCATTCAGCCGCTTATCGCGCATGATTGCACCGACCTGCTCATCCTTAAAGCGGAACATGTGGTCCAGCACCGCCTCAAAAATCTCCTCTTTGCTTTTGAAGTGGTGATATACCGCGCCCTTGGTCAGCCCGCCCAGATGGTCGACGATGTCCTGCACGGTCGTGTGGTCGTAACCCCGCTCAAGGAACAGGCGCAGAGAAACCTCAATGATCTTCTCCACGGTCTGCTCAGGATATTTGTTGCGCGCCATGTGCCCACCTCGATACATACGATTGGTATGTATCGAGTATAGCACCGGCAAAACGCGCTGTCAAGGCTTTTTGATCGAAAGCGCGCGGCACACGCTGCGGCGGGTCAGCCGGTAGACGAGGTAGAACCCGGCGGACAGCACGGCAATCAGGCCGAGGCAGGCGGCCAGCCCGGCGGCTTCGCTCGGGGTGATGCCCGCGGGGTCGCCGTTGAAATACATGATCATCAGGTAGAACGCATAGATGATGCCCGTGCCTGCCGCCGCCGGGACGGCAAACACGCGTGCGATCTGGCTGCGCACCGCGCCGAACAGGTATGCGTCGGGTGCGCCGAGGTGGCGCAAGTCGTCGTAGACATGGGCGTTGGTCATGGCAATAGTCATGCAGCGGGTGAACGCGATGACGATGACCGCCGAAAAGCACACGATCGCAATAAAGATGAACAGCATAAGGAACACAGCGGTGGTTTTGACGAAATCAGCTTTGTCCAGCGAGCGGAACTGCGGCATATACTTCCAGAACATGCGGAAGTTGGAGGAATCGCGCTGATCGTAGGAAACGGTGTCAAAGCCCGCGGATTCCAGGTTTGCAGGGGAAAAGGAGTAGGTTTCGCCGCGCTCCGCCGCTTGCAGCTCAGATACCTGGTCGTAAGCGTCGTAAACCGCGACCTCGGAACCGGAGCGGTCGACGATCTCATTAAACAGGGCTTTTGCGAAATCATAGCTGCTTTCCGCGTCCGCAACGTTGAAAAACACCTGGTTTTCGCGCCACTCCGGGGTAAGTCCAGCGGTGATCTTTGCGTAGTCGCCGTCATCCATGACATAGCGGCCGAACAGCATATCGTAGGTGAATTTATCCTCGGCCGGGGTGACGCGCAGTGTTTCGCCGGTTACCATGTTGGTGAGCAGGGTCGCGTCGCCGCCGAACATGCCGCCTCCGCCGGTTTCCTCCGTGAAGATGCCGGTGACCGTGCCGGGCGCAATATCGACGCTCTGCCCGGTGAGCGCATTATAAGCGCTTTCGGACAGGAATACGCCCTCCATTAACAGTTCGCGGTATTCCACGGTATAGGTCGTGCCGAACGCGCCCTCGGTCTCGACGCTGGCCGTCCCATCCACGCCCAGCACGGCGGCGGGCTGCATCTCGAAGCTCGTAAGCTGCACGCCGTGCTCGCGGGCGAGCGATTCGACCTCGTCCCTGCCGGGGATATCCTGGTCGGCACGGTAGTGGTAGGAAAAGTCCACCGGACGCTTGTCATATCCGATCATCGCGCCTGTGCCCAGCATGGGTGTGTAGAACGAGGCGAAGTACGCGCCGGCGATCAAAAGCGTCATGACCAGCATGTTGCGCACGGTCTGCCGCCCCTGAAATTTCATCATGCTGTTGGAAATGATATGGCGGTAGCGGTTTTTACCCTGCCGCCAGCCGTTGACGACCGTGTGCAGCAGGATCATATACAGGCCGATGAGCGCGGGCAGATAAAAGATCGAGGTCAGGCCCTCGGGCGGGTACCAGTGCAGGCCGAGAATGATCCAGGAGGGGACGCTGTAGCCAAGGAACGCGCCGAGCGCGGTCAGCACGATCCCCACGGGGCCATACCAGCGCGGCACATCGCGGATAGGCTCGGATTTGTGCGATTCCTGTACGATATCGATGATGTTGGTGCGGCGGATGAAGCGTGCGCCCATCCAGAAAAGCATCACGATCACAAACAGCGAGAACGCCAGCGCGATCGCATAGGCCTTTGGGTCAAAAGAAAGCGGCATCTCGTCGGTGTCGACCACAAACAGGCGGAAAAGCTGCCACAGGACAAACGCGAGCGGTGCGCCAAGCACGGCGCCCGCGGCGCACGAACCGAACGAAATCAAGGCCAGCTCGCGGCCCAGCTCGCGCCGGAGCTGCGCGCGGGACGCGCCAAGCGCGAGGAACACACCTGTTTCGCGGGATTTCTGCCGGAAAAACAGGCCGGACGCGTAGGTGGTGAACACACCGCAGCCGACGACGGTCAGCCCGAAAATCATCATCACCTGCTTGCGGCTGTCGCCGCCCTCCGGCAGCACGGACAGGATGGTGGGCGAGCGCATCATGCAGACGTATGCTGTGATGAGCAGCACGGAGAAAAAGCAGCAGCAGACCAGCAAGGCGTATTGTTTGCGGTTTTCGCGGCGAAGCGCCGCATAGACCTCGGAAAAGCTATGCATGGCTCACACCTCCGCTGACATTTCGCGGATCGCGTCCAGAAGCTGATCCTGGAATTCGCCGCGGGTCTCGCCGCCGCGCGCGAGCGTGCGCCAGACCACGCCGTCGCGCAGGATGACCACGCGGTCGCAGTAGGAAGCGGCGAACGAATCGTGCGTCACCATGAAGATCGTCGCGCCGAGGCTGTCGCGCGCCTGCGCAAAACTGCCGATGACCGCGCGGGACGATTTGGAATCGAGGTTGCCGGTCGGCTCATCGGCCAGAATGAGCAGCGGATCGTTGATGAGCGCGCGGGCGACCGCGGTGCGCTGTTTTTCGCCGCCCGAAATTTCCGCGGGGTATTTGCCTTTGATGGGCGAGATGCCGAACACGTCGCACAGGCGGTCGGCGGCGGCCTCCATGTCCTGTCCCGTGCGGCCGCTGATGATGCGCGGCAGCATGATGTTATCGCGCACGGTCAGGCCGTCGAGCAGCAGAAAATCCTGAAACACGAAGCCCAGCTTGCGGTTGCGCACCTGTGCGAGCGCGTTTTCATCGAGCCGGGCGAGTTCCTCGCCGCCGAGCCGGATGCTGCCGGAGTCGGCGGGGATGTAGCACGAGATGCAGTTTAAGAGCGTCGTCTTGCCCGAGCCGGACGGCCCCATGACCGCGACGAACTCGCCTTTTTCGACCTCGAGCGAAACGCCCTTCAGCACCTCGTAGGTGGTTTTGCCCACCTGATAGCTTTTGTGTAGGTTTTCAACAGATAACATGGTTTTAAAACTCCTTTCCATCAAAGAACAAACTGTAAAATAGCAATCAGCGCGAGATGCGCCGGGTAGAACGCATAGAAAAACCACTTGGGGATCTTGGGATGCACGTTCGTGCGCAGGAAGATAAACGGCATGGCGAACACCACGAAGAATGTCCAGCCGAGCGTCAGGCCGCCGAACACGAAATTGAGCGGGTCGCCCGCATGGACGTGGAGCGGCGACATGACCAACAGGTAGAGTATGGCGCCCAGCGCGGGGCGGTTGCGGCACAGGTAGAAAACCAGCATCAGCATAACGCCTGTGCCCGAGTAATCGAAATTCCACCAGCAAACGGTAAAGAACGCCAGGGCGAACAGCCACCATTTCCGCTCCTTGAGGCCGTACATGGCGAGCAGGCTGAGAAACAGCGTGCAAAAGATGTTCCAATTGGTGAACTGCGCGAAAAAGTCGTGCGGATGGAACGCCAGAATGTAAAACGGCTGCGAAACGACCGCGAACAGCCCCAGCCGGAACAGGTATTTTTTAATGTCCCGGGTATACAGCAGGCCGACCGTCATGCAGTAGCAGAAAATCGGGAACGCCAGCCGCCCGACCCAGCGGAACCAGCCGACCTCGGGGAAAAACGCGCCGCCGATATGGTCGATGAACATGGAAATAATGGCGATGAGCTTTAAGAAATTCGTGTCCAAATTGGTTTTTAATCGCGGCTGTCCTTCGGGAAAAACCGCCGGTGTCAAAAGCGCCGTGCGGACACGGGCGAGCGTGTTTTGTGCAGTCATACTTGGTTGCCCCCTTATCTGCTTCCAGCATACCGCGGCTTTGAAGGCGGCGCAAACCGGCTTGCCAAAAATGGCGGGCCGGATGTAAAGTTTGGTTTTCCCTGCGGGAAAGATGTAAAGTTTCGCGTCTCTGCCGTCAAGTTTGGTTTGGCGGCGGGGGAAAGGTGTGTTAAAATGGTATCGTTGTGAAAGGGGGAGGCGACATGCTTCGCATCGGCATCTGCGATGATTCGGCGGAGGCGCGGCTCGCGCTCCGCGCGGCGGTTTCACGCCTGCTCACGCCGCGCGGCGTTGAGCATACTGTGTTTGAGTTTTCCTCGGGCGAGGGGCTTACCGGATGGATGCAAAAGCACGCGGGAGAGCTCGACCTGGTGTTCCTCGATATTGAGATGGGCGGCATGGACGGCATGGAGACCGCCAAAGCGCTGCGGGCTGCGGACGACGGGCTGCTCATCGTGTTTGTCACCGGATACAGCGATTTTGTGTTCGACGGGTATTCGGTCGGCGCGCTGGGCTACCTGATGAAGCCGCCGCAGGACGCGCAGCTCGATGAAACGCTGTCCCGCGCGCTCGGCGCGCTCTACCGCGACGCAGACAAGGCGTTTTTATGCCGCAACAGCGAGGGGCTGTACCGCATCCCGAAAAAGACCATCCGGTATTTTTATTCCGACCGGCGGCTGGTCACCTGCGTGACCGACACGCGGGAATATACCTTTTACGCCCGTCTGGACGACGTGGCTGAAGATGTGGGCGCGGCGTTCGTGCGCATCCACCAGCGGTATCTGGTGCGCGCCGGCGCGGTCGACCGCATCGAGGGCGGCGAGGTGCATATCGCCGGTCAGACGCTGCCGGTGAGCCGAAAATATCAGTCCGAGGCGCTCATCGCGCTATCGCGGGCGATGCTGGAGTGAACGAAATGCTGCAAATTTTTGGACATCCGCCTGATTTCGGTGCAGCGCTGCTGCGGTCGATCTTTTTCTGGTGCGGCGCGGCAATGGGCGGATTTTTCATGGGGCGCACGGTGCAGCGCTTCCTGCCCGCGGGCAAGGGATTTGTGCGGCGCGCGGCGCCGTATGTGCTGTTTGTGGTCGTCATTGAAATGCCAAGCTGGATCGGGGATGAAAACCCGCTTTTCCTGTTTCCGTTTTTTCTCGCGGTATTTCTGCTCAGCTACGGCGGGCCGCGCCTCGCGCGGCTGACGTGCGGGCTGATGTTCTACGCGCTGCTCATGCCGCTTAATATGATGCTGGACACCATAGGGCTGTGGGGTGTGGAACTGGAACTGAGCGATATCGCGGGGCTTTTATGCAAGCTCGCCGCGTGGGCGGTGGTGTTTTTCACGGTGCGCCGCCTCGTGCCCGGAGGCTCGATCCATTTATCCGCCCGGCTGTGGACGTTGACGGGGGCGCTTTCGCTCGCGCCCGTGTTCGCCATGCTCGCGTTTTCCATCTGGGGCTGGCACAGCAGGTCGGGGTTTTACGAGATTTATGAAGAAGCGGCCAGGCCGATCGCCTATACGATTTTGCCATTTGTGCTGCTTTCCGCGGCGGCAATCGTGTGCGCGGTCGTGCTGCTGTCCCGCCATGAGACGCTCGAGCAGGAGCATGCGCTCGCCGATATGCGCGAGGTGTATTATCAGGGCCTCCAGCGCGAGCAAAAGCAGGTGCGCGCCCTGCGCCACGATATGCGAAACCATCTGACCGCACTGCGCGGCCTGCTCGAACAGGGCGACACGCAGAAAGCGCGCGCGTATCTGGACGGTCTCGCGGCCTCGCCCGCCCTGCGGGGCGCGCGGCGCTTATGCGAAAACGAGGCGGCGAACGCCGTGCTGTCCAGCAAGCTGGCGGATATTGGGGATGCCGGATTGACGGCGGATTTTGCCGTCGAGCTGCCCGAAGCGCTGCCCATCGCCGCGACCGATCTGACCGCGCTTCTGGGCAACGCGCTCGATAACGCGATTGAAGCCGCGAAAGGGGCGGCGGACAAGCGCATATCCGTTCGTGCCCGCGCGGACAAGGGCCTCATCATGCTGCGCGTGCAAAACGCCTACGCGGGCGCGCGCGAGCAGCGGGACGGCGCGTTCCGCACGACCAAGTCCGATAAAAAATCTCACGGCTTCGGCCTTGCGGGTATGCAGGAGATCGCGGCGCGAAACGGCGGCACGCTGGACGCCCGCGCGGAGGACGGCCGGTTTGAGCTGGTCGTCTGCCTGCCGCTCGGATAAAAAAGAAACCTCCCTGCGCGTATGGAATTTCCCTTATGGGAAATCCTATCGACGCAAGGAGGTTTTTACAATGCTGAAAGAAACAGTCGCCGCGCTGCTGGTCCGGCAAGTCAACGCGGAATTTTTCTCATCCCATTTGTATCTCGATCTGGCCAACTGGTGCGAGCACAAGGGGTATGACGGCTTTGCCAACTGGTATGAGGTGCAGGCGCTCGAGGAGCGCGACCATGCGATGCTGTTTTACCGCTATCTGCATAACAACGACGCCGAGGTGACGCTGGACGCGATCCCGCAGCCGAACCAGTCGTTTGCCGGGCTGGGCGAAGTGCTGGAAGCCGGACTCAAGCACGAAAGGTATGTGACCGCGCTTATCAACCATCTGTATGACGAGGCGCAGCAGGCCAAGGATTTCCGCACCGTGCAGTTTTTGGACTGGTTCGTGCGCGAGCAGGGCGAGGAGGAGACGAGCGCGACCGACCTCATCACTAAATTCGGTCTTTATGGCGGCGACCCCAAGGGCTTATACCTGCTGAACACAGAGCTTAAAGCGCGCGCATACGCCGCGCCGACACTGACGCTCGTTTGACAAAAAGAAAGGGCTCCCATCGGGAGGCCCTTTCTTTTTTATTCCGACAGCAGCATGCGGTCGTTTTCAATGTTGAATTTTTCGAGCAGGTCGCGCACGGAAAGGTTCTTTTTCTCCTCGCCCTTGATGTCGACCACCACGCGTCCCGCGTCCATCATAATAAGGCGGTTGCCGTACTGGATGGCGTTTTTCATGTTATGCGTGACCATCAGCGTGGTGAGCTGGTCGCGCGCGACGATCTCCTCGGTGAGCTGAAGCACCTTGTCGGCCGTTTTGGGGTCGAGGGCGGCGGTGTGCTCGTCGAGCAGCAGCAGGTCGGGCTTTTGGAGCGTCGCCATTAAAAGCGTCAGCGCTTGGCGCTGGCCGCCCGATAGGAGGCCGACCTTGCTCGTCATACGGTCTTCCAGTCCGAGGCCGAGGGTGGCGAGCTTTTCACGGTAAACTTCGCGCTCGGCGTTCGTGATGCCGCTGCCCAGTCCGCGGGCTCTGCCGCGCCGGTAGGCCAACGCAAGGTTTTCTTCAATGCCCATGGTCGCCGCCGTGCCCATCATCGGGTCCTGAAACACGCGGCCAAGATGCCGCGCGCGTTTATGCTCGGGCAGGTGGGTGAGGTTAAAGCCGTTTAAGCGAATCGTGCCCTCGTCCACCGGGAACACGCCCGCAATCAGGTTGAGCATGGTCGATTTGCCCGCGCCGTTGCCACCGATGACCGTGACGAAATCGCCGTTTTCCAGCGTCAATTCCAGGTTGTCGATGGCCTTTTTCTCGTTGACCGTGCCGGCGTTAAAGGTTTTATGGATGTTTTTCAGTTCAAGCATTGGTTTTGCCCCCCTTGCCCGTGGGTTTGGAAAAATACTTGCCTTTCCAATAGGGGACGGCAAGAAAGATGGCCACGATCACGGCGGTCAGCAGCTTTAAATAGTCCGAGCTGATGCCGAACGAGAACACAACTTGCAAAACCGCATAGTAAATGACCGCGCCAAACACGACCGACAGCAGCTTGAGCGCAAAATTGTGGAAAATGCGGCTGAAGATCACATCGCCGATGATAACGGCGGCAAGGCCGATGACAATCGAGCCGATGCCCATTTTCACGTCCGCAAACCCTTGGTACTGCGCGAGCAGCGCGCCCGAAAGCGCAACCAAGCCGTTGGACAGCATCAGTCCGAGCACCTTGGTCAGGTTGACGTTGATGCCCTGCGCGCGGCTCATGTTGGGGTTGGCGCCGGTCGCGCGGATGGCGCAGCCGAGGCTGGTGCCGAAAAACCAATACAGCAACGCGATGATGACCACGCCGAAGATGGCCGTGATCAGGATGGGGTTATCCGGCCCCGCGCTTTTGACATTGCGCAGCGAAACCAGCAGATCGTATTTCAGCACATTGATCGACTGGTTGGACGCGCCGAGGATGCGCAGGTTGATCGAATACAGCGAAAGCTGGGTTAAAATGCCGGCGAGCAGCGCCGGGATACCCATGAGCGTATGCAGAAGCCCGGTGACCAAGCCGGCGAGCAGGCCGGCGGCAAGCGCGCACACCATGGCCAGCCAGACCGGCAGCCCCGCGAGCGTGAGCATGACACAGGTCGCGCCGCCCGTGGCGATCGAGCCGTCGACCGTCAGGTCGGCCACGTCGAGCACCTTATATGTAATGAATACGCCGATGGCCATAATGCCCCAGATCAGGCCCTGCGCCACCGCGCCAGGCATAGCGCTGAGCAATTGTGTGAAGTCCAAAATCTCATTCCCCCAGAAAAGGTATTTTGCCTAATAAAGCGTTAGCAGACACCTCTATTATACAGAAACAGAGCGGAAAAGAAAAGCCTTTTCCGCTCTGAATTCATTTTTTGTCAGAAGATGCGTCAGGATGCCGCAGCTTCGATGGGCTCGTAGCCCTCAACCGGCGTGATGCCGAGCTCGTCGCAGAGCTCCTTGTTGTATTTCGGGGTGACGGGAGCGTTCTGGATCTCCATGGTCGTAATGTCCTTACCGCCCACGAGGATGTCGTACGCCATCTGCGCGGTGGTCGCGCCGAGGTCGTAGTAGCTGATGGAAAGGGTGGCGACGCCGCAGCCCGAGCAGATGCCCTCCTCGCCCGCGATGACCGGCACGCCCGCCGGAATGGCAACGTTGGCTACGATGCCGGTGTTGTCGGCCACGGTGTTATCGGTCGGCACATAAAGCACGTCGGCCTCGTCGCACGCCTTGGTTACAACGGTGGCCAGATCGTTCGAGTCGGCAAAGGAATACTCGGTGCAGGTGTAGCCAAGCGCTTCAAGCTCGGGCTTGATGGTGTTGATTTGGAATTTGGAGTTAGCCTCGCCAGAGCAATACAGCAGGCCGACGTTCTTCGCATCCGGGAACCACTCCTTGACCATGGCGGCCTGCTGGTCGAGCGGCGCGAGGTCAGAGGTGCCGGAAACATTGATGCCCGTCGTGCCGGTAAAACCGTCCATTTCAAGCGCGGTGCCGTAATCGGAAACCGAGGTGCCGAGAATCGGGATATCGCCCGTCGAGGCGGCGGCGGTTTGCAGCGGCGCGGTCGCGTTGGCGAGGATCAGGTCGACATTGCCCGAGACAAAGCCGTTGATGATGGTCGCAACCGACGAGGTCTCGCCGTTGGCGTTCTTCGAGTCGAACGTGACGGAGTTGCCGTCAGCCTCGATCAGCTCGGTCAGCTTCTCCTGAAAGCCCTTGGTGGCGGCGTCGAGCGCCGGGTGCGGGGCAAGCTGGCATACGCCGACCGTAAAGGTCTTGCCGCCGTCCGCCGCGGCGCCGTCGTCCTTGGGGGCGTCCGCAGGGGCGTTGGCATCGCTGCCGTTTCCGCCGCAGGCGGTCAGCGAAACCGCCATCGCGCCGCACAAAAGCGCGGCCAGTAATCTTTTCTTCATTTCAAACCTCTCCCTTTATAGAAAAGTGCAGGAAAATTTCCTTGACTTTTACATTTTAGCAGTTAAAAGAGAAAAGGTCAAGTTCCGGTTGAAACTTTTTACGGGCACACTGTCTAAGAAACAGGCGGCAAGATGTAAATAAATTGTCAACCTTGACTGGGAACAGTTGACCCGGAGAGCCGTGCGTCGTACAATAAGACCAATAAACAGCGAAAGGATTCGCCGGAAAGCGAGCGTTGACAACTATGAATATTTCATTTTTCCTCAAGCCCAAGGTCGAGGTATCATACTTATATGACGACTGCCCGGTGCGTAAGGCGCTGGACGACATGCTGAAAAGCGGTTTCACCGCAATCCCTGTGATCGACCATAAGGGGTATTATGTGGGTACGATCGGCGAGGGCGACTTCCTGCGGCTGCTGCTGCGCAAAAAGCCCGAGGAGATCGACCGGATGACGGTCGGCCAGGTGGAACGCCGGGTAAAACACCGCACGGTCAGCATTGACGCGCGCATGGAAGACCTTGTCGATCTGGTGACCGAGCAGAATTTCGTGCCCGTTGCGGACGGGCGCGACATGTTTATCGGCATCGTGACGCGGCATGACATCATCGCGCACTGGAAGGCGAAGTAATACCTGAAAAGGGGGAATTTTATGGGCAGGTCAGGCGGCGGAGGAGGCGGAGGCGGCTTCTCCGGTGGAGGAGGCTTTGGCGGCGGCTTTTCAGGCGGCGGACGTTCGTCCGGCGGTTTTTCGGGCGGAGGCGGTCGTTCCGGCGGCGGAGGCTTTGGCGGCGGCTTTTCGGGCGGCGGCTTCCGCACAGGCCCGATCTTTATCAATAATTCGCGCCGGTACTACGGCGGCGGTGGCGGCGGCAGGCCGCCCGGAGATCCCGGAGGCGGCGCGGGCTGCGGCCCGACCGCGACGGTGCTGGTCGTCGTGTTCGTCCTAATGGTGTTTTTCGGCGTGCTGGGCGCGGTTTTCGGCGGTGGAGGCGATATCGCCAAGTCGACGGTCGAGCGCGAAAAGCTGCCCGCATCGGCAGTGACTGAGACAGCGTATTTCAACGATACCGCGGGATGGATCAGTAACTCACGGGAGTTGGAACGGGGCCTCAAGTCGTTCTACAAAGCGACAGGCGTGCAGCCGTACCTATACATCGCGGAGGGGTACGATAACCCCACGACGACCGAGCTGCAAAAGCGTGCCGAAACGCTGTACGACGAGTTGTTTACCGATGAGGGGCACTTCCTGCTGCTGTTTTACGACAACACAGACCGCCGCACCTACACGTGCGGCTACGCGGTCGGCTCACAGGCCAAAACCGTGATGGACAGCGAGGCGATCGGCATTTTAGCCGACTATCTCGACCGGTATTACCCGAGCGATATGAGCGAAGAGGAGTTCTTCAGCGAGACGTTTGAAGACACGGGCAAACGCATCATGACGGTGACCAAATCGCCGCTACCGGTGATTGCGGTCTGCATCGCGGTCGTGGCCGTGGTGCTCATTTTGTACACATGGCGAAAGAAAGCGCGTGAACAGCGCGAGCGCGAGCAAAAGCGGGCAGAGGAGATCCTTAAAACACCGCTTGAAAAATTTGGAGATCAGGAGGTCGAGGACCTCGCAAAAAAATATAGTGACGACGGCGAACATAAGCCGTAAAGCAAGGAGGAAATGGGCAAATGGGTATTTTGGAACGTTTTTCAGACATTATTAAGGCGAATATTAACGATTTGCTGGACAAATGCGAAGATCCGGCCAAGATGATCGACCAGTATCTGCGCGACCTGACCGAGAGCCTGGCTGAGGTGAAAAAAGAGACGGCGGGCGTAATGGCGGAAGAGGCGCGCACGCGGCGCATGGTCGAGGACAACGCCGCTGAAGCAAAGAAGTATGAGGAGCTCGCTAAAAAGGCGCTTTCCGCCGGCAATGAAGCCGATGCACGGGTCTTTCTGGGCAAGAAGCAGCAGCTTGACGCTGCGGCTGCCGGCCTTAAAGCGACCTATGACGCCGCGCATGATAACGCGCAGAAGATGCGGCAGATGCATGACAAGCTGGTGTGCGACATTGAAAACCTGAACGGCCGCCGCGAGGCGGTCAAGGCCAAGGTCGCGGTGGCCAAGACACAGGCCAAGGTCAACGAATTTTCGTCTTCGGCCGATAAGGCAGCGGGCGCAATGAATGCGTTTGACCGCATGGAGCAGAAAGCCGACCAGATGCTCGACCGTGCGAATGCCATGAGCGAGCTGAACCAGAAACCGGTCGACGAGGCCGGCGCGCTCGAAAAGAAATACGCCGACGCGGGTGCGTCCGCCGCGGTGGACGACGAGCTGGCGCGGCTCAAAAAGGAAATGGGTCTTTAACACATAAAAAAAGAACCGCTGCTTTTGCAGCGGTTCTTTTTATTTGCGTTTAATTAAGCATAACGCGTTCGCGCACCGTACCGTTTACAGTCAGCGTGACTGACTTAGCGGTGTAGCCGTGGCAGGTGACCTGCGCGATATAGCTTGCGCGCTTGAGCGTGAACGCCGCGAGGCCGTCTGTGCCCGTGGTGACGCTCTTGCCGCCGATGGTGACGATCGCTCCGGACAGCTTGGCGCCGAGCGAGTTGGTGACGGTGATCTCAACGGTTTCAAGGATTTCACCGGTCAGCTTGACCGTGCGTGCGCTTGAAACGGAAACCGTCTGTGAGACCGGATTGGTGAAGCGCGCGTCGTTCGCAGTGAGGGTATACGAGCCGCGCTTAACATAAACCACGGCCTGCCCGTTCTCATTGGTGACTGCGTTCTGCGCGGGCGTGCCGGCGGAAGAATCGGTGGGCGTGAACGAGACATTGACGCCCGAGATCGGAAGGCCGAGATCATCGACCACATTGGCGGTCAGCGCGTAGGTGGTGACATAATTGACGCGCAGACTCGGGTTTCTGCCGCTGGACATGACGAACGAGAAGTCAGCGTAGGTCGCGCCGTTCGTTGCGAACGAGGCGACGGCCGATTTGCTGAGCGTGACGGTGTTGCCGCTCTGCTTGTACTGCCAGCCCTCCTCAAGCGTCTTGCCGTTGCACTTGATGTACTTGAGCGTCGCGCCGTCCGCCGGGTTCAGCGTGACGGAAAGATCGCTGTATTCGTCCGAAACCTTATTCGCGTCGAAGTCAGCCTCGGAGGGCGAGACCTCGTTGACCGGCGCGGAATCGGTGATGGTGAGCGAGCAGGTCATCGAAGCGCCCTTGTTGGGGATAAATGTGATCGTGTACGAGCCTGCGCTCTTCTTGGAAAGCGTGTCGCGCAGCAGCGTGACCTGTCCGGTCGTGGCGGAATAGGTATAATCGGTGCCGCGCTCCAAAACCGTGCTCGACAGCTTGACGGTGTCGAGCGTCGTGCCGCTCGGCAGGGAAAGGGTGACTGTCTGATTGATGTTGTTTGCCGAGCCCTCGTATTTGTCGAAAGTGATCGACGAGGGGCTGACCGCGGTCTTGGATGAATCGAGTGTCGAAATGCCGATCACGCCGGTCTGCCCGTCCTCAAAGACCAGCTCCATGGTATAGGCGCCGGATTTGAGTGTGGTCAGGTAAGACTTGTATAGGCGAATACCGTTCTTGTCGTCCAAGATGCGATAGTCGGTGCCGAGCTTGAGCGTCGACCCGTTGCAGACGACGCGGACGAGGTCGTTTTTGTCGGCGTTAAAGGAGAAATCATAGGAATGGTTGAGCGATGAGGTGTTGTTGATGTCGAACGCCAGTGTGGACGGAGAGACTGACACGCTGGAGGAGGACGAGACCGATTCGCCCGCCACGGTCGCGGTGACGCCGCTCGCCAGTTCAATGGTGCCCGGTTTCATCAGCAGTTCGCAGCCCGAGGCGTTCAGCACGGCCTTTTGGATCGAACCGCCGCCTGTGACGACCGTTTTGGCGTTCGCGGTCAGCGTGTTAATCTCGGTGCTGCCCGTGGTCAGGATCGAAGCGGGCTTTTCGACGAGCAGATCCCACACCTGTCCATCCAGCGTGACCGAGAGGTTGTCTCCGTTGAGCGTCATATCAGACAGGCCGGAGGCCGATACCGACAGGCTGCTTTCGCGCAGGGTGGACGAGGTCTGCACCTCGGTCTTGCCGATGTTGGTGCTGCCCGTGCAGGTGATCTGCGGCGTGATGCCGAGCGGGTTGGACACGATCATCTTGGCGGCGTTTACGCCGTCCATGATCACGTCGCCGCCCGAAACAATGATTTCGCCCTCGACCGTCACATTGTTGAGCCCCACCGTGCCTGATAGCACGCCCTCCGTGATATATAGGTTGCCCTTGACGGTCACGTCGGACAGCGTGGCCGGCGCAATGATGGAGACGTTCCGGGTGTCGCTTTGCAGGTTTGCCGCGGTGTATTTATTTCCCGAGGTGCGCATCGAACTGCCCAGGAAGAAATATAGGATCTTGGAGATCTCGCCGCGGGTGACCGCGCGTTGCGGCTGGAACGAGCCGTCCGGATAGCCGCCTATGTAGCCCATGCGGACAGCCTCGGCAATATAGCCCTTGCTGAAGTTGCTGAGCTTACTTTTATCGGTGAACGTCAGCCCGGAAATATCGGAATCGGGCGTGTATTTGTGCAGGCGGCCGAGGATGGTCGCGGCCTGCTCGCGCGTCAGCGTGCCGGTCGGGTCCATCTTGTTGTTGCCGACGCCGTTGATGTAGCCGTATTTGACCGCGGTCTGCACGGTGTCGTAATAGGTCGCGCTCGCGGGCACGTCGGTAAAGCTGATCGAAGCTTTCTCGGTGAAGCCGAACGCGCGGTTGATATAGCGCATGAATTCCCAGCGCATGATGGCCTGGTTGGGCGAATAGGCTCCCGAACTGGACGGGTTGACCACGCCGATGTCGTGCAGCGCGGTGATGTAGGGCTTGGCCCAATGTTTGTCGATGTCGGAAGCCGCGGAGGCCGCAGGCAGGGTGCCTACCAGCATCACGGCCGCGAGCAGCGCGGATAAAAATCGTCTCACAAGCGATCACCTCTCTGGTTTTGATGTTCTTATTTTACCATTCTTTTGTCGAAATGTGTACTGTTATTTTTTTGCGCGCCAAAAGCCGGCAAGCTTTTTCGGTTAGACGCGGGAACGGCCCGCTTTGTTCCCAAAGCGGGCCGTCCGGTCACGCCTTGGACAGGCGTTTTTGCATATAGTCGTGCGCGCGGGTTTCGAGCGTATCATTGAGCGGGGAAAGCGGCGGCACGTCGCCGTATTTATGCGAAAGCGCGGTATGCAGGATATGGTCGCATAAAACCGGGTTTTTGGGAAGCAGCGAGCCGTGCGAATAGGTCGCGAAGACGTTTTTGTAGCGCGCGCCCTCGGTTTTGTCCTCACCGTTGTTGCCGAAGCCCTCAATCACCGTGCCGAGCGGCTGGACGCTGTCTCCGAGATAGGTCTTGCCCGAGTGGTTCTCAAAGCCGACGACCATGGTCCCGCCGTCCTCCGGCGCGGTCTCAAACATATAGTTGCCGATCATGCGGTCTTTCGCGCCTACGGTGTATAAATCGAGCGCGCCGATAAAATCAAGCTGGTTGCCGTCCCAGGTCTTGTAGTATCCGCCCAGCATCTGGTAGCCGCCACAGATAGCGAGAAACGTCTTTTCCTCCTCGACCGCCGAGATGATTTCCCGGGACTTGCCCGCGGCAAGGTCGCGCAGCAGGATCTCCTGTTCAAAGTCCTGCCCGCCGCCGATGAAGAAAATGTCGTATTTGGCGGCCGAAAGCGGCTGGCCGATCGAGCACTCCTCGACCGAAACGCCGATGCCGCGGTCACGCAGGCGGCGCGTCATGGCGATGATGTTGCCGCGGTCGCCGTATAGGTTCAAAATGTCGGGATACAAATGACAGATGTTCAGTTCCAAAGCGTATCCCTCCTTATTCATAGAATGCTTTCACGTTGGTGCGCTTGCCGATTTCGCCGCGCAGGTCGAACATAGCCGTATAGGTCGGCATTAGGAACGCGGGCACGGGGGACGAGCCGACCGCGTCCAGCAGTTCGCCATAGCCTGCGACGACCTCGAGCCTGTCCGCGTCAAAGCCGGCGTAATAGAGGCGGAGCGCCATATCGTCCCGCCGCACACCCGATACGAGGATACGCGCGTAGCGCGTCTGGTTTGCGGCGAGCGCCTCAAAATCCACGTCCCAGATCCAGGAAATATCGGTTCCGTCGGCAAAGCGGTCGTTGAGCAGGAAAGCGAGCTGGTATTCGCCCTCGTCATGCGAGATCAGGTTAATGACTTGGTTGAAGCCCGCCGGGTTTTTGACTAGCATCATGCGCGCCTGGCACGCGCCGAGCGCGAACTGTTCAGCGCGGCCAAAACCGCATTCAAACTGCGCGAGCGCGGAAACCGCGATCTCCTCGTCGATGCCGACGACGTGGGACACCGCCGCAGCGGCAGCCGCATTATAAATGTTATACCCGCCCGGCAGGTTGACGTGGACCTCGTGCGGGCTGCCGAATACGGTCAGCTCGATGTCCGAGGAGTCGGCCGCCGTTTTGAGCACACGGGTGACGGCCACATCGGGCGTTTGCCGTGCATAGCCGCACTTGGGGCAGCGGAATCCGCCCAGATGGCCATAGGTGATATAATCGTATTCGTATTCGGTCTTACAGTGGATGCAGTAGGGGGCGTCGGACAGCTCGTGCGCCGTGTTTTCGTAGATCGGTACGTTGACGCCAAACCAAACGACCGGGTTCGGGATACCGTCCGCGAGCGAGGCGGTGAGTGAACAGTCAGCATTCAGGCAGAGTGTCGCGCCCGGTACATTGCCGATGCCGGTGCGGATACTGCTCAGTGTGTGCGTGATCTCGCCGAAGCGGTCGAGCTGGTCGCGGAAAATGTTGTTCACTACCAGACATTCGACCGGGAGGTAGCGGCTCGCCGTGCGGAACGCGGCCTCGTCGCACTCGATGAGCGCGTGCGTCGAATCGCATTTTCCTGAAAGAGAGACGTGCTGCGCAAACACAGTGATAATGCCGGTCAGCAAATTGGCGCCCGATTTATTGGCGAAATAGCGCAGCCCGGCGTCCGAAAATGCCTGCTCGATCATGCGGGAGGTTGTGGTTTTTCCGTTGGTGCCCGTGACGACGGTCACTTTGACGTCCTGCGCCAGTGTGCCCAGGATATCGCGGTCGAGCCGTAGCGCGAGCTTTCCGGGCAGATTGGTGCCGCCCCGACCAAGCCGCCGCAGGATCGCCCCCGAGGCCTTGCATAGCATGAGCGCGCATTTGCTTTTAAATTTCATAAACATACCCCTGTTTGTCGGTATTCAGATATCTAGACAAAGTATACCGCATTTCACGCATTTCCACAAGCGCAGGAATTCGCGATTGTGCAGATTGAATAAAAATATTGAGAAAATTTTGGGGGCGGAGTAGGGCAGCAGATAGAAGAGACAGGGAAAGTACAGAAAATGGAAAAGCCTAAAAAGTGCGGAAAGAGCGAGTATAGGACGGAATCAAAGGGGGAAATGACTGCATTCGATGGGGTTTACCGCCATCAGAAAAAGGTTCTCGCACTGGTTCTGGCGTTCGCTTGCGCGTTCACCATGTTCGCCGGTGCGGCGTTCACGGATGTTGCCGAGATTGCCGAAGACAATCTTGAAGCCGTGGACACTCTTGTTGCGCTGAATGTAATCAACGGTTATACCGATGGTTCTTTCCAGCCCAACGGCACAATCACCCGCGCTGAAATGGCAAAGATGATCTATGTTCTCCGTACCGGTAGCGACAACGCTAACGCGTACAAGGAGAGCTCGACCAAGTTTGTCGATCTGAACACCTCGAAGAGCGCTTGGGCCGCTGGTTACATCAAGTACTGCGAAGCCCTCGGCATCATCGCTGGTAAGAATGCGACCCACTTTGATCCCGACGCAACTGTAACCGGTGAGGAAGCCGCCAAGATGCTGCTCGTCACCCTGGGCTACAATGCGGAGACCGCGAAGCTGACCGGCTCCGGCTGGGGCCAGCGCACCACCGCTCTGGCGGACGAAAACGGCATTCTGGAGAACGTTACCGCTCCCCTGAAGCTGGCTCTGCCCCGTGAGTATGCGGCTGTTATGATGTATAACGCCGTTAACGCCCCCACGGTTCGCCTGCGCGACGGTTCTTACACCAACATGAACGACGATGGCGATGCATACCCGACGATCGGCCGCCGTTACATGGGTCTGTACACTGATACCGGTGTCCTGACCTCTATCTCCAAGGATAACCTGACGGTCAACGTTACCGATTCGGACTCCACTCATGCTGGTTCGACCACTTTCACCAAGCTGAGCAAGGACTACACCGATCTGCTCGGCCAGAAGGTCAAGGTCATGTACAAGGACGACAAGACCTCCAAGGTTATTGGCGTAGCGATCGATACGGATAACAAGGCCTATGTTGCCAACGCTTCCGTTATCGAGAAGGACACCAGCACCAAGGTCAAGTTCGACGGCTCTTCCTACGAGTTTGAATCCGCTACCTACTACGGCGCTGAGACTGGCACCAAAACGGCTACGGCTTCGGTCACTTTCCTGACCTCGACCGCTTCCGTCAACTCCGCGAATGTTGTTACGCTGATCGACTCCGACGGCAACAGCAAAATTGACACCGTTTATGTTAAGGGTGTTGAGGTTGCCAAGGTCACCTATGCTTCGTCCTCGCAGATCGTTGCGGGCGGCACGACCTACAAGCATGCGGATCATCAGATCGCCGACAGCATCGTGAAGGACGACTTCGTTGTTATCACCGAGAACTACTTTGAAGACAACAAGGACATCGTTAAGGCTGATAAGCTGACGAATGTTTCCATCAACGGCACCAAGGGCACCAGCCCGAACTTTACCGACCTGCGCCTCGACGGCACCTGGTACAAGGTCGCCGACGGCAAGTCCTTCAGCGACATCAAGGCCGGTAACAAGGCTGACGCTGTTGTTGTAAACGGTGTTGTATTTGATGCTAAGAAGACCTCGGGCACCGAGGGCGGCGTTCCGGACGTGCTGATGGTACTGTCCGTGGGCACTGGTCTGGACGCTAACAAGGCCAAGTTCCTGCTGGCTGACGGCACGGTTCACACCGAAGAGGTTTCTGGCGTAACTGCGGTTGCTGGAACGGTCTTCAACTACGAGATGGACGGCTCCAAGTATAAGCTGGCTGCTGTCGATGCCACCACCGATACGGATGACTATGAGTTCATCGCAACGGCCAGCAGCTACCTGAAAAACGCTAACCTGCAGGCTGACTGGAACACCGGCAAGACCGAGTACATCGGTGCTACCGGCGACATCAGCGGCGGCGGCACGAAGTACATGATTTCCGACACCGCCAAGGTATTCATCGCTTACGGCACTGCTGGCGATTACAAGCAGATCACCGGCAAGCAGCTGAAGGCGCTGACCTACGGTTCCGGCATCGCCGCGCAGGCGCTTGCGGCCTACACCTCCAAGGTTGACGGCCTGACCCGTGCGAACATGATCTTCCTGAAGGCTACCTCTGAGCCCTCTGGCTTCGAGACCAACGACCATTACGGCTACGTGGTGGACGATGCTTACGCTTCCGGCGACAGCTTCTACTCGTTCTACCTCTGGACCGGCGACGAGATGGTCGAGGTTAAGAGCAAGTCTGCTTCCGCGCTGAAGAAGGGCGATATCATCGGTTATTCTTCGATCACTGAAGAAGGCAAGATTGAGGATATCAAGTCCTATGGCCAGGAGGCTGACGCAACGCTGAAGACCGGCTCGATCGTTGGCGCTAAGGATGCGGGCGATAAGGTCGTCTTTAACGGCGAGAGCGATTACTTCAATGTGACTTCGGATACCAAGGTTCTGTTTGTGGATTCCAAGGCTGAAAACAAGGAAGACATCGGCACGCTGGGCGACAAGACCGCTCTGAACAGCTACATTGTTGATGACAATGCGGGTGTATATCCGATCAATGCCAAGTATATCATGGACGGCTCTGAGGATCTCGCGGTTCTGGTTGTCGATATCAAGGGCGACATGGATCTGGTTGCGGCTAACAAGGGCAGCCTGACTATCACCAAGACTGCCACCAGACTGGCGTCCATGACTGTTGCGAATTCGGATGGCGATGATATCGCCGCTGGTGCGGGCGCTGTGGCGCAGGGCCAGATTCTGACGGTTACCATGACCGGCGCGGCTACTGCGGGTAATGTCACCGTTACGCTGACCAACGCCAAGTTCCTGGACGATGAGACCACCACCAAGGACTTCACCGTTGCAAATGATGCTGTAGTTACGTTCCAGATCGTTGCAAATGGCAACGTTACAGTCGCGGCAACTGACAAAGCATAACTAACTGAATCATTGCAGCCTTGCATAGCGCAAAAGCGGCCTCCCGGCATTGCCGGGAGGCCGCTTTGTCATGCCTGCTTCAGCACGATGTAGTAATAGGTCTCGTTATTTAGATTGGGTAGATTGCGGTTGGCGTGGGTGAGCAGGAATCCGCTATCGACGATCTCAACAACATTACCGTAAAAGTATGCAGGGTGACCATCAAGCGCCAATCCACCGTACACCGTATTACGTGATAAATCGCTTGACTCGGTGCCATTTTTTGCAATATAAACGGCTAAAGGCCGAAAGCCTAAAGAAATAGTCCGCGTTTGCGCGTCGTCACCGCGATAGGTACCACAGCAAATCTCGCATTTTTTTGCTAACTGGATGCAGGCCGTATCTAAGGCTATGGATAGAGCGTCTAACCCGTCTTGTCCGGCTTTTGAAGAAAGTTCATTTTGCACAGAAATTTCAAGCATATCGCGTGTAATTTCGCCGTTAAAGGTTGCCGCTTGGTAATTGTTGATTCTTGACTCCAACTGTTTGGCCTTACCGCAGAGCGCGTTATGCGCCTGCCGGACTTCCTCCGCAGGGGCTTGCAGCCGGCGCTTGAGCTCGTCCGGCGGCAGGCTGGGCTGCGTCGACAGTGCGGTGATGGGCTCGGCAAAGGCGTCAATGGTATAGTTTTCGTTCATGTCATTCTCCTTTACTCCCGCGCGCGTTCCTTAAATGGCGCACGGGCGCGCGTGAGGGGGACCAGCCCCCACGATGATTTCCGGGGAAAGTGAGCGTCTTTTAGAATAGCCGAAAAACAGGAAAAGGCAAGCGCAAATAATTGCGCTTGCCTTTTTTCCGTTTCCGCTTAT
>NZ_JAXEOA010000019.1:0-172259 GCF_034098985.1 Agathobaculum sp. | reverse complement strand
CTCCGTCCGCATGAATAAACTGGTCAACTGAAACGTCAAACATGGTAATGAGTTTAACAAAAAGGTCGAAGCTGGGATACTGACCTTTGTTCTCAATATTCATAATGGTGCGGGAGTCACGGTCTACTAATTCCGCAACATAGGCTTGTGTCCAGCCCTTTTCCTCTCTGGCTTTTTTCAGCGCCAACCCGAGGCCATGAAAGTCAAACCCTCTTTCATTCTGGTTCATTCTCATATCACCCTATATCATTCTACATTTCGCGTTGAATTATGAGAATGTAATGAAATTTTATGTGAAGTAGTATTTTATTTCACTAAATTGTCTTTTGTCCTGTTTGGTATTATAATCGTTTTATAGTTAAGAGATTAAAAGAAAGGAGGCCCCTCTATGGCAAATATTCTAATTGTTGAAGATGAAAAGAATATGCAGGATATTATTGCCGAGTATATGCAGCGAGGTGGTCACACCTGCTTCACGGCTGACGACGGCATAGATGCTTTGATGATCTTGAAAAGCAATCCTATGGACTTGATGATACTGGATGTGATGATGCCCCACCTTGACGGTTTTTCCGTCTGCAAGATGGCAAGGGAAATGAGCAACCTCCCTATTATCATGCTGACCGCGAAAAGTGAGGAAGAAGATAAACTGAAAGGCTATGAGCTGGGAGCCGATGACTATATTACCAAACCATTCAGTCCCAAAGTGTTGCTGGCAAAGGTGGGTGCTTTGCTGCGCCGTTCCTCTATCACGCCTGCCGATTCTGTGAACGCCGGAAAAATTACGATCATTCCCACATCTCATAAGATCTTTGTGGACGGACAGGAAATCAATTTGACCCACAAGGAATATGAACTGCTGCATTTCTTCATGGGGAATCCCGGCCAGATATTCAGCAGAGAGCAGTTGCTGAATCGGATTTGGGGCTACGACTTTGAGGGAACGACACGGACAGTAGATACCCATATCAAAACCCTGCGGCAGAAATTGGGTGATGAGGGTAAGCATATTGTTACTCTGATCCGTTCTGGCTACAAATTCGAGGTGAGCGTATGAAAATCAATGAAAGCATGAATATCTTTACCATACGAAAGAAGATCCTGCTGGCCTCCAAACTGATTGGCGTTGCCCTAATTGTTTCTTATATACTGTCCACCAAGCTGCCAGTGAATACAGATATTTCTTTTATCATCTGGCTGTCTTTTGTGGTGGTGCTGATCTGTGCCATTGACCTGCTTATGGCCCGCTTTATCACAAAGCCGGTTTCGGAACTGAATGAAGCTGCCCGGAACATGGCAGAGCTTAATTTTTCCCACCCCTGCCGTGTGAAAAGCCGTGATGAATTTGGAGAACTTGCGGAGAGCCTGAACACGATGGCTGAAAATCTGCAACAAGCGTTTTCTTCTTTGGAAGATGCCAACCAGAGATTAGAGCAGGATGTGGAGCAGAAAAAAAGGCTGCTTGCCGAGCGTAAAGAGCTGGTGGACAGCCTCTCCCATGAAATGAAAACTCCGCTGGGCGTGATCCGGGCCTATGCCGAAGGATTACAGGACGAAACAGACGAAGCAAAGCGGCAAAAGTATTCTGAGGTCATCATAACAGAAACAGAACGCATGAGCCGCTTGATCACTACATTGCTTGATTTGTCGGCGCTGGAAAATGGGGCTGCCCAGCTCCGCCTGGAGCGGTTTGACTTTGTAGACTTTTTGGAAACAGTGGCGGGGCGGCTGTTGATCGACACCCCGGACGCAGATTTTGTTTTGGAATACGAGTTGCCGGAGCATCCTGTCTATGTCAATACGGACAAAGGGCGGATGGAGCAGGTCTTGAATAATCTGATTGTCAATGCCAAACGAAATAACAGACCGGGCGGGATTTTGAGACTTTCCCTGCTTGAAAAAGACGGTTTTTTGGACTTCTCTATCTTCAATCAGGGGCCGCCTATCCCGGAAGAAAGCCTGTCAAAGATATGGTCGAAATTCTATCGTGATAAAAATTCCAAATACAGCGGTTCCGGGCTGGGCCTTGCCATTGTTGCACAGGTCTTGTCCATGCAGCACCTACACTATGGCGCAGAAAATCAGCCGGGAGGCGTGACCTTTTATTTTTCCCTCCCCATAGTAAAATAACAAGTCCATATTCTCTCATAGGCTCTGGTTTCCAAATGGAGATCAGGGCCTTTTCTTCTGCCGGGAAGATTTCACACCAACTTCACAGCGACCTCACACCGACTTCAACGCATTTTCGTACCTTTATCCCACAAGGAGGGAATGACCCTCCAGACAAAGGAGGTAACGATTATGTTTTTAGGTATGGAATCGTACTGGTGGCTTTTGATTATTGTGGCGCTGGTAATCTGCATCCCGCTCAAGGTAAAGTTTATGAAATGGTGGAGCAAACGGGAACAGGAGAAGAAAAAGAACCAGACCGGAAAATGGGGGGATGAAGATGATCGAGGTTAAAAACCTGACCTTTTCCTACGGAAAGGATAAGCAGGCGTTACACGGCTTGAATTTCTCTGTGGCAGATGGAGAGATTTTCGGATTCCTGGGGCCGAATGGCTCCGGGAAGTCCACCACCCAAAAGATACTGACCGGCATCTTGAAAGGGCATGGCGGCGAGGTTTCCCTATTTGGAAAGGATTTGAGAACCGCACAGACACAGGAGTTTTTTCAGCAGATCGGCGTCCTGTTTGAATTTCCATATCTGTACGCCAATTTAAGCGCAGTGGACAATCTGAACTATTTTGCGTCCTTTTATCCCAAAGAACAACTGCGGGATGTGAAAGAACTACTGGAAGAACTGGAATTCAAGAAAGACTTTCTCAATAAGCCGGTGTCCTCCTACTCCAAAGGGATGAGGCAGCGTGTGAGTATGGCGAGAGCTTTGATAAGCAATCCGAAACTTTTATTTCTGGACGAACCCACCAGCGGCCTCGATCCCGCCGGTGCAGTGCTTTTTCGGAAAATCATCGAGGAAGAACGACAAAAAGGCACAACGGTATTTCTCACAACACACAATATGCTGGATGCTGACCTGCTCTGTGACCGCGTGGCGTTTATCACGAATGGAAATATCGTTGCGCTGGACACACCCCAAAATCTGAAAGAAAAAAACAGCAATCACCGCATTGTGGTTTCCTATCTTCATCAGGGTAAGCGAAAGAAGCAGACCATAGAAGCGCCTGAACTGAAAGCCGGTATTCCTTTTGCGTATGATGAAATCATCAGCATCCATTCACAGGAGCCGACACTGGAGGATGTCTTTATCCAGTACACGGGAAGGGGGCTGTCTTAATGTGGAAAAGCCTTTGTTCTCTGTTCAAAAAAGACTGCCGGATGATGATGTCCGGAAAATTCTTTCTGGTGGCGCTGGGTTCCCTTGTTTTATACACGCTGTTCATCAATTTCGGCTATGTGAAATTCATGGACGCCCGGCTCTACAATGTGTATCTGTATGATCCGGCTGGGACGCAGACAGAGGTTTCCTCCTTCGTTCGGCCCGTGTCTTCTTTAGAAGAACTGAATACTGCCCTTGCCAGTGATACGAACGGTGTCGGGATTGACGCCAGCGGCAAGACGCCTCATGTCCTGTTCTATGCGGCGACCGAAAAAGCAGACAGACACAGAGCAGACTATGCGCTGTCCCTGCTTTCCCCAGATGGAAATGATACAGCTAAAATCGTCGGCAGCAACAGCCCTGAAATGAAGCAGCGCCGGGAGATCACCTGTGAACTTCTCTTTATTGAGATTGTAGCTGTTGGATTTTTGGGGATTGCTTCGGTTCTGTTTAAGGAAAAGCAGATGGGAGTGATCCGCGTTCATGCCATTATGCCGCTGCATAAGAGCCTGTTTGTATGCTCCAAAATCATGCTCTTTCTGATTACCGATCTGGTTTTTGCGGCCTTAATGGTTCTGTTCAATGTGGGGCTGGGCGGGATGTCGGTTTTGCCTGCGGTGCTGGTGCAGACCGCTATCCTCTCCTTGATTATGGCACTGGCAGGCTTCGGCTGTACCATGCTTCTGCGGGACTTTAAGCAATTTTCACTGGCTTATCTGGTAATTGCGCTCTTTGCGGCTACGCCGGTATTTCTGGCAGCGAATACTTCTGTCAAGATGGCGTGGATTGACTATCACCCGTTTTACCATGTGTATATGGGCCTGAAAAACGCCTTTTTCGGTGTCCCGACTACAAGCCCGGCCTACTATGTCGGTGCGATAGGTGCAATCATTCTACTCTTTATCCTTGTAGAAGCTGCGTTCCGCAAGGAAATGGGAAAGGAGGGCTGACAATGAAAGGACTGATCTATCAACTGAAAAGTGTCCGAAAAGACAAGTTCTGTATCATGTCATTTCTCCTGCCTATCGTGGTCGCTGTGGCATTGAATTTTGTCGGCTCCATTGACCTTTCTTCATTGGGGGAATTTCATTTTGGAGTAACGGCAAAAGCCACCACTTCGGAAGTCAACATATGGCTGGAACGGTATGGTACTGTCACAGTTTATCCCACACAGGAAGAACTGATTGAGGCCATCAACGAACCGGCAACAAACCTGATCGGCGTGGAAATGGCTGACGGCAACATCCAGACGATCCTTTCCGGCGATGAACTGGATATGTTTCAGCAGACAGCCAACACGCTCCCGGCTCTTTACGAGCAGAGGGAATGGGCGGCACAGGCCAGTGTGCAGGTATTGGAGCGCCCGGATATGATGGCGGGCTATCAGAATATCTTTATTGCCATTACGCTGATTGTGGCAATGTTCATGGGCTGTACCTTTAATGCCATGAACATTATTTCTGAAAAAGAGGATGGCGTTGCGCTGATCAATGAAATCCTGCCTATGACGCACAGACAGTACATGATGCAGAAAATCTTTGTGGGTTTTGTATTCGGCTGCCTGTCCGCTATTCTTACAGCGGCAATCTGTTTCCGGCTCTCTTTCACAGGGGCGGCGGTCATGCTGGCATTGATCGTCCTTTCCGCATTTGTGTCGGCTCTGATCGGTTTGTTTGTGGGCAAACTCTCCGATGGCATGATGGTAGGCGTGGTTTATATTAAAATCGTAATGATCGTATTTATGGCGGTTCCGATCCTGAATTATCTGGTCGGTGCAGGAAACAAAGCCCTTTCCTACATTTGCTACCTGATCCCGTCCAGCGCCACCTTTGAGGGCATTATGGATTTGGCAAATGGAACTGCATCAACAGCGGTTAAGGACATCGTTATCCTTGCTCTCCATTGTGTTCTTTGGTTCTTGCTCTATCTGTTTGTATCTAAGCGGCAGAAAAAACGTATTTAACTGATTATAATGTAAGTTTTGGAATATCCAAAACTTTGAAAATTAAATATTTTTACCTACTTCAAAATAATATCGATTCTTTCATATCTAGCACATTGCATTGAAAAGCCGTGAGGATTCATTCTCTCACGGCTTTCATCAAAAACGAAATTTCACAGTTTTGTGAGATTTCAGCTTGTTATTTTGTCGAAATGGAGTATGTCCGTGACATTTCTGTGAGGATTGCCTGTTAAGATAAAAGAAAAGTGGAAAAGTTGCCGCACGATGGCAAAAGAAAAAAAGCCATCGTACAGCGACTATATTGTTATGCACTTTGTAACGGTGGCTTTGAAAAAATCAGAGCCGCCGTTTCCTTTCGTCTATCTAAAATGAACGACGACCCTACACCCTGCAATCTGGTACGGCGGCACATAGGAGGATGCCGCCATGCACAACAAATCCTTTCGGTATAAATCGACAGGAGCCATCTTGTCAAAAAAAGTCTGTTCTCCTTATCGGGATATTTGGACCTTGAAGATGAACAAACACATCATATAAATGCTTCTGTCAATTCCTTTACGCCTGTCCGCGTTTTGCGGATGGGCGTTTTTTGCCATTTATGTGGGCCTTCGTCACTTGACGGAGCCTTTCATAAAAATTTCTTTCCTTTCCAGGTTGCCAAAATTGCAAGTCTTGGATTACTGAGGCGAAAGGGAGGAAATCACCACCCCGCACCTGTGCGGCGCGAAGGGAGGTGAGAATATGAAAGACTCCTATGAGCAACGCATTCAAAATCAGTTTGGCGCCTTCTGCGTCAAGGTTTTGAAAAATGAGGCCCGGCATATCCAGCGTGACTATGCCAGCCTTCTGGACCAGGAAAAATCATTGGACGAGCTTACAGCCTCCGAGTTGGAGCAGACTGCCGTGTGGGACGATTACTTTATGGACGAGCATGTCTTTGAAGTATTGGGACTTCCGGTGGTCGTAACCGGCAATGTCCTGGCCGATGCGTTAGCGCAGTTGCCGGAGGGCAAGCGGGATGTGATCCTGCTGTCCTACTTCTTGGGTATGACGGATCGAGAAATCAGCGAAAAACTGCATATCGTTCATCAGACTGTATCCAAGCGGCGGCTCGTTACGCTGAAAGAATTGTACGAATATCTGGTAAAGGAGGGATTTGAATGGCCGGACAAGTGAAACCTATCCCGGTGCCTGTGATCCTGGCAGCCGTGAACGGTGACGAGGGTGCCCTTGCCGCCGTGGTCGCTCACTATCAGAAGTACATCCGGGCGCTTGCCACCAGACCGGTGAAGGATGAGTATGGCAACGAGTACCTGTATGTGGACGAAGATATGCGGCTCAGGCTGGAAACGAAGCTGATACATAGTATCGTGACGAGTTTCAAGGTGCTGCCGGTCTAAAGTTGTTCGGGGCAAGTTTCGCTCCCTTTCCTTGTTCCTGACAATCCGGTAGCGGAGTCCATGATCCTTGACAAAGAAAGCCTCCGGGCAGCATAAGGCAGACGGATACGATCTGTCTGTGTGGAGCCGGCCGGCCGGTGCGCCATGACCCTGTTGCAAGTCCGCAGGACGGGACCCCTACTAAACAGGCGAGCGACAAAACCAGGCCACGAAACAGGTATGGCAGCCTGTGGGCGAGGATACACAGGCAGGATAATGAGACTCCCGCGTTGAACGCCCTCAAAGCATTGCGCGGCGCACCCATCAGTATGGGCCGGGGTGAAATTCCCGTGGAGCTGCGGCCAGCAGCCGTCCGTTCTTTGCCTCTTTTATGGTTTTAATGTAATAAGCATGAAAGGGGCTTTATCATGCAGAAAAATCAATCTGAAAATAAATATGCCCCGCCTATGCGGAGCAAAAAGAAGATCGGCAACACGACCTTTATCGTCAATTCCTTTTTTCCTCAAAAGGGAAATCAGACGATTACCTCCAAACTGGAGAACCTGATAAAAGCCGATGTTCAGAAAGAAACTGTGACTTGAAAACCTCCTAACGGGCAGACAGAAAGAAGAAAGCGCGGTATAATGAAGTTGGACTTCAATATCGTGTTTGACTGCCAGATAGGAGGTATTTATGTATTATCAGTCAAACACCGCTGCCGCGCTTCAATTCCCTTACACAGCTATGAGTTTTGAAGAACTTACTGCTCTGTATTGCCGCTTATCCCGCGACGATGAATTGCAGGGCGACAGCAATAGCATTGTAAACCAGAAAAAAATCCTGGAAAAGTATGCCCGTGAGCATGGATATAACAATTTCAAATTCTATGTTGATGACGGCATCTCAGGTACGACCTTCAACCGCCCAGGCTTTCAGCAGATGATCGCAGATATTGAGGCAGGCCTTGTCAAGCGTGTTATCATCAAGGATATGTCGCGTTTCGGACGTGATTATCTGCAAGTGGGTATGTATACGGAGATCATGTTCCCCGAACATGATATTCACTTTATTGCGGTAAATGATGGTGTAGACAGTACCCAGGGCGACAACGAGTTTACGCCCTTCCGCAATATCATCAATGAATGGTACGCCAAAGACACCAGCAAAAAAATCCGTGCCGTTATGAAAGTGAAAGGCAATGCGGGGGAACATTTGACTACCATGCCTCCGTATGGATACATGAAATCGCCCGATGATAAAAAGCAATGGATAAAGGATGAAGAAGCGGCCCAGGTAGTTTATGAAATCGGTCTTTATGTCATGGACGGTTTTGGTCCCTCACAAATCGCAAGAAAGCTGACGGAAAGAAAAATCCTTACTCCGGCCGCTTACTACGAAAGTAAGGGAAGAACAACCAATGTCTCAAAGAAAGGTTCTCCTTATGCCTGGGATTCTTCTACGATTGCCGACATCATGGATCGCTGGCGTGAATATCTGGGACACACGGTTAATTTCAAAACCTACAAAAAATCCTACAAGAGCAAAAAGACCCTTCTCAATCCAGAAACCGAGTGGAAGATTTTTGAGAATACCCATGAAGCTATCTGGACGGAGGCGATTGCCGATGCAGTAAGACTCGCAAGGCAGACGCGGCGCCGCCCCACAAAGATGGGAGAAATGGGGATGTTCTCCGGCATGATGTTCTGTGCCGACTGCGGCTCCATCATGTATCAATGCAGGGCAACCAATTTCCGGCGCGATCAGGAATACTACCTGTGTTCTGGCTATCGGAAAAGCCGTGATATATGTGGGCAGACACATTCTATCCGAACTGTTATCCTGGAGGAATTGGTTCTGCAAAATCTGCGTGAGATTGTTTCCTTTGCATCACAGCGCAAAGACGATTTTGTGAAGATGGTCATGGATGCAGATATGCGCCAACGTAACCGAGGTTTGGCAAATCGGAAAAAAACATTGGCTGACGCTGAAAAGCGGATCGCAGAACTGGATAGCATTTTCAAGCGGCTCTATGAAGATACCATTTCGGGAAAACTTTCTGACGAGCGTTTTCAAAAGCTCTCTACCGACTATGAGAAAGAGCAGCATCAGCTTCAAGATGTAGCGGTTGCCCTCCGTGGTGAAATCGAGGCAGAGGAACGCAAAAGCGCAAATGTGGAGAGGTTTCTCTCCGTTGTAGAACGGTATACGGAAATTCCTGAATTGACTCCATGTATCTTGCATGAGTTCGTCGAGAAGATTGTTGTTCATGCTGCCAGCGATCCGAAGGGCAAGAACCGCACCCAGGAAATCGACATCTACTATAAAGGCATTGGAGCTCTGGAAGTATCCAAAGTCACTTCATCAAGGCAAGAATGAGAAAAACGGCATAGCCGAAGCTATACCGTTCTCTCTTGCCCCACGATGTTTTCTTATCGGGAGACGCCTTTCAGCCGCCCGGTCTTTTTGTCTTTTGCTTGCTTACATCGCGGCTTTCCCCGCCTCCGCGCCCGCTTCTCCAAAGCGGCGCTCATACTCTTCCCAAAGCTCCTCCCTAAAGTCGGGATGCGCAATGGCAATCAGCCGTTTGGCGCGTTCGCGCAGCGTCTGCCCGCGCAGGCAGGCGACTCCGTATTCGGTGACGATATATCCCACGTCGCAGCGGCTGGTGGTGACCGGCGCGCCCAGCGTCAGCATGGGTACAATTTTGGACACCTTGCCGTCGCTCGTGGTCGAATGGAGCGCGATGATCGAGCGTCCGCCCTTAGACAGGTTGGCGCCCCGCACAAAATCCATCTGCCCGCCGATGCCGGAAATCTGCCGCAGGCCGATCGCTTCCGCACATACCTGCCCCATCAGGTCGACCTCGACGCAGGAATTGACCGAAAGTACGTTGTCGTTCTGCGAAATCACCGCCGGGTTGTTGCACACGTCGACCGGCAGCATTTCAATGATCGGGTTGTTATCCACAAAATCGTATAATTTCCGTGTGCCCATCAGGAATGTAACGGTCACCTTACCGATGTCGCGCTGCTTGCGCTTGCCGTTGATCACGCCGGATTCCAGCAGCGGCAGTACGCCGTCCGAAATCATTTCGGTATGCAGGCCCAGATCCTTTTTATCCCCCAAGAACGAACAGACCGCGTCCGGCAGCGCGCCAATGCCCAGCTGCAGGCAGTCGCCGTCATGCACTAGTCCCGCGATGTGCTCGCCGATCTGGCGGTCGATCTCACTGATCTTTGCGGGCTTGGATTCCGGCAGCGGCTCCCATGAGCATAGAAACCCGTCAATCTCCGATACGTGCACAAAGCTCTCGCCATAGGTGCGCGGCATGTTGGGGTTCACCTCGGCGATCACCGTTCTTGCGGATTTCACCGCCTGCGCGCCATAATCGCAAGACAGGCCCAGCGATATGTAGCCGCGGTCATCCGGCGGCGAGCAGGTGAACGCGAATACATCCACGGGCAGCGTGCCATCGCGGAACATGCGCGGCACATCGGAAAAGAACGCCGGTGTATAATCCGCGCGGTTTTCCGCAATCGCCTTGCGGCATGGGCCGCCGACAAACAGGGCATTGTGCCGGAAATGCTCTTCCATACCGGGCTGCAGGTATTCCCCCGAGCCGAGATAGACCATGTGCGCGACCTCGACCCCGTGAAACTGCTCCGCCAGACGCGCCATCGTGCGCTGGAATACGATTGGCTCGCCCACCGCGTGGCCGAATACGACGCGGTCGCCGTCCCGGATGACCGAAACCGCCGCCTCGGGCGTCATCGTATGTTCTTTATAATAAGTTCTCCAGTCCATATTGTCGCTCCCTCGCTTGATTCCATCGCACTGTCACGCAATGGCTTACTTAATTCTTGCAATGTCTTTCGCGAGCTGTTTTTTCATCTCCAGATTCGACTGCCGCGCGATCATGATACGCTGCGCCTGCGGCGAGCCCGCGCCGTGCATGGACTCGGGCAGATAGCCGACGGCGGCGGTGCCCATCGTCATATTTTCGATCAGGCGAAGGACACGCATGCGGTCCTCGGTCGGGACAGAGGCAACGCCCTTGAGATATTTCTCAATGTAATCATGTGTCTTGGGATTGCGGTAATCCGCTTCGGACGGCTGGGTGACCATGATACCGCCCGCCAGATCCTGCGCGAGACGCGCGATCTCATATGGGAAGCGGGTGACATTCTGCTTGCAGACATTCGCCAGCAGCAGGTCGATCAAATAGTTGCCCGCCTTGGTCTTCGAGCCCTGCGACGAGCACGCGATGCCGCAGCAATACAGCGTTTCATTTAAATGCGTCATCTCGATGATCTTGTCCTTGACATGGCTCGCCTTGGCCGAGCCCGCCATATCGCCGGCCAGCGCGGTAGCGCCGATGAGCACGTCGCCCACGCCGACCTTGCAGCCGCCGTAAGACTGACGGTGATAGCCTGCAAACCGTTCGACCATCATGCCCGCAAACGCGGTTTCGCCGTTGAGGAAAATCATATCGTTCGGGATGAAAACGCGGTCAAAGATCACCAGCACTTCATGCCCGCCGTACACCTTGTTGCCCACGTCGATATCGTTATGCTCTTCCAGTTTGCGCGTGTCACACGACTGCCGGCCAAGAATCAGGGTGATACCGTCCGCGTCAGTCGGACAGGCAAAAGAGACGGCATAGTCCTCGTCACCCTCGCGCATTGATATGGTAGGCATGACGAGCACATAATGGCTGTTTAAGTAGCCGGTCTGATGGGCTTTCGCGCCGGTGACGTAAACGCCGTCCGCCGTCCGCTCGACCACATGCAGGAACAAATCCGGATCGTCCTGCTGAGAGGGTGATTTGGAGCGGTCGCCCTTGACGTCGGTCATCGCGCCGTCCACGCCCCAGTCCTTTTCCTGCACCTCGGACCAAAACCGCTTAAAGTTTTCATGATAGCTTGTACCGCACGCCTCGTCGGTTTCAAACGTCGTCGAATAGACCGCGTTCGCCGCGTCCAGCCCAACACAGCGCTGGAAGCAGGCGGCGGTCTTCTGCCCCAGCAGGCGCTGCATCTTGACCTTTTTAATCAGGTCGTCGGCAGACTGGTGCAGATGCGTAAAGCGGTTGATTTTCTTTCCCGTCAGGTTGGAGGTCGCGACCATCAGATCCTCATACTGCGGATCTTCGGCCAGTTCATAAGTGGCGGCAAAAGAATTGAGCGACGGGCGCACAACCGGATCGTCCACCACGTTTTCGATCTTTTCGCCAAAGCGGTATAGGTTCAAATGCAGGCTGCGAAGCGATTCGATATACTCTGTTTTTGTCATCATGATGGGTCAAGCTTCCTTTCTGTTCTCTCACATTTCTACAAGCACCTTAAAGTAATCGCCCGGGATCTCGGAAAAGGCAAACGCCTGCTCCACCTCGTCCAGCGGATACACCTTGCTGACGAGCGAAAGGAACTCCTCATTCAGCGCGCCGCTCTTCAGCAATTCTACCGCGCCGATAAAACTGTACTGAGAATGGATGCGGACGCCCTGCATCCGCAGTTCGCGTGAAAACATCGTCGACAAGTCGACCGGATACGGCTCCCGCGTCATGCCAACAACCATCACCATGCCGCCGATCGCCGTATACTGTACCGCCGCCGTGATACCCGGCTTGCTGCCGGAGACTTCATAAGAGACATGGAAGCCTTTTCCGTCGGTCAACCCCATCATCTGCCGGTCAAAATCCGCATCCAACGGATTGACCGTTTCAAAACCCAGCTTTTCCGCAAACTCCCGGCGGAACGGATTGATCTCAGAGATGACGACCTTGCGCGCGCCCGTGTGCCGCGCGACCATAGCGATCAGCATGCCGATCGGCCCGCCGCCGATGACGAGCGCGGTCTCGCCGACCTGCAGACCGCTACGGCGCACATCGTGCACCGCCACCGCCACAGGCTCGGTCAGCGCCGCCAATCGAAGATCCATATCTTTCGGGATCTTATACATTTTGCGGGTCAGCACCTTGACGTATTCGGCAAACGCGCCGTTGCAGTGCGCTCCCATGAAGCACAGATGCTGGCAGACATTGTCATGTCCCTGCGCGCACGGCTCACAGTTTCCGCATGAGAAAAATGGCTGCGCGACCACCAGATCGCCCGGTGCGAACGCATCGGCGCCCACGCCTTTCGCCTCCACCAACTCGCCGACGAATTCATGCCCCGGCACGACGGGGAAAGTAGCGGTTGGATGCTGCCCGTGCAGCACATGCAAATCGCTGCCGCAGATGCCGCAATAGCGCACCTTGATCAGCGCTTCCCCCTCGCCGACCGCCGGAAGGCCGATCTCCTCAAGATGGATGCTGCCCGGCTCTCTGATCACTGCTGCTTTCATATGGTTTCTACCCCTTCCTTGCGACTGCTCGTTTAGCCGCCGCCGCGATATCCTTAGCGGTCATATGCATCGTGCGTTTCAAATACTCCACATCGCCCACCTCGCCGAACCGATCCTGCACGCCCACGCGCTCCAGCGGGCAGCATACAGTCGAGGTCAGCACCTCGGAAACCGCCGAGCCCAAACCGTTTATCACATTATGGTTTTCAGCCGTGACGATCGCGCCTGTTTTCTTCGCCGCTTCCACAACCGCGTCCTCATCGACCGGCTTGATGGTAAAAATATTGGAAACACCGGCGTCGATCCCTTCCTGCCCCAGCAGGTCAGCGGCGCGCAGCGCGTCCGCGACGCAAATTCCGGTCGCAAAAATTGTTACATCCTTGCCGTCACGGAGTTTAGCGGCTTTGCCGATCTCAAAGGTCGAGCCGTCACGGTAAATCTTTTCCGATTTTTTGCGGGACAGGCGGATATAAAACACGCCGTAAAGGTCTTTGGTCTGGCGCATCAGGTCGGCCAGCATGACCGAATCCGTGGGTTCCAGGATTGTCACGTTTGGGATGCAGCGCATCATGCCCATATCCTCAAACGGCATGTGCGTGCCGCCGTTGGTGGCCGCAGTCACGCCCGGGTCCGAGCCGATGATACGTACGTTTAAGCGGGCATACGCCGCGGACAGGAACACCTGGTCCATCACCCGGCGCGTGGCAAAGGTGCCAAAGGTATGCGCGAACGGGATAAGCCCGGTTGCCGACATGCCCGCGGCCACGCCGATCATATTGGCTTCCTGAATGCCGCAGTTAACGGTGCGCTCGGGATGTTTTTTCCAAAAGTCCGTCATGCCGATGCTATTGATGATGTCCGCGTCCAGATACACCACACGGTCATCCTTGCCGGCCAGTTCTTCCATGACTTCGGCAAACACCGCGCGCATTTCCTGCTGTTCTTCCGCGATGGCGCTTTCCAGTTGATACATGCCTCACGCCTCCTTTCCCTGAAGCCTGTCGATCTCGCGCTGCAGCGCACCGACCGCCTCCTCATACTGTTCGCCCGTAAACTTCATATGGTGGTTATAAAACACATCTTCGGCAAAGGTACAGCCCTTGCCTTTTTCTGTCTGCAATACGATCATATGCGGTTTGTCTGTTATTTTCTTGGCGCTTTCGATCGCGGCAATGATTGCCTCGACATCGTGACCGTCCACCGACTGTGCGTCCCAGCCGAAATCGGCAAACTTCTGCCGAATGTCGCCCAGATCGCAGATATCCTTGGTATAGCCGTCGAGTTGCTTCTGGTTGCAGTCGATAAACGCAATCAGATTGCCCAGATTCTGCTGATGCGCCCATAACGCGCCCTCCCAGACCTGCCCTTCCTCGCTCTCGCCGTCACCCAGCACCAGATAGGTGTAGCTGTCCTTGTTTTGGAAGCGGTTGCCCCAGGAAACGCCCAGTGCGGTCGACATCCCCTGTCCCAGCGAACCGGTCGACATATCGACGCCGGGCGTCAGGTTTCTGTCGCAGTGGCTTGGCAGGCGCGTGCCGGGCTGGTTGATGGTCGTGATCTCCTCTTCCGGAAAGAAACCGCGCAGTGCCAGCGCGGCGTAAAGCGCCGGGCCGCAATGCCCTTTGGAAACGACCAGCCAGTCGCGCTCCGGCCACGCGGGGTTTTTCGGATCAATTTTCATCATGCCGCCATACAGCACCGCCATCAGGTCCGCCATACTCATAGAGCCGCCGATATGTCCCGCGCCAAGCTTACTCAGCCCGCGAAGCGCGGTCATTCGGATCTGCGCCGCAAAGATTTGCAGTTCCTTTGTCGTCTTCATCAAATCCCTCCGTTCGCGTCAGTAGCAGGCGTTGTAAATGTCGATCATTTCCGCGCGGCTCAATTCGACATAGTTATTCTTCAAAAGACGTTGCTGCCCTTCGATCACGCTGTCTGCAAAAACGGGGAATTCCTCCAATGTCATGCCGTATTCACGCAGCGGTTTGCGCGGCAGAATTTTCTCCATCAGCGCATAAAGCGTTTCGAGCGCTTCGCCCGGCTCCACTTCAAGTGCTCTGCCGAACAGCGTTTCCAGCTGCGTCAGCTTGCCTACCGGCTTTTTCTCCCGGTATTTGCGCAGTACCTCGGCGAACATTAATTGATTGGCCTCGCCGTGTGGAATATGGTACTTGCCGCCAAGCGGATAACTCATCGCATGGACAGCGGCGCAGCCTGCATAGCCGAACGCGATACCCGCAAAATTGGAGGCGACGAGAAATTCCGCTGTCTTATCTTTCCAGCTTTCCGCCCCGTTTTCCGCGACATATAAGTATGCTTTCACAATCATCTCGATCGCTTTTTCAGAAAATATCTCACTGTGCGGAATGGCTTTGGGCGAAAGGTAAGACTCTACCGCATGGATCATCGCATCGATAGAACTGGTTGCAAAAAACCGGTACGGCAGCGTGCTCACCATCTCAGGGATGAGGACCGCGCTGTCCGCATACATCGTATCGAGCGCGAGGCCTTTTTTGGTCTGCAAATTTTTCAGCTCGCAGATCGTCACGTTGGTGACCTCGGAGCCAGTGCCGCAGGTAGTCGGGATGACCGTGAGGCTGCGCGACTTATGCGGCACAACGCGGCCCATGAAAATGTCTTCGGTAGACCAGCCGCCCGTGAACGTCAGCACCTTGGCAATATCGATCACCGTGCCGCCGCCGACCGCGATAATGCGCGCCGTGTCCTCCGGGATGTCGGCACGGATCGCGTCGATCATCTGATCGTTCGGCTCACCCGCGCCGTATTTCTCCTGAAAAAGCACATGGCATGGCACGCCGACCGGTTTGATAAACGGGTCAAAAATAAATTCATTTGTGATGATGAGGTCGTTAGCCTGAAGTGTTTCCTGCACGGCAAATTCTGCAAAGCTTTGATAGCCCTTGATCTGGGGGTGCAAAACAAAATGATACATGGTAGCCTCCTTATTCATCAAACTGCTGATACTGTAATCTTATCACCACAGAGTCGACATGTCAATTGTATTGTATACAATTATATATTAATAATTTTATATATTTTTCATTTTACAGAATTTCGTTTATATTACTGTCAACAGCCGCGCTTATAGGTAAAACAGAGCGGGCTACCGCCCGCCCTGCCGCCGATTATTTACAGTTTTCTTCCTTGCCGCTCTCCACCGAATGCAGCCCCGCGCAAACCATGGCATAGCTTTTAAAATTGTCCTCCAGCGTTGTTTCCGGTACGGTATCCTGTTCGATGCAATCCATCATCATATGGAACCCGTAGGCCATCTCCGTATGCGCCATCTGCGGTTTATCCAGTTTTACGCCCTGCTGCGCGCCCGAAACCATCACAACCGCATCGTTTTTCCGATGCTCAAAGAACCAAACGTCATCGTTCGCATCCAGCGTTAGGCAGCCCTTGGAACCGGTAATTTTAAAATCGCCGTCCCACGAGGTCTCACAGCCGCGCGCTGCCCATGAACCGGTATAGCTCACCCGCACGCCGCCGTCCAGCGTCATGACCGCGTCGGTGGACGGACGGCCGTCAAACAGCGACCAGCTTGGCCGGTAGCTGCGGCAATAGATGCTCTTACAGTTCTTACCCGTGAAAAAGCGGATCAGATCAAAATGATGGATGCAGACATCCTGCAGCAGCGGCTGTTCCAGCCCCGCGCGATAACCCTGCAGATCCTCCTGTTTGCGGAATGTGACCTCGACCGCCTCCACGTCGCCGATCATGCCCGCGGCGATTGCGTCACGAATCGCCTGATTGTGCGGACGCCAGCGATAATTTTGGGACGCCATAAATTTCAGGTGTGGATATTTGGCTTTGGCTTCCAGCAGCCGCTCAGCCTGCTCAATATTCATAGCGAGCGGCTTTTCTGTAATCACATTCATGCCGTGCGCAAGCGCCAGGGTATCCGCCTCAAAGTGCAACACACCTGGAATGACGATGATCGCGATTTCTGCTTTGGTTTCTTCAATCGCTTCGCGAAAATCGGTGAAACACATGTTTTCCGGCACGTGATACTGCTCCGCGACCTGTTTTAGTTCCTGTTCCGCCCCCGCCACCCCGGCCAGCTCACAGCGGTCGGTCTTGGTGATCAGTTCCATCCAATTGCGGCCCCAGAAGCCGAGGCCTAATAATAATACACGATGTTTCATACAATCGCTCTCCCAATCAATCATTTATTTGCGCGCCGCATTCGCTGTCCCGTCCAGTCAGGATGTCCAAGGCATGATCGAGCTGCGGCAGCACGTAGGACAGGTTTTCGCGCACCGCTTTGGGGCTGCCGGGCAGGTTGATGATCAGCGTGCGCCCCCGCGTCGCCGCCACGCCCCGGCTGAGCATCGCCCGGCCCGTCACGGCAAGGCTGTTCATGCGCATCGCCTCCGCAATCCCGGGCGCCTGCCGCTGAGCAATGTCCAATGTGGCCTCCGGCGTTACATCGCGCGGCGAAAGCCCGGTGCCGCCCGTTGTCAGGATCAGATCGGCGCGCTGTTCATCGCATAACCGCCGCAGTTCCTCACGCAGCATACGCCGCTCGTCCGGCAGCACAAGGTAAGACTTGACCGTATAGCCGTGCTCCTGCACCATATCCCGGACTGCTTTACCGCTCAGGTCTTCCCGGCCGCCCGTATAGGCGGTATCGCTGGCCGTGATGATTGCAACCCGGTACGTAAACCGCTCATCCGACATGCATTTCATCTCCAACCCGTATCACGCCGCCTTTGACCACGCACGCGAAAACACCCTCACGCGGCATGATACAGTCACCGACCTGCTGGTAAATCGCACAATGCTGGTGGCATTCTTTCCCGATCTGCGTCATTTGCAGCACGGCGCCGCCCACGCGCAAGACGGTGCCGACCGGAAGCGAACGGAAATCGATCCCATCGACAACCAGGTTTTCACCGAACGCGCCATATTCCACCCGCGCACCGCGCGAGCGAAACTCCTCTATCCTCTGATTGGACAACAGGCTTACCTGCCGGTGCCATTTGCCCGCATGCGCGTCCGCTTCAATGCCATAATCCTGGATCAGCTGCGCCTGCGCCACCGGTTTTTTCTGAATTCCGCGCCGGTCGCTGATACAGATTGCTTTTACGGTTCCCATTGCTTCCGCCTATCCTCCTATCGATACCATAAACCGCGCTTCATCGTTTGGCTGCGCGCAGCCAAAATGATGGCCGTCCGGTTTTTCTTCCAGCGCTTTCCCAATGCACGCGCAAATTGCCTCGTCGCTCGCGCCTGTCCGGATCATGTCGCGCAGATTCACTGCCGCCCTCTGGTGCAGGCAGGTTTTCAAGCCGCCATCCGCCGCTAAACGGACGCGGTTGCAGGAATGGCAAAATTCATCGCTGACCGCGCGAATAAAGCCGATTTTCCCCGAAAAGCCTTTCAATGCGCAGTACTGCGCCGGACCGTTGCCGAGGCTCCCGTCAAACGGAGTCAGTGCGCCGTAAGCCGTTTCCAGCATCGAACGCAGCTGTTCAAACGGCATTGCCGTATAGGCCGCACCGCAGCCAATCGGCATCAGTTCGATAAACCGTACTGCTGTCACCAGTTCACGCGCAAGTCCGGCGAGCGGCACGACATCCTGTTCGTTAAGACCCATCAGCGGCACGCAATTGATCTTGACCGGCAATCCTGCCGATGACGCACGCCGGATCGCATCGAGCACACGCTCCAGCCCATCCGACCGTGTGATGCGCGCAAACCGCGCCGGCTCCAGGGTATCCAGACTGATGTTGACCGCGTCCAGCCCGGCGTGCAGCAGCGCGTCCAGATGCTGCGCGAGCAGGACGCCGTTGGTCGTCAGCGTGATCTGCTCGATGCTACCGACCTCCCGCAGCGCGCGAACCAATTTGACCATGCCAAGCCGCACTAGCGGTTCCCCCCCGGTCAGCTTGATCTTGCGGATGCCCAGTTTGGAAAAGCAGGCGGCCAAACGCGTTAATTCCTCAAACGTGAGGATCTGCTCGTGAGGCAGCGGCTTGACCCCTGTCTCCGGCATACAGTAAACACAGCGCAGATTGCAGCGGTCAGTCAGTGAAATGCGCAGATAATCGACCAAACGGCCCCGTCCATCCCACATGTTACCGCGCCTCCTCCCGCCAAAGTGATCTTCCGGCTCTCAAATGCTGCGAATCAGGCCGCCTTCCGCACGGATCGCCGCACCGTTGGTTGCGGCGGATAGCTCGGAACAAAAATACGCCACCGTATCGGCGATCTCTTCCACCGAGGTGATGCGCTGCAAAAGCTGGCTCGGCTCATAGGTGACAAAATACTCCCGAATCGCCGTATCAAGGTCTTTGCCCTCCCGCGCGGCGCGTTCGGTTTGATAAGCCGCCGTGTTTTCCGTCCAGGTAAGACCGGGCAGCACGGTATTGACGCCGACCCGGCTTCCCTTAGTCAGTTCGGCCAAGCCCCGGCCGAGGCCGATGACCGCGGTTTTGGATACGCTGTAATGGATCATATCCGTAAGCGGCTTGATGCCGCATTCGCTTGCGATAAGTACCATACGCCCCGCGTTCCGTTCCAGCATCCGGGGCAGGTAATGTCGTGTCAAGCGCACCATGCTGAGCAGGTTGGTGTTCAGCATCCAGTTCCATTCCTCGTCGCTGATCTCGGCGTAGGGCGTACCTTTATAGGTGCCCATGTTGCAGACCAGCACGTCAAGCGGTCCGTCCGCATCGACCGCGTCCATGATCTGCCGCGCACCCTCGGGCGTGGCGGCGTCGCCAAGCGCCATGCGGCAGTCGCCGTACTGCTTGAGCTCTTCGCAGGTCTTTTGCAGGCGCTGCGCGTTTCTTCCGTTAATATATACCACCGCGCCTTCGCGGAGCAGACGGGATGCGACCCCTTTTCCGATGCCCGCGGACGAGCCGGTTACAAGTGTGTGTTTCCCCGATAATTTCAGATCCATATTATCCTCGATTCTCTATTATCGGCAGACATAGCCGCCGTCCACGATCAGATCTGCGCCCGTCGTATAGGACGAAGCACCGCCCGCCAGATACAGCACCGCGCCCACGAGTTCTTCCGGTTTGCCCATCCTACGCATCGGGATCAACGGAAGCCAGGCGTTTTTCAGTTCTTCCGGTGTGTCGACCGACATTGCAGTCGCCGTATACCCCGGGCTGATGGAGTTGACACGGATGCCGTAATCCGCCCACTCGACCGCGAGCGAACGGGTCAAATGCAGCACCGCCGCTTTGGATGCATTATAGGAACACTGCCACTGCGGCACATTGACGACCGTGCCCGACATCGAAGCATTGTTGATAATGCTGCCATGGATACCGTTTTCGATCATCAGTTTCCCCGCCGCGCGGGAAACGATATAAGTTCCGTTTAAGTTCACATCAAGAACATGCTTCCATTCGTCGAGCGTTGCCTCAACCGTCGGTTTGTGGATGCAGATGCCCGCGTTGTTGAACACCACATCGACCGATCCCGACCGGCGCAACACTTCCGCAAGCGCGGCATCAACCGCCGCTTCGTCCGACACATCGGCCGCGATATGGTACGCGCGCCCGCCTGCCGCGGCAATCTGTCCGAGCGTCTCCTTTGGCTCAGAACGGCACAGGATCGCAACCTCCGCACCGGCACGCGCAAGACCCAGGGCGACCGTCTGCCCAATGCCCCGGCTGCCGCCGGTTACGACCGCAACCTTACCCGAAAGCCCAAACAACTGCTGAAGATAATCCATTTCTGTCCGCTCCTTTACTGCACCGGCTGGCCGGTGTGAATATTCAGGCCGCCGGACACTTCCAGATTAACGCCGTTGCACGAGGTCGATTCGTCGGAAGCGAGAAAATACATCGCCTTGGCGACTTCGTCGGGCGTGCAGATACGTCCGAGCGGATTGGCCCGGTTAAATTCCTCGACCACCTCGGGCGGGTTGGCAAGAAACATCGGCGTGGCGCAGGCCGCCGGGCAGACATTGTTGACACGGATGTTATATTTGCCGTAATCCAGTGCCATCGCGCGCGCCATATTGACCGCAGCGCCTTTCGCACCGTTATACGCCGCCATGTTATAGTCCCCGCACATGCCCGATACCGAGGCGGTGTTCACGATTGTGCCGCCGCCGTTTTCAATCATATAGGGCACAAAGTGCCGCGCGGTAAGGTAGATAGCTTTGACATCCACATCGAACACGCGCTGCCAATCCTTTTCCGAAACCTGGTGCAATTCTCCGCCGACAAAAATTCCAGCGTTGTTGATGATGCTGTCGATCCCGCCGAACTCCCGCATCGTGTAGTCATACAAGCGCGAAACCTCTTCATCGCTCGCCACGTTGCACGCAAAAAAGCGGAACGTGTCCCGATGACCCGCCTGTGCGAGTTCTGCAAGCAGCTTTTCGCCCGCCGCCTGGTTGAGGTCGGCGCCCATGACCTTCCAGCCGCGCGCCAAAAACAATTTGACCGCGCTGAGGCCCATGCCCGACGTCGCCCCGGTGATTAAAACCCGTTTCATCTAAGAAGACTCCTTTACTTGACCACGCTGTGCCGGTCGCTGCGGTCGACCGTAAAGTAAACTGCGGCGATCATGAGCAGGCCGAACACGATGTCCTGATAGTACGAGGTGATGCCGACCATATTCAGGCCGCTTAGCAGCATGTTATAAATAAAGCAGCCAATCAGCGTCTGCACCAGTCCGCCCTTGCCGCCGGTCAGTGCCGTGCCGCCCAGCACGACCGCCGCGGTAACCGCCATATTCATGGTCGCGCCGATGGTCGGCAGGCCGCTGCGCAGCTTAGCTGCGAGCACGATGCCGCCGAGCGCCGCACACGCGCCGCACACTGTAAAGATCAGCAGTTTCGTGCGGTTGACGTTCACACCGGCCACCGCCGCCGCGCGCTCGTTGACGCCGACCGCAAAGGTGTTTTTGCCAAAGCTGGTTTTCGTCTGCACCAGATAGAAAACCAGCAGCAGGATCAAGGCCAGCACAAACGGCAGCGGAATGATACCGAACGCGGAACGCGCCCAATCAATCATCGGCCACTGTGCTTTTTTGATCTGGATCGGGCTGGAGCCGGATATGAGATAAGCGGCCGTCTGCCAAGCCCCCATCGAACCGAGTGTCGCAATAAACGACGGGATCTTCAGATAGACCACCAGCAGGCCGTTGATGAAGCCCGCCGCAATGCCCATGACGAGCGCCACCAGATAAGATGTGTATCCCATCGTCGGCAGCAATACCGCGACAATGACCGTAGCCGTTGAACAGATCGCGCCGATCGACAGATCGATCGAGCCGACCAGCAGCACAAAGGTCACACCGATGCCCATTACCAGATAGGGAACGCTGTCGGTCAGCAGGTTTTTCAGGTTGCCGGAGCTTACAAAGTTAAAATTAAACAAGGTAAATACAATAAAAATCACAACGGCGGCAAACACGCGGATCCATGTGCCCGCCTGACGCGATTTCAGTTTTTCTCTAAGCGCTGTTGTGTTCATGCGTAAGACGCCTCCCTTTTTTCTGTCACATCATGCCGCGGACGATTTCGACCTGTTCCGGCTTGCTGCCGACCTCACAGACAAATTCCTTGGTTACCAGGCCGTCTTTCATCGTCAGAATGCGGCTGCTCAGGCCGATACATTCGTCCAGCGTATCGCCCAGCACAATGACCGCGATATCCCGCTCTGTGGCGTCCCGAATCAGATTATAGATTTCCTCTTTCGCGCCCACGTCCACGCCGCGCGTCGGATGGTTTAAAATGAGCACTTTGGCGTCCGCTGTCAGCGCGCGGGCGAACACGACCTTTTGCGCGTTGCCGCCGGATAAGCTGTTCATATCCGAATCCATGCTTGAACAGCGGATCTTCATATCCTTGATCCAAAAATCCGTTTTTTCCCGCTGCTTCTTTTTGGAGAGCAGCCCGTACTTCCGGAAAGCCTTGTGGTTTGAGATCGTAATATTCTCCACGATGCTCAGGCTGCCCATCTGCCCTTCTTCACGGCGCTCTTTCGGAATGGACACAATGCCCGCGTCCACCGCCTTGCCTGCCTGCGGGAAACGGGCCGGCTGACCATCTACCAGAATTTCGCCGCTGGTGTTCCCCTCGATGCCGGCAAGCACGTCGCAAAGCTCTTCCTTGCCCGCGCCGACCACGCCGCAGATCCCGAGCACCTCGGCTTTATGCAGCTTGAAGCTGACATGCTGGAAGCTGCCGTACAGCCCAAGATCACGCACTTCGAGCACCACGTCGTCTTTCGGTTTCGCCTGCCGGTTTTCCTTATAATACTGGTCGCTCGATGTTTTGCCCACCATGCGTTCATACAGCACGTCCTCGCTGAGCTCGTCGTGGTGCAGCATGCCGACACCGCGGCCATCCTTAAACACATAGACACGGTCGCAGATCTCAATAATCTCGTCAAGACGATGCGACACAAAAATGACTGCGTGCCCCTGTGCCGCAAGCTTCCGCATTTCACCAAACAGCTGCTGGATCTCGTCCGCGCTGAGCACTGAGGTCGGCTCGTCGAGCAGGATCATGGATTTATTGGCCGGGTCGCCCGTCGTCGCGTTTGAGATGACCTTGCAGATCTCGATCATCTGGCGCGTGGCGAAATCATAATCATTCACCTTGCGCGATGGCTTGATGCCGCTGATCGAATGTTCCTGAAAGACCGCCTCCGTGTCCCTATACATTTTGGACCAATTCACAAGCGGCCCCATGCGGTATTCCCTCTCGCGTCCGAAAAAGATGTTTTGCCCTACCGTCAGGTTGCCGATCAGCGCCTGTTCCTGAAACACCATGCCAACACCCTGCTGCATCGCCTCTTTAGGCGATTTTGGCTCAAAGGGTTTGCCATGCATCTTCATTGTACCGTCGGTCTGCGTCTGCACGCCCTGAATGATTTTCAGAAGCGTCGATTTACCCGCGCCGTTTTCACCGACAAGACCGATGATCTCACCCTCGTACACCTGCATATCAATCCCCTGGAGCGCGAGGGTCGCCGGAAAGCGCATTTCAATATTTTCAGCTTCAAAAAGCAGTTTTTTCTCACTCAAAATCATTCACCTCTTACTTGCTGACGACACGGCGTCCGCGGACAGAGGACAGCGCCACCGCGGCCAGTATGATAACGCTCTGGATGCCGGTCTGGATGTCGGGCGCAACGCCCAGCAGCACCAAGCCGTTGTTTAGTTCAGTGACGATCAAAACGCCCAGCAGCGTATTGAGCACGCCGCCCTTGCCGCCGGTCAGTGCCGTACCGCCCAGCACGACCGCGGTCATTGCCGGGAACAGGTTGTTTTTACCAATCAAAATCGTGCCCATGCCGAGACGTGACGCGCCCAGCACACCAGCCAGGCTGATCATTGCACCCGACCAGATAAACGCCTTGAGCTTGACGGCCGTAATATTGACGCCCGTCATCTTCGGGATAGACTCATCGTTGCCGATGGCAAACAGATACCGGCCGAACGCCGTGTATTCCTGCAAAATATACGCGACCGCAAACATGGCGAAGCTGATCCACGCAATGTACGGAATGCCAAGAAAGCTTTGAAGCGCAAGATTTCGAAAGCCCTCATCCATTATGTTCGGCGCGACCGCGCCGGTGATGGCTGTCGCGGCACCCATGGCGATGCCGGAAAACCCAAAGCTCACCATAAAGGAGGGGATGCGCGCTTTCACATGGATCAGACCGATCAGCAAGCCGATCAGACAGCCAATGCAAATCGCCAGCACCACGCCGAGCACGCCGAGGTTCATGCTGTTCATCGTGTTCATCACCAGCATGCTGACCGCGCAGCCGCCAAGGCTCATCACGCCGTCAACCGATAGATCTATGCAGCCGATCAAAATGACAAACGTGATACCAAGTGAAATGGCAAGCGGCGTTGCGGTTTGTCCCAGCATTGTCAGCACGTTTTCCACTGAGGCGAACCCGGGCGCCACAATTGAAAAAATAATGAACAGCCCGACCAGCACGCATACCGGCACCAATTGAATAATCTTATCTTTTCGGTTCTGCCGTTCGATTTTCTGCACAAATTGATCGGCGACCGATGCAGCAGGCGCATTTTTCATCGCCATAAATATTCATCTCCCATGCTATCAATTTCAAAGCCCAGATAATATATCTGCCGGAGTATTTCATCCGGCAGATACAAATTTCCTATCTTAAAGAAGTGATCAGGCGGCGGGGATATCCATGGGCTTCGCAAAGCCGCCAAAGCTCTCGCTGTAATCCAGCGTGGGCTTGCTGTCGATATATTCCGCTACAAACTGCTCTACATTGTCCCCGCTGACTGTAATTGCATTGGTATAGTACGCACGCTTTTCCTGATCGCAGGTTTCGGTATCCAGCTCGCCCTTATAGGCATGGTAAGCAGTGGCAACGCCGTAAGCGCCCTGGCACCAGCCGTTGGAATAGCAGGTTGCCAGCATATCGCCGCTCTGAATCGCCGTGATTGCATCCGGAATACCGTCAAAACCGATGATCTTGATGTCGTCCGAGGTCTTGCCCTTGGCTTTCATGCCCTCGATAACCGCCAGCGCCAGCGAATCGTTCGCACAGCAGATACCGTCCATCTCATCGCCGTATTTGGTCAGCCAGGTCTGCGCAATATTCAGGCCGGTCTGCGGATCCCAGTTGCTTGCCTGCTGATCCAGAACTTCTACGTTCGGGTATTCTTCAAGAGCCTTTTGCCAGCCCGCAAGACGCTCGTCGGACGCGTCGTTCGCCACTGCGCCTTCAAGCAGTACGACCTTGCCGGTCTTGTCCGGGAAGCTCTCGAACATCACCTTGGCCGCCTCATAGGCGCCCTGGGTATTATCTACGGTCTGGTGCGCCGCATAATATTTGTAATCCTGCGGATAAACGTCTTCCGCCATCGTCCATGTGCTCGTCCAGTAAACGCCGGCATCCTCGCAAAGCTGCGCGATTTCCGCGTTGATCGAAGCCGACTGCGGGTCGACATATAGGACACAGTCCTTGCCGCCGCGCGCGAGGAACGATTTGATATCGTTGACCTGCTTCTGCTCGTCGCTGTGGTGCTCCATTGTAACAACCTCAGTGCCCGGCGTTGCTTCACTGAACGCCTTGACCGATTCAACCAGTTCTACGTAATACGGGTTATCCAGTCCGCGGATGGACAGGCCGATCAAGCAGGTTTCGCCTGTTGTGCCAGCCTCTTCGCCTCCGCCGTTGCCATTATCCGCCGGTGGTGTGTTATTACCGCCGCAGCCTGTCAGCACCGTTACCATCATGGCAGCCGATAGCAATAACGCAAATAGCTTCTTCATAAAGTACACTCTCCTTTTTTCCTCTGTGGTTGTGTGATACGCCACACGCCTCTGCGCATCTGGTTCTGCAACACTGCCGTGATTTAGTCGACGTTAATTTATAATCGTCTTATATTTGCATGTATTGCATACAATTATATTAACAACCCCTTTGTTTCTTGTCAATAATGAACAGCCCGTGAATTTCAACAATATTATATATTAATTTTTGTATGCATATTTTTTTATTTGCTTTTTTCTTGTTATTTAATTGACAAATTTAATTTTATTGTTATTATTAAATTGTAGTATAAATTAGAAATTGTATTTCAAACTCTTTATCAACGCACCACTTTTATATGAGGATACGATTATGTCAAAAAACCGCAACTCTTTAAGCCAACTTGCCTATGATCATATTTTAGAGCTGATTATGACCAAACAGCTCTGCCCGGGTGACCGCATTGCGGAGGTACGTATCGCTGAAGAATTCGGCATCAGCCGGACGCCCGTACGTACAGCGCTGCGCCATTTAGCCAACCAAGGGCTGGTGGACATTGCGGCAAACCGTTTTGCTACAGTCGCTACTTATTCGCCAGATACGGTCCGTGATATCGGCATGCTGCGCATCTCACTGGACAGCATTGCATTTAAGCTGGCGCTGCTTTATGGCAACCACGCGGATTTTCTGCATCTTTACGAAATCGCGGAGAAATGCCGTACGGCCATGGAGCAGAACGATCAATGGAGCCGCCGCACTGAGGATTGCAACTTTCACTTGGAACTGGCGAAAATCAGCCACAACAAGCTTCTTGTGAAATACCATACCGAGCTTTACCTGCGCATGCAGTTCATCCTGTTGTACCATACGGACGCCGTAGTAAACACGCAGCGGCATGTGGAGCAGCATTTTGAAATCGTTTCCGCGCTGATGAACCATGATGAGGCACTTGGATTGGAAATTTTGACCGACCACCTCAGCAGCTTTTATCTGCTCGACCAGTACTTCCCACGAAATTTCCTCTACAACCTGCCATCCGATCTTAAGCTTTGATCTGCTTCCTCTATGTTCTCTTTTCTGGCGCAGGGCATACGTCATATGGCGTATGCCCTGTGTTTTCACAAAAAGCAGCTCCTGTTTCGTCACAGGAGCTGCTTTTTATTATACATTTGTGGCTTTGCGGTCGGATAAGAAGCCGGTGCCGCCAAGGTTTACCCGCAGGCCGTGCTGCTCCGCGATCCCTTTACAGCGCTCGATCCCTTGCTCATTGTCTTCTTCCATGTCCGCAAGCGCATAGGGAATACCCGCCAGGCTGTATTTCCCCGCGCCAAACTGATGGAACGGCAGGATATGCACACCGTTCACCGTACGAAGGCTGGATACGAAATCCATCATCGCCCCAAACTCTTCCGCTGTGTCATTCACGCCCGGGATCAGCGGCACACGGATGACGACATTATCGTGCAGATCTGTGACACGACGCAGATTCTGCAGGATCAGATCATTTGACACACCCGTCCATTCCCGATGCCGTTCCGTGTGGAAAAGCTTCATGTCAAATAGGAACGTATCGGTGACCGGTACAAAGCGCTCCACGACCTCCTGCGGCACCAGCCCTGCCGTTTCCACCGCCGTTGTAATGCCCGCTTGCACGCAGCGGCTGAGAAGCTCCCAGTTAAAGTCCGGATAAACCAGCGGTTCGCCGCCGCTGATGGTCACGCCGCCGCCGCTGTTTTTATAAACGATTTCGTCCCGCATGATGTTTTCAAACAGTTGATCGACCGTCATCGCCTGCGAACTGAGCTTGCGCGCCAAAAAATAGCAGGCGTCACAGCAGGCGCCGCACTGGTCGCAACGCGACGCGTCCGTGACCAGCAAGCCATCCTCGCCCAACGTCAGCGCGTGGTTGGGGCAAACTTCGAGACAGGAACGGCAGCCCGTGCACAACTCGGGATTATACAGCAATATGGGTTTAGCGGAAATTGTCTCCGGATTCTGACACCATCGGCAGCGCAGCGGACAGCCTTGAAAAAAGACCGTCGTGCGAATACCCGGGCCGTCGTGCACGCAAAAACGTTGGATCTCCGAAACATATGCTTTTTTCATTGCACCACTTCCACCGGTTTATCTGGAAAACCGTTTGATGATATTATCCTGCTGTGCAGGCGCCATTGCGATAAAATAGGCTGATAGGCCGCCCATACGCACACGCAGGCTCTTATGGTTTTCAGGATGGATTTTTGCGTCCTTCAGATCCTCGACATTCGTGCTGGTGATCGTCAGGATCTGACCGCCCAGATCGCAGAACGAGCGGATTAGGTCAGACATGCGCGCGATACCCGCCTCGCCGACAAATTCATTGGAATTGACCGCGATATCCAGCGGTGTGCCGCAATAAAAGCGCAATAAGTCCGGTTTGGTGATGCTTTTGATCGCGGCAGTCGGCCCCTCGACGTCCTGTCCGGCCACCGGCGAGTAGTTTGGTGCCAGAGCGTCGCCAAAGCAGCGTCCGTTCGCGGACGCGCCGATATCGCGGCCCAGTACGGCGTAATTTTCAAAGGTGCCGATGCCGCAGGAGAACATCAGGCGATCCTGCTTCTCGCGCCAAGAAACCACGCGCGTCTCAAAATCGTGCAGCAAGCGCACGGCAATCTCGTCTACATAATCGTTGTCGTTTCCAAACTTGGGCACTGCGTTCATCAGCATGGCGCGCAGCTTCTCCGCGCCTTTCCAGTTGTTCTTCAGCGCTTCGAGCAGCTCGGCCATCGTGACCTTTTTCTCCTCGAACACCATCTTTTTAATTGCCGCCAGTGCGTCGACCGTGTCGGCCAGACCGGTCGCGAGAATCAGATGAAAGATATACCGCGCGCCGTCCTGGCTGATATCGCGGCCTTTTTTCACACAGTCGTATGTAATGGAAGAAAACAGCGGGTCCGGCGCGATCATATAGGACAGGCCGAAGTTTTCCAAACGGCGCTCACACTGGAAGTCGATACGGTCGTCCATTTGGCGTACATACGCCTCATACAGCTCGTCAAAGCTCTGGAATGCCAGCGGGTCGCCGGTATCCAAGCCTTCCTTTTCACCGTTGTTCAGGCTGACGCCCCGGAACAGCACATGTTCCAGACACCGCAGGTTCATCACATGCGCATAGCTGAAATGGCTTTTGCCGGAAATCAGCGTTTCCCAGCAGCCGTCGTTGCAGTATTCGCGCGCCTCTTCCAAAGGAACCCCCTGTTCAACAAAGCCGGGGATGATCGCTTCGTCGTTATAAATCATCGGTTCGCCCTGTCCATAGCGCAGCACCGCGCCCAGCAGCTCCAAAAAGCTCTGCGGCGTGTTTTTGTGAACGCGCGCACCCATCGTCGGGAACAGGAGCTGCATCGAATGCATAATGTCGATGAGCAGATAGGAGATATCGTTCGTGGCGTCGGTTCCGTCCGGATGCACGCCGCCGACCATGCAGTTCATCAGCCAATCGTTGCCTGACTGTCCATAGTTAAAGTTGGCCTCGCTGTTGATATCCTCGTCATCCTGCCACATCAGCGCGCGCTGGGCGAAGCCGCCCGTGCCGTTGATACGGCTCTGCGCCTCCTCGTCATTCAGTACAACGCCCTGCGAAAACAGGCCGAAGCTGAAATGGTTTTCCGCCTTTTTGGTATCGATGATCACGCGTTCGTTACACTTGACCAAAAAGCTGCCCAGCAGATCGACAGCCTGCTCTTTCGTCAGCCTGCCCGAATCAATATCCTTTTTATAAAACGGATAGAGATACTGATCCGCGCGGCCCAGCGGGATAAACTCGCCGCCGCTGTTGACGATTGCATAGGTAAACCAATACGCCTGCAGCGCCTGCTGCAAGTTCTGCGCCGGAAACTCGGGTACCTGCTGGCAGGTGTGGTAAATATCCATAAGTTCTCTGCGGCGGATATCGTCCTGCACAGTCTGCGCCTGTTTGAGTGCTTCCGCCGCATGACGGTGAGAAAACTCGACCAATGCGTCCAGCGAGATCAGCATGGCGCGGTATTCGTTGACCGCCATTTCGTCCGGCTCTGCGCTGTCAAGCTGCAGCTGCAGCGCCTCCTCTACCTCGGCCTTGACGCCGGTCACGCCCTGAGTCAGGATTTTGTCAAATGCCGGGGGATGATGTCCCCACAGTGAGCACTCGTCCAGCTCATACCGTGCCGCAAGCTCGCCCTCGTCCTTGGTATAGTATTTGGGCAGTACGCTGCCCCAGCCGACGCTGTTTTGGTTCGGCCGGCCGACGATCAGCTCATCCGGCTTGATTTCCGCGGGAAGATAGCGGCAGATATGCTGCTGCGCATATGCCTTGCGGACGACCAGCGGATCGTCCTTCATAAATTCGTTTCCGGTGATATCCAGAATATTGACATTCTGAAAATGCCATACACCCGGGTCATGGTATTCAATGTTAAACAGGCGGTCCTTCAGTTTTTCCAATCTCGGAGTCAACTGCAACACTTGATATCCCTCCTTTTGCTGCAAATAAGCTTGCTTATGGTGATGACGATGTGTGGGAATCATCATCTATTTGGCTATCTTCATTTTATCGACTTTATGTCGACTTGTCAATCGATTTATATTATATTTATCTTTTTGTATTATATATTGAATTCTTTAATATTTCTTTTGGCATATTTGACAATCGCACGTCGATTCTATTGAAAAGGTTGTCAAAGAAAAGGGCGCAAAACCGATTGCCGTATACTGCCCAAACCGTTCCCTGCCGCCCAACAGCACCTCGACCGCCAGCCCTGCCTGCATACTGCCAATCATGCCGGCCGAGGCGCCCAACACCTGCGGCGCCCCGGCATTGCCGATCGCGCCGCCCGTCATGCAGCCAAGGCACGGCCCGCCGGGTGCGGCTGCAAGCACAAACCCGTCAGCGCCGCCGACGCCGCCATCGATCACCGGGATACCCTGCGAAAGCGCTGCGTGTTCGATCAGATACCTCGCCTCCATTGAATCCACGCAGCAAACCACTAAGTCGCTTCCCGCGCAAAGAACGCCCGCCCGGTTCTCATCCGCAGCCTCCGCGAAAGTCTCAACATGCAGCTTCGGGTACGCCTGCCGCAACCGATGGCCTGCCAAAACAGCCTTGCTTTTCCCCACTTCATCAGGATGATACAAAAACTGCCGGTTTAAATTGCTCTCGCTGACGGCATCGCCATCCACAATGCGTATCGCCCCCACGCCTGCCGCCGCCAAATACACAAGCACCGGGCAGCCAAGGCCGCCTGCGCCAATCACCGTCACGCGCGCGTTTTGGAGACGCGCCTGACCCGCCGCACCGGTCAGCTTGATTTGCCGTTCAAATCTCATCGCTGTCTCCAATCCGACGTACCGGGTCGCCCTGCGCGATCCAGCCGCTTTCCAGCACCTCTGCAAACGCCGTTTCCCGCGAGAGCGCGCAGATCTCGCCCCTTTGTGCGGCCGCACAGCCCGTATAACAGCGTTTCCCGCGTTGTGTCAGCCGCATGATGCTGCCGCCAGCTTGTAGGACAGTCCCCGGCAAAAGCAGGTGTTCCGACATGCCCGCGATCCGAATATTTTCCTGAAACTTTTTGGCGCATAAGCCGTCCGGCGGCATCGCTTGGCTCGTTTCCGTAAACCGCAGGCACACCTGCCGCTTTCCCGGTCCGCTGTGCACATCATTTTGAACGCCATGCTGCGCTTGGCAGTATAGCCGCTGTACGCGCTTTATTGCCGCTCCCTTTTCTTCCTGCACCTGCAAGCAAATCACCCGCGCTTCCACGGCTTTCCCTCCTGTTTTCATAAGCTGCGAATTTCTCCAATACCGCGCACGGTATAGCCGCCCAGCACGGAAAGACGTTCCTGCAGCCAGTCGGACTGCAAGCCTTTGATAAACCGCAGCACGCGCGGGTCTTCCAGATCGGCGGTGCGAACAGCAAAATCATACTGTTCCTCGCAAACCGGGACAAACCGCAGCCCTAGCGCCTTTGCGGCGGAATACACGCCCAGTCCGGTGCGGCACATGCCGCTTTGCACCGCGCTCGCCACCGCCATATGGGTATTCCATTCCCGGCGATATCCATCGACTGCGCCCGAATCAATATTTTGCAGCCGTAAATGATAATCCAGCAGCAGACGCGTTCCCGCGCCACGCTGCCGGTTGGCCAGCGAAATTTCCGGCTGTACCAGCTCCGCGAACGATATGGTCTCCAAGGGATCTTCCGCTCTCAGGTAAAACCCTTGTACGCGCCCGACTCCGCGAATGATGCTGTAATCGCCCGCGCCAAGCACCGCGCGCGCCAGATTTTCATTATATCGGCCGGTATCCTCGTCTAAAATGTGGATCGGAGCCAAATGACACTGGCCGTTTTTCAGCGCGAGCAGGCCATTCATGCTGCCCACATGCACGCTTTTAAGCGGCACACGTTCCCGCAATTCGTCCAGCATCAAATCATGGCTGCCGATTATTTGCAGCGTTTGTCGCAGCTCTTCGGCAGGTTCGGTCAAAACGACCTCGACCGCTGCCCCCGCTTCAAGCCCTTCCAGCTGCTGGGGAATGGTCAGCACACCGTCCGCCCGCACCACGCTCATGATCGAGGCCGCGCCCCGTTCGAGCGGCGCGGCAGTCCATTCGCCGCCGATCCAGCCCACGCTGACGCGGATCAGCTCTTCATGCCGCAGTGCCGAAACCACCCGCCGCACCAAACGCGCTTTTACCTTTTTTTCGCACGTTCCCGGCCGGAGCAGCGCGCGCAGGCACTTTTGAAACATCAGGTAGGCCGCCACGGGGTATCCCGGGATACCCAGCACCGGCTTGCCCCGCGCTTCCCCCAAAACCGTAGGCTTGCCCGGACGAATGGCCAGCCCATGCGCATACACGGTGCCTGCCGCTTCGATCGCCGCGCGCGTGAAATCCCGCGTACCGGCCGAAGACCCGGCGTTGATCACCACAATATCGCACTCGTCCACTGCCTGCGAAAGCGCGCGGGACAGCTCGTTTTGGTCACCCCGGACGATTGGATAACGCTTCGCCTCGGCGTCGTATTCCTCCGCCAGCGCGGAGAATACATGGGAATTGTATTCAACCAGCCGCCCCTGCCGCAGCTCGTCCACATGTTCGACCAACTCATGCCCCGTTGGGATAATGCCGATCATGAGCCGCCGCCTCACGTTGAGCGTTTCCACACCGCCCGCCAGCAGCGCCCCAATGTCAATGGGGCGGATACGGTGCGCGGACGGCAGAATCATTTCGCCGCTGACCACGCTTTCCCCTACCGCGCGCACATGCTGCCACGGAAAGGACGGTGTGATCAGCCGCACCCTGCCCCCGCCGGCTTCTACAACATCCTCAATCATTACCACGCTGTCATAAGGCTGCCGGATGGGATCGCCGGTATTGACCGGTGCATACTGTCCTTGCTCCAGTGTCATCGGCGTCGTCTCGGAGGCGCCCACCGTATCCGCCGCACAGACCATGATGCCGTCCATCGCCGCCGCGTGATAGCATGGGTCGGACACCCGCGCATAGCAAGGTGCGGCGGTCACCCGGCCATGTGCACGCACGGTTTCTATGCTTTCCGCGTCTTCCCAAGAAAACCGCGCGGCATATGCTTCGATCGTCTGCTCCGCGTCGTAATTTTCAATATACCGGTTGTTTTCCACGTGCTATCCTCCTAAAACAATATCATCTCGCTGAGCTGTCCCTGGCGAAGCCCCTCCTGTTCGGGAGGGATGCACAGATAACCGTCAGCCTGCTGCATCGTGCGGATATGGCTGGATTTGCTGTGAACCGGCTCCGCCCAAAGCGCATTTTCCCTCGGAAACAGTCTGGCAAGAAGCATCACCTGCCGTCCGGGCGAAGCGTGCACATCCTCCGACAGCCGCACCGTCAAACGGCGGCGCGTATCCGCGCTTTGCCGCCTACGCCGCCAGTAAGCCGCCGCCACTTCGGAGAATACCATCATCGCTGCCGCCGGATGCCCCGGCAGGCCGATCACCGGCACGCGCCCCAACCGTCCGACGATAGTCGGCTTTCCGGGTTTTGCGGCCAGTCCGTGCGCCAGCACGTCTCCATCCGGTATTTCCTCCAACGCACGGACCGTATAGTCTTTTGCACCCGCCGAGCTGCCGCCCGAAATCAGTACCATCTCGCTGTCCGCCGCCCGGAGCAGCGCTTCTTTTAAATCCGGCAGGCTGTCCCCCGTGCGCTGGACGGAGCATACCTGCAAATCCTGTTCCGCGCAAAGCGCTTCGAGCGCTGTTGAATTGCAGTCGTAAATGCAGCCCGGTGCAAGCGCGCTGCCTGGTTCGACCAGCTCGTCTCCCGTTGAGATCAGGGCTATGCGCGGCCTTATCTGAACCGTTGTCTCCTCCAGTCCGCACGCCGCAAGCACCGCCGCCGTCCGCGCGCCGATCCGCGCGCCCCGTGCGAGGATCACCTCGCCTGCCGCCGCATCCTCCCCACAGAGCACCGTGTTTTCACGCGGCGACACTGCACGGCCGACCGAGACCCAGTCCTGCGCAAGCTGTTCACAATACTCTTTCATTACGACCGCGTCGGCTCCTTCAGGCAACATGCCGCCGGTCGGAATCAAAGCCGCGCCGCCCGCGGCAACATCCGTTTTGGCTTCGCAGCCCATTTGCACTGCGCCACACAGGCGTAGCAAGGTGGGCGCTTGCTCGGAAGCGCCAAACGTATCACTGGACTGCACCGCGAACCCGTCCACAGTTGAACGGCTGAATGGCGGAAGCGCGCTGGCAGCAAGGTGGTCGCTCGCTGCAATACGCCCGACGCTGTCCGCCGCGCGTACCCGCTCGCGCGCGCTCCACACCTCGCCATTGATCCCAAGCAGCAGCTCAATCGCCTGTGGAATAGACACGATCTGTAAAAAATTCATTTTCCGCCCTGACCTTTCCCTTATCCAAACAAATCACGCAGTCGGCCAGCCGGAGCGCCTGTTCCCTCGAATGAGTGGAAAACAGGATGGTGGCATGCTTTTGCGCCCTATAAGTGCGCAAAGCTTCTTCGATGCATGACATTGAAGCCAGATCGATGCCCGCAGTTGCTTCATCGAGCAGCAATAGCTCCGGCTCGGCCGCAAATGCCCGCGCCAGTGCGGTTTTCTGCGTCTCGCCGCCGGACAGCCGGCGCGCGTTTCGCTCCGCAAGGGCGTCTATCCCAAGCACGCGCATCCATTCATCCGTGCGGCGGACGATCTCCTTTTCCGGTTCTTTCCGCAGCCGCAGCGGATACCCAATGTTTTCCCGCACCGAGCAGTTAAACATATAGGGTGTCTGGTGCACCAGTGTCACGCCTTTTAAATATGAACCGCACGCTTTGCCGCCGTAATCGATCTTTCCCGTCCAGCCGGGCAGCACGCCGGCTAGAATACGGAGCAGCGTCGATTTCCCCGCGCCGTTATCGCCCCACAGCGCCGCCATTTTCCCGTCCGCGATCTCCAACGCCGGTATATCAAGCACTTTCCGTTTGCCATAAGACATCTGCAAATTTTCAATCCCGACTTTCATCGCCGCTTCGCTCCTTGAAAGAATACACGATCCAGTTCAGCGCCAGCGCCGCCGCCAGCAGCACCAGTCCCAGCGCGATCGACATGCTGTAATCCCCCATCGAATTTTCCAGCGAAATCGCGGTGGTGATCACGCGTGTCTGGCCGCGGATATTGCCGCCCACCATCATAACACTGCCCACCTCGGAAAACGCGCGACCGAATGCAGAGGTGAAAAACACCAGAAAGTCCCCGCGCATCTCGCGTAATACGGCCGCCAGCACCTGCCTCCGTCCCGCTCCAAGCGTCTGCGCGGTCTCCCGGATCATCCGCCCTTTTCCTTTCACCGCCGGATAGGCGAGCCCCAGCAGCAGCGGCGATACCAGCAACATCTGCGCGAACACCATGGCGGGCTTCGTATATAATAAGGAAAGTGAACCCAGCGGTCCCCGGCGCGATAAAAACAGGCAAACAAGCAGGCCGATAAGGATACTGGGTACGCTCATCAGCGTACCCAGTATTTTTGAAACCGTTTTTTCACCCCGGAAAGAGGACAGCCCCAGCTGAACCGACAGCGGAAACATCAGCACTGCCGCCAGCACTGTTGCCAGCCCGGATACCGCGACTGAGCGCAGCACGATCCCCCAGAATTCCGGATCGCCCCCCAGAATCAGATGGACGGCGGATACCAGCCCCTCCCATAAATAGGCCATGACGCTCCGCTCCCGTCAGCCCTTGGCGTTCGGCGTGAACAGTGATTGGCCATAGGTATCCTTGCCAAATTCCGCAATGCGGTTCTGTGTGGCGTCGCTGATCATCCAATCGTAAAACGCCTTGGCACCGTCGTAATTGATCTGGTCGTTTTTCTTCGGATCGACCGTCATCACACCGTACTGGTTAAACATATTCTGATCGCCCTCGCAGACAATGGCCAAATCGAGGTCATCCTGCATAGCGAGGTAGGTCGCGCGGTCAGAAATGGTATATGCCTGCTTCTCATCGGCCATCTTGAGCACATCGCCCATGCCCGCGCCGGCCTCGATGTACCAATCGCCCTCGTGCGCCAAGTCGCCCCACAGCTTGAGCTCCTTTTTATGCGTACCCGAATCATCCGCACGGGAAACAAAAGGCGATGCAGTCTCCGCGATTTTTCCCAGTGCGCCGGCAGCATCGCTGCCAAACGACGCGGCAATCCCGGCGGGATCACTCTCCGGGCCGACCAGAATGAAATCGTTATACATCACCTGGTTTCGTTCCACGCCGTTCCCCTCGTCCATAAACTTCAGTTCCGAGGCCGTATCATGGACAAGCAGCACGTCGGCTTCCCCATCCACGCCCATCTGGATCGCCTTTCCAGTGCCAACCGCGATGATCTTGACCTCGATACCCGTTTCTCCGGTAAACTCCGGCAGCAGCACATCCAGTAGGCCGCTGTCCTGCGTGCTGGTCGTCGTCGCCAAGATAATGGACTGTTTTTCCGGCGCTTGTGTACCCGTATCCTCCGGCGCCTCCGGCGTCTGTGCATCGGACGCTCCCTGTCCGCAGCCCCCCAGTATCAGCAATGCGGCCAGCGCCGCCAGCAGTCCCTTTTTGTTTTTCATGTTTTCTGACACTCCCCAAAAGATCTTTTTATTTTACAGGTCCGGACTCAGCCATTCCTATAATGACAGAATGTGATTTATGGATACGTATAAACTCCAAATTCCCGTCATTGATCTTTTGCGGACGCAGCAATCGGCAAATTCTTGTTTTCCCACTGCAAGCCATCTCCTTTTCAACACGGAAGGCAGCGGCGTTTCCCCCGCTCCCCTAACGACCCGCCCACCCTGTGCGCACAAACGCAGGTAGGCAAACGGGTTCGGAGATATACGTTGTTTTCAATTTAAAACCTTTAGTCTGCAAGCCAATCCAGATTAAGCGAAAGCAACCGCGCTTTTGTCGGCGCGCCGTTTTCTCCCGTCCAGCCCGCCATCTCATAGAAAAACTCGCGCGCCTGATAAAACATATCCTTATCGACGGTGAAGCCGTCGGTGATCCCGCCTTTGAGCGGCGCAAACATTTTGCCCGGCAGTTCATCGTCCGCATTGGTCAGGCCCTCGCGGATGTTGTAAGCGCGCATCATCTGCAGCCGGCGCTCTCCGACCATCAGCATTTCGTATAAATTGGTCTTCCAACCGGTTGCCATATTGACCGCATCGACAAAATCATCCGGTGTGTAAATCGTCCACATGCCCCACGCCAGCAGGCACATACACGCGGAGTCCATCATGCTGTACATCAGTTGGGTGCGCCAAAACAGCTTGGATTTCTCCAGATTCAGCTCATAAGGATCTTCCGCGCGGTCAAAGCCAAAGCCGCGCATCTGGTCGGACAGCGGCAGCGCGCCGATCGCCGGATCCATTTCGATCGTTACGTGATCCGCGCCAAACGGCGTCAGCGCATACGCCAGCGCGAGCGAAGCTTTTGCCTGCGGCATGTGTGCCGGGAATTCCCGGTTTTTCACCGTTGCCAAAAGCTTTTCCGAGCCTTTCCCGATTTTTTTCGCCAGACGTGCCGAGCCCAGCGCCACCTCTTTGCCGAAGCCCTCGCCTTTCCCCGTCAGCTCTGCAAGACGGATGACCCCGTCCGCATCGCCGAAACGAAGTTCGATCCCGCCGGTATCCTCTGCCGTAATCAGGCCTTTTTCCATACATTCCATAAGAAAGCCAACCGTTACGCCGAAAGAAATTGTGTCAAACGCATATTTTGCGGCGATCTCGTTGATCTTGCATATTGCAATCTTATCAGAAATGCACAGGTTTGAACCGCACATGCCGACCGTTTCGTATTCCGGTCCGCCATACCGCGCGTCTAATACGTCCGGCGCCACCTTTTTCGGGTCGACATGGCGCTTACAGCTTTGTACGCAGGCAAAACAGGTGCCGGGTTTTATGACGCTTTCCCATGCTTTTGGCGTCAGGTCATCCTGCCCCTCGAACACGCCGGACGACCAGTTGCGCGTCGGCAAGCCACCCAAGCCGATGTGTGCGTTGACGCAGTTGTTCGTACCTTCCTGCTTAAAGCCCGCCGGGCCCGCCTCGTTCAAAACCTGCTGTGCACCGCGTTTGGCCAGCGCCATCAGCCCCGCGGCATCCGCAAACTCTGCCTGGACGGTACCGCGCACCGCAATCGCGCGCAGGTTTTTCGAACCCATCACCGCACCCAGACCGCCGCGCCCATTGAAATGCGCCAGTTCATTTACGATATTGGCGTACATACAGCCGTTTTCGCCGGACGGACCGATCTGTGCGACGCGAATGTTTTTGTCGTTCAGCTCTTCCCGGATCATCTGCTGTACGTCGCCTGTGGTCTTGCCCCACAAGGCGGACGCATCCCGCAATTCGTAGGAGCCATTATGAATCCATAGGTATTGCGGCACGGATGCGCGTCCCTTGATCACGACCGCGTCAAACCCGGCCTTTTTTAGTTCGGGCGCCCAGTATCCACCGGCTTCGCTCGCGCCGATGGAGCCTGTGAGCGGTGATTTTGCTGTTACCGCGTGCCGCGCCGCGCCGCTGAGGCTCGCCCCGGTCACCGGGCCCACCGAGAAAACGATTACGTTTTCCGGTCCCAGCGGGTCGCAGCCTTTCGGGGATTCTTTTAAAACATAATACGTACCTAGACAGCTCCCGCCCAGATATGAACGGTAAAAGCCTTCTTCCGGTTTTTCCACCCAGCACTGTCCTTTTGTCAAATCCACATGCAGGATTTGGCCGGCATAGCCTTTCATTTCATCACCTCACTGATTGTACTCAGCCTCCTGAAACAAACGGAAGCAGTTGAAACACCTCTCCCCGTTGCAGCGGCTGATCTTTCCGCTTTTTGCAGGCGCCGATCATATGCTGGTTTCCGACCAGCAGGATGTATGGCGGACAGATCTGATACCGCTGCTGCACAAAACGCTGCACTTGCTCGCATGCGGCCTCTACCTGTTCATCCACTTCGAGCGGCTCTTGCGCGCACCCCGTCTGCGCAGCAAAATGCCCGCCATATTTCAGCATGACCTCGACTTGCATTTCTCCTCCTTTCCGCACCCGCAGCAGCTTACCATAACGGTTCCTGTGCCTTTTCAATTATCATATAGCACTCTTAATTATATGTCAATATATTGTATGCAATTTATATTTTATAATTATATCAGATGTATACATAAAAATGCACCCTACGAAAATCCTTCGCAGGGTGCATCGGGGACTTCAGGCGCTTCGTACTGCGGCGCATACACGATCCTGCACACGCACCAGAGAGCAATATTCCTCAATCACAACCAGGCTTTGCATTGAAAGTATGCCAAACTGTGCTTTTCTTTCTCCTATTCGGGCATTTTTGCATAGCAGTTCCAGCTGATCGACATCAAATTTAATCAGACGCTGCAAAACTTCCGAAATCGGATGTCCATACTCCAGCCATTCACATATTTCTATAAATCTGTTCACGAGGTCCATCTGTAATTCCGGTGTCTCGTAATTCATCCTCATACCCGTTCCCCTTTTTTCGTAATTATCGAACTGAATACGTTATTTACGAATTTAATTGTATCGAATATAGACATATTTTGCAAGGCGAAACCACGGTTTTCTCACTTCATTTATTAGAATTTCATTGTTTATTTTTGTGTATTTTTGTGTATTGTCCGTTATAAATTGTTGAATTCTATTAAAAACCTGCGTTTTATTTATTAGTATTTAATAAAACCTGCGTAAACTGGTTCTTTTTTCCTCATCCTGTGAAATCTTTTTGATCTTTTACATTAACAACAGGTTTTGGAAACGGTTAACGGACATTTTTTCGGTTTTATTAAACAAATATGCATTTTATTCCAGGAAAACACTTTTCTTTTTTTATAATCGTGTTATAATAAAAATAATACAAGATGGCAAATTCAAACACAAAGGAGCTCATCGATGTCTAAAACTTCTGTTGGGTTGATTGAACCCGCTTATAATCATATTTTGTCGCTGATCATGACACAGCAGCTGCAGCCCGGCCAGAAAATACCGGAAACAAAAATTGCAGAGCAGTTTGGTATCAGCCGCACACCGGTGCGCGATGCCATGCGCCAACTCGCCAACGAAGGTCTGATCGAAATTTTCCCCAACCGATTTGCGCTTGTCAAGGACTATTCAGCCGATGAGATCCGCGAGATTGGCACGCTGCGCGTATCCTTTGATACAACGGCGGTCAAGCTGGCCTCGCTCTACGGCAGCCGTGCGGATTTCCTGCATCTGGTTGAACTCGCTGAAAAATGCTCCAACGCGCTTGGGGCGCAGGACCGTTTGACTCAGATCCAGCATGATTGCGACTTCCACTTGGAGCTTGCCAAAATTTCACGCAACGATCTCTTGGTTAAGTTTCAAAAAGAATTATATCTGCGTGTCCAGTTTATCCTTTTGACCCATCCCAACTCTGTTTCTGACGAGTTTAAGCATGTGCGCCAGCATTTTGAAATTGCCGAAGCGCTAATGAATTATGATGAAGATCTGGCCACCAATATCATCATCAGCCACCTGACCGAGTCGTATGGTCTCAAAGATCAATACCCGACCGATTTCTTTTCCAGCTATGAACGGCCGGCAGACGCCAAACCATCCAAATAAGCCCCTAAGCCCTTGACGGATCATCAGGGGCTTTCCTTTTATCCGTTTGCAAAGCCGAGGTGCTAAGATGAAAACAATTCAATCCGTAGACCGCACGGTATTGCTGCTGGATACCATCGCCCAGCATCCCGGAGAGTATACCTTAAGCGAGCTCAGCAAGGTCATGAGGCTGCCCATCACCACGCTGCACGGCTTTTGCACAACACTGGAGCACTGGAAGCTTCTTCAAAAAAATGAAGCCGGACGCTATATCCTCGGCTACCGCCTGTTCCACTATGCGCTCAGTTTTAATGTAGAACAGCAGTTGATCGCCTCTGTACATCCGCATCTGGTCTCCCTTACGCGCCAATTCAACGAAACGTTTCATCTGGGCATTGTTCGGGATGACAAAGTGATTTACATAGACAAGTCCGAGCCGTCCAAACCTTACCGCATGACCTCCGTAGTCGGCAATATGGACGAATACTATAATTCCGCCATAGGCTTGCTCGTGCTGGCCAACCGTGGCATCGATATCCCTGCCGCTTACCTGCAAAACTGTAATGATATACGGCGGGATGGATACTGTTTAAAGTTTGAACCTGAAATGGACGCTTATTGTTTGGCGGTCGCATTACAAGATAACAGCGCGGGAATCAATATTGTTTTGCCGCAGCACCGCTACACGCCCGGTTTTTGTCAGCAAATCGTCGACGCAATGCGTGCAGTTGACGATGAACTCCAGCTTTCAAACCGTTCGTTCACCATTTAAAAAGAAAAACCAGCGGATAAATCCGCTGGTTTTTTGTTCTCTATTTTTTATTTTCCCGTGCCGCCTGCTCTTGATCCGCTTTGCGGCGTTCTTTTTTGGAAACCGGCCGGAACTCTTCTTTTGCTTCAACAAATTCTCCGGTTTCCGGGTCGAGGCGGGTCGCCCCCCGGTAATCGTTCGTATTCGTGGATAGGCCGCGCTTCTTCAGCAAATGATTAAAGCGCTCGGTTAGGATGCTGTACAGCACCGCGAACAGCGGCACGCCAACCGCCATGCCGACAAAGCCGAATACGCCGCCAAACACCAAAATGGCAAACATAACCCAAAAACTCGAAAGCCCGGTGGAATCGCCCAGGATTTTCGGGCCCAGGATATTACCGTCAAACTGCTGCAGAATAACGATAAAAATGATAAAATACAGCGCCTGCACCGGGCTGATGACCGCAATCAGAATCACGCTTGGGATCGCGCCGATGAACGGCCCAAAAAACGGGATGATATTGGTCACGCCGATGACGACCGAAATCAGCACAATATACTCAGAAATACTCAATACGCCAAAGCTGTTCAAAAGGCTTAGGCCGATAAAACACAGCACGCCGATGATCAGCGAATCGATCAGTTTACCCGTGATAAAGCCGCCAAAGACACGGTGCAGATGGTTCACGCGGCTCATCACCTGATTGGCGCGCTTGACAGAGAGCAAACTGTAAGACGCTTTTTTAGCCTGTGCGCAAAAGGTGTCCTTGCTGTTTAGGATATAGAGGGTGATAATAATACCGATCAGGAAATCGAACAGCACCGAAACGGTGCTCATCACGCCAGTCATCAGCTCCACGAGCTGCGGCAGCGCGATATTCTGCACCCAGTTGACGATCTGATTGGAAAGCTGGTCATAAAGCTGCAGGAAATTGCGTTCGATAAGCGGATTATCCTTCAAAAGCGCCGCCACCCACTGCGAGATCTCATCCAAGTATGTTTCCATGGAGTTGAGCAGCGAAAAAATGCTTAATACAAACTGCGGCAGCACCATCCATAGCAGCCCGCCGACGACGATCACGCCGCACAGCAGCGCCATAATGCTTGAAAAGCCTTTTGCGATGCCGACGCCGTTTTTAAACCTCGCGCTGAATTTTGGCCGCGACCAGCGGTACAGCGCGTTGAATATCGGAAGCAGCAGATAGGCCATGACAAAGCCATAAATAAACGGTTTGAGAATGCCGATAATCTTTTTGATGACCGACATCACGCCGCTCAGCCGGAACAGCAGGAAAAACACCAGAATACTGGCGACGATCACGCAAAACGCAGTCAGCCCCCATTGAAAGTAGTGTCCCTGTTCGGCTTGCTTTTTAGGTTTTTCCGGTGTTGGGTCGTGCACAGCCGCACTCCTTCCCTGCCCGCGGATGGGGCGAATTAGTCTTCGTCTTCAAAAAAGATGCGCCAGAAAAGATACATCCAGCTCGCCGCGAACAGCACGAACAGCGCCCCGCGGAATTTCTTAAAGAATTTTGCAAAGCACGCGCCCAGCCACAGGCCGAGTGACAGCAGGCATACCTTGAGCATGGCGAAATCAAAGATGGAAAATCCGTGCGCCTTGTCCATAGCAAGGCCGGTCCAGCGGCTTGCACAGTCTTTCGCGTCGTTTGCATAGGCGAGCATCTGCTCGGCACGGGCGCGGACAGCGTCGCGGTCGATGTCGGGAATGTAGTTTTTCATAGGTCGTACTCTCCTTTTTTACACATGTTTGGCGGGCGTACGCCCGGTTTTTGCAATGCTGCACGCCGTCTTCCCGGCGCAGGAGATGCGGCCGAGCCGCATGCCGATCTTTTCGGCGAGCTGCGCGGCGTCCGCGCTGCCGGTCTCCCGCAGAGCCGCCTGCAGGATCAGCCCCGAAGCGCGCGCGTCCGAGCCGGCCTCATGATGGTTTAGCGCAATACCCAATGCCTCAGACACTGTATTCAGCTTATGGTTGGGCAGATCCGGCCATACCCGCTGCGCGACCTTGACCGTGCACAGGTAATCGCAGTCCGGCATGGGCATGCGGTAATACGACAGGCACGCACACAATACGGCGGTATCGAACATCGCGTTGTGCGCGACCAGCACACCGCCATCCGCGCGGCGCGCGATGTGCCGCCAGACCAGATCAAACGGCGGCGCGTCTGCCACCATGCGTTCTTTAATGCCATGCACCCGGATATTGCCCCAGTGAAACCTGCCGACCTCGTCCGGCGGGCGGATGAGATAGGCTTCGCTTTCCACGGGCCCGCCATCCTCAAACACGGCGACGCCGATAGAACACGCCGACAGGGGCGAGGCGTTGCCCGTCTCGAAGTCGATCGCCATATATTTCATCGGACAGCCTCCCTCGGTGCGGCCTCCGCGCGCTCTTTCGCCGCCACCAGCAGACGGTAAAACGGCGTAAGCTTCCGGAAGCCCTCCAGCATGGAGGCGAGAAACGTTCCATCCAACACGGGCGCAAAATCGTCTGTCTCGGTATAATCCGCGCCCAAGTTTTTGCGGTTCAGCCAAGGCTGATATTCAGCTTTTGCGCCGGGATGCTTGGGACGCTTAAATAAATCGCCCGCGAGCGAGAACGCCGGACATCCGTCGAGCGCTTTTTTCGCTTCCTGGAACAATTTGTCCTCATGCAGGATCATTTCGCGCACCTCGGCCATCTCGCCCTTGCCAAAGCAGCCCCAGCAGCCGTAGCCCCACGATTCCGGGCCGACCTCCACATAATAAAATGGCATGGATTCGTGCGGATACTCACGCTGGCGGCGGAAATACATCCAGAGGTTTGCACGGTACAGCGTTTTGTCAGTCGTATAGCGTGTATCGCGGCGCACGCGCGATACCATGCGCGACGGTATGGTGACGAACAGCGGGTCGATCTCCAGCATAGTGGGCGTCATCGCTTCGATCAGGTCATGAAAGGGCTGGATGCCGAGCGCTTTGATCTCTTCCTTGTTCGCTTCGTAAAATTCCTTGTTATTTTGCAGGCGGTTAAGCTGCAGCAGGTCGATGCCCTCTGCGGAAAAGCCTGTGAATGCCATGGTTTGGGCACCTACCTTCCTATTTGCTATTGTACCGCGTTTCCGCCCGTTGCGCAACCGCATTTTGCATTTTCTCTTTACGAAAACGCTAAATGTGGTGTATAATAGGGATATCTTTTTTTGCAGGGAGGATTTTCGTTATGAATAACCCCGAAAAACTGCTCGGCCTGCTCTGCCAGGACGCGCGGCTTACCCCCGCACAGCTCGCCGCTATGACGGGCGCGACCGAAGACGAGGTCGCCGAAACCTTGCGGGCATATGAGAAAAACAACACGATCCTTGGCTATAAAACGATCGTCGACTGGGACAAGACCTCGAATGAGGACGTGACCGCGCTCATCGAAGTCAAGATCACGCCCCAGAAAGGCATGGGCTTTGACGAGATCGCCCGCCAGATCTGCTCGCATCATCAGGTCGAGAGCGTCTATCTGATGTCGGGTGGCTTCGACCTTACCGTCATCATCCGCGGCCGCTCGATGCGCGAGGTCGCGCGCTTTGTGTCCGAGCAGCTCGCGCCGATGGAGCATGTACTGTCGACCGGCACGCACTTCATCCTAAAAAAATACAAGGAGCAAAGCGTCGAATTCGATCCTTCCTCCGGGGATAAGAGAGAGGTCATGCTTTCATGGTAGACTACGAGCAGCTTCTGTCCGACCGCGTCAAAATCGTCAAGCCCTCTGGCATCCGCAAGTTTTTCGATATCGTGTCGACCATGCAGGACGCCATTTCGCTCGGCGTAGGCGAGCCCGACTTTGAGACCCCCTGGCAGATCCGCCGCGCGGGCATCCAGTCGCTCGAAAAGGGACAGACTTTTTATACCTCTAACTGGGGCCTTGCTGAGCTGCGCAGCCAGATCGCCGCGCTGACCCGCCGCAAGTACCAGCTCTGCTATGATCCCGAAAAGGAGATTCTCGTGACCGTCGGTGGGTCGGAAGCCATCGACAACGCGCTGCGCGCCTTTCTCTCCGTGGGCGACGAGGTGCTCATCCCCGAGCCGTCGTTCGTATGCTACACACCGCTGACCCAGATGGCGGGCGGCATACCCGTGCCGCTTCCCACGAGCGCGGAGGACCATTTCAAGCTGACGCCCGACCGCCTGCGCGCGGCCATCACGCCCAAAACCAAGGTGCTGGTGCTGCCCTACCCCAACAATCCGACCGGCGCGATCATGACCCGGGACGAGCTTGAGGGAATCGCCGCCGTGCTGCGGGACACCAACATCCTCGTGATTTCGGACGAAATTTATTGCAGCCTGACCTACGGCAGCGAGCCGCACGTATGCTTTGCCGAGCTGCCGGGCATGCAGGAGCGCACCATCGTGGTGGATGGGTTTTCCAAGTCCTATGCCATGACCGGCTGGCGGCTCGGCTGGGCGATGGGCCCCAAGGAGCTGATGAAGCCGATCTGCAAAATCCACCAGTTCGGCATTATGTCCGCGCCGACGACCGCGCAGTTTGCCGGCATCGAGGCCATCCGCACGGGCGAGGAGGACATCGCGCGCATGCGCGAGCAGTACGACCTGCGCCGCCGCTATCTGTTGGGCGAGCTACGCGGCATGGGGCTGGACTGCTTTGAGCCTGAGGGCGCGTTTTATATGTTCCCCTCCATCGAATCGACCGGGCTTTCCTCCGAGGAGTTCTGCGAGCGCCTGCTGCGCGAGCAGAAGGTCGCGGTCGTTCCCGGCAACGCCTTTGGCGACAGCGGCGAGGGGCACGTCCGCATTTCCTATTCCTATTCGATGAACCATTTGCGCGAGGCCTGCCTGCGCATGCGGCAGTTCCTCAAAACGCTGTAAAAGAGTATAAAAAGGGCGTTCCCGGTGCGGGAACGCCCTTTTCTTTTAAAACACGCAGTATTGCTCCATATAGGCATCCATGCGCGGCAAAATTTCGTCATAGCCGCCGTGCTGCGCGAGGTATTCGCGGATATCCTGCACGGTGATAAGCGCGTGCACGCGGATGCCGAACTCCTCGCCAACCTCCATGACCGCGGTCTTGCCCGGGGTGGTGCCAACCTCGCAGCGGTTGACCGAGATGAACATGTCGGTCACCTGCACGTCCGCGCAGCTCTGCAAGACCGGCATGGTCTCGCGGATAGCCGTACCCGCCGTGATGACGTCCTCGATAATGATGACGCGGTCGCCGTCCTGCGGCTTATAGCCGACGATCGAGCCGCCCTCGCCATGATCCTTGGCCTCCTTGCGGTTGAAGAAAAACGGCTTGTCGATGCCGTACATCCGCGCGAGCGCGCCCGCGACCGAGGTCGCCAGCGGGATGCCCTTATAGGCCGGGCCGAACATCGCGTCGAACGCGTCCCCCACCGTTTCCTTGACGAGCGCGGCGTAGAACTCGCCCAGCCGCGAGGACTGCAGGCCGGTCTTATAGTTGCCCGTATTGACGAAATACGGGGTCTTGCGGCCGGATTTGGTCGTAAAATCGCCAAAGCGCAACACATCCGCGCTCATCATGAATTCGATAAACTCTTTTTTGGCCTCTGTCAGCATGGTATTCCCGTCCTTTTCTCATTTGGATTTATTATAGCAGATTCCATCAAAAGCGGCAAGCGGCAGACGCATTCCCGCCGCAAAAATAAAAGAATCCCCCGGCAGAAGCCGGGGGATTCCTTTTTACTCTAATACCGCGCCCTTATCCGCCGAGGTGACCATGCGCGCATAGCGCGCCAGCCAGCCGGTCTTGATATTAGGCTCGCGCGGCGTGAATTTCGCGCGGCGCTTTTCCAGTTCCTCATCGGACACCTTGACGTTCACGCTGTTCGCCGGGATGTCGATGACGATCAGGTCGCCCTCCTCAATGAGCGCGATCTCGCCGCCCGCCGCCGCCTCGGGCGATACGTGCCCGATGGACGCGCCGCGGGACGCGCCGGAGAAGCGGCCGTCCGTAATCAGCGCGCAGTCCTTATCGAGCTGCATACCGGCAAGCGCCGAGGTCGGGTTGAGCATCTCGCGCATACCCGGGCCGCCCTTGGGGCCCTCGTAGCGGATGACCACCACGTCGCCCTTGACGATCTTGCCGCCATAAATGGCTTCAATCGCGTCGTCCTCGCTGTCGAACACGCGGGCGGGACCCTCGTGCACCATCATTTCGGGCGCGACCGCGCTGCGCTTGACCACACAGCCGTTTTTCGCGATATTGCCCCACAAAACGGCGATGCCGCCGGTCTCGGAGTAGGGGCTTTCGAGCGGACGCACGACCTCGGGGTTTTTGTTTATAACGCCTGCAAGGTTTTCGCCCACGGTCTTGCCCGTGACGGTCGGCAGCGTCAGGTCGAGCAGGTCGCGCTTGGTCAGCTCCTTCATAATCGCCGGCACGCCGCCCGCCAGATACAGTTCCTCGATATGGTGCGGGCCGGCGGGCGCGAGATGGCAGATGTTCGGCACCCCCGCCGAAAGCTCGTTGAGCGTGTTCAAATCGAGCGCGACGCCCGCCTCATGCGCAAGCGCGAGCAGGTGCAGCACTGAATTAGTCGAACAGCCGATGGCCATTTCACAGGTGAGCGCGTTGCGGAACGCCGCAGGGGTCAGGATATCGCGGGGCTTGATATCCTTTTCGACCAGTTCCATGATCTGCATGCCCGCGCGCTTGGCGAGCTGAATGCGCGCGGCGTGCACGGCCGGGGTCGTGCCGTTGCCGGGCAGCGCCATGCCGATGGCTTCGCTCAGGCAGTTCATCGAGTTCGCCGTGTACATGCCCGAGCACGAGCCGCAGCCCGGGCACGAGCCGAGTTCGCATTCGTGAAGCTTTTCGTCGCCAATCAGACCGGCCTTGTACGCGCCGACCGTCTCAAACGTCTTGGAAAGCGAGATCTCCTCGCCGTCGTACCGTCCGGCCAGCATCGGGCCGCCCGAAATGACGATCGACGGGATGTTGAGCCGCGCTGCGGCCATCAGCATGCCGGGCACGATCTTGTCGCAGTTCGGGATGAGCACGAGGCCGTCGAACTGGTGCGCCTGCGCGAGCGTTTCCACGCTGTCCGCGATCAGCTCGCGGCTGGGCAGTGAATATTTCATGCCGATGTGCCCCATGGCGATGCCGTCGCACACGCCGATGGCTGGAACCATGATGGGCGTGCCGCCCGCCATGCGTACGCCGGCCTTGGCCGCGTCCGCGATCTTATCCAGGTTGATATGCCCCGGGATGATCTCCGAGTGCGCCGACACCACGCCGATGATCGGGCGGGACATTTCCTCATCGGTCAGGCCGCAGGCACGCAGCAGCGAGCGGTTTGGCATGCGCTCCGCGCCCGCTACGATATTGTCGCTTCTTTTGGACATTGGGATATACCTCCTCTTTGAAAGCAAGGGCGGACGGCTCGCACCGTCCGCCCTCCGTGCGGTTTTCGTCTTATTTCTTCAGCCAGCTCATCAGGCCGCGCAGCTTCTTGCCGGTCTCCTCGAGCAGGGATTCGCTTTCGACCTGGCGGGTCGCGAGGAACTTGGCGCGGCCGCCCGCGCGGTTCTCCTGAATCCACTCGGAAGCAAACGTGCCGTCCTGGATCTCGCGCAGGATCTTCTTCATCTCCTTGCGGGTCTCCTCGGTGATAATGCGTTTGCCGGTGCGGTAATCGCCGTACTCCGCGGTGTCGGAGATCGAGTAGCGCATCTTGGCAAAGCCGCCCTCATTGACCAGATCAATGATCAGCTTCATTTCGTGCACGCACTCAAAATAAGCGTTCTCGGGCGCGTAACCAGCCTCTACCAGGGTCTCAAAGCCGGCTTTCATCAGCTCGCACACGCCGCCGCACAGGACAGCTTGCTCGCCGAACAGGTCGGTCTCGGTCTCGGCGCGGAACGTGGACTCCAGAATGCCCGCGCGGCCGCCGCCGATGCCGCAGGCATAGGCCAGCGCGATATCCATCGCTTTGCCCGAAGCGTTCTGGTGCACGCACACCAGATCGGGCACGCCGTGGCCCTCGAGGTACTGCGAGCGGACCGTGTGGCCGGGGCCCTTGGGCGCGATCATAATGACGTCGACGTCTGCCGGGGGCACGATCTGCTTAAAGTGGATGTTGAAGCCGTGCGCAAACGCCAGAACGTTGCCCGGCTTGAGGCCCGGCTCGATATCGCTCTTATAGATATCGGCCTGCTTCTCATCCGGCACGAGCATCATGACGATGTCGCCCGCCTTGGCGGCCTCTGCCGGGGTCATGACGGTCAGGCCGTAGTCCTTGGCTTTCTTTTCGTGCCCCGAACCCGGACGCAGGCCGACGACGACGTTGACGCCCGAATCCTTGAGGTTCATCGCGTGCGCGTGGCCCTGCGAGCCAAAGCCGATGATGGCAACGGTCTTGCCGTCGAGCAGGGACAGGTTGCAGTCCGAATCATAGTACATCTTTACCATTGTTGTTTCCTCCTAAGTATGTATATAAAATGTATTGAGAAACCTGAGGTTATCTGAGGATCGCGGTAACGCCCGAACGGCACATTTCCTTGACCCGGAAGTTTGCGACAACCGCGAGGAACGCGTCGATACGGCTGGGCACCTCGGTCAGTTCGACGATCATGCTGTGACCTGTCGTCTCGATGATTTGCGCGCCGTACACCTCTGCGACCTGCCGCACCGCGTCGCGCGCGGCGGCGTCCTCAGCGGCGAGCTTGACGAAAACCAGCTCGCGGCAATAGGAATCCGTCTCCTGCAAATGCTCGACCAGAATTACTTCCTCGAGCTTGGAAACCTGCTTGATGATCTGCTCCAAAATCGGCTCATCGCCCGTGACGACGATCGACATGCGGGAGATCTTGGGATCGGTGGTCGCCGAAACGGTCAGCGAATCGATGTTGTAGCCGCGCCGTCCGAACAGGCTGGACACGCGAGCCAGAACACCCGCATTGTTGCGGACGGTCACGGAAAGGATATATTTTTGCATTTCTTTTCTCCTTTCCTCAGTCCACGACCATGTCGTCGATCGTGCCGCCCGCCGGGATCATGGGCAGCACGCGCTCGTCCTTGTCGATCAGGCAGTCGATTATAAACGGGCCTTTACGCTTTCGCGCCTCGACCAGTGCGGCGCGCAGCTCGGCGATATTGCTCACGCGGCAGCCGCGCGCGCCGAATGCCTCGGCAAGCTTCACATAATCGGTTTTGCGCTGCGGGTCGGTCGCGGAGTAGCGCTTGCCATAGAACATGGTCTGCCACTGGCGGACATTGCCCAGCACGCGGTTATTCATAATGACGGTGATGATCGGCAGGTCGTAAGAGACCGCCGTGACCATCTCGTTCAGGTTCATGTGGAACGAGCCGTCGCCCGTGATGTGGACGACCGTCCTGTCCGGGTAGGCAAACTGCGCGCCGATGGCCGCGCCGTAGCCGAAGCCCATGGTACCGAGGCCGCCCGAGGTCAGGAATTGCCGCACATGCTTGCGGTAATTGTATTGCGAGGACCAAAGCTGATGCTGTCCAACGTCGGTGGCGATGATCGTATCCTCCGGCGTTTCCTCCGCGAGCGTGCGCAGAAGCTGGTGCGGGTGGATGACAGATTCGTCGTCTTTCGGCTTATAGTCGAGCTTGACGCGCCATTCTTCGATCTGCGCGCGCCACGCGTCGTGCTTTGCAGGCTCTACAAGCGGCAGCACGGCGGTCAGGAACTTCGAAGCGTCGCTGACCGCGGAAACGTCCACTCCGATATTCTTGTTGATCTCCGCCGCGTCAATGTCCACATGGACGATCTTCGCGTCCGGCGCGAAGCGACGCGTATCGGTCGCCACGCGGTCGGAAAAACGCGCGCCGAGGCAAATCAGCAGGTCGGACCGTTCAACCGCCCAGTCGGCGGAAACCGTGCCATGCATACCGATCATGCCGAGACTGAGCGGCTCGCTGTCCGGAATACAGCCAATGGCCATCATCGTATGCGCGGACGGAATATCGGCCTTCTGCATCAGCGCAAACAGCGCCTCGCTCGCATCCGACAGCTCCACGCCGCCGCCGTAGTAGATGACCGGGCGTTCGGACGCATTAATGAGCGCCGCGATCTCGCGCACTTGCGCTTCGGGAGCCGCCGGCGGCTCCTCGATGGGGAGCGGCGCGCCCGGTATGTATTCGCAGGTCGCGGCGGTCACGTCTTTCGGGATATCGACGAGCACCGGGCCGGGGCGGCCGGTGTTGGCGATGCGGAACGCGTCGCGCAGCGTGTCGGCCAGTTCCTCCACATTGCGCACAACGAAATTGTGCTTGGTGATCGGCATGGTGATGCCGGCGATATAGACCTCTTGGAACGAGTCCCGCCCGATCAGCGAAGTGCCGACGTTGCCGGTGATCGCGACCATCGGGATCGAATCCATGTACGCAGTCGCAATGCCGGTGACCAGGTTGGTCGCGCCCGGTCCCGAAGTCGCAAGACACACACCGGTCTTGCCGGTCGAACGGGCGTAGCCGTCCGCCGCGTGGGATGCGCCCTGTTCGTGGGCGGTCAAAATATGTCGAATGCGGCCGCTGTTCTGATAGAGCGCATCGTAGATATTGAGGACCGAGCCGCCGGGATAGCCGAAAATCGTATCGACACCCTGCTCTACCAATACCTCCACCAAAATCTCCGAACCGTTCTTTACCATGCGAATCCGCCTCCTTTCTCTGTTTGCCAATAAAAAAAGCCCCTGTCTCTTCTTAAAGAGACAAAGACTTAAACCTCTGCGGTACCACTCTTTTTGCCGCGCGTCCCGCGCGACCACTTTGCGACCGGATAACGCGGGTCAGACGATACGGCTTACACAGGGCCCTGTTTCATCCCATTTCAGCCATACTGCTCTCGGGGAGACTTTCGCACGTTCCATCCTCCGCCGTCTTTCACCAGCCGACAGCTCTCTGCAGGATTCCGGACGCTACTTTTCCCGGTCATCGCACTTTGTTGGTATTTGAATTTACTTTATCATTATAAAGCGGCGGCATATAATTGTCAACCGTGATTTTTATTTTTCTTTGTGCAAAACCTTTCTTACGCGAATGAACTGCACGGAAAACGCCATACTAACCGGGAATCTATCCGAAATGAGGCTGCTTTCCATGTCTGTACCGCTTCTACGAACCGTCATATTATATTTTGCCGTTGTCGCCGCCGTGCGCGTCATGGGCAAACGGCAGATCGGCGAGCTGGACCCGTCCGAACTGGTCATCACGATTCTGATTTCTGATCTTGCCGCCATTCCAATGCAGGATCTGGGCATCCCGCTGTTCGCCGGGCTGGTGCCGATCGCGGCGCTCATCATCCTAGAAATCTTCATGAGTTATTTTGCAATGAAAAGCCGCCGCTTCCGGCGCCTGATCAACGGGCAGCCCGCCATCATCATTAAAAAGGGCGAATTGGACATCCAAAAAATGCGGCAGATGCGCCTGACAACCGACGAAATCATTGAAACGCTGCGCAAGCAGGGCGTCGCCTCGGTGTCCGACGTAAAATACGGCGTGATCGAGCCTGACGGCACGCTGTCGATCGTTCTCAAGCAGCCGCAGCAGCCCGTGACTGCGGAAATGCTGAATCTGACCCCCAAGGACCAAGGCCTGCCGGTCGTCGTCGTGTCCGACGGCAAGCTGGTGCAGCGCTCGCTTCAGTTGCTTCACAAGGAAGCCAAAGAGGTCGAGAACCAGCTCAAAAACCAAGGTTATACGGTTGCCGACGTGTTCCTCATGACGCTCGACGACTGCGGCAACGTCTTTATCCAGCCAAAGGAGGCGAACTAATATGCGCAGACCACTGATCGCCCTTATTCTGCTCGCCGTCCTGCTCGCCGGCTGTGTCTGGAGCGACCGGTCGCTGGAGCGTGTGGTCGGCCAGATCGAACAAGCCGTGCAGCAGGACGACCTCGACAGCGCACAGAAACAATGGTCGGAGGCGCAGTCTTTGTTCGGCGCGCTGCTTATGCACGAGGAACTCGACCAGACCGACCGCCTCTTCGCGCGTGCCATCAAAGCCCGTGATGTGGGCGAAGACCGCGAACTGGCCATCGAGCGGGCCGAACTGCTTTCCCAACTGGCCCATTTGCCCGAGCTGGACGAGGCCAGCATCAAAAATGTGTTCTAATTCCCCAAATAAATGCATTCCTTTTTGTGGATAATTGCTCTAGTTTTCTATCTGCTCATTTGTTAATATAAGTTTGTAATTAGGAATTATTTTCATTTATAAGGAGGAATATCAAATGAATACAAAGGCTCTCAAAAAGCTCAATTATAGCCTTACGCTGGCCTCGACTGCGGCGGAGGGCAAAAATTTTGGCTGTATTGTAAACTCATTGCATCAGGTTACGTCCTCGTCTCCGCAAAAGTTTTCGCTTTCGTTGCACAATGATTCCGCCACCTGCGCCGCTATCAAAAAATCCAGCGTGCTCGCCGTCACGCTGCTCGGCAAGGACTGCCCCAAGGAAATCGTAAACGAATTTGGCTACAAATCCGGCCGGGCGGTGGACAAATTTGCGTCTTTCCCGTTTGAAACCGATGCACAGGGCTGTCCGTTTCTGAAAAAAGACATGGTTGCGAGACTGGCGTTCAAGGTGCTGGAGCAGGTCGCTGTCGGCACGCACACGCTCTTTATCTGCGAGCTGGCCGATGCTGAGCTACTCGACGAAGGCGACTGCCTGACCGTCAAGGAATATGAAACCCGCGGCGCCGATGTGCCGCCCGCCGCCCCCGTCTATCACGAGCTGGACGCCAACGCAGGCTGGAAATGCACGGTATGCGGCTATGTCCGTCTGTCGGATGAGATCCCGGATGACTATATCTGTCCGATCTGCCGCGCGCCACGCAGCAAATTTGTAAAACGCTGAAACCTGTTTTTCCTCTTTTATAAAAAGAAACGCTGCTTTCGCAGCGTTTCTTTTTATTTCAGCTTTTCGTCGGGGCTCATGATCGCGTGCAGATCATTTAAGCCCTTTTTCAAATTTTCGTAATTATTGGGCCCAATGATCGACTGGTCGCCGTTTTCATAGGCCTGCATCGTTTTGTGAATATCAAGCAGCCGGTACCGGTTTTCGTTCGACGCGTCCGCGTGCATCATATACATCGGGATATACTCGCATCCGCTGACCGTGACCGCGCCCGTCTTGCCATCCTTCGTCAACTCAATGTTGACCGCGGCGGTCAGGTTGGTATAGGGATCGTGCTGGTTGGAGATCAGATTTCCGAGGCAATAGCACAAAAAGCCTGTCCGCCCATCCGGAAGCGCGCGCAGTTCCATCGGCTGCGGCACGTGCACATGCCCGCCAAGCACCAGTGTCGCGCCGTTTTCAAATAGGAAATCGGCAAGCGCTGTTTGCTGCTCGCTCGGCGTCGTGCTGTATTCCTGTCCCCAGTGCATATATACGGCGATGCAGTCCGGTTTTTGCGCCTTCGCAGCTTCCAAATCGCGCCGGATCATCTCATAATCGACTTCCGTGCTGTCCTCCATATAGTCGGTCGCGTAGACGTTCACCGCGTAAGGATGCTCGCCCAACGGCAGGCCGTTGGTGCCGTAGGTATAGCCCAGAAAGGCCGTCTTGATGCCGCCGATATCGACGATTTTGACCGTGTCGCGCTCCTGCTGGGTACGGTAGGTGCCGACATGGTCAAGCCCGTTCTGTTCCAGCACGTCGAGCGTGCGGGCAAGGCCGTCGTAATACGTGTCCAGGCTGTGGTTGCCGACGGTGGACAGCAGATCGAAGCCGACCGCTTTTAAATCGCGAGCGAGCGCGTCGGGCGCGCAGAACTGCGGAAAGCCGGAATACGGCGGCCCGTTGAACGTGGTTTCAAGGCAGGCGGTCGTATAGTCCGCCGCCTCATAATATGGCCGCGCCTGTTCAAACAAATAAGTAAAATCATAATCGTTGCCGCCGCCCACCGACAGCGCTTCGTTCACCAGCGGCATATGCGCGACGATATCGCCCGCGACGCACAGTGTCGCGACAGTGTCCGACTGTTCAGACGAGGGCGGCCGCAGCCCTTGCGCGGGCGGCATCTCTGCCGGAGGATCGCTTTCGCTTGACGCGTGCCGCACCCCCAGCACCACCACCGCCGCGGTCGCGGCCACCAGCGTCAGCGTCACAACACCAGCGATGATACGATTCGTGCTGCGCCTGCTCATACCGGCTTCTGCCTCTTGCAAGATGCCTCAAACGAATCGGCGTGCACCCAGAACACCTCGGCCACCGATAAATGCGCGTCCGAATAGCTCCAGCCGTCCCGCCCAGTCAAATGCCGCATAATGACGTCGAAGCCATGGCGCTTTTCCGCATTGTCGTGCGCAAACTGCATGACACCCTCGCCGATGATGGATGCGAACGCATAGCTGTATTTGCAGGCGACGTCACCGCCGTCGATCACGCCGTGCTCGCACTCCAGCTCAAAGCACACGGCGGGGTTTGCCCGCAGTGCGTCGATTTTCTTGCCCTTGAGCCCGCTGTGGAAATACAGCGTCAGGCCGGTCTCGTCCCATTCGTAGCCAAAGTTCAGCGGCACAACGTAGGGCTTTCCCCCGCTTATCATCGCTACCCGGCACACCTTACAAGCCTGCAAGATCGGCTCAATATTTTTCCGTCCGGTCAATTCCCGGTCTTTTCTGCGCATTTTCCTCACCTCGGTATCAGCATACCATGTTTTTCCGCAGGGGACAAGCCCCGTTAAGCGGCGCGGCAGCTCCACAGCGCGGCGATCTGTCCGGAAAGCGTGTCATAGCTCCAAACCTTCCCGCTCCGCTCGCGGCTGTTGGGATCGCGCACGGCATAGCCGCCGTCCTCCTTGCCGCTCAGCACGATAAAGTGCCCGGAGGATGTGAAATCGCCTGGCAGCATCGAGCAGATCACTGGATGGCCGGCGGTGAGCGCGGCGTCGATCTGCGCTTTGTCCAGCGAGAGCTGTTCACAAACGACACCAAATGCCGCTGCGCCTATATTCATCAGCTCCCAGCTCGTGCCCTCGCCGGGTATGTAATAGCCCTGCTGCGCGGCGGTCTGCGCCACGCTGTAAGGCGTGATGGAGGCGTTTCCCGTCACATATGCCGCCGCCATGGCGAGGCTGGCCGGCGCGCAACCGCTGACCGCGACCGTGCTTTCCCCATAGGGCTGATAGCCCCAGCGCATATCCCATTGCAGCAGCAGCGGCACGCTGTCAAGCGGCTCGTCAAGCGACTGTGGGGGCGGGTCCTCCCGGTGCGACGGGTAGCCGAGCACAAAATCCAGCGTCTCGCTGTTTTTCGCAAGCATATCGAGGAACGCGGGCGGATAGGCTTCGGGCTTGTCCAAGATTTCCTGCACACGGCCGTCCTTCAGCGACAGCCGGACGAGAGCGGCGGCCGTCCCCTCCTGCACGGCGATGCCGCGCGCTTGCCAGTTCTTCACCGCATAGGCGCCGCCCATCAGCCGCAGACCAAACCAGAGGACGAAGGCCGCCACAATCAATAATAGCAGTTTTCTTCCCCAGCGGCGACGTCTTTTCACCCGCCTGCGGCGCGGCGGCGATCTGCGCGGCCGTTCGAGTTCCAATTCCCGGTATCCCATTGCTTCCACGTTCCTTTCCAAATGCCCGTTCTGTATTATGTGTTCTAGTACAGTTGTATCTTATCAGACAGCGCGTCCTATGTCAACCCTTTCCGCCGTCCCTGCTTATAAGAGCCAGAATCCCCCTGAACCGTTCAAAAATGAAGGTTCAGGGGGATTCCTGTTTTCAGCTATTGTGGTCGGAAACGTGGAACTGTTTCAGGTTTCCGATCTTTTCGGCGCGCCGGTCCATTTCGGCGCACACCTCGTCAAGCGTCACGCCGCATTCGTTCATCATGACCATCATGTGGTAAAACACGTCGTTGATCTCGCCGACAAGCTCGGACTTATCACCGTTTTTCGCCGCAATGATCGTCTCCGCGCACTCCTCACCCACTTTTTTCAAGATCTTATCCAGCCCCTTTTCAAACAGGTAGCAGGTATATGACCCCTCCTGCGGCTCCGTGCGCCGCTGCGCGATAACGGCCTCCATTTGTTCAAAGGAATTCATCGGGATGCTTCTCCTTTCTCCCATAGCGTGGTGTAAAAGCAGGTGCGGCTGCCCGTATGGCAGACCGGCCCCTTGGGCGTGCCGAGATAGATGAGCGTATCGTCGTCGCAATCAGACAGGATCTTTGACACGAAAATAAAGTTTCCCGAGGTCTCCCCCTTATTCCACAGCTTTTGCCGCGAACGAGAGAAAAACCAAGCCGTGCCGCTTTCCATCGTGCGGCGAAGCGCCTCTTCATTGGCATAGCCCAGCATGAGCACCTCGCCGTTTCGCTCATCCTGACAAACGACCGGAACCAGATCGCTTTTCACAAAAAATTTTGATAGCTCCATGTTAAATCCTCACCGGAATGTTTTTTTGATTCAGATGCTGCTTGACCTCGGATATGGTCAGCTCGCCATAGTGAAACAGGCTGGCGGCGAGCGCCGCGTCGCATCCGGTTTGCTCAAACACCTCGGAAAAGTGCGCGAGCGCGCCGCAGCCACCCGATGCGATGACCGGGATGCCAACCGCGTTTACGACCGCGCGGGTCAGTTCCAGATCGAAGCCGGACTTGGTGCCGTCCTTATCCATCGAAGTGAGCAATATCTCGCCCGCTCCGCGCTTATCGACCTCTTTCGCCCACGCGACCGCGTCAATCCCGGTCGGCGTGCGGCCGCCCGCAACATACACCTCGAAGCCTGATGGCGTTTTGCCCGTTCTGCGCGCGTCAATCGCGACGACCACGCATTGGCTGCCGTATTTTTCCGCCGCCGCGTCGATCAGCCCCGGATTATTCACCGCCGCCGAATTGACCGATATTTTGTCCGCCCCCGCGCGCAGGATGTCCCGAAAATCGTCTGCCGTGCGGATGCCGCCGCCGACCGTCACCGGTACGAATACCTCACGGCAGGTGCGCCGCACCACGTCCGCGATCGTGGCGCGGTCGTCCGAGGTCGCGGTGATATCGAGAAAAACGATCTCGTCCGCGCCCTGCTGGGAATAAAACTTGGCCAGCTCGACCGGGTCGCCCGCGTCGCGCAGGCTGACGAAATTGACGCCCTTGACCACGCGTCCATCTTTCACGTCCAGACACGGGATGATGCGTTTTGCCAGCATTATCTCGCCTCCCTGATTGCCGCCGCCAAATCGAGCGCGCCTGTATAGACCGCCTTGCCGGCAATCGCCTCGTCAATCCGAAGTGCTTTAAGCCTTTTCACATCATCCAGCGTGGACACACCGCCCGACGCAACGATACCGCACGACACCGCGCTGCGCAATGCCGCAAGCTGCTCAAAGTTGGGGCCGGCAAGCATCCCGTCCTTATCGATATCGGTAAAAATGATGGTGCGCACACCGTAGGATTCCATCAGCCTTGCAAATGCCAAAAAATCCGCGCCGCTGTCGTTGAGCCACCCCTCGGTGCGCACGGTGCCGCTCTTCGCGTCGATGCCGACGGCGATTTTTTCGCCGTATTTCCGCACCGCTTTGCGCACAAATCCCGGGTTCTTCACCGCCGCCGAGCCGATCACCACACGCGAAACCCCGAGCGCGAGCACGGCCTCCACGTCTTCCATTGACCGCACACCGCCGCCCAGCTCTACCCTTGCACCCGTTTCCCGGATGACGCGCTCGACCACGCCGTAATTGGCGTGGGAGCCGTCCTTAGCAGCGTCGAGATCGACCATATGCACCAGTTCCGCACCGGCTTTTAAAAAGCCCCGCGCCGTTTCGCAGGGATCCTCGGCTACTTTGTGTGCGGTCGCATAATCGCCTTTTTGCAGGCGCACACACTGCCCGTCCTTTAAATCGATCGCTGGGAGTATCCTCATCTGTCAAGCCTCCGTCAGTTTTGCAAAGTTGCGCAGGATTTTAAGCCCCACTTCCCCGCTCTTTTCGGGATGGAATTGGCAGCCGAACAGGTTGCCGCGCGCGACCATAGCGGGCACCGCCGCACCGTAATCGGCCGTACACGCAAGGTCGTTCGGGTTTCTCGGCATTGCCATGAAGCTATGCACAAAGTAAACGCAGTCGCCGTCTTTCACACCCGCGGTAAGCGCGTTCGGACGCAGGATATTGAGCCCGTTCCAGCCGATCTGCGGCAGCTTCAAATCTGTTTTGATCCGCTCGATCCGTCCGGGCAGCAGATCCAGCCCCGCACAAGGACGGATCTCGTCCGATTCGCTGAACAGCATCTGCATGCCCAGGCAAATGCCCAAAAAGGGCTTTTCCGCAGCCGCGCACTTGACCGCGGCCGTCAGCCCGGAGGCGGCAAGCGCCCGCATTGCGTCCGGAAACGCGCCCACGCCGGGCAGGATCACGCCCGCAGCCCGCTCAATATCCTCCGCTGTGCAGGCAATTTTATTGTCATAGCCCAGGAAATCCAGCGAATTGTGCACGCTCATCAGATTGCCCGCGCCATAGTCCACGATAGCGATATAGCTCATTTGTCTTTACAATACCCCTTTTGCGCTCAAAACGCCGCCGCCCGTCTGCTGCACTGCTTGGCGGAGCGCGCGCGCCAGCGCCTTATACAGTGCTTCGGTGATGTGGTGCGCGTTGTCACCGTATTCGGCTTTCAGGTGCAGGGTCAGCCCTGCATTCACCGAGAGTGCGCGCATAAATTCGACGGTCAGGCAGGTGTCATAGCCGCCGCAGGCCGGCTGGGGCATGGGCGCGTCGAACACCAGATAAGGCCGGCCGGAAATATCGAGCGCGCAAAACCCAAGCGCTTCATCCATGGGCACAAATGCCTGCCCGAACCGCGCGATGCCCGCCTTATCTCCCAGGCACTTTGCGAGCGCCTGCCCCAGCGCGATACCGCAGTCCTCGACCGTATGGTGTCCGTCCACCACAAGGTCACCCTTACAGCAAAGCGTTAATCCAAAGCCCCCGTGCACGGCAAAGGAGTTCAGCATATGGTCAAAAAAGCCGATACCGGTATCGATCTGCCGGACGCCGCCGTCAAGGCAAAGCGTCAGCTCGATATCCGTTTCCTTGGTCTTCCGTTTGATCTCAGCGCTTCTCATCGGTCTCCTCCTCCCGGAAACGCACGGCGACAGAATTCGCGTGCGCGTTTAAGTGTTCGGCCTCGGCAAGCGCAATGATATCGTCCGCATAGGACGAAAGCGCCTCCCGCGAATATTCGATCACACTGGTTTTCTTCAAAAAAGTATCGGTCGAGAGCGGAGAGAAAAACCGCGCTGTACCCGAGGTGGGCAACACATGGCACGGCCCCGCCATATAGTCGCCAAGCGGCTCGGGCGCATACTGCCCAAGGAAGACCGCGCCCGCATTATGCAGGTATGGCAGCAGCTCGCGCGGCGCGGCGGTGACGATCTCCAAATGCTCAGGCGCGATCTGGTCTGCCAGCTTGCAGGCGTCTGTCAGTTCGTCGAACACAATGGCGCACCCGTAATTTTTCACGCTTTCCTCAATGATGGCAAAGCGCGGCAGTTCCCGCGCCATCCGCTCCATTTCGCAGGAAATAGCCTGTGCCTGCGCCATCGAGTCGGTCAGCAGCACGGCGGACGCCAGGCGGTCGTGCTCGGCCTGCGATAACAGGTCGGCCGCCACATAGGTCGGGTTGGCGGTATGGTCGGCGATGACAAGCACCTCGCTCGGTCCCGCGATCATGTCGATATCGACCGCGCCGAACGCCAGCTTTTTCGCCGCTGCGACGAACGCGTTCCCCGGGCCAACGATCTTATCCACCCGCGGAATCATGCCCGCGCCATAAGCCAGCGCCGCGATAGCCTGCACGCCGCCGACCGCAATAACCGTGTCGACCCCCGCAATCTTCGCGGCGGCCAGCACCTCGCGGCTCATATTTTCCGTCGGCGGCGTGACCATGATCAGTTCCTGCACCCCCGCCACCTTGGCCGGGACTGCGTTCATCAGCACCGAGGACGGATACGCCGCCGTGCCGCCCGGCACATAGATGCCGACGCGGGCAAGTCCTCGCACGGTCTGCCCCAACGTTTCACCCGGGCGGCGCTGCCATTCCCAGCTTTTGACCAGCATCTGCTCGTGGTAGCTGCGGATATTGTCCGCCGCTTTCTGGAGCGCCGCGATCAACTCGGGCGCACAGCCCGCATAGGCCTCATCAAGCAGTTCGTGGCCGACCACGTAGGGCGCCTGCCCGTCAAACTTTTCCGCGTATTCGCAAACCGCTTCAAAGCCGCGCGCTTTCACATCGTCCATGATGGCGCGCACGGTCTGCTCAATATCGCCGCGCGCGCTTTCCGCGCGCGCTCCCATCTCACGGAGGACGGCCTGCTCGGCCTGCCCATCCGCCAGCACGGTTTTTAAAAACATGCTTTAGCCCTCCAAACCGCTTTCCAGCTCGCTTATCACCTTTTGGATCGCGGCTTTTTTCATCTTGGCGGACGCGAGATTGACGATCACACGCGCGGAGATCGGCGCCACATCCTCCACGACCTCAAGGCCGTTGTCGCGTAGCGTCGAGCCGGTCTCCACAATATCTACAATCGCGTCCGCAAGCTCCAAAAGCGGCGCGAGCTCGACCGAGCCCTCGATCTTAATCGTTTCCACGTCCATATTTTTCCGGTTAAAAAACGCTTTGGTCACAGCGGGGTACTTAGTTGCAATCACCGGCGTTTTATAACCGCCGTAAACATCCCTGCCCTTTTTCGTCGCGACTGCAAAGCGGCATTTGCCGAAGCCCAGATCGACCATCTCATAGAAGCTGCCGCCCTTTTCCATGATCGTATCCTTGCCGACAACGCCCATATCGCACACGCCATGCTCGACATAGGTGATCACGTCCGCCGCCTTGGCAAGCACGATCTCGATCTGCGTGTTTGGCAGCGTGAAAATCAGCTTGCGCGAACCGGCTTCCAATTCGGAAATATCATAGCCCGACTTTTGAAGCAGCGCCAGCGTCTTCTTCTCGAGCCGCCCCTTGGTCAGCGCGATGCGGACAGTGCCGCGGCGCATGGCCGCCTCCGGACGCTGCGCGCCGGTCAGGCTTTCCGCCACGCGCTCCACGTCGATGCCAAAGCCGCCCGCGGGCAGGTCGCGTCCGAACTTGGCACAGAGGGCGTTATAACGCCCTCCGGACAGGATGGCTGCGCCCGCGCCGCCGATGTAGCCGCGAAACATGATGCCGGTGTAATAATCCATCTCATGCACCAGTCCGAGATCGATCATCACGCGCGCGCCATAGCCCTTTTCGTCGAGCGCCTTGTATAGCCGCCGCAGATAGCTCACCGCGCCTAGCACGCGCACGTTTTGCGTGAGCTGTTCGACCTCGTCCAGCACCTCCATGCCGCCGAAAAGCTGCGGCATCGCGCCCAGCGCGCGGGAAGCCGCCCGGTCGCTGTACGGTTCGAGCGCGTCGCCCAGCGCGGCAAACGATTTGTTCTCGATCAGCCGGCGGATACGCTCGGCTGCCGTTTCGTCCACACCCAGTTCCTCGATCAGCGCTTTATAGATCTCCGCATGGCCAAGCTCGATGCGGAAGCTGTCCGCCCCGGTCTTTTCCAATGCGTCAAACGCGGCAAGCAGGATATCGAGATCGGCCGAAAGGCCGTCCGCGCCGATCAGTTCGGCGCCGATCTGCAAAAACTCGCCCTTATGCCCATGGTCGCCCGCGACCGAGCGAAACACTTTCTGGCTGTAATACAGCCGCACGGGCAGCGCCGCGTCATCCAAACGGGTCGCCGCAATTCGGGCGATCGGCGTTGTATTATCCGGCCGCGCGACGCAGATACGCCCCGAACGGTCGATGATCTTGAGCATATTTTCCTGATCCAGCTCGGGGTTTGCTGTGCGGAACACATCGAAATATTCGACCGCGGGCGTGATGATCTCGGAAAAGCCGCGCGCCTCCAGCGCGCCGCGGATAGCGTTTTCGGTCTGCCGCAGCGCGCGGCATGAGGAAAACAGCAGGTCGCGCGTGCCCTCGGGCGTGGAAATACTGAAACGGTTCATAAGATCCGGTCGTCTCCTTTATTGCTTTATCGCGTTAAAATAATACCACAGAAAACCATCATTGTCAACCCTTTTTGCAAATGACGGTATCGCGGTAGGTCGCCCCGTGGGTCACGACCGTGATACGCCCCTGTTCCGCCAGTACCTGAATGCGGCGGAACACCTGCATATCGCTGACCGGCAGCCCGCCCAACGCGCGCCCGACCGTCAATGCGGCGGGTGCTGGTTTTTCCGATACACACGCCAATATCTGCCCGTCGTAATAGTCCTCAGAGACCGAGCGCACCTCACCGTTTGCCACCACGCGAAGCGGCGCGTTTTCCCGCTCGAGTGTTCGCCACGATTCGCACAGCGCGTGCACTTCCTCTCCGGCCAACAGACGGCGCTTTTCGTAAAAATACGGCAGCAGCTCCGGGCTGCATTCGCCCACGCCCCGAAATACGGCGACTGCGCACCGGTCACGGTCTTTCCAGCGCTTCATCGCCTGCCTGTCCACGCAACGGCGTAAAACCGTCTGTGGCACAAGCCGCAGCAGACGGTTTTTCGCGCGGCTGCCTGTGACAACGCTGACCGCGCCTTGTGTTGGCGCGGGCGGCGGAGAATCCGCAAGCGGCATCTGGTCAACGCAGACCGTCCAGATCTTTGCGCCGTGTTCAGCCAGCCGGCTGACCGCATAGCGCAGGGCGCATTGTTCGCTTGCCAGATTTCCATACCAGATCAGCGCTTCGCCGCAAGTCTCCAGCGCGGGCAGCGCTTCTTTAAAATGCCGCTGTAGCATAGCCTCCCTGTCGTCCGTCAGTTCCGGGTCGTCGTACCACGGGTAAATGATCGGACCGCGCTTTGCACAGTCGGTCACATCGGAAATATTGCCCTGTGAATAATCGTCCAGCAGCGGCTGGATACCATCGGCCTGCATCTCGGGCGCTAAACCGCTGCGCGCGCATTTCAGCAGCCCTGCCGCGCTGTCTCCATAAGCAAACCAGTACATATCCCGCGCCCCTTACTGTCTTGTATAGGCTTCGACGATCTCGGCCAAACGGTCGAGAAACGCCTCTTCGCCCCAAGTGTTGATCTTGAAAAACACGGCCTGGCTGCCGCCTGAGGTGATGGCCGAAAGGAACAGGTCATCGCCGCTGCCCGCAAGCGTTACACTTAAGCTGACGCGATTGCCGCCCGCATAGCTGTACCGCTCGTAAACGCGGACAGCCACGCGCGTACTATCCGCCTGCCAGTCGCTGCCATCCTCATAGGACGCGGACATGCTGCCGCTCAGGATACCGCCGTCAATACGGCGCAGCAGGTCGTCAAAATCGCCGGTCAACCGCTTTACGTATTTCGCCATAACCTTGTCCTCCTCACGCAAACAGGGAAATCTGTGTGGTCTTGGGCATCGAGCCGAGCGCGCCGATCTGGTCGAGCAGCTCGATAACCGATTTTGACACCTTGGGACACCGCACCGCCAGTTCCTCCGCGGACAGGAATTTTCCGTTTTTCCGCTCCTCGACAATATTCTGCGCCGCCTGCTCGCCGATGCCGGGCATCGAGGTGAACGGCGGGATCAGGCCGTTTTCTGTGACGATGAAATTGGTAGCGTCCGAGGTGTAAGCGTCCATCGGCTCAAAGGCAAAGCCCCGCCGGTAAAACTCGTGACACACCTCGAGCGTGGTCGCCATTTCCTTTTCCGCCGCCGTGATCGTCTTTTCCCGCTCCTTGAGCGCGAGCTCGCGCAGCTTGTCCTGGCACACCTTGTCGCCGCGGATCATGCACGACGCGTCAAACCCTTTGGCGCGCACGGAAAAATACGCCGAATAGAACGCAAGCGGATAATGCACCTTGAACCACGCGATGCGGAACGCCATCATAACATACGCGACCGCGTGCGCTTTTGGAAACATGTATTTGATCTTTTTGCACGAATCGATGTACCATTCCGGTACGTTCTGCTCGCGCATCGCGGTCTCCATCTCCTCAGTAAGCCCCTTTCCCTTTCGCACCGATTCCATGGTCTTAAAGGAAAGCTTGGGCTTGACGCCCTGCAAGATCAGATAGTTCATGATATCGTCGCGGCAGCAGATGCAGCCCGAAAGCGGGATGCCCTGCCGCACCAGCTCCTGCGCGTTGCCCAGCCAGACGTCCGTACCGTGCGACAGGCCGGAAATGGAAACCAGCTCGGCAAACGTCGATGGCTTGGTCTCCTTGACCATGCCGCGGACAAATTTGGTGCCAAACTCGGGCACGGCGAGACAGCCCAGATCGCCCAGGATCGGGTCGGTGTCCGGATTTTCGCCTGTGTAGCGAAGCGCCTTGCACGAATGGAACAGGCTCATGGTATCGGGGTCGTCCAGCGGGATCTCCTGCGCGTTAACGCCGGTCAGGTTCTCCAGATGCTTGATCATGGTCGGATCATCGTGCCCAAGCTCGTCAAGTTTAAGCAGATTGGCGTCGATCGAATGATATTCAAAATGTGTGGTGATGATATCAGAGTCCGGATCGTCCGCCGGATGCTGGACGGGGCAGAAATCATAGATTTCAACCTCCTGCGGCACGACGACGATACCGCCCGGATGCTGCCCCGACGTGCGGCGCACGCCCGTGCAGCCCGCGGCGAGGCGGTTCTCCTCGGCGCGCGAACATTCGATGCCGCGCTCGTCCATATATTTTTTCACATAGCCGTAGGCTGTCTTCTCCGCAACCGTGCCGATCGTGCCCGCGCGGAACACATGATCCTCCCCAAACAGCTCGCCCGTGTATTTATGGATGCGGGACTGGTATTCGCCCGCAAAATTCAGGTCGATATCGGGCACCTTGTCGCCCTCAAAACCGAGAAAGGTCTCAAAGGGGATGCCAAAGCCCTGCTTGGTCAGCGGCTTGCCGCAGCGGGGACAGGTTTTGTCCGGCAGATCTACGCCGCAGGAGTATTCGTCGTGCCACTCGACATATTTGTCCTCCTCGCACAGATAGTGCGGCGGGAGCGAATTGACTTCAGTGATATCCGAAGTAAACGCCGCGAACGACGAGCCGACCGAACCGCGCGAGCCGACCAGATAGCCGTCCGACAGCGATTTGGTCACCAGTTTCTGCGCGATGATGTACATAACCGCGTAGCCGTTTCCGATGATCGAACCCAGCTCGCGGTCGAGCCGCGCCTGCACGAGCTCGGGCAGCGGGTCGCCGTAGATGCGCTTGGCCTTTTCGTAGCTCATATTGCGCAGATCGTCCTCACAGCCGTCGATATGCGGCGGATAGTTTTCCCGCGGCACCGGCCGGATCACATCGCACATATCCGCAATCAGGTTGGTGTTTTTCACGACCACCTCATAGGCGCGGTCGGCACCCAGATAGGAAAACTCAGCAAGCATCTCGTCGGTCGTTTTGAGGTAAAGCGGCGCCTGGTTGTCCGCGTCCGGGAAACCCTGCCCCGCCATCAGGATGCGGCGGAACGCTTCGTCTTCGGGTTCGAGAAAATGCACGTCGCCGGTCGCGCAGCAGGGCTTTTGCAGCTTGTCCGCAATTTGGAGGATCTTCCGGTTCCAATCCCGCAGCTGCTCCTCCCCGCTCGCCATGCCCTTGGCGATCATAAACTGGTTGTTCGCTGTGGGCTGGATCTCCAGATAATCATAAAAGGAGGCCAGACGTTCAAGCTCCTCGTCGTCCGCCCCGCCCGTCATCGCGCGGAACAGCTCTCCCGCCTCGCATGCCGAGCCGAAAATGAGACCCTCGCGGTGGCGGATCAGCTCGCTGCGCGGCATAATAGGCCGCTTGTTGTAGTATTCAAGAAAACTCTTGGAAACGAGCTGATAGAGATTTCGCAGCCCCGCCTGGTTTTTCACTAGAATAATGAAATGGTATCTGGGCAGGTTTTTGAGTTTGTTTTTCCGATCGGTCTGCGCGGCCAGCACGGGATTAATGTCGGCCGCTGTAACCGCGTGAAACTCCTCGCGCAGCCGCGCTAGCAGCTTTACGAAAATCCGGCCGAGCACCGCGGCGTCCTCGCTCGCACGGTGGTGCTCGAACGGGCCGACCTGCAGTTCCTTTGCCAGAATATTAAGCTTGAATTTATGCAGGTGCGGCAGCATCAGGCGCGACATTTCGAGCGTGTCGATGCTGGTGAACGTCGGCTCGTGCGCAAGCCGTTTGCACGCCGCGCGCAAAAAGCCCATATCGAACCCCGCGTTGTGCGCCACAAGCGGGTACGCGCCCTCCCCCGCCCACGCGAGAAATTTTGGCACGGCCTCACGAAGCTCGGGCGCGTCCGCGACCGTCTCGTCCGAAATGCCGGTCAGCTTGGTGATTTCCTCCGGGATGGGTTTGTGCGGGTTCACATAGGTCTGGAAGCTGTCCCTGATCTCGCCGCCTACCACGCGCACTGCCGCGATTTCTGTGATTTCCTCGGAAGCCGGATTCAGCCCGGTCGTCTCCAGGTCAAATACAATGAACGTGCCGTCGAGCGGCTCGGCGGACGGGCCGCGCACGACCGAAAGGCTGTCCGAGTCGTTGATATAGTACGCCTCAACACCATAGAGGATCTTCATATCCCCGATAATATCCTTTTGCTTTCCCTCCTGCGCATGGAGTGCCTCGGGGAACGCCTGCGCCACGCCGTGATCGGTAATCGCCATCGCCCGGTGGCCCCACTGCGCCGCGCGGCACAAAAGCGACGCGGTGGACGACATGCCGTCCATTGCGGACATATTGGTATGTAAATGCAGCTCGACACGCTTTTCGCCCTCGTATTTATCCTGCCGCATCGGCTTTTTCGCCCGGACGATCGCGGTCGGTTCCAAAACCATTTCCTTGGCGTAGCTGTCAAACGTCAGCTTGCCCTGCACCGTGCAGTACAGCCCGGGCTTGACGCGGGAAGCGAGATCGTCCGCCTTATCTGCCGCAAGGAATTTGGAAACACGCACCGAATTGGTGCGGTCGGTCATGTCGAACGCGAGCTTTACATAGTCTTTGCCTGTCTTTTTGCTCGTGATGTCGCGGTGGTCGGTAAAAAACACCTCGCCTTGGATCGTCACCATATCATAAGCCATGACGGCCTCGTTGATCGAAACGATCGGATCCTGCATCAGCTTGCCGAACAGCAGGTCGTCATCCTTTACCTTTTCGGCGCGGGGGCGCGCATAGCCGCCCTCAGATTTGGGCGCAGGCCGCGGTTTTTTGGGTTTTGGCTCGCTTGGCGGCGCGCTTGCCGCCTGCTGCTCGATCGCCTTTTGCAGGATTTCCTCGCGCTTCGGTTGCCCAAGTGCAGACGGATAGGCCGAAGCGTCGGCGCGCACCGCGCGCACCGGGCAGCGAATGCCGAGCTCGTCGCCGATGCGGCGCTCGAGCTGGCGCAGGGCGACGGTGAAATGCTTTTCGCTCACCTCGTCCATCGGCAGGCGCACTTCCCCCTCCTCATAACGCCACTGGGACGCGTCGAGCAGGCCGCGAGCCGACGGCATCTTAGCCGCCATTTCCTCATACAGCGTCGCGAGGTAGTCCGCCGTGGGGGCAGGCAGCTTGTACCGCGGCTCGACAAACACCTTGCCTATCCCATAGGCTTTGGCGATCTGGCTTTCCAGTCGGTGCAGTGCAGCGCGAGGTACGATGCCGTCCAGCTCCAGCTCGACGACCAGCACCGTCTTATCGTCCCCAAACGCAAGCGAACGCACCTCGCCCCGGGCGAGGTGCTGTTCGGTGATATCCTGTTTGCACTTGTCAAAAAAATCGATCAGCTTGCCTGGCATGGGTTTCCTTAACTCCTCTCGATCTCCTCCATCAGCGCGTCCACCAGCTCGTCCTGCGGCACTTTGCGGACGATCTCCCCTTTTCGGAAGATCAGCCCCTCGCCCGCGCCGCCGGCAATGCCGAGATCGGCCTCACGCGCCTCGCCCGGCCCGTTGACCGCGCAGCCCATGACGGCTACTTTCAGCTTTTTCCCGTGAATGGACGCGCACCGCTGCTCGACCTCTTTCGCGATCCCGATGAGATCGATGCGCGTGCGCCCGCAGGTCGGGCAGGAGACGACATTGATCCCGTCGTCGTTCCGGCCGACGGCTTTTAAGATCGCATTTGCCGCGTAAATTTCTTTCACGGGGTCGTCGGTCAGCGAAACGCGGATGGTGTCGCCCACGCCAAGCGCGAGCAGGCCGCCGATGCCCGCGGCCGATTTGACCGTGCCCATGTATTCGGTGCCCGCCTCGGTCACGCCGAGATGGAGCGGGTAGTCGGTCTGCTCATGCGCGAGCAGATAAGCGCGCATGGTGTCCGGCACCGAGGAAGACTTGATTGAAATGCAGATATCGTCAAAATTACAGTCGTTCAGCAGCTTCACATGGTACAGCGCGGATTCGACCATGGCCTCGGGCGTCGGCCCGCCGAAGCGCGCGAGGATCTCCTTTTCGACCGACCCTGAGTTGACGCCGATGCGGATCGGGATCCGCCGCGCTTTCGCGGCTCTGACGACCTCATGCACCCGGTCCGCCCCGCCGATATTGCCGGGATTCAGGCGTATTTTCTGCACGCCCACTTCGATGGATGCGAGCGCGAGCCGGTAGTCGAAATGGATATCAGCCACGACCGGGATCGGGCTTTTGGCGCAGATCGTCCTAAGCGCTTCGGCAGCCTGCATATCGGGCACGGCACAGCGCACGATGTGGCAGCCCGCCCCGGCGAGCGCCTCTATCTGCGCAAGCGTGGCGTCCGCGTCCCGCGTGTCGGTGTTGGTCATCGACTGCACGGCGACCGGCGCGCCGCCGCCCACCTTAACACCGCCCACCGCAATCTGTTTTGTCTGTTTCATATTCCTCACCCTGTTATCAGCCGGAGAATATCCTGTCCGGTCACATATACCATAAGCGCCAGCAGTGCCACCAGCCCTGCCGCGTGCACATAGCCCTCATATTTCGCCGGCACCGGCTTGCGGCGCACGCCCTCGATCACGAGGAACAGCAGCCGCCCGCCGTCGAGCGCTGGAAGCGGCAGCAGGTTCATCACGCCGAGGTTGATCGAGATGAACGCCACCAGATCAAAGAACGAGCGCATACTGGCCTTAGCCGTATCGGCCATCACGTCGGCCACGCCGACCGGTCCCGAAAGCTGGTCGATACCGACCTTGCCGGTCACAAGCTGGCCAAGGCTAGTCCAGACCAAGCGGGCGTAGTTTACGGAAACACGCGCCGAGCGGTCTATCACCGCGAGCGGTGTGCGCGTCTCCACGGCAAAATTGATGCCGTACAGCTTACGCCCATCCTCCGTGGTGAATTCGCGGGTCAACGGCACATTTTCAAGGTTTACCGTTTCGCCGCCGCGCCTGACCTTGATATCGTACGCGCCGCCCGCGCCCTGTGCAAGCGCTTGGTCGATATCCTCGCGGATCAGTGTTGCATAGCCGTTGATGGACAGGATGGTGTCCCCGGGCATCAACATTGTTTCACCCTGATACTGGAAACCGTCCTGAAAATTATCGATCGTGCGGGTGATCATGTCGCCCTTTTGTGAGCCGACCAACGTCAGTACGATCAGGAAGCCGACCAAAAAGTTCATCAGTGCGCCCGCCACGACGATCAGCATCCGCCGGCGCAGCTTGGCCTTGCCGAACGAATGCTCGCTTTCGCTTTCGCCGTCCTCGCCCTCCATCACGCACGCGCCGCCGAACGGCAGCAGCCGCAGGCAGTAAACTGTGCCATGCCATTCCTTTTTGAAAATGGCCGGGCCCATGCCGATCCAAAATTCGTTGACCTGCACGCCGCCGCGCTTGGCGGTGATGAAATGGCCGAACTCATGCACGATGATGAGCACGCCGAACGCTAGAATCGCGAGAAGTATTTGCAGCAAAACGGTTCTCCTTCCAGAAATCGGGGGTTAGACGGTGCGGTACACCTGTTCCCGCGCGAGGCGGTCGCTTTCAAGCACCGCGTCAAGCGTCAGCACGCGGCGGTATGGGATCTGCCGCATTGCCTCGCGCACGCGCTCGGCAATATCGGCAAAGCCGATTTTCCCATCCAGAAACAGGCCGACCGCGGCTTCGTTCGCGCCGTTAAGCACAGCGCCCAGGTTGCCCCTCCGCTCCGCTGCCAGCTTGGCGAGCGTAAGCGCAGGAAACGCTTCTTCATCCGGATCAAAAAATGTCAAACTACCCAATTCGCTCAGCCGCAGGCGCGGCACCTTGCACGGCACGCGCGCTGGGTACGTCAGCGCGTACTGGATGGGCAGGCGCATATCGGGCACGCCGAGCTGCGCGAGCACCGCGCCGTCCTCAAATTCAATGAGTGAATGCACGATGCTTTCGCGGTGGACGACGATCTCGATGTCCTCCGGGCGCATGTCGTACAGCCACATGGCCTCGATAAATTCCAGTCCCTTGTTCATCATGGTCGCCGAATCGATGGTGATTTTCGCGCCCATATTCCAATTGGGATGCGCGAGCGCCTGTTCCCGCGTCACCCGCCGCATTTCTTCGGCGGACTTTCCGAAAAACGGCCCGCCCGACGCGGTCAGGATGATTTTGGAAAGGCGGTTGCCCTGCGCGGCCTGCGCGCACTGGAAGATCGCCGAATGCTCGGAATCGACCGGCAGGATCTGAACGCCCTTTTCCCGCGCCGCGCGCATAACCAGCTCGCCCGCGCAGACCAGCGTTTCTTTGTTGGCCAGCGCGATGTCCTTACCCGCTCCGATCGCCGCCATCGTCGGCAGCAGGCCGACCATGCCGACCACCGCGGTTACCACGATGTCCGCGCCCGATTCGGCGGCGCAGGCGATCAACCCGTCCATGCCGGACAGCACGCGAATATCAGTATCGGCAAGCGCGGTTTTCAGGGCTTTCGCGGCATCCTCGTCAAACGCGCACACCATTTTGGGCTTCAGCTTTCGCGCCTGTCCTTCGAGTAAGTCTATGCGTTTATTCGTCGTCAATGCGACGACCTCGGCTTCGATCGAGGGCAAAATATCGACAGTCTGCGTGCCGATCGACCCAGTCGAGCCCAGGATTGCTATTTTCTTCATGTCTTTCACCAGATGATCCGCAGGATGATTTCGGCCAACGGCGCAACAAACAGTACGCTGTCAAACCGGTCGAGCACGCCGCCGTGCCCGGGGAAAATGCTTCCATAGTCCTTAATACCGGCCTGCCGCTTGATGATAGAGAACGACAGGTCGCCAATCACGCCCATCACCGCGCCCGCGCCGCCCAAAACGGCGGCTGCCCACAGCGGGAGGTCCAGATCGAGGAACCCATTCATCAGCACAGCCGCCAGCACGACCAGCAGTGCGCCGCCGATCACGCCGCCCACAGCGCCCTCGACCGTCTTTTTCGGGCTGACCACGGGCGCAAGCTTATGCTTGCCGAAAAACAATCCGGTAAACAGCGCGCACGTATCCGCGCCCCAAGCCGCGAGCAGCGGCAGCAGCACCAGAAACGGCCCGTGATGGTATTCCATCTGAAAAATGCGCAGAAGCGACAGCATTAGATACGGCACAACGAACGCGCCAAAGAACCCCCACGCCACTTCGGACGCATGCATGCTTTCATGAAAGCGCAGCAAAATGGCAAAGGAGAGTACGAGCAGCACGAACGCCAAGCCCTGTCCTATCGCGACGGGCGAAGCGGGCACCAGCGAGGAATGCCCGGCCGCAAACAGGAACGATATTCCGCAGCACAGTATAATCTGCAAGCGGTTCCGCACCAGCTTTGCCGAGCCCAGCACCTCATAGGTCGCCAGGACGCACAGCGCGGCCACAATCAGCTCCAGCACAACAGGCGGGAACACATACAGCGCAAGCAGCACGAATATAAAGCCCGCCACGCCGAACAGCACTCTGGTTTTCATATCTTTAACATGCACCCCGTTTTCTTTATACGCCGCCGAAGCGCCGGTTTCTTTTATTGAATGCGTCGATCGCCTCATCCATGTCTGCCGTTTTAAAATCGGGCCATAGTACGGGCGTAAAATAGTATTCCGCATACGCCGACTGCCAAAGCAGGAAGTTGGACGTGCGGATCTCGCCCGACGGCCGGATGATCAAATCCGGGTCTGGCATGTGCGCCGTGTACAGATGGCGTGAAATATCACCCTCTGTGATATCCTCCGGGCGTATGCTGCCTTTTTCGACCTCTTTTGCCAGCGCGCGCACCGCGTTTTTGATCTCATCCCGGCCGCCGTAGTTGATACACAGGCTGGCGGTTGCGGCGTCCGGGCCGAGCGTGTCGGCGATTTCGCCGGTCTCCCGGATCAGCTCCAGAATATCAGGCGGCAGCGGCGACAGGTCGCCCAGCACGCGCACCGCCACGCCGCGCTCAAACATCGTCTCGGCCGCTTCCTTGAGGTATTTACGGAACAGATCGAGCAGCGCATCCACTTCCTCGGGTGGGCGTTTCCAGTTTTCTGTGGAAAACGCATAGACCGTAAAATACTGCACGCCGATGTCCTTGCAGTAGGTCGCGATGGTGCGGAAAGTCTCCGCGCCCACCTTGTGCCCCGCCTGCCGCGGCAGGCCGCGTTTTTTTGCCCAGCGACCGTTCCCGTCCATGATGACCGCGATATGCCGCGGTACTGGACGGTCTTTTTCGGCTTTTGGTTTCTTTTTAAACAGCCCCACTGCCAAATCCCCCATAAAAAGGGGCGGCGAAACGCCGCCCCTCCCATCTTTTTATACTTCCGCCAGTTCCTTGGACTTTTTTGCAACCATTGCATCCACTTCTTTGACGTATTTATCCGTCAGCTTCTGCATCTTGTCTTCGCCCTCGTGCAGTTCGTCCTCGGTCATCTCGTTTTTCTTGTTCGCGGCTTTCATCTTGTCGATCGCGTCACGGCGGATATTGCGCAACGCGACTTTGCCTTCCTCGCCCATCTTGGACACGTTCTTGATAAGCTCCTTGCGGCGCTCCTCGGTCAGCGGCGGGAACGAAAGGCGGATCTGCTTGCCGTCGTTCTGCGGGTTCAGGCCGAGATCGGAGGTCTGGATCGCCTTTTCCAGCGCCTTGAGGATCGAAGCGTCCCACGGCTGGATGGCCAGCGTCCTGGGGTCGGGCGTCGAGACCGCGGCGACCTGCTGAAGCGGCGTGGGCGCGCCGTAGTATTCCACAGTAATCTTATCGAGAACCGCAGGATTGGCGCGGCCGGCGCGCACGGCGGCAAGCTCCTTTGCCAGCACGTCGAGCGTTTTTTTCATTTTCTCTTCATATACGTTCAGTTCAGCCTTCATCTCATTCTTCCTCCTGTACAATCGTGCCGATTTTTTCCCCGTTTACGGCACGGCAGATATTTTCGGGATCGCTCAACGCGAACACCAGAATCGGGATGTGGTTGTCCATCGACAGCGAAGTTGCGGTCGAATCCATAACGCGGAGCCCCTGCCCCAGCACGTCCATATACGAGAGATGGTCGTACTTTTTCGCATCCGGGTTCACAGCCGGGTCGGAATCGTACACGCCGTCGATATTCTTGGCGAGCAGGATCACTTCCGCGCCGATCTCAGCGGCGCGCAGGACGGCTGCCGTATCGGTCGAGAAAAACGGGTTGCCCGTGCCGCAGCCAAAAATGACCACACGGCCTTTTTCCAGATGGCGGGTCGCCCGCTGACGGATGTACGGTTCGGCGATGCGGTTCATTTCGATCGCGGTTTGCACACGCACCGGCACGCCGCGCTGCTCGAGCGCATCCGCAAGCGCGAGCGCATTGATCGTAGTCGCCAGCATACCCATATGGTCGGCGCGGGTGCGCTCCATCTTACCGCCGCCGTCCTTGACGCCGCGCCAGAAGTTGCCTCCGCCGACAACGATGCCGATTTCCGTGCCCATCTCGTTGCATTTCTTGATTACATCGCACACCGGGCCGATCACATCGAAATTCAGCCCGAAATGCTTATCTCCTGCAAGCGCTTCTCCGCTGATCTTGATCAGCACGCGCTTGTATTTGGGTGTCTGCATCGTAACACTCCTTACCCTCAGTATATTCCTTTCTATATTCTACCCTATCGAGGGCTACTTTGCAAAGGGTTTTCAGCGTGAAATTCACTTTTTCTCCGCTTCCGTTCACAAAGCACTTGACAATCACCAAGCTGCATTGTATTATTGTATCATTCATTTAGAACAATGATACTAAAGGAGGTCATTTCATGTTGCTCAAGGTAGAAAGCCTTACAAAGGATTATGTGACCCGTTTCGGCGGGCGCGCGGTGCATGCGCTGCGCGGCGTTGATTTCGCGGTCGGACAGGGAGAATACGTCGCGGTCATGGGCGAAAGCGGCAGTGGGAAAACCACCCTTTTGACCCTGCTCGCCGCGCTCGAACGGCCGACAGACGGCCGTATCCTGCTGGACGGCACCGATATGGCATCCATTCCGGGACGCGCGCTCGCCGCGTTTCGCCGGGACAGGCTCGGCTTTATCTTTCAAGACTGCAACCTGCTCGACACCCTCTCGCTGCGGGAAAACATCCTGTTCCCGCTCGTACTGGCGGGCAAACAGGAACAGGAAATGAAAAACCGCCTTGCCCTGCTCACTGAGCGCCTCGGCATCTCCAGCCTGCTCGATAAATATCCCTACGAGGTCTCAGGCGGCGAACGGCAGCGGGCGGCGGCGGCCCGCGCGCTCATCACCCGTCCGATGCTGCTGCTCGCGGACGAGCCGACCGGCGCGCTCGATTCCGGCTCGGCTTCCCAGCTGCTCGGCCTGCTCGACGCCTACAACCAGAATGACGGGCAGACCATCGTCATGGTCACACACAGCCTGGACGCGGCCAGCCACGCCTCCCGCGTGCTGTTCATCCGTGACGGGCAGATCGCGGACGAGATCTCACGCGGCGAACTGTCCCGCGAGGCGTTTTATCCCCGTCTCGCGGGCCGCCTGACCGCGCTGCGGCAAGGAGGCGAACGCCTTGCGTAATCTGCTGCTGCCCCGCCTCGCGCTGCGCGGGCTATATGGGAACCGTCGCCTATATCTGCCTTTTGTTCTTGCCACCTCGTTTATGACAATGGTCTATTTTATCATCGCGGCGTTTGTCTGGAATGATTCGTTTGGTCAAAACATCCCGGATGGAGACAACATCCGTATTCTAATGGGCGTTGGCTACTATCTGATGCCCATTGTGGTCGTACCGTTCTTGGTATACGTATACAGCTATCTGCTCAAAGGGCGCAGTCGTGAGCTGGCGCTTTATACCGTGCTGGGGCTGGAGCGCCGCCACATCGCCGGCGTGCTGCTGATCGAAAACCTGATCTGCTTTTCTCTGTGCCTGCTGCTTGGCGTCGGCGCGGGCGCGGTCCTTTGCCCGCTCGTGATAGACGGCCTGCTCGCCGCGCTCCATGTGCGGGTCGATATCGCGTGGGCGCTGTCAGCCGCGCCTATCGCGGCGACCGTCAAGGTGCTCGCCGCCGCGTTTCTCATTTTGCTGCTGCTCGGCGTGTGGCGTGTCCTGCGCACGCAGCCTGCGTCCCTGCTGCACGGGCAGCAGCAAGGGGAAAAACCGCTGCGTGCCAAACCGCTTCTCGCGTTGCTGGGTGTCCTATGTCTGGCCGGCGGTTACTCCATCGCACTCACCACCAATGTGCGGACATTCACTGTGCACGGCTTTTTCCTGGCTCTGCTGCTCGTCATCCTCGGCACCTACGGAGTATTCACCGCGGGCAGCGCACAGATCCTTGGCAGGCTGCGGAAAGGCGGACGGTTTTATGCCGACCCCTCCCGCTTCATCATCGTTTCCGGCCTCCAGCACCGCATGCGGAAAAACGCGGCCGGGCTCACCAACATCTGCCTGTTCAGTTCTGCGTCGCTGTTTACGCTTTGCTGCTCGATGTGCGTGCTGCTTGGGCAGGGCGACGCGGCCGCGATGCTTGGCAAAGCCCTTGCCGAGGGGCAGATCGGCCTGAACACCGCAAACCTGACCATGCAGGAGCTGATCATGGAGTTCACGACGCTCGCGTTTCTGGGCGTGTTCTTTGTGCTGGTCTTTCTGGCCTGCACCGCGCTCGTGCTCCATTATAAGCAGCTCGCCGAGGGCATGGAGGACGCCGGCAGGTTCGGCATCCTGCGTGCGGTCGGCCTTTCTGACGAGATGAGCGCGTCGACCGCAAAAAAACAGCTTCGCGCGGTCTTCCTGCTTCCGCTCGGCACAGCGCTCGTGCATATCGCGTTCGCCGCCCCCATTCTGGGCACCTTTATGAACGTGCTGGCCATCACTGACCAGGCTGTGCTGTTTTCCGGCATCGCGCTGTCCATGCTGGTCTTCTGCGCCGTCTACGCCGCCTGCTATCTGCTGACCTCGCGCGCCTATCTGCGCACGATCGCATAAGAAAAGCCCCGTCCGGTCGGACGGGGCTTCTGTTTGCGCTTCTTTACTTGAGGACGACTTCGCCGCCCAGACCGGTGTGCGCGGTGATGTACTCGCGGCCCATCTTGGCGTACTCGAACGGATTGGCCTTTGCCGGGTCCTGCTCGGCCTCGACCATGATCCAGCCGGAATAACCGGCCTTGTCCAGCAGGTCAAAGACCTTATCGAACTCGACGCAGCCGTCCGGGTCGCCCGGTACGGTGAACGCGCCGTTGCGGACAGCCTTCAGGAAGGACCAGTCCTCGGCCTTGACCTTCTCAACGATCGGCATGCGCATATTCTTCAGGTGCACATGGCCGACACGGTCGGCGAATTTCTCCAGCATCGCGACCGGATCTTCGCCCGCAAAGGTGAAGTGGCCGGTATCAAAGCACAGGAATACGTACTTGGGATCGGTGTTCTCCATCAGGCGGATGGTTTCCTCCACCGTCTGGCAGACCGTACCCATATGATGATGGAAGCAGGTGCGGATGCCATACTTCTCCATCGACAGCTTGCCCAGCTTGTTCATGCCATCGCAGAAGCGGTCCCACTCGGCGTCGGTCAGCACGCGCTTATCCTTGAGGATACGCTTGTCATCCATGCCCTGAATCGAACCCGACTGCTCGGAAACGTTGATGGCGGTCGCGCCGACATAGGACAGGTATTCCAGTTCCTTAATAAATTCGGCTTCCACTTCCTCGTACGGCTTGTCGACCAGGAACGAGGAAAACCACTTGGACGCGATCGTCATATTGCGCACGTCGAGCATGTGCTTGAGTACTTCTTTGTCCTCCGGGTACTTATGGCCGACCTCGCAGCCGTCAAAGCCCGCGAGCTTCATCTCGGAAACGCACTGCTGGAACGTGTTTTCATCGCCCAGGTCCCACATATCGTCGTTCGACCAGCCGATCGGGCAGATGCCCAGCCTTACCTTCTTCGGATCTAACATAATGATACCTCCATTTTCTTCTCTCTCACGCCGCTCCGGCGCTGCTTCATTGGCTAGTTCTATTGTAGCGAAACGCTATGCAAAAGTCAAACGCATTTTTGCCGCGCAAACCGCCTACGAGAAAGCCTTTCTTCCCTTTTTCGCCGCCCTGTGCTACAATAAACAAAAACGTCCGCGCGGCGCGGCGGAAAAGGGGGATGGCACGGCGTGAAAGACAGCAGACGCGGTTTTACCGTGGTCGAAATGGTCGTAGTAATCGTAATCATCGGCCTGCTGGTTGCGGTCGCTATCCCGGTCGTTTCAAACCAGCTTGAAAAGGTGCAGGCAAACGCGTGTGCGGGCGACCGCGAGGCCGCGAGGAATCTGGTCGCGGCGGCCATCCAGCTCGATGACAGCTTTTTGGGGTCTCTATATGACGGCGAACCGTGGGACACGGTGGCGGGGCAGCTCCGCGGCGCCGGCGCGTACCTGACCGACATCTCCTGTCCATCGGGCGGTACGTTTTCCATTGAGAAAGGTGATCATTCCGTTTCCGTTGTTTGCAGCAAGCATACCGGCGGCGGCGATATTGATATTGAAACGCCCAGTCAAGGCTTGCTCAAAGACTTTATCTCCTATCTCGAAGCGCATCAAGGCCAGCCAAACAGCGACAATAGTTCGATGCGCGGCAAATTCTTTGAAGAGAACGGCAACAAATGGCCTACCATGACGATCGACGGCGGAGACGGCACCGTTTACCAATATGAACCGTTTTTCCAAACCAACACCAGAGACCCGCAGAACACTTGGCTGTTTGCCCGTGTGGGCGATGGCACCAATCTGCTGAACTCATGGTATGTCCCCTTGGTATACGATCCAATTGACGACGTTTGGTATCAGCGGGTGCGGGCAAACGGTACGCCGGACAACTATTCCATCACCAGCTTTGCCAACACCCAGTCGCTGCACGACGAGGTCTCGACCAGCCGCCTTTGGAAAGCGGTACGAGTGACCTATTTAAAGTAGAAAAAACCGAGCGGCTGTCGCCGCTCGGTTTTGTTTTTCAAATCCGCGCCACACCTGAATCGCGCGCCGCCTGCGCGACTGCGTGCGCCACCGCGTCGATCACCGCCTTGTCGAACGCCATAGGCATGATGTATTCCGGGCTCAACTCCGCGTCCGATACGCAGGCCGCGATCGCCTTCGCCGCCGCGAGCTTCATTTCCTCGTTGATGTCGCTCGCGCGCACGTCCAGCGCGCCGCGGAAAATGCCCGGGAACGCCAGCACGTTGTTGATCTGGTTGGGGTAGTCCGACCGCCCTGTGCCAACGACCGCCGCACCGCCCTTTTTGGCATCCTCCGGCCAGATCTCGGGCACCGGGTTTGCCATGGCGAACACCATCGGGTTTTCAGCCATGGTAGATACCATTTCACCGGTGAGCACCTGCGGGGCAGACATGCCGAAAAATACATCCGCGCCCTTGACCGCATCGGCCAGCGTGCCGGTCAAGTGTCCCCGGTTGGTCCTTCTGGCCATTTCCTCCTGCGCGGGGTTCAGGCGCTCGTCGCCCTCGCATACGATGCCGAACCGCTCGACCATTGTGATATCCTTTACGCCGAGGAACATCAAAAACTTTGTGACCGCGATCGCCGCAGCGCCGCAGCCGTTTACCACCATCTTGATTTCATCGACCTTGCGGCCGGTCAGGCGGCAGGCGTTTAAAAGCGCCGCGCCGCAGCAGACGGCAGTGCCGTGCTGGTCGTCGTGGAATACCGGGATATCGCAGACCTCTTTGAGCCGCTTTTCGATCTCAAAGCAGCGCGGCGCGGAGATGTCCTCCAGATTGATGCCGCCGAACGAACCCGAAATCAACTCGACCGTGCGCACGATCTCGTCCACATCCTTACTTTTGACGCAGAGCGGGAACGCGTCCACGTCGGCAAAAGCCTTGAAGAGCGCGCACTTGCCTTCCATGACCGGCATGCCGGCCTCCGGGCCGATATCGCCCAAGCCGAGCACAGCGGTGCCGTCCGTAATGACCGCGACCAGATTGTGGCGGCGGGTATAGGTGTAGCTCAGCGAGGGGTCGTCCTTGATTTTAAGGCAGGGCTCGGCCACGCCGGGCGTATAGGCGACCGAAAGGTCGTCCTTTGAATTCACTTCGCATCGGGCGACGACTTCGATCTTGCCGCCCCACGCTTCATGGGCTTTGAGCGCGCGTTCTTTGAGATCCATTCTTTCTCCTCCATATCGGCACATATTTCTCTTATTTCATTGTACATCAAAAGCCGCCGCTTGCAAAGCGGCAGATTCCACAGAGATTCACCCTTCGAGCTCGCGTTTGCGCATTAGCCGGGGCAGCAATACCGCAAAGCCGATAAAAGATACGATGGCGGCGGCCGCGTCGGAAAGCGGCTCGGCGTAAAACAACGCCTCGACCGAAAAAAACGCGGGCAGGAGGAGCACCCCCACCATGAACACGATCTTGCGAAACATGGAAAAACACAGGCCCCATTTGACCAGCCCCATACCAGTCAGCCCATCGACGAACGGATATTGGATGCATAGGCCGCAGATCCCCAGCGTATAGGTTCGGATCATCCACGCCGACAGTTCGATATAGTCCGGATCGCTCGTAAAAATCTGTGCAAACTGTCCGGGCACAAAGCGGGCGAGCAGGAACATCAGCCCGGTGAACGCCAGACACAGCAGCATAATGCGCTTTTCCGCAGACAGGACGCGCTCTGTTCGCCCCGCGCCGTAATTATAGCCCAAAATGGCCTGTGTCCCCGCCGTGATGCCGCCAAGCGGCATGGTGACGATCAGCATAAAGCTCTGCAGGATGGCCGCGCAGGCAATCAGGCTGTCGCTTCGCACGCCGCCGTGCTTTTGCAGCATGATATTGACCGCGATCAGCATGACGTTATCCAGCGCAATGATGAGCGCAGGCGACAGGCCGACCTGCAAAATGCGCCGCGTCCAACCGGGCGACCATTCCCGCGGCCTGATGCCGACCAGCGCCCGCTTCCCAAACAGAAAGCGCAGCGTATAAAGGCTGGAGCAAAGCTGGGAAAGCACGGTCGCAAGCGCCGCTCCGCGAACGCCCATACGAAGCCCGAAAATCAGCACGGGATCCAGGATGATATTGGCCGCCGCCCCCAGCATGACCGACCGCATGGCGACGCCCGCAAAGCCCTGGCTCATGATGATCTGGTTCAGCCCCGAAGAAAGCAGCGCGAACACCGTTCCCACGATGTAAATGGAGAAATACGCGCCCGCATAGGGGTAGGTTGCCTCGCTCGCGCCAAACGCAAACAGGATCGGCCGCCGCAATGCAAACACCGGCACGGTCACCAGCGCGGACAGCGCGAGCAGCAGCCAAAAGCTCGACGAAACGACCTGCCGCGCCCCATCCATGTCGCGCCGCCCCATGCGGATGCTCATGAGCGGCCCGCCGCCGAAGCCGACCCACGCGCCGAACGCGGTGATCATCGCCACGACCGGGCCGCACACACCCACGCCCGCCAGCGCCATTTCGCCCACGCCCGCGATATGGCCGACATAAATGCGGTCGATCACGCTGTACAGGATATTGACGAATTGCGCCAGCATGGCGGGAATGGCGAGCTGCAGCACCAGCTTGCCGACCGGAGCGGTGCCGAGCACGCTTTCCTGCTCGTCCAACGGCCTCCCTCCCCTTTCTCATTTTAATCTCATCTCATTATACTGGGACGATGGGGTTTCGTAAAGCATAAAAAAGAGGAACGCCAAAGCGTTCCTCTTTTGCTGTTTTTCGATTACTTGCGCGCAACAGCCTTCTTGACGGCGGCGACGATGTCGTTCGCGGTCAGGTTGTACTCCTCGCGCAGGAAGTTTTCCGGGCCGACCTGGCCGAAGCGATCCAGCACGCCGACCATCTCCATCGGAACCGGGCAGTTCTTGGCGACGCAGTTTGCAACTACGCTGCCGAGGCCGCAGCCGACCTGATGGTTTTCAGCGGTGACGATGCAGCCGCAGTCCGCGGCGCACTTCTTGACCAGCTCTTCGTCGAGCGGCTTCCAGGTGAACATATCGACGACCTTAGCCGAAATGCCCTCAGCTTTCAAAGCCTCCTCGGCTTTCAGAGCCTCGTCCACCATGATGCCGGACGCGATGATGGCAACGTCCTTGCCCTCGCGCAGCGTAACGCCCTTGCCGATCTCGAAATCGGAGCCGTCCTCGTAAACGGTGGTGAAGCCCTTGCGGATGAGGCGGGTGTAGGAGAACTTGCCGGAATCAGCCAGCTTCTTGGTCAGGCAGTTGAGCATGGCGTAATCGGTCGGGTCGATAACGACCGCGCCCGGAACGGACAGGTAAAGTGCCATGTCCTCGAACGGCATATGCGTGCCGCCGTTGAACGCCGCGCAAACGCCCGGGTCAGAGCCGATGATATGTACCGGCAGCTCCGCGTAAGCGGCGGACATGAACGCCTGGTCGAACGAACGGCGCGAAGCAAACGGGCCGAACGAGTGCATGAACACAGTCTTGCCAGTCGCGCACAGGCCGGCGGAAACGCCCATGGCGTTGGCTTCCGCGATGCCCGCGTTAAAAACGTTGTTCGGGAACTCCTTGGCGAGCTTGCCGGTGTTGCTGCAGCCTTCGAGGTCGCAGTCGATATGGACAACGGGCTTGCCCGCAGACATCATATCATGCAGCGCGGTCACATAAGCGTCGCGCATCGCACGGGAATCTTTCTCGTGCTTACCAATCAAAGTGAAACTCATTATGCATTCCCTCCCTTACTGTGCCTTGACAGCGGCATAAGCCGCCTCAGAGGCCTTGATCGCTTCTTCCCACTGCTCGGGAGTCGGCTGCGAAGAGTGCGCGCCCGAGGGCTCCGCAAAGGTCGCGCCCTTGCCCTTGACGGTGTTCAGAACGATGCAGGTGGGTTTGCCGGTGTTGGCGTAAGCGGCCTGAACGGCGTCGTAGATCTGCTCCACGTCGTTGCCGTCCTTGACGTCGATCACGTTCCAGCCGAACGCGTCGAACTTGGCGCCAATGCCCTTGCCGTGGCTCATGATGTCTTCGCAGGCACCGTCGAGCTGGCGTTTGTTATAGTCCACAAAACAAATCAGGTGGTCAAGCTTATAGTGCGCAGCGAACTGCACGCCTTCCCAGACCTGGCCCTCGTCGGCCTCGCCGTCGCCGATGAAGAGGAACGTGTGGTTGTCGCGTCCGTCGATCTTGTTGCCGAGCGCAGCGCCGACAGCCGTGGATACGCCCTGGCCGAGCGAGCCGGTCGTCAGGTCGACACCCGGGGTCTTCAGACGGTCGGTGTGGGACGGGAAGTTGGTGTGGGGCTTATTGAGGGTATACGCCTGCTCGAGGGGATAAAAGCCCTTGAGGCCGAGGGTGGCGTACATGGCCGGGCCGGCATGTCCCTTGGACATGACGCACCAGTCGCGGTCTTCCCAGCGGGGGTTCTTCGGATCGACCTTCATGACGTCTCCGTAGAGCACCGCCAGAGCGTCCGCAACCGACATCGAGCCACCAACGTGGCCGAAGCCCAGCGAGCCGATCGTCTTGAGCGTTTCAAGACGGATCTGCGCTGCAAAAACGCGAAGCTCCTGCATTTTTTCTGCTTTCTGCATTGCATACACCTGCCTAATTCATATAATTTTCTCTCCGCGGAATGGTTCCGGAATCCGGCGCATAATAAATCGCCGTTTTCATTTACAAGTGTATCACCTGACCTGCCGGATTTCAATAAGTATTCGTGGATTTGTGCACAAAAATTTCGCGCGCTCTTTTGGTTTACACGGGATTTTACACAAAAAGACTTGTGTAAAAACTTGAAAATTGTTTGTTATGTCTTGGTAGCATTTTCGTGGCATTCTGGTAAAATTGACCCGGTCGCCGGGTCAATATACCGGCCGAGCGCAGCGGGGTCGCGCAGTTCCACCGCCCGGTAAGACAGTTTCAGCCAGCCGTGCTTCTCCAGCCCATGCAGCGCGCGTGTTACCGTTACGCGGTTTAGACCGGTCAGCTCGGCCAGCTCCTGATGCGTGCAGGATATCACGGGCGCGCCGCTTCCCGCAAACGCGCCCAACTGCAGCAGCGCGTTTGCCACCCGCTTGCCCGCGTCCAAAAACACCATGCCGCTGATACGGATGGTCAGCATGCGGATAGAATAACCCATCAGGTCAAAGACCTCGGTCACGAGTCCCGCGTCAGCCGCCACATACGGGCGCAGGCGTTCATAATCAATGGCGAGTATTTCCAACTTCGTTTCCGCCAGCGCCGAAGTCAGCCGCGGCACGCGTCCAAAATAGGACGCCTGCCCGAACAGCTTGCCCGGCCCCAGCACCTCAAGCGTCACCTGTCTGCCATCCTCCGCCAGCAGAAACGAACGGAGCTGCCCGGCTTCTATCATATAAAACGCCTCGGGCTCGTCTCCCTGAAAGTGCACCATTTGCCCTTTGGCAAAGCAGCGCCGCTCGCCCGCCTGCCGGAACACGCTGTAAAGCGTGGTGTCCCGGCCGACGCTTTGCCCGAACGCAAAAGCCGCCCTCCTTTGCATAGCACAATCCCCTTTCCACCGTTTTGTCTATTGTAGCACAGCCGCGCCAATTTGCACAGAAAACCCGGGCGTTCTTTTGGCTTTTTTTGTAGCGCACGCTACAATTCTTGTCGATTGCAGGCAGTATACTGAAAGCATCAAAGGGCTGTGCCAATTTTTGATACACAAAGGAGGAAACATCTATGAATTATCCCATCACCACCAAGACCGACTTTTCCCGCGCCGAAATGGCCGCCAAAATTGACCATTCCATGCTCGTCCCCTACACCACCGAGGCGGAAATAGACCAGTTCCTGCATGAGGTTCGGGACAACGGCTTCAAAGTTGCCTGCGTCAACAACTGCTACACCAAAAAAGCCGCTGAGTTTTTCCGCGGCACCGATATCAAGGTCGCCACGGTCGTCGCGTTCCCCTTTGGCGCGCTCGAGCCCGCTTCCAAGGCCGCCGAGGTCGAACGCTCGATTGCGCTCGGCGCGGGTACCATTGACATCGTGTCCAATATCGGCGCGATCAAGTCGCACGACTGGGCGCTGCTGCGCGAGGACTACGCTGCCTGCGCCGCAGCCGCGCACGGACACGGCATCACCATCAAGGCCATTCTGGAATGCTGCTACCTGACCGACGCGGAAAAAATCCGCGCCTGCGAAATCGCAATGGAAACCGGCATGGACTATGTAAAGACCAGCACCGGTTTCGGAACCGGCGCGGCAATCCTGGGCGACGTCAAGCTAATGAAGGATGTAGTCGGCGAGAAGCTGGGCGTCAAGGCCGCCGGCCCGATTGCGGATTATCAGACCGCACGCGCCATGCTGATGATCGGCGCCGATCGGCTGGGCTCTCGCCGCGGCATGGATATTCTGCGCGGCTGTCCGGACAGCTTGTCATGAAGGAGGGATCGCGATGCCCCCTCTTAAACGAAGTTTTATCCGTTTCCCGACCCGTGTGGAATTTGGCGCGGGTATGCTTGCACAACTTGGCGGGATCGCGCGGCCGTTTGGAAAACGCGCGTATGTGATTTTCGATCCCTTTTTTGAGGGCAGCCAGACCGCCGCGCGCGCATTGTCCTTTCTGCACGAAGCAGGAGTGGAAACCATTGAAAATTACAATACGCGACCCAATCCCCGCGCTGCTGATATGGATGAAAAAGCCGCGGAATGTGTGCAAAACGGCTGTGACCTTGTGATTGCGCTCGGCGGCGGCAGCGCGATCGACATTGGCAAAGCGGTCGCCATGGTCGCGACCAACGGACGATCAAGCTGGAATTACGCGGCGCTGGAAACGCATCCCTATGAGGAAATCACCGAGCCGCCGCTGCCGCTGATCGCGGTGCCGACCACCTCAGGCACAGGTTCCGAAGCGACAATTTATTCGGTCGTCACCAACCCGGATTTACAGCGGAAATGCTCGATCCGCAGTTTCTTGCTCTATCCCGCCGTCGCGCTCATCGATCCGGAACTTATGACCGGCATCCCACAGCAACTCACCGCTATGACCGGCATCGACACATTTGCACACGCCTATGAATCCTATACCAACATCAAATCCACCTATTTTTCCCGCATGATCGCGCTCGAAAGCATGCGCCTGTTCGCGGAAAACATTGAAACCTGCTGTTTCCACGGAGACAACGTCGAAGCGCGCGGCGCGATGGCATATGCCGCTCTGCTCGGCGGCATGGCAATCGCTCACTGTCCATGCACGATCGGCCACGTGCTCGGCCAATGCTTGTCCGGCTGGACGGACGCGCCGCACGGCGGTAGCTTGGCCACCTGTACCGCGCCCATCATCCGCTGGACACTGCCGGAGGGTCTCCCGCAGCTCGCTGCTGTCGCGCGTGTATTCGACCGCGCCCTTCCTGAGGACGACCGCGCCGCGGCACACGCTCTTCCCGACCTGCTGAACCGGTTGTTTGAACGCATTCTGGGCGGGCGGGTCACCATGCGAACCTATGGCCTGACCGAGGCGCAGCAGGAGCCTTTCTCCGCTTTCATTTATGAGAATTATCAGGGCGACATGGGAAATTATGTGAAAGTACCCACGTTAAACGATATCCGTTTTCTGGTTCGCCAATGCTGCGGCTAACCGCCTGCAAGTTCCAGAAATTTACCATCAATGACGCTAAACCTGCACAGTAAGAAATAAAATTTTGCCCATGAGTTAACCACCGTTTTATTCTGATAAAATCCCGCGGTCCCGATACCGCGACCTGAAATAGCAGTTTTATCTCGTTTTTCCTCACTCATTTCAGCGTTTTCCAGCCAGTAGACAATCCAAAGAATATTTGATAAACTATGTCTTGTATCAAAAACAGATTGGTAACGCGACAAGATGGGGGATATAGGAAGATGAAAGTCAGCCGGCTCAATTCAATCGAACAATATGTGATCTCCCGCGAGACCGTCAGTATTGACGAGCTCTGCGAGGTGTTTGGCGTCTCCAAAAACACGATCCGCCGCGACCTGAACGAGCTGGAAATGCGCGGCCATATCACCAAAGTTTACGGCGGCGTGACTGCCACCGTGCCGGGCGGCGCCGTGCCCACGCCCATCCGTTCCGGACTCAACATGGCCGATAAATCGCTCATCGGGCGGCTGGCCGCCGAGGAGATCGCGGACGGCGACACCATTTTCATCGATTCTGGCACGACGACGCTGTGCCTTTTGCGCTATTTGGTCGCCAAAAAGCATATCACCATCATCACCCATTCGCTCGGCGCGATGAGTGAGGCGGCAAAATATGAAAACCTGAACCTGATCTCACTCGGCGGTATTTACAGCCCGACGACCGATTCCTTTGTCGGCCTGTCTACCATTGAGGCGCTCGCGGCCATGCGCATCACCAAGGCGTTCATGGGCGCGACCGGTGTATCGCTGACCGCCGGCATGACCAATACGACCTTTCTCGAAGCCGAGATCAAGCGCGCGGTCGTCCAGCGGGCCGACCATATCTACTTAATGGCCGATTCCTCAAAGCTGAACCGCGAGGCCATCGTCACTTTCTGCCACCTGAAAGACCTGACCGGCTTTATCACCGACCGCGAACCGCCTGCGGAATACCTTGACCTGTGCAAACGGGAAAACGTGCAGATCCGCTTTGAATGACCTCTCAGGGCGTCCCATTGGGGACGCCCTTTTCTTGACTTTTCCGCGCCTCCCTCCTATACTGAAAGTACTTCCTAAGGAAAGGCGGCGGCGAGATGCGTCTCTGCATTGTGAAAGCTCCATGCAAGGTCTGACAAGCGGACGGCACCGCATGGAGCGAAACTTCTGAACATCCGTCCGGCAAGGACTTTGCATGCTTTTTATGATCTTTCCGGTTTTATCCGGCATTAGGCATCAAATAAAAGGAGCAAAGTCACCATGCAATCGAAAAACAAGCCCTTTGCCGGGCTTCATACCTTTTTAATCCTTTGGAGCACGCAATCTTTCTCCGAGCTCGGCAGCGCCATGACCACGTTCGCGCTGATCGTCTGGTCTTATCAGCAGCACGGCTCTGCGCTCGTCACCGCGCTGCTCTCGGTGTGCACCTATGCGCCCTATGTGCTGCTTTCCATCTTCGCGGGCGCGCTCAGTGACCGCTGGGACAAACAGCGCACCATGCTCGTCTGCGACACGCTGGCCGCGCTCGGTACCTTGGCCACTTTTGCGCTGCTGCACGCCGGCATGCTCGAGATTTGGCACTTGTACGTGCTCAACGCTCTGAACGGGCTGATGAACACTTTTCAGCAGCCCGCGTCCGATGTAGCGGTCAGCCTGCTCGCGCCCAAGGCGCAATATCAGCGGGTCGGCGGCCTGCGGTCGCTCTCGAGCTCGCTCATCACGATCCTGTCCCCCGCGCTCGCGTCCGCGCTGCTCGGGCTGTTTGGCATCGAAGCCGTGTTCCTGTTCGATCTGCTGACGTTTGCAGCCGCGTTCCTGACGCTGGCGTTGCGCATCCGTATCCCGCGCCCGCCGGTACGGGAGGACGGGCAGGAGCGCCTGCTTGCCGCGGTGCGCAGCGGCCTGCGCTTCCTGCGGCAGCACCGCGGCGTACTCGACCTGATCCTGTTTCTGGCCGCTATCAACCTGACCGCGTCGGTCTATAACGCTGCGCTGCCCGCCATGCTGCTCTCCCGCCCGGGCGGCGGGGAAACCGTTTTTGGGCTGGTCAATATGTGCACGGGCGTCGCGAACGTTGTGGGCAGCGTGCTCGTTTCGCTCGCCCCCGCGCCCAAAAGCCGCGTGCGGGTCATCTGCAATTCGCTGCTCTTCGCCATGTCCACCGAAAACCTGCTGCTTGCGCTTGGGCGCGGCGCGCCGGTGTGGTGCCTCGGCGCGGTGCTCGGCTGGCTGTGCATCCCGCTTATGAACGCCAATATGGACGTACTTCTGCGCTCGCACATCCCGGTCGAAATGCAAGGGCGCGTTTACGCGGCGCGAAATGCGCTGCAGTTTTTCACCATCCCGGTCGGCTATCTGCTGGGGGGCTTTCTGGTCGACAGGGTATTCGAGCCGTTTATGTCCGCGCAGGGCCTGAACAGTTTCTTCGTGAGCCTGCTTGGTTCAGGTAAAGGCACCGGGGCGGCGCTGCTGTTTCTGGCGCTCTCTGTTGAGGGCGTACTCACCTGCCTGCTCTTCCGCAAAGACCCCCATTTGTGGGCACTCGAAAACAGAAAATCGTAGCAAAAAGCCCGCCGCAGATGCGGCGGGCTTTGCCTTGCCTCTTACACGGCGCCGCTCCCCTTGCGGTAAGCCGACGGCGACGCGCCGTACACCGCGCGGAACCGCTTGATAAAGTAGCTGAAATTGTCGAAACCGACGTTGAAGCCGACCTCCATCACCGGCAGGTCGGTCTCGCGCAGCAGGCGCGCGGCCTGCTCGATGCGAAGCGAATTGATGTGCTGGGTCAGCGTTTTCCCGAAATTGTCCTTAAAAAAAGTGCAGAAATACTGGGGCGACAACCCAAACCTTGCTGCGACCTCGGGCAGCGGCAGCGGCTCGGCGAAATGCTCGCTCAAATAGCCCACGATCTCCTTGAGCTGCCGTGCTTTATAGTCCGAGGCCGGCCGGTCGAGCTCGCGGAGCAGGCCGTGTTCAGCGCACACGGCAACCACGCCCAGAAGCGCCGCCTTGACCGCAAGCTGGTAGCCGGGCGACCTGTTCAAACACGCGCGCATGATCTGCGCCAGCAGCGCGCGCACCTCGTCCTGCCCCGCTTCGCCGCGCCGCAGGCAGGTCGCAAATTGCAGCCGCCCCTCGGCGAGCGGCGCAAGCAGCTCGCTCTGCACTTGGTCGCCGCGTGCAAATTCCAAGAAATCGGCTGCAAACACAAACGAATGGAACTGGTTTGCGCGCCCTGCCGCGCGAATCTCGTGCAGCTGCTCGCCCGCGCAGAAAAACACGTCCCCCCGCGCGCCTTCATACACATGATCGGCGATCGTCACCGACACCTGCCCCGCGTCCACCGTGATGATCTCCAGCTCAGGGTGCCAATGATAGGGGATGAAATCGCTGTCCTGCGCCTCGCTGCCGTCCAGCGCCGGATAAATCTGGAAAGGAAAGCCCAGTGTGCCGTGCTCCCGCTTCTCCCGCCGCGCCGCGTCCATGCCCTCTCCCCTTTCCTGAAAATCGTGTTATTGTTTGTGAAGATATTGCAAGCGTTTCAGCATCCTTATGATATAATTATAGTCGCAGACAGCCAGTTAGGCAAGTACGGATTCTTTCAAAAACCGTATTTTTGTTGTATCATATGCCGCATTTTGGCAATACGTTTTTGTGGAGATTGCCAAAGCCATCCATGGTATAATAAAGCTGTGCACCACCGGCGGCGTTCCGCCGGCAAGATATTTCAAAATTTTTATTCGGAGGGAAAACGCATGTACATTGATAAGCAAGTCAAGCGCGGATACAACGAATATATCCGTCTGGACGAGGGCATCGGCAAGGACGCCATGATGGACGTCGCGCTGCTCGTCATGGAGAGCGGCGACACCTACGCGATCGAAGAGGCCGAGAAGGAAGTCGCGGTCCTGGTGTTCGACGGCAAATGCACGCTCAAATGGGAAGGCCAGTCCTACGACGTCGACCGTCCGAACCCGTTCGACTATAACCCGTCCTGCCTGCATGTGTGCAAGGGCGTCAAGATCGAGATCGTGGCGAACGGCGAGGCCAACATCTTCGTCCAGAAGACCATGAACGACAAGACGTTCGCCTCCAAGATGTATACGCCCGAGGATACCGACACCTGGTCCCGCGGCAACAAGGGCGAACTGATGGGCTGCATCAAGCGCGACGTGCGCACCTGCTTCGACCTGGACAACGCCCCCTACTCCAACATGGTGCTGGGCGAAGTCGTCATGCTGCCGGGCAAGTGGTCCTCCTATCCGCCGCACCACCATCCGCAGCCCGAGGTCTATTTCTACCGCTATGACAAGCCGCAGGGCTTCGGCGCCGGCTGGGGCAACGATGAGATCTACGAGACCCACCACAACGGCCTCGCTATCATCACGGACAAGATGCACGCGCAGGCCGCGGCGCCGGGCTATGCCTGCTGCTACGCCTGGGGCATCCGCCACCTGCCGGGCGACCCGTGGGACAAGACTCGTATCGACGATAAGGAGCACGAGTGGATGGTCGCCGAGGATGCCAACGACCACATCTGGCACTGCCCGACCGGCAACTGATCGAGTTTCATTAAGAGAGAGGAGAACATTCACATGAAGCATATGGAAACCGTCCGCCTGACCGCGTCTCAGGCTCTCGTCCGCTTCCTGGAAAACCAGTATGTCAGCTACATCGACATGGATGGCAAGGAAGTGGAGCACAAATTCGTCAAGGGCATCTTCATGCTGCCCGGCCACGGCAACGTCGTCGGCTTCTGCAACGGCGTTGAGCAGGAACTGAAGGACATGATCGTCTACCAGGGCAAAAACGAGCAGGGCATGGCCCTTGCGGCCGTCGGCTACGCCAAGCAGAAGCGCCGCAAGGAAATCTTCGCCTGCACCTCGTCCGTCGGCCCCGGCGCGTGCAACATGGTCACCGCCGCCGCGACCGCGACCGCGAACAACATCCCCGTGCTCATCCTGCCGGGCGACATTTACGCCTCCCGCCAGCCCGACCCGGTTCTCCAGCAGATGGAGCAGCCGCAGAACCTGTCCATCTCGGCGCACGACGCGTTCCAGGCCGTCACCAAGTACTGGGGCCGCATCAACCGCCCCGAGCAGGTCATGACCGATATGATCTCCGCCATGCGCGTGCTGACCGACACGGCCAACACCGGCGCGGTCGCCATCTCGCTGCCGCAGGACGTGCAGGCCGAAGCCTATGATTACCCGGTCGACTTCTTTAAGAAGCGCGTATGGCGCATCGACCGTCGCCCGGCAACCAACTATGCGGTCGAAAAGGCTGTTGAGGCCATCAAAAACGCCAAGAAGCCGCTTCTGATCTGCGGCGGCGGTGTACGCTACGCCGAGGCGCATAAGGTATTCAAGAAGTTCGCTGAGGACTTCGGCATTGCCTTTGGCGAGACGCAGGCGGGCAAATCCGCGATCGAGTGGACGCACGAGCTGAATCTCGGCGGTCTGGGCACCACCGGCGGCATCGCCGCGAACAAGCTGGCACACGAGGCCGACGTGGTTATCGGCGTGGGCACCCGCTACACCGACTTTACCACCGCATCCAAGTGGCTGTACCGCACGGACGCCAAGTTCGTCAACATCAACCCCTCCGAATTCCAGGCCTATAAGATGGACGCGATTCCGGTCGTGGCCGACGCTAACGAGGCGCTGACCGCCATCGGCGAGGAGCTCAAAAAACTCGGCTACCACACCGACGCCGCTTACGCTGAGTCGGTGCAGGCGTACCGCAAGGAATGGTTTGCCGAGATCGAGCGTCTGGACGGGGTCGTCTATACGGGCAAGGATTCGTTTACGCCTGAGATCAACGACGCCAACCGCGAATGTGTCGAGAAGTACGTCGCGGATACCGGCTGCAAGCTGTGCCAGACCACGGTGCTCGGCGCGATCAACCACATGATCGACGACGACGCGATCGTCTGCGCTGCCGCCGGCTCGCTGCCGGGCGACATGCAGGGCCTGTGGCGCGCGTCCAAGCCCAACACCTATCACATGGAATACGGCTACTCCTGCATGGGCTATGAGGTCGCTTCCGCATTGGGCGCCAAGCTTGCTTGCCCGGATAAGGAAGTCTACGCGATGTGCGGCGACGGCTCGTTCGACATGCTGCACTCCGAGCTGATCACCTCCGTCCAGATCGGCAAGAAGATCAACGTCATGCTGTTCGACAACGCCTCCTATGGCTGCATCAACAACCTGCAGGTCGGCCAGGGCAACGCCTCGATCACGACCGAGAAGAACATGCTCGAGCCGGGCGTGACCAACGGCATCCACAAGGGCAAGGTCATGCAGATCGACTACGCAGCCATCGGCGCGGCTTACGGCTGCAAGACCTACCATGTCGAGACCATCGAGGAGCTCAAGGCTGCGATCGAGGATTCCAAGAAGCAGACCGTTTCCACGCTGATCGACATGAAGGTGCTGCCCAAGACCATGTCCGCCGGTTATGAGAACTGGTGGCGTGTCGGCGTGGCCGAGGTTTCGACCAAGCCCGAGGTGCAGGCCGCCCGCAAGGCGATCGAGGATCACTTGTACGAAGCCCGCCACTATTGATATCCTTTCCCCAGAATACCAAAGCGCGCCGGTTTTCCGGCGCGCTTTTTTGTGCTATACTGGACACGACAGGAGGGATATTGTATGGAAAATCTCGCTGAATGCCTGGAGGGGCTGTACTGTCCCAAACCGCAGCAGGCGTATCGGTATTTCCAGCAGGCGCTTGCCGTCAGCCGGGAATCGAATGCAGTTTTTCCGTTTCTCCCACAGTTTTTTCGAATGGCGGAGGATGCAAACTCCTATATTCGCACACGCGGCCTGCTGCTAATCATTGCCAACGCAAAATGGGACGAAATCGGCCAGATCGACGATGCACTGGACTCCCTGCTGAAACACATTCTGGATGCAAAGCCCATCACATCGCGGCAATTTATCCAAGCGCTGCCCGAACTGGCCGCGGCCAAGCCCGCGCTTGCCGGTAAGGTCTGCCGCGCACTCCGACAGGCGGATGTTTCCCGTTATCCGGACAGCATGGCGCCGCTCGTTTTGAAAGACATTCGGAACACCCTGCAAGCAATTGAAAACGCGGACGCTTAAGCGTCCGCGTTTTGATTCACAGCATTTGCAGCAGCTCGATCTGCTCGCCGGATGGGCCAGTGAAGAACCAGTTTTGCAGGCCGCCGAACGTATCGGGCAGCACTTTCTTTTCAGGCTCCAGAAAAGTATCCACACCCGCCTCGCGGATGGCCGCTGCTGCGGCGTCCAGATCATCGACGTACACTGCAAAATGCGGGATGTTCCCTTCGCCCATCGGCACGGATGTCGGCGATTCGATCAGCTCGATCAAAAATCCGCCGAACTCGACAAGCGCCAACTTTTTCTCGCCGTCCGGCGTCTGTACACCGTCCCGTTTAAACAGTGCACCGCCAAGTTTCTCATAAAACGCGATGCTGTTTTCCATATCGTCCGTATGGACCGCGATATGCCCCAGGCCCTGATAATGATTCATAGGTTTGTCCCTCCCCGTTTTTTCCATTATAGCACGGCGCGCAAAAAGGGCGCAATGGCTAAATAGCCTTTGCGCCCTTTTCTTTTATTCCGTCACGGTATCCGAAACTGATTGTTGGTTTTGAAGATGACGCTGGTACGTCGTCGTATCGCTCTTGCCAAAGCCCAGAGGCGAGAAGATGATGTAAGCCACCACCATGACGAGCAGCGTGACCGTGGCCCAGATCTTTCCATGTTTCCATGGCGTCAGATCGACAGCGCCGACATCCTTGATCTCGAAGTCCTCCGCGCGCGGATTCCGCTTAACAATCACCCACATCAGGAGCATGTCAAACACGAACAGGATTGCGGTAAAATACAGATAGTGGATATTGTGAAGCGCCGGAATGACGTTGCGCAGGCCAAACTGCAGGCTAAAGTACAGCACAACGTGCACTGGAATAACAATTTTTGCCGCAATCGCCGGCACTTTCTTCCAGAAGAAGCCGCAGATCAGGCACACAAAAATCGGTGTGTTGAACGCTGCAAACATCGAGTTTACGAATGTGGTGATACCGCCCATGTACAGCATGAATGGCGACATGATCGTCGCCACGATCGCGAGCACCGTGCCGAATTTCTGACCCACCTTGACCATGTGCGCGTCAGACGCGGTCGGGTTGAACACGGGCCGATGGATATCGAGCGCGTAGATGGTAGACGCGGAATTCAGCACCGAGTTGAACGAAGAGAGGATCGCGCCGAACATGACGGCCGCGAAAAAGCCCAGCACCGGCTTGGGCATGACCTCGGAGACCAGCATCGGGTAAGCCGAGTCGCCGTTGCCCCAGGCCTGCCCCTGATATGCCAGCGAGCAGATAACGCCGGGCACAACGATAATGAGCGGGGTCATGATCTTCAGGAAGCCCGCAAACACCGCGCCTTTCTGCGCCTCTTTCAGGTTCTTCGCGCCAAAGGTACGCTGGATGATCGACTGGTTGGTCGCCCAGTAATACATGTTGTTGACCAACAGGCCGGTCAGCAGCAGCGGCCACGGAAGCCACGGTTCAGGGGAAGACGGCTCGTTAATCGCGTTGAGCATGGCCGGGTCGACATGCAGGAACTTATCAAAGCCGTCGAGGAAACTGCCGTCTCCGCCGAGCTGGCCGCTCAGGAACATCAGGCCGAACACCGGCACGAGCAGTCCGCCCACGATCAGGCCGAGGCCGTTGATCGAGTCGGACAGCGCGATAGCCTTAAGGCCGCCGAAGATTGCATAGATCGAGCCGACGATCGCGGTCGCCACACACACAATGGCGATAGCGGCAAAATAGGAAACACCAAGCATTTTGTCCAGCCCGAAAATGTTGACGAACACCTGCGCGCCCGCATATAAGATGTTGGGCAGCATGATGACAACATAACTCAGCAGCACAATGATCGAAACCAGACGGCGCGTGCCTGCATCATAACGCTGCTCAAAAAACTGCGGTACGGTTGTAAGGCCAGTCTTTAGGTACTTGGGCATCAGCACGAACGCCAGAATGACCAGCGCGATCGCCGAGGTGACCTCCCAGCCCATGGTGCTCATGCCGACGCGGACGGCCTGTCCGTTATTGCCGACGAGCTGCTCGGCGGATAGGTTGGTCATCAGAAGCGATCCTGCAATGACCGGGCCGGTCAGGCCTCGACCCGCCAGATAGTAACCGTCCTGCGTGTCCAGATTGTCGCCGCGGGTCTTCCACCAGGAAATCACCGCAACGAGCACCGTAAAAGCTACAAAGCTGATGACGGTGAACGACAACGAATTCACGAAACTCATGTTTTTACCCCTTTTTTCTGTATTTTGCCAAGCCTGTCCCCTCTCTCCCTGGAACATGTATCGGTTTGGCAAATTGTGCAGATTTTAGCGCGGGCACGTGCACGCGGATACCCAAAAAGAACAGACCGCCGCTTTTCGCTGCCAGCGGTCTGTGAATCCTCCGCCGGGAATTGCCCGCCTATCTGCGGATTGCTTCCAACTCCTTAGAAGCCCACGCCAATCATTTTATCATCTCATTTGTGGGTTTTCAAACCAAAATTATTAGAAACGCCTTGTTTTGTATATATGCACAGTTTTAGATGTCGTTATTTGTGCAAAAGAGAAAGGCTCTGCTACAATTTTCATTGTACAGAGCCTTTGATATTGTTCAATTTGCCGAAAAATTCGACCAGTTCCGCAGTTACTTGCCGAGCAGCTCTCGCTCAATGCGCTCACGCGCGGCAGGCGCCTGCTCGTTCATTTTTTCTGGGAAGCCGAAGTAGGAAACGCAGGCGATATTGTCGCCGCCAACCTTGGGCGCATCCTCCTTGAGCTGCTTGTTCGCGAAGTCCATTTCGCGCAGGGTCTCAAAGATACCCGGGAAATCGACATCGCCCTCGCCCATCGCAAGATGCTGGTGCACGACCGCGTCCTTTTCGCCCAGCCAGGGCGGATTGACGATATAGCGGCAGTCCATCGTCTGGTTATAGGTGTCTGCAAACAGCACGTGGGTCAACTCGTCGCCCGCATACTGCAGCATATGGCGCACATCGCCTTTGCCCTTGTCGTAGAAAAAGCCGTGCGGAGACGAATAGACGTAGCCTAGGTTTTTCGACCGGAACGACTTGACCATGTCGCAGGTCTCGTCGTTGAGTTCGCAGAAATCGTATGGGTGCGACTGGATCTCAACGCGGATGCCCTCTTTTTCAAACAGCGGCAGCAGCTCCTCCATCGAGCGGAACCACATGCCGTTGCAGATCTCCTGCTGGTTGGGGTCGCCCGAAAGCTCGGTGTTGATGACCTGCACGCCCATGTTAACGGCAATCTCCACGATTTTCTTCCAGTTGGCTACTGCGTGCTGGCGCTGCTCCTCGGTCGGCCCCGACCAGCGGTAAACCACGATGAACGAGGAGATCTCCACGCCGGTTTCAGCCAGAGCCTTGCGGTATTCCTGCTCGCACTCCTTGGAGAACAGCGGGTGCTTATAGAAGGGGTTTATGCGCGGATGCGGGGACTGCTCAATGTACTTGTAGCCCCAGTCGGCTACCTGATGCACCATGTCACCTATCGGCATCTGCTTGGCGAGCACGTCAACGTCGAATGCAATTTTCATATTTGTTTTCCTCCTTACATGGGGTTTATCCGGTTTTGTTGCCTTTATTCTAACAAACAGCGGGAATCCGTCCAACCCCCAAACCGCTCGTTTCATTGATATTTTCGCTCATTTTCCCTTGCCTTTTGTCATGCGTCCGGTATAATAAATAAAAAGGGGAGGGCTGCGTTATGGATATTCACGAACCCGGCGTTTTGAGCCGCTCGGTGCGGTATTTTTTCACACCTTCCTCGCTTGCTGAACGCCTGTTTTTTTATCCGACCCGCGTCGGCCATTATTACTGCGGCAGGCAATACCGCTTCGGCTGGCAGTGCGAAGTGGCGCGCGAGGCCGGCCACCATTTAAACTTCATGCTGTTCCTTGTGAGGCGCGGCGCGCTGGAGCTGAATGTGGAGGGCGTTTCCTGCAGAGCCGAGCCGGGCGGCCTAGCACTGTTCGACTGCAAAAAGCAGCATGAATACCGTGCAGCGGGCGACGATTTGGAGTTTTACTGGCTGCTGTTCAACGGCGTGCAGGCCGAAGCGTTTTACCGTCAAATCCTTTCTTTGCACGGCGGCAGCCACGTTTTTCCCTCTGCCGACCCTGCGCAGACCCGCCTGCTGTTCGACCGTCTGATTACCTACGGCGAGTTTCAGCAGCGCGTGCCCGAGCACGCCTGCTCGGAGATCATCTACACGCTGCTGTGCGAATTGCTTGCCTCCAGCGCCGATACCGCGTGCGACACACCGGTCGGCCGGTCGATCGCTTTCATGGACCGCCATTTTGAAAGTGAGCTTTCGGTCGAGGAGGTTGCTGCGCACGTCGGCCTGAGCAGCTCGCACTTCACCAAGCTGTTCCGCGCCCGCACCGGCTATTCGCCCTATGAATACATCACACTGCGCCGCATCGACCGCGCAAAGTCCCTGCTGCTCTCGACCGGTCGCACTGTTCGCCAGATTGCATTCGACACGGGCTATAACAGCGAAGAAAATTTTATCCGCGCGTTCAAAAAGAAAGTCGGCGTGTCCCCCACCGGGTTCCGCCGTTACCCAGTATGACAAAAAGCCGCCGCATCGAAAAAGATGCGGCGGCCTTTCTTCTTTATGGCGCGTTATAAAAACCGTCCGGACGGTTTTTGCCGCCGAACAGATGCGCGTACTGCATAATACGGTAATCGGAAAGCGCCGGCTCGTCCCCTACGGTGGAGGCGTCGTGCCACGCGCCGTCCACGGTGAAATATCCATAGCTGTTGATGCGCGGCACGTTCTCGTGCGCCGCGAGCCGAAGCTGATCGTAGCCCGACAGGCCGCAGCCCAACTTATCCAGCGCGTAAGCCGCCAGGTAGTTGTCGCTGATCTGTACGCCCTGCTCTTCCTCGATATCATAGTTGGCCCAGATGAAAAACGGGGTCTGCAGCTTCCTCTGCTTGGATTCACGGGTGCGTGTCTCGTCGGTATCGCCGAACAGCGTGTCGTAAAACGTGCTGTCCACATTGGGCTGGTGGTCTCCGAAGAAAATGATCGCTGTCGGCTCGTCCACCGCCGAAAAATACTCGATCAGCTCACGAACCGCGTCGTCGCTGTAACGGAGCAGTGACAGATACACGTCAACGTCCGGGAATTGCCCCTCGTACTCCCCAGTCAGCCAGATACGATCCTCGTAGTTCGGGTAATCTGCGGGCTCATAGCCGCCATGGTTCTGCATCGTCACGTTGAACATGAACAGCGGCTTTCCCGGCTCCTTATTTTCATACAGCTCATAGATTTTTCGGTAATCCTCGCTGTCGCTGATGCGGTAGCGTACACGTTCTGCATCGGCGGCGAAATCCTCCTCATATAACTGCCGCGCAAAACCAAACCGCTCGTAGACTCGCTCGCGGTTCCAAGAGGACGCAAGATAAGGGTGCATCGCTACGGTATCGTAGCCCTGCTCCGCAAGCCTGGACGCGAGCGACGGCATCTGCTGCTTGATATACATTTGATAGGGGGAACTGGAAAACGGCAGGAAGCCGATCGTATCCCCTGTTAGGAACTCAAATTCGGTGTTGGCCGTGCCGCCGCCGAACGTCGACACGAGCAGGTTTCCCGTGATCGTGTTTTCCATGCCCGCCATACTGCGCACATAGGGCATATAATCCTCGTTCGTCTCAAAATCCTCGATCACGCGCAGATCGGCAAACGATTCATTCATCACAACGATCAGGTTGGGCTGCTGCACGCCCGCCTCGCCCGTGTATTCTGCGGCGATCTCCCCGATACGGTCGGCGCCGTAGCCCTCCGGCTTCTGCACGACCGTGTTGGCCGCGCAGCGCAGGAAATAAAACAGCTCGCTGTATGACCGGCTCGATTGCCAGAAGCCGATGCCCGTACCCGTAATTTGCAGACCGCCGAACACGCACACGGCAAGCACAGCCGCGACCGGCAGTGTCCACAGCCGTCCGACACGCCATTTGCGCCGCATCAGGCAAACGCACGCGCAAAACAGCACAGCGGCGGCAGCTACGTGCAGCACAGACAGCTCTACCGGCGCGGAATACCCGCCCGAGACGCTGAGCGCCGTGCGCAACGCCAGCACGTCGCTCAGCATGACCGGCGTGCCGCGAAACAGCATCACATAGTGGTCGATCAGCAGATACACGAGGAATATCCCCTGCCCGATGCAGACCGCCAAATGCGCGCGCCCGCACAGCAGGTAAAGGATCAAATAGACCGCCAGATAACACAGCAGCCCCTGCCAGATCGATTTCTGCATGCCGATGCTCATGCCCTTGACCGCATATTCGGTCAAAATCAGGCTGACCGTCGAAGCGGAAAGCAGCAGCAGCAGATCATGCACAAGCAGCTCGGGCAGCTTTGCCGCCTTCCGCGGCCGCAAAACGAGTGGGAGCAGCACCAGCAGGCCGAGCAGCGTGCCCGTCAGCTCCCAGAGCGGGAATGTGCCTTTTTTCAGCAACGGCCAGACGAGCGCGAGCACCGCGGCCGATAGCAGTACGGATACCGCCGTGCGCTGCCAGCCCTGTTTTTGCGCGCCGGTCTCCTCTTTCATATAATCCCTCCTAGCCAAAGGAACCACCCGGTTTCCGGGTGGTTCCAAACCGTTTGCGCGGGGTTATTCTTCTGTCTTCTCCATGCGGGTGACCGCGATGGAAAGCTCGTCGAGCTGCTTTTCATCGACCGTATCCGGGCAGCTCATCATCAGGTCGGATGCGTTCTGCACCTTGGGGAACGCGATCACGTCGCGGATGGAATCCAGCCCCGCGAGCAGCATGCACAGCCGGTCAAGGCCATAAGCCAAGCCGCCATGCGGGGGCGCGCCGTAGGAAAATGCGGTGATGAGATGGCCGAACTGCTCTTTCGCTTTTTCCTCCGTAAAGCCCAAGGCGCGGAACATACGGGTTTGCAGCTCGCTGTCGTGAATGCGGATCGAGCCGCCGCCGAGTTCGCAGCCGTTTAAGATGATATCATATGCCTTGGCGCGCACCTTTTGCGGCTCGGTCTCCAAAAGCGCGATATCCTCGTCCATCGGTGCGGTGAAAGGGTGGTGCTTGGCGACGAGGCGGTCTTCCTCCTCGGAATACTCGAACTGCGGGAACTCGGTGACCCAGAGCAGCTTATAATCGTCCTTCTTGGCAAGGCCGAGACGCTTTGCCAGCTCGCAGCGCAGCGCGCCGAGCGAAACGAGCGCGGTCTCCTCCGAAGCGTCCGCCACAACGAACAGCACGTCGTTTTCGTGCATATCCGCGCGTTCCTTGATGGCGGAAACCTCATCCTCGGTGAGGAATTTGGCGAACGACGAGGTCATCGACCCGTCGGCGGCCAGTTTCATCCAGGCAAGGCCCTTGGCGCGGTAGGTCTTGACAAAATCGGCGAGCTTGTCGATCTCCTTGCGCGGGAATTTGTCGGCATAGCCATTGATATTAATGAGACGTACAGTGCCGCCCGCTTCGACCGCGCCCTTAAACACACCAAACTCACATGAAGCGGCGATATCCGAAATATCACGGATCTCAAAGCCGAAACGGGTGTCCGGCTTGTCCGAACCAAAGCGGTCCATGGCCTCACGCCATGTCAATCGCGGCAGCGGCAGCTGGATGTCCACATCCAGCACGTCCTTAAACACGCGCGCGAGGAAACCTTCGTTGACGGCAATCACGTCGTCCTGCTCAACAAAAGACATCTCGAGGTCGATCTGGGTAAACTCGGGCTGGCGATCGGCGCGCAGGTCCTCATCGCGGAAGCAGCGGGTGATCTGCATGTAGCGGTCGACGCCGGACAGCATCAAAAGCTGCTTATACTGCTGCGGCGACTGCGGCAGCGCGTAAAATTTGCCCGGATGCACGCGGCTGGGTACAAGATAATCGCGCGCGCCCTCGGGGGTCGACTTGGTAAGCATGGGCGTTTCGATCTCAAGGAAACCGTTTTCGTCGAAATAATTGCGCGCGACCTGCGTGACACGGTGGCGCAGCATCATGTTTTTCTGCATCGACGGGCGGCGCAGATCCAGATAGCGGTACTTCAGGCGCACCTGATCGCCGACTTCTTTCGTATCATCAATTTCAAAGGGCGTAGTCTCGGCCTTTGAAAGGATGCGGATTTCCCCGGCAATGAGCTCGACCTCGCCGGTCGGCATTTTCTTGTTCACTGCGGCTTCGTCGCGCGCGGCAAGCGTACCGCGCACGGCCACTACAAACTCCGTGCGGCAGGTAAAGGCAATATTGAACAAATCGGCATTGACCGATTTGTCAAACGTGCACTGGATCACGCCCGCGCGGTCGCGCACCAGCAGAAACAGCACGCCGCCGTTATCGCGCACGCGGTCGACCCAGCCGTTGACCGTGACCGTCTGCCCCGCGTCCGCAAGGCGCAGTTCGCCGCACATATGCGTGCGTTTCATGCCGGTAAGAGAGGTTTCCATCATAACTCTATCATTCCTTGTTTTTGATTTTTATCGGTCTACGATGACTGTGCCCGCGTTTTTCGCGGCAAGGCCGTCCCGGATGCGGGAAATGGCCCCGTCCAGCGGCACGCTTGCCTGCTCGCCCGTCTCCATGTCCTTGACGGCATATACGCCCCCGGCGATCTCATCTTCCCCGAGGAAAATAACATACGGGATGCCCAGCTTGTCCGCATACCCGATTTTTTGCTTAAACTTCTTCTGCTCGCCGTAAAGCTGGACGCGCAGCCCCGCTTCGCGCAGGCTGGTCGCCAGTCCGATGGCGGGCGCAAGGTCTTCGGTCATCGGCAGGATGAGCACGTCCGCGGGCGCGGTGTTCATCTTGTCGTTCAGGTAGCCCTGCTCGCCCAGTACATAAAACAGCCGTGTCAGGCCGATCGAGATTCCTACGCCGGGAAGCTGCTTGTCGGTATAATATTCCGCCAGGTTATCGTACCGACCGCCCGAGCAGATCGAGCCGATTTCAGGATGATCGAGCATAGCGGTCTCATAGACCGTGCCCGTGTAATAATCAAGCCCGCGTGCGATGGTGAGGTCGATCTCAAAGTGATCGTCCGGCACGCCGAACGCCGTCATATACCGCGCGACCGTGGAAAGCTCATCCGCGCCCTGGTCGAACACCTCGTTCCTGCCCTTATAGCGCGTAAGCGCGTCCAAGATACCAGCGGTGCCGCCCGGCGTCTGGATAAACGTGAGCAGCTCGTCCGCCGCGCCGCCCGGTACGCCAAAGTCCCCGGTGAGGATGTCCTTTACCTTGTCCGCACCTATTTTTTCGAGCTTGTCGATGGTGCGCATCACGTCCCCGCTCTTTTCCGTCAGCCCCAGAATGGCAAAAAAGCCGTTCAGCACCTTACGGTTGTTTAGGCGGATCTTAAAGCGCGAAAGGCCGAGCGAGGTGAACGTTTTATAGATGATGCTGGGCACCTCGGCCTCATTGATGATATCGAGCTTGCCGTCGCCGATCACGTCGATATCCGCCTGGTAAAATTCGCGGAACCGGCCGCGCTGTGCGCGTTCGCCGCGGTAGACCTTGCCGATCTGGAAGCGGCGGAACGGGAACGTGAGCTGCCCGTAGTTCTGCGCCACATATTTGGCGAGCGGAACAGTCAAATCAAAGCGAAGGCTCAGGTCGCTGTCGCCTTTGGAAAAACGGTAGATCTGCTTTTCCGTCTCGCCGCCGCCCTTGGCCAGCAGCACCTCGGAGGATTCGATCAGCGGCGTGTCGAGCGGATAAAAGCCATAGAGCGCGTAGGTTTCCCGCAGTGTCTGCATGATGCGCTCCATCTGCATCTGCGGCGCGGGCAGCAGCTCCATAAAGCCGGATAACGTTCTGGGTTTGACCTTTTCCATTGTCAGTCTCCTCTAAACAAACGAGAGCACCGAACGACCCATTGCAGGCATCCGGTGCGTCCTTCGTGTTTTTTCTTATTTCATATTTTTGGGATTGACGATATTGCGCCAATCCAAATCGCCGCGGTCGAGACCAAGGATAAGCATTTCGGCGGTCGCCGAATTGGTCGCGATCGGGATATTATGCATATCGCACAGACGCGAAATGGCGTGCACGTCGGGTTCATACTGCGAGTTGGACATGGGATCGCGGAAAAACAGCACGAGATCGATCTCGTTATAAGCAACGCGCGAGGCAATCTGCTCCTCGCCGCCCTGCATACCTGCGAGGCATTTATCGATCTTGAGGCCGGTGGCCTCCTCGACGAATTTTCCGGTCGTGCCGGTCGCCGTGATGCTGTGCTTTGCCAGGATGCCGCAGTACGCCATGCAGAACTGAACCATCAGTTCCTTTTTGCGGTCGTGTGCGATGAGCGCTATGTTCATTTCCATCCATCCCCTTCCGTATCCAAAAACCAGTCAGCGGGGGTCAAAATTTCATCAGCGGCACCCGCTCGCCGCCCAGCCGGCGGGCGATGTTCCGAAAGGCACGCGCCGCGCCCCCCTGCTTTTTCTCAAGAATGCTGATGCCGCTATTCCCACAGCCGATCATATCTTCGTCTTCGGGAACGATTCCGAGCAGTGGCAGACCCGCGGAATCCATCGCGTCGTCAATATTGGCGGCCTGCCCACGGGCGATCATGCGCGGACGGACGCGATTGAGTATCATACGAATCCGGGCGATGCAATATTCCTCCTCGAGTTTTCGCGCGCAGCGTTCCGCACCGCGGATAGAGGCGCTGTCCGGCGTGGCGACCACGACGGCCTGCATCGCGATATACGCGAGAAATGAAAGCTCGGCGGGCAGCCCGGCGGGCCCGTCGATCAGCAGATAGTCGAAACCGGCCTCCTCCGCCTGTACGGCAAGCTGCTCCATCCCCCGCTCGGAGAGCGCGGGAAGCGCGACCGGCGCGGTCAGAAGAGACAGCGAAGCATATTGGGGGTGGCTTGCGGCAGCGTCCTGCAGCGGCACTGCGCCGCCCGCGACATCCGCAAAAGAATAAACCACGCGATCGGACATGCCAAGCGCAAGATCCAGGTTCCGCAGGCCGCAGTCGCCGTCAATCAGGAGCACGCGGCTGCCGCCCTGCGCGAGCGCCGCGCCGACGCCGGCGGTAAACGAGGTTTTGCCTGTGCCGCCCTTGCCGGATGCAACCAAAATGACCTTCAACAACAACGCCCCCGAAAAAAGATTTCTCTGGATAGCATTATAAACCAGAAACCCACAATTTACAAGCGTTTGTCCAAATTTTCTGCTTAAGAGATCATGCTGTTCTCCACCGGAACGGTTTCCACCTTGCCCTGTTCCGCTTCGGCGTCCGCGGCGTTTTTGAAGTAGACATCGAGGATGTCCCGTACCACCGGGGCGACCGACGAACCATGGTGCGCGGCCTCGCCGACAACGCAGACCGCAATCTGCGGATCGTCAAACGGGGCGAATGCGATGAACACGCCGTTATCCCGCCCTTCCACGCTGGTCTGCGCCGTACCGGTCTTGCCGCCGACCTTGATCGGGTAATCCGCGAACACGGTCGCCGCGGTGCCGCCCTCGGCGGTAACCTCGGCCATGCCGGTCATGACCAGATTGTAAGTCGTATCGGAAAAATCGATCGTGCTCAGGATTTCGGGGTCGTCGCTCTCGATGACCTCGGAATAATCATAGCTTTTGATATTTTTGACCAGCGTCGGCTTGTACAGCGTGCCGTGGTTGGCCACTGCTGCCATGTAGTTGGCGAGCTGGAGCGGTGTGAACCAGTTGTCCGACTGTCCAATGGCGGCCTGCACATCGTCGCCGCCCTGCCATTCGCGCAGCGACGGGTCGTTGTCGAGCATTTTTTCACGCGTTGTCGGACCGGCGGCCTGACTCGAAAGCGTCTCGCCGACCTCAATGTCGGTTACCTTGCCAAGGCCGAATTTGTCGCACCACTTTTCCAGCCGCGCGCCGGTCAGCTCCTTACCGACGTTATAGAAATAATTGTTGCATGAATATTTGATCGCGCCCGTCACGTCCAGCGTCATAGGCTGCTCATGGTTCTGGCAGAGGAACTTCTGGCCGCCGTACTCGAACACGCCGGTGCAGGTGAATGTGGTGTTGGCGTCAATCACGCCCTCCTCCAGCGCCGCGATCGCGGTGAGGATCTTGAAAGTCGAGCCGGGCGCGTACAAGCCGCTCGTCGCGCGGTTGTTAAAGACATTGCGCGGGTCATCCAGCAGCTGGTTGTACGTATCGACGTCCTTATTATAGGTCGCGAGGTCAAACGTCGGATAGGACGCCATAGCAAGCACCTCGCCCGAATTGATATCGAGTGCGACCGCTGCACCGCCGTAGCCGTACTGCGAAATGTTTTCAGCCAGCGAGTCCTCAGCAGCCTTTTGCAGGTCGAGGTCGACCGTCAGCACGACATTGTCGCCTGGTTCGGGCGCGTAAGCCCCGGTCTGTTCGCTGACCGCGTCGCCGCCTAGGCTGGTCTCGACCGTCCGCGATCCCGCCGTGCCGTGCAGATACGGTTCGAGTGCTTTTTCAATGCCTGTTTTGCCGATCGTGTCGTTCATCGTATAGCCGGCCTTGTCCTTATATGGCCCGCCGCCCTCCGTACCGTTCCACTCGGTATCATACATCGGGCCGACCGTGCCAAGCAAATGCGCGGCGTAGGTTGTATCGTACTGGCGCACCGCCTCGGTCTCGACCTCAACGCCCGCATAGTCCTTATGGTGTTCCTTGATCCAGGCGATCAGGTCAATGGATACGCCGGTCGCCAGCGTATAGTTTGAGCGCATGGAAAAACCCGCGCGGTACATGCTGTAATAAATGCCGATGACCGTGCGCGCGTCCTCATCAGAAAAGCTGTCGGGCAGCTTAAGATAAGTGCGCATCGCGCCAAGAAACTCCGGCGCCGTAGCCGCCGCGCCGACCAGCAGCTTCTCCTCACTGGCAGTCTGGTATTCGGTCAGCTTCTGGCGTTCCGCGTCCGCCGCTTTGCCAATGTATTCATAGGGCGCCGCCGTTGTGATCGGCAGCAAATCCTGCACCGCGCCGCCGTCTGCCTTGACCCGGCTGGCAAGGTCGAGCAACCGCTCAAACTGCCCCTCTTTTTCCCATGCGGAATAAACCAGCACCAGGGAAAACGCCGCCTTGTTGGTCACGAGCGGGCGGCCATAGCGGTCGAGGATCTCGCCGCGCGCGGCGGATACCGTCGACGTGGTCGTTAAGTTTAGGGCGGCGCGTTTGACATAGTTTTCGCCGTTGACAAGCTGGAGCGAAACGAGCTGCGCGCCTGCAAGGCCGCAGCATAGAAGCGCGAGCAGCGCCAGTACCAGCAGCCGCGAAAGCAGCTGATTTTTGTTCATCATAAGGGAATCCTCTTTTCAGTCGGTCAGCGCGTATCGAACCGGCGGCTGATCTTGCTCATCGGCCAGTAAACGATAAAACAGAAGATGCAGGAGAGCAGCGCCCCGCCAAGCACCTGCTGCAGCACCAGCGGAAACGACGCGCCCTTCATCGGCAGCAGGTAGGCAAAGAAACGCGCCAGACCGAGCAGGATCATTTCCGCGCCGGTCAGCAGCACCATGGACAGATAGTTCCGGCTGAGCGTCAGACGGCTCATCGACCCCGCGATCAGGCCGAAGATCAGGAAAAAGATCGGGTAGATCCCATCCACCCCGATAAAGCCGACATCGTAAAACACGCCGACCGCAAGGCCCATGATCACGCCCTCCGCCGGCCCATCCAGCAGCGCCGCCGCCGCAACAAAGCACGGCAGCAGATCGAGCTGGAAGCCGCGCACCACAAATGAGCGGCTCAGGCTCGACTGCAGGGCGAACACCACCGCGAGCAGCAAAATATAAAGAATGATTTTAGGAATGGAAACCTGTTCTCTTTGCATGTGCTTACTCCGTAATATTAAACGAGGTGATGATTGAAACGTTGGTCACCATGTCCACATTAACAAAGGGCTTGATGACCGCGTAATACGAAATACCGTTTTCCTCGGGCAGCACGCTTTCGACCGTGCCGATCATGATGCCCTTGGGGAACACGCCGCCGCCGCCCGAGGTCTCGACCGTATCGCCGATGACAACATCCGCGTTTTCCTTTAAGTATGACAGGCGCAGATTGCCCTCGGTCATCAGGTCGTAATTGCCCTCGGCGATGGCCGCCTCACGGGTGCGCGTCACAAGCGCGCCGCACTGCATCTCGATATCGACCACCGTGGTCACTTCACAGTAGTTGGGCGCGACTTGGCTGACATAGCCGACCATACCGTCCTCCGTCTGCACCATATCGTTGACCTTGACGCCGTTCGAGGAGCCCTTGTCCAGCGTGAGCGTGGCCGCCCAGTCTCCCGGGTTCCTCCCGATGACCTCGGCGGTCTGGAGCGTCAGGTCGCGGCTGCGCGCAGGCATCCCGGCCTGCTGGCGAAGCTGTGCGTTTTCCTCCAGCGCGACCGCCGCGTCCCGCACCTGCTGCTCCATATCACGCACCTGTTTTTTGAGCTGCTCGTTTTCCGCCTTGAGCTCGTCAAATTCAAAAAAATAGTCGTGGCCTTTGCCGAACAGCCCGCCAATGCCCGAACCCACCTTTTGCAGCGGGGTCGTCACAATGCCGACCAGCTTGGACACCGGCGACGCGTTGCCGGTCACCAGGCTATACAGCGCGCTCAGCAGGCAGATCGCGACCGCGACCGCGACGCCGATAAAAAACCGCGAGGTGAAATTTCTTCTTCGCAAGGGTCCGTGTCTCCTCTCTTGTCCCGGGCAGACGGCGCGTCAAACCGCGCCGATCTCCCGCAATATCCCGTTAAGCCCCGCCACCGGCAGGCCCATTACGCTGTAATAATCGCCCGCGATGCCCTCGATAAGCAGCGCGCCGTGTCCCTGGATGCCGTAGGCCCCCGCCTTGTCAAGCGGCTCGCCCGTAGCGAGGTAAGCGGCAAGCTCATCTTCCGCAAAATCGCGGAACATAACGCGCGTGCGCGTGCAGAGCGTGCGCGCGCCGCCGTCCGGCAGCAGTACGGCTAACCCGGTCAGCACCTCGTGCGTGCGGCCCCGAAGCTGCCGCAGCATTGCGGCGGCGTGCTGTGTGTCGCGCGGTTTGCCGAGCGCGGCATCGTCTATGGTGACCAGCGTGTCCGAACCGATGCACACCGCGTCCGGGTGCTTTCTTTGCGCAGCTTCAGCCTTGAGCACCGAAAGGCGCACGACCTCGTCCGCCAGTTTTTCGCCCGGACGCAGGGTCTCGTCCGCGTCCGCCGGGCAAATGGTGAAATGCTTTGTTATCAGGCTCAGCAGCTCCCGCCTGCGCGGCGAGGCCGAGGCCAAAATAAGTTCCATATCTGTTATTCGACTCCCCGATGATATAATCCCTTGGTGAAATCGCCCGCCAGCGGCTCGTCCGCAAGAAACGCCCGCGCGATGCGCGCGCATTCCTCCGGCGGCTCGATGGTGAACTGCAGCCGGGCATGGGTCACGCCCAGCTTAGCAAGATCCTCCCGCAGGCAAAGCGGGCGGTTGCCCAGCAGGGTGTTGCGGCAGCCAAATTCCGGCAGCAGCGGAAACGCTTCGCCCTTGCGGTCTGTCAGGACAGTCACGCCGTTTTTGCAGGCGCATTTCCCTCCGTGCTGCCGCCGGATGGCGCAGTTTTCAAAAACCATCAGCGGCAGGCGGCCATAAACGATCAGTTCGGTCTCAACCGGCTTTTGCATATCCCGAATCTGTGCGAGCCGCGCCTCAAAGGACAGCGTTTGGCGTGAAACGCCGCAGCCCGCAAGCGCTGCCAGCGTTTCACTGTTAAACGCATTCAGCCCAAAATCGCCGTGCACGGAAAGGCCCAGCCGTTTTGACAGTTCCATTTGTCCCAAATTGCCGATCAACACCGTGCTTGTCCCGTTTTGGCGTGCCTTTTCCAGCATCTTCTCGATCTCGGGCTGCTCCCGGTCAGAAAACACGCGCGGCAGCACCGCGGGCTGCCCGGTCTTTGCGGCGATGTCCAGCGGGACATACACCGTTTGCAGCCCCAGTCCCCGCAGGGCGTCGGCCTGCGCTTTGGTGCGCACCGAGGCGGTAAAGCCGCAAAACGGGCGGCATGCAGGTTTGGACGCAGCCGATTCCCATTCGTTCCATTGCCGCGCGGGCGGCGCAGCCCGGCGCGCGAGCAGCGTTTGCAGCGCCTCGCGCCGCAGCGCGTTGAGTCGCGAAGCCGGGATCATCAGGCCGTCCGCGAGCTTGATATGCGTTTCTTTAACAAAAAACGGCGTACCGCCGGTTTTTTCAAGCGATTTTTGCACGCTTTCCGCCGTCGCCGGGCGATTCTGCGCCCGCTCGACGGGTGAAACGTCCATGACCGTCACGCCGTCCGTCTCGCCGTCCCACGCGTTCAGCAGCAGGCCGGTCTCGTCCGCCGTCAGCGACAGCGACACCGGCACGAGCGGCGCCTCCCTGCCCTCCGCAAAGCGGCGCGCGGCCTCGTCGTACAGCGTCTGTACTTCATGTAACGGCACGTCGGTCTTTACGCCGAACATCGCGCCGCCTTTTTGTCCGGTCAGATACCCGTCTGTAAAGCCGTCGCGCGAAAACACCTTTTGCAGAGTTTCGCGCTCAATGGGGGTAGGCCCCCTGTGCTCGCGGAGCAGTCCCGCGTAGATCTGTGTTACAATGGCGGTATATTCCGGACGCTTGAGCCGCCCCTCGATCTTGAGCGACGATACGCCCAGATCGGCAAGCTCGCTCACATGATCGGCAAGCGCAAGATCCTTGAGCGACAGCGGATAGCCCCCGCTGTACGGCAGCCTGCACGGCTGCGCGCACAGCCCGCGGTTGCCAGACCGCCTGCCGATGACCGAGGAGAGATAGCACTGCCCTGAATAGCACATGCACAGCGCGCCGTGCACAAACACCTCGGTCTCGATCCCGGATTTCTCCGTGATGAGCCGTATTTCATCAAGGCTGCATTCGCGGCTTAAAACGACCCTCGAAAACCCGAGTTTTTTCGCGGCCACCGCGCCGTCGAGCGTGTGCACGGTCATCTGCGTCGATGCATGCAGCGCAAGATCGGGCGCGTGCTGTTTCAGCAGCCGCGCCAGCCCCAAGTCTTGTACGATCAGCGCATCCGCGCCGGCCTCATATAAGAATTTCGCGTCCTCAAGCGCCGGTTCCAGCTCACGGTCCCCTGTCAGGATGTTAAGCGTCAGGTTCGTTTTCACGCCCCGGGCGCGGCAATAAGAGATGGCTTCCGCCATCTCCTCCCGCGTAAACCCTTTTGCACCGCGCCGGGCGTTAAACGTGCCATAGCCCATATAAACCGCGCCCGCGCCCGACTGGACGGCGGCGCGCACGCCCTCGATTGAGCCGACCGGGGCGAGCAGTTCTGGAAAACTCATTTGCGGTGCTGGTTGTTATTATGCGGGTTTCGGCTGCGCTCCAACTGGCTGCGCAGCGCCTCGTTCTCGCTTTCTGCAACGCGCAGCTTGGCTTCCGCGGCCTCGGCCTGCTTCTTGGCCTTGATATACTCGTCCGCTAAATTGACGGTGGCAAGCGCCAGTGAGCGCGTTGTCGCAAATGCGGCTGAGCCGCCGCATTCCGCGATGGTCTGCTGCGCGAGTTCGGCCACCTCGTTCATATATTCCTCGGACTCTTCGGCCAGCATGGTATAGTGCTGCCCTGCGATCTGGATCGTGACACGGTTTGGCATAGCGGCCCCTCCCTTTCGCGTTCGGTCTAAAAAGGCATATTTCGATAAAATATAGTATACCACAGCAAACGCCTATTTGGAACATTTTTTTGTTTCACTTGTCTTCGATGATGCACTATGTTAAAATATGATTGAGTTGGAATATACATTATAAGGAGACCACATCATGCTAAATATCCGGGAGGTGCGCCGCATCGTCGTCAAGGTCGGCACCTCAACGCTCACCTATGAAAACGGCAAACTCAATATCGGGCGCATTGAGCAGCTTGTCCGCTGCATCTGCGACCTGCAAAACCGCGGCTATGAGATGGTTTTGGTGTCCTCGGGCGCGGTCACCGTCGGGGCGGCAAAGCTCGGGCTGGCCGCCCGGCCGCACAAGCTTTCGATGAAGCAGGCGGCCGCTGCGGTCGGCCAATGTGAGCTGATGCATATTTATGATAAAATGTTTTTGGAATACGGCATCAATGTCGCGCAAATATTATTGACACGGGAGAACATCACAAACGACGGCCAGCGTGAGAATATCCACAATACGTTCACAGCGCTGCTCGAGACCGGCGTTGTGCCCATCGTCAACGAAAACGACACGGTCGCGACCGCCGAGCTCGTGCATATTGAGAACTTCGGCGACAACGATACGCTTTCGGCAGTCGTCGCGCGCATGTGCGGGGCCGACCTGCTCGTCATTTTTTCCGATATTGACGGGCTGTTCGATTCCGACCCCCGCAAAAACCCGCAGGCCAAGCTCATCCCGCTCGTTCCAAAGATCGACGCCAAGGTACGCCGCATGGCTGGCGGCGCGGGCTCGTCGCACGGCACGGGCGGCATGGCGACCAAACTGACCGCCGCCGAGCTGTGCATGGACGCGGGCATCCCGATGCTGGTGGCGAACGGCGAGCACGTAAACGTGCTCTATGACGTAGTGGACGGCAAGCAGGTAGGCACCCTGTTTGCACGAGGAGGGAAACTGACATGCGGGAACTGATGCAGATCGCCCATGACGCGAACCAAGCCAAGCGCGAAACCGCAAAGCTCGGCACGAACGACAAAAACCGCGGCCTGCTCGCCATCGCGGACGCGCTTGAGCGCCACGCGGACGAGATCATCGCCGCCAACCGGGAAGACCTGACAAACGGCCGCGAAAACGGCTTGGGCGACGGCTTGCTCGACCGCCTGATGCTGGATGCAAAGCGCATCGCGGACATCGCGGCGGGCTGTCGGCAGGTCGCTTCCCTGCCCGACCCGGTGGGTGAAACGCTCTGGATGCGAAAGACCCCCTCCGGCCTCACCATCGGCCAGCGGCGCGTGCCCATGGGCGTCATCGGCATCATCTACGAAGCGCGCCCCAACGTCACGGTCGACGCGGCCGCGCTATGCTTCAAGGCCGGCTCGGCGTGCATCCTGCGCGGCGGCAAGGAGGCGTTCCGCTCTTCGATGTGCCTCACCCGCATCATGCGCGGCGCGCTCGCGGCGGAAAAGCTGCCCGAAAACGCCATCAACCTGGTCGAGGATACGTCGCGCGAGACTGCAAACCAGATGATGCGCCTGAACGGCTATCTTGACGTGCTCATCCCCCGCGGCGGCGCGGGGCTCATCCAGGCGGTCGTGCAGAATGCGACCGTACCGGTAATCGAAACAGGCACGGGCAACTGCCATATCTACGTCGACCGCTCGGCCGACCTCGAAATGGCGAAAAACATCCTGGTAAACGCCAAATGCCAGCGCATCTCGGTGTGCAACGCGGCGGAAAGCCTGCTGGTACACGCAGATGTTGCGGAAGCTTTCCTGCCGATGGCGGCGCAGGGCCTCGCACCCGACGGCGTCAAGCTCCACGGCTGTCCCCGCACGCAGGCGATACTCGGCGGCGCGGTCGTACCCGCGACGGACGAGGACTACGGCAAGGAATACCTCGCGTATGAAATCTCGGTCAAGGTGGTCGATTCTCTTGACGAGGCCATCGGCCATATCAACCGCTATAACACCGGGCATTCCGAGTGCATCGTCACCCGGGACTATGCCGCCTCCCAGCGCTTTCTCGACGAGGTCGACGCGGCCGCCGTCTATGTCAACGCCTCCACCCGCTTTACCGATGGCTTCGAATTCGGTTTCGGCGCGGAAATCGGCATTTCGACGCAGAAGCTGCACGCGCGCGGCCCGATGGGGCTTACTGCGCTCACCTCGACCAAATATGTGATTTATGGAAATGGACAGGTGCGATAAAAATGGAACAGGAATACAAGTGGCGCGCGGACCAAGCCCTGCTCGGCGGCGCGCTGCTGTGGGCGTCCAGCCGGATCGGCAGCCAAAGCCGCACGATCCACATGAAATCCCGCTATTTTGACACGGCGGACGGCTTTTTAAAGCTGCGCGGCGCGGCGCTGCGCCTGCGGCAGGAAAACGGCGTTTCGGTCTGCTGCATGAAGCTGCGCGATGAGACGACGCCCGAGGGCTGCCGCACGCACGAGGAGTACCAATGCGAAGCCGAAACGCTCGAAGACGGCCTGCTGCTGCTCCCCGGGAAGGGCGCGCCCGAAACGCTGTGCGCCGAAGCCGCGAAAGCGCCGCTCATGGAGCAGTGCGCGGTGGATTTCATGCGCGTCGCCATCCTTTTGCAGGAGCACGACACGGTGTGCGAGCTCGCGCTCGACCAGGGCGAGCTGCGCCGGAACGGGCGCGCCGCCCCGCTCTGCGAGATTGAACTTGAATTCCTCGCGGGCGACGCGCAGGTATTTCACGCGCTCGCCTCCGAGCTGGCCGAGCATTTGTCGCTCGAGCCCGAGCCGGACAGCAAGCTGAAACGCGCCATGGCGCTGTAATGCAAAAAAAGCGCCCCGCGAATGCGGGGCGCTTTGCAAAACCGTCAGGCGTGCTTGATGGAGGTATATTTCGAGATCTCCCGGCTCGTCGTGCACAAATCGCGCACAGTCAGCGCGTGCACGTCGTCGTGCCCGGTGATCCGGGCGAACGTTTTGAGCTCTTCGGTCGACACGCGCAGGAAATTCGCCACGCGCTGTGCCGCCGCATCCTCTTGCAGGCGCGCCCGGAGCGCCGGATCCTGCGTCGCCACGCCGACCGGGCAGCGCCCTGTGCCGCAGATGCGGTACTGCATGCAGGCCGCCGCGATCAGCGCGGCGGAAGCGACCGCGACCGCGTCCGCCCCCATGGCGAGCGCCTTGGCAAAGTCCGAGGACACGCGCAGGCCGCCCGTTATCACCAGATCGATGTCCGCGCCGCATTTATCGAGATATTGGCGCGCGCGGTGCAGCGCATATACGGTCGGCAAGCTGGTTGCGTCGCGCACCAGCTTGGGGCTTGCACCCGTTGCGCCGCCGCGGCCGTCGACCGTGATGAAATCCGGTCCGGCGAATACACAATACTCCAGATCGTCCTCAATGCGTCCAGCCGCAATTTTAATGCCGATCGGCCGTCCGCCCGAGCGGGTGCGCAGGTCGTCCACCAGCGCTTTCAGGTCCTCTTTGGTATCGATCCCCGGGAACTTCGACGGGCTGATCACATCCTGCCCGACCGGCTTGCCGCGCACCGCGGCGATCTCGGGCGTCACTTTGTTTCCCGGCAGGTGTCCGCCCATGCCCGGCTTGGTCCCCTGCCCGATCTTGATTTCGATCGCGTCCGCACTGCGCAAATTTTCATCGGTCACGCTGTAACGGTTGGGTACATATTCAAAGATATAGCGGTACGCCGCCTCCCGCTCGGCGGGCAGGATGCCACCCTCGCCCGAACACATGGCAGTCCGCGCCATCGCGCTGCCACGGGCGAGCGCGGTCTTGGTCTCGGCGGACAACGCGCCGAACGACATGTGCGATATGTAGACCGGGCTGTCCAACACCATCGGCTGCGCGGCGTGTTTGCCGATGACCGTGCGCGTAGAGACCTCGGCGTGCTCGTCCAGCGGCGGCGGGTTGAGCTGCGCACCCAGCAGCAGGATCTCGTCCCAGCTTGGCATAGGGAACTGCGTCCCCATTGCCTCGATGATCGATTCGCCTGATACCGCAATCTGGTGGATCGCGTCCATGTACCGGATGGAAGCGTCATCCCGCGCGAAAGCGTGCGGATAATCGAGCGTTTCCGGCTTCGTCACCGGAACCGGCGCGGGTGCGGGTTCGCCCTCAATCAGCACAAAATTGGATGCCGGTTGCTCGCAGCGCGGGCATTCGCTCATGGCCGAAAGCGGCTTGCCCGCCTTTTCCTCATCATGCACATAGCCGCAAATCCTACATCGGTAAACTGCCATCATTTTTCCTCCTCTACCATTTAGTATTTAATACTATTATATATTAATTCTCCCTTTTGTCAATTCGCTTCACGAAACCTTTCAAAAAATGCTTTTCCTTGTGCGGAATGTATAAATTCTGCCAAGCGCGCAATTTCCACGTGCTGTTCTTGCAAAAACACCCCGTACTATGTATAATTAATATGAATTATGGGAGGGTAAAAGGGAATATGTATGTAAGTGACAACATCGTGATCATTGTCGCCTTTATCGTGTATCTGGCGTTTATGATCTGCATCGGTATGTTTTTCTATGGCAAGAACCGCACGACCACCGAATACTTCCTCGGGGGGCGCAAACTCGGCTCGTGGGTCACCTCGATGTCCGCGCAGGCAAGCGATATGTCGGGCTGGCTGCTCATGGGGCTGCCCGGCGCGGCCTATCTTTCCGGCATCTCGGCCGGGTGGATCGCGATCGGCCTGGCCATCGGCACCTATCTGAACTGGCTGTTTGTGGCAAAGCCGCTGCGCCAATACACCAAGATAGCGGGCGACGCGATCACGCTTCCCCAGTTCTTTAAAAACCGGTATCAGGACAAAAGCGGCATGATCTCAGTGATCGCCGCCGTGTTCATTCTGGTGTTTTTCCTGTTCTACACAGCCTCGGGCTTTGTATCCTGCGCCAAGCTGTTTTCCTCGGTGTTTGGGCTGCCTTATCTGGTCTCGCTCGCTGTGGGCGCGGTCGTCGTCATCTCCTACACGTTTGCGGGCGGCTTTTTCGCCGTTTGCTGGACCGACTTTTTTCAGGGCCTGCTGATGTTCTTCTGCGTCATTGCGGTGCCTGTGCTCACGATCCAGTCGCTCGGCGGCGTGACACCGTTCTTCTCTTCGGTGGAGGCGTTCAACCCCAATTTCCTCAACATGTTTGTCGACGGGGCGACCGGTGTTCCCTATACCGCGCTCGGCATCATTTCGCTGGTCGCGTGGGGACTGGGCTATTTCGGCCAGCCGCACATTCTGGTGCGCTTCATGGGCATTGAAAAGCCTGCGGCCATCAAGAAATCCCGCCGCATCGCGACCGTTTGGGTGCTCATCTCGCTAACCGCCGCCGTGCTGATCGGCGTTGCGGGCCGCATGTTCCTCGGCGACGCGCTTGTGAACGGCGGCGCGCAGGAAACCATCTACATCACGTTGGTCGGCCGCCTGTTCCCCATCTTTATCGGCGGCATCTTCCTGTCGGCCATCCTAGCCGCGATCATGTCGACCGCGGACAGCCAACTCCTCGTCACGGCGTCCGCTATCACGGAGGACTTTTATCACAACAAGATCCGACCGAACGCTTCGGCCCGCGAGCTCATGTGGGTCTCGCGCATCTGCGTTATCGCCGTCGCCCTGATCGCGGCATTCATCGCGACAGATCAAAACAGCACCGTGCTCGGCCTGGTCGAATACGCGTGGGCCGGCTTCGGTTCGGCGTTCGGCCCGCTCGTCCTATGCTCACTGTTCTGGAAGCGCACCAACAAATACGGCGCGCTTGCGGGCATTGTGGTAGGCGGCGTGGTCGATCTGGTCTGGGCGCAGCTTTCGGGCGGCATCTTCGACCTATATGAGATCGTGCCCGGCTTTGTGTGCGGCCTGATCGCGATCATCGTCGTCAGCCTGCTCACCCCCAAGCCCAGCGCTGAGATCACTGAACAGTTTGAAACCTACCGCGCCTGCGAGGACTGATGTGAAACGCATCCGTCACGCCCGCATCCGGTTATCGCTGCTGTTTCTAGGTCTGCTGCTGCTTGCGGCGGATGGAATCTTGCTGCTTTCCGGCGCACGTTTCGGCGGTGCGGCACTGACCGGCGAGACGGAAGCGCACTTCATCGACGTCGGCCAGGGGGATGCAACGCTCCTCCTTTCGGGCGGTGAAGCCGTGCTGATCGACGCAGGGGAAGCCGAGGCAGGCGAAACCGTTGCGGCGTATTTGGAAAATCTGGGTGTCAAGCGGCTGCTCGCAGTCGTCGCCACCCATCCGCATGCCGACCATATCGGCGGCATTCCCTCTGTGCTTGACAATTTCGAAGTGGAAAACTTTTATATGGGCGGCGACGTGACCACCACGAAAACCTATGGGGATCTGCTGGAAACGCTCGAACGCCAGGGGCTGCGGCCCATTGTGCCCACACCGGGCGACGAGCTTGCTTTTGCTTCCGGTGCTGTGCTCACCTTTCTCGGGCCATATGACGACGTGCCGGCCGATAATCTGAACGACCGCTCGCTCGTTTGCCTGTTCCGCGCCGGCGATACGCGCGTGCTCTTGATGGGCGATGCGGAACAGGACGCGGAGGACTCTCTTTTGCGGCATCATCCGTTTCTGGCGTGCAACGTGCTCAAGGCCGGGCATCACGGCAGCGACACGTCAACCAGCAAACGCTTTCTCTCACGAATCCGCCCCGAAACCGCTGTTATCTCCTGCGGGCAGAATAACATTTACGGCCATCCCAGCCCGCAAACGCTTGAAACGCTTTCCGCGGAAAGCGTGCACAACATTCACATTACCGCCGAAGAGGGCACGGTCGTCCTGCCTCTCGGCGAACCGCCCATGGATAAGGAGAATGCTGCATGAAACAGACCGGTATCGTCGACCGCTTTGAAGGCGGGCGGGTCGTTATCGAGATCGAAAACCAAATGGTCGATTTTCCCCGCGACGAAGCGCCCGCTATGCTGGCGGAGGGCATGGTCGTGCTAGTGGAAAACGGCCGTATCCTCGGCATTGACGAACAGGAGACCCAGCGCATGGAGGACGATATGCGCCGCCGCTTTGAGCGCATCCTGGGCAAGAATACCGACGAATGAACACAGAAAGAAAGGCGAAAACCAATGGAAAAGAAACCCTTTGTAACCCTTGAACAGGTGCAGGAGCTGGTCAAGACCTACCCAACCCCGTTCCATCTCTACGATGAAAAGGCCATCCGTGAAAACGCCCGCCGGGTAAAGGAAGCGTTTTCGTGGAACCCTGGCTTCAAGGAATATTTCGCGGTCAAGGCCACGCCCACGCCCCGTCTGCTGCAAATTTTGCACGAAGAGGGCTTCGGCTGCGACTGCTCGAGCTACACCGAGCTGCAGATGAGCCGCGCCTGCGGCATCACCGGGCACGAAATCATGTTTTCGTCCAACGTGACCCCGGACGAGGATTTTAAGCTAGCCTCCGATCTTGACGCGATCATTAATTTTGACGATATCACTCACCTCGACTATTACGACCGGGTCGGCGAATGGAAAGAGACCATGTCGTGCCGCTACAACCCGGGCGGCGATTTTGTTTTGGAAAATGAGATCATGGACACCCCGCAGGAAGCCAAATACGGCATGACGCGCGAGCAGCTTTCGCAGGCGTTCCGGATCATGAAAGATAAAGGCGTGAAGCACTTCGGCATCCACGCGTTCCTCGCATCCAACACCGTTGCAAACGAGTATTATCCCGCGCTGGCGCGCATCCTGTTTCAAACGGCTGTCGAGCTGCAAAAGGAAACCGGCGTGCATATCGCGTTCATCAACCTGTCGGGCGGCGTGGGAATCCCTTACAAGCCGTGGCAGGAGCCCAACGACATCTTCGCCATCGGCGAGGGCGTGCGCCGCGCGTTTGAAGAAGTGCTCGTGCCCGCGGGCATGAGCGATATCTCGATCTTCACAGAAATGGGCCGCTATATCCTCGGTCCCTACGGCGCGCTCATCGCCAAATGCATCCATCACAAGCATACGCACAAGGAATACGCCGGACTGGACGCCTGTGCGGCCAACCTGATGCGCCCGGCCATGTACGGCGCATACCATCACATCACCGTGCTCGGCAAGGAGGACGCCCTGCGCGACCGCACCTACGACGTGACCGGCGGCTTGTGCGAAAACAACGATAAATTTGCGGTCGACCGCAACCTGCCGCGCATCGATATCGGCGACTATGTCTATATCCACGATACCGGCGCGCACGGCTTCTCCATGGGTTACAACTACAATGGTAAGCTGCGTTCCGCCGAGGTGCTGCTCCGTGAGGACGGCTCCTCCGAGCTCATCCGCCGCGCGGAGACCCCCAAGGATTATTTTGCAACCTTTGATTTTACGCATTTGTTTGACGACGTCGAGTAAATTGAAAACCGCGCGTTCCGAATGGAACGCGCGGTTTTTTCTATTATCGGTTGGTGATCAGCCAGATCAATACGATTGCGATTACGATGACACCGGCCACGACGGGCAGCAGCTTGAATGAGGCGTTGTCCTCCGGGGGCTGCTCAGGCGTCTCAAGCGCCTGTTCTTCGGCGAGGCGGGCCAACTCATCCTCATCCAGCGGGTTTTCCTCTATCCCCTCGTTCAGCTCATCGATAATCTGCCGGGCGCGCGCGGTCTGCGCGGCGTCGACCAGAATTTCCACGCCGAATCGGGAATCCGATCCGCTGTACGCTTGAATCTGCCGAAAGGCGGCCGGACGGTTGAACACCGCGATGTCCTGCTGACGCAGCACATCGCAGATGCGTTCCGCCTCCAGGCGGTTTTCAGCCGTATAGATCGCGATTGCTTTTTCCATTCCCTCGGGCAGTGCATCCTGCTGTTCCGGCACTTCCGCCAGCTCATCTACCAGCGCTACGTGGCAGGCCGCACACTCAGTAAATCCTTCCCGGTATTCGGCTTTGCATTTGGGGCACCATGGCATATGCATCCCCTCCTTTTCCTCTATTCTACCATGTTGGCATCATTCTTTCCAGATAAAAATCGGCATGGGCGGATCGTTTGGACGGTTGAGCCAATCGCACGACAGAACAGTGAACGCACGGTCATTTATCGACTTTAAGTGCGATAAAACCGCATTTTTCTCCTCATATCCATTTTCTCCACCATAATATAGCGCGAGACACATCACGCCACTTGGCGCAAGCAGAGTGAGTCCGGCGTCGATTGCCGGAATTGAGGTCTTCGCGGTGGTAAATATCTTCGGGTCGCCGCCGGGCAATCGTCCAAAGTTGAACACAATGCAGTCGGCCGTGCCCTTATCCGCATAGTCCGCCATATGGCTGTGGCTGTCCAGCACGACCTCAGCCTCCAGCCCCTCTTTTGCAAGCAGTGCGCGCGTCTGCGCGACCGCCTCGGGCTGCACGTCGAACGCAAGCACGCGCCCTTTCCTGCCCGCCAACTGGCAAAGCAGCGCGGTGTCACGCCCCCTGCCCGCCGTCGCGTCGATGCAGAACGCTCCCGGTTTGACGTGCCGCTCTAGAAACGTGTGTACCAGACCCAATGTATTCCGTTGCATTTCTTGTTCCTCCGAAAGAAAAACAGGGCGCTTTCTGGCGCCCTGTTTTGATTGGTTTGGGGAATTACGCGAACATCTGCATAATCTTCGCCACAAGCAGGCCGACTGGAGTGCCGATAACATAACCCATCAACGCCATCAACACGCCGACAGGCACCAGCGCGCCCGAATACGCACCCGCGAGGATCGGCGCGGAGGCCGTGCCGCCGATATTGGCAAGGCTGGCCACGCCGCAGGTAAACAGGTCAAGCTTGAAGAGCTTGGCCAGCAGGAGCAGGATGATGCCATGGATCGCCAGAATCATAAAGCCTGAGATGATCCATGCAGGCGCCTCGGTCAGCTCGAGCAGGCTCGCGCGGGAAGCGAGCAGCGCGATCACGATATACAAAAATACATTGGATAACTCGGCCGCGCCTGCGATCTTGCCGATCGGCGTGACCGCTGCGATGAGCGCCACGACCGTGACGACCAGCACCGTCCAGGTTGCCTTATCCAGCCAAGGGGCCACGCCGTTAATTGCCGCGCCCGCGTTCTGTCCGAGCGCCGACACCAGCAGCGCGCCGCCAACCAAAAACAGCAGGCCGGGGAAAGTAATATGCTTGTCAGCCTCTTTTTCTTCGGCCTCCAGACGCGCGCACACCTCGTCGAGCGTCGTGGTGGACGCCTTGGTCCATTTATTAAACTTGGGTGCGAACGAAATCGCCCACAGCAGGAACATGACCCAGATCGAATAGTCGATCGAGTCTACCACCAGCGCATAGGCCAGCTCTGCCTCACCGATTCCCAGCGCGTTGGATACCGCGACAAGGTTTCCCGAGCCGCCCATCCAACTGCCGCACAGCGCGCCGAGCGACTTCCATGCGTCCACGCCCAGCTGCGAATTCATGATGGCATAGGTGGCAATAAAGCCAATAGCGATTGAAAAGCTCGCCGCGAAAAAGCCGCCCAGCATACGCGGGCCGAGCTTCAGGATTTTGCGGATGTCGCAGCGCAGCAGCATCAGTACCAGCATGGCGTACAGAATGTTGTTTTTCATTGCGCCGTAGGCTGCCGAAGTGGCCTCCATATCCCATGCTCCTGCGGTGCACAGCAGCATCGCCAGCAGATACAGCAAAACGACCGGCGGAATAAACTTGAAAAACTTCCATTTTGTAATCTTTTCCGCGCCGACCAGTATTGCCGCAAGGAATACCAGCACCGCAACGTACGTAAAGCCATTAGTGATCATACAGTCTACCTCTCTGTTCAGTTTTTCGCCGCCCGGTCGGTTTCCCCATCCCGTGCCGTGGCAAGCGTTTGCTATATTATACACGATTTTCTATCCCTTTGCAAGAACTGCACAAAAATCCATTTCCTGTTTCGATTTCTTTGTGCATGTATTTGCAAACCGCCGCGTTTTCGGGTACAATAAGGATATATCAGCAGTTAAAGGAGAACGCATATGGATTTCAAGCCTTTTATCCGCCGGCATGCGGACGACCTGATCGCCAGCCTGCAAACGCTTATCCGCATCCCAAGCGTCGAGGGACAGCTTGCGGACGGCGCGCCGTTTGGCCGGGATGTGCAGGACTGCCTTGAGGCAACGCTCGATCTATGCCGCTCGCTCGGCTTCCGCACGGAGAATATCGACAATATGGTCGGCTATTGTGAATACGGCGAGGGCGACGAGATGATCGCCGTTTTAGGCCATCTGGACGTTGTACCCGCGGGCGACGGCTGGACAAAAGCCCCCTTTGGGGGCGAGACCGAAGCCGGCCGCATTTACGGCCGCGGCACCATGGACGACAAGGGGCCGACCGTGGCCGCGCTGTACGCGCTGGCCGCTTTAAAAGACGCGGGCTTCACGCCCTCCCGGCGCATCCGCATTCTTTTCGGCACCAATGAGGAGACCGGCTGCAAGGACATGAAGCATTATCTGGCACAAGGTGGAGAAACGCCCGTCATGGGCTTTACGCCCGATGGCGAATACCCGATTATCAACGGCGAAAAAGGCATCATGAATTGCACGTTCACTAAAAAGCTGCATCAGACCGGCGATTATAAGCTGACCCGCTTCGAGGGCGGCACGGCATCCAATGTTTCGCCCGCCTATGCGGTGGCCGAAATCCGCTGCCCGGCGGACGCAGCGGGCAAGATCGATATGCCCCGCGTCACCGTCACCGCTATCGAGGGCGGGCTCCGCATCGAAGCCGAGGGCGTTTCGGCGCATGGTTCGACCCCGGAACAGGGCGAAAACGCGATCGGCCGGCTGGCCATGGCGCTTGCCCGTTTGCCGCTGTCGGGCGAGCTGCTCAATACCATCGCCTTTCTGGCCGACCGCATCGGCATGGAAACGCGCGGCGAATCGCTGGGAATCGCCATGCGCGACGAGCTTTCCGGCGATCTGACGGTCAACCTCGGCGTTGCCAAGGGCAACGAAAGAGAACTATCGGTCACGCTTTCGGTGCGTTATCCGGTCACCAAGACGTACGATGAGGTGTACCCGCGCCTTATCAAAGCTTTTTCGCTCGCCGGGTTTGCGGAAACCGCGATGATGCACAAGGCGGCGATCTATATGCCGCCCGAAAGCGAGCTGATTCAAAAGCTATCCCGCGTCTATGAGGCCGAAACCGGTGAAAAGGCCGTTTTAAAATCCATCGGCGGCGGCACCTATGCCAAATCGATCCCCAATCTGGTCGCGTTCGGCCCGATCTTCCCGGGCGACGAGGTGCGCGAGCACAAGCCGGATGAATATATGGAGATTGAACGCCTCATCCAAAACGCAGAAATCATCGCGGCCGCCATGTACGAGCTGGCCAAGTAAACAGGAGGACGACATCATGAAAATCACCAAGGTAAGGCTGGGTAAAATCTCGGTTCCGCTGCGCGTGCCGTTTAAAACGGCGGTGCGCTCGGTCTCGTCCGTTGAGGACGTCATCGTGGAGATCCACACCGACACCGGCGCGGTCGGCTATGGCGAAGCGCCGCCGACCGGCGCGGTCACGGGCGACACGGCGGGCGCGATCATCGGCGCGATCCAGGATCACATCGCGCCGACCATCCTCGGCCGTGAGGTGGACGATTTTGAAAACCTGATGCTGGCCGTGCAGGGCTGCATCCTGAAAAACACGAGCGCCAAGGCGGCGGTCGACATGGCGCTCTGGGATCTATACGGCCAGCTGCACGCCATCCCGGTCTATAAGCTGCTCGGCGGCAGCCGCAGCCAGATCGTCACCGACATCACTATCAGCGTCAACTCCCCCGAGGAGATGGCGCGCGACGCGCGAAACGCCGTCGACCGCGGCTACGACTGCCTCAAGTGCAAGGTCGGCAAGGACGCCGAACTCGATCTGCGCCGTCTGGAGGCCATCCGGGCTGAGGTCGGCAGGGACGTGCGCATCCGCATTGACGCCAACCAGGGTTGGAAGCCCAAAGAAGCCGTGCGCATCCTTGCGCGCATGGAGGAACAGGGGCTCGGCATTGAATTTGTCGAGCAGCCCGTACACCAGCACGACCTTGTAGGCCTCAAATACGTGACCGATAACGTTTCCATCCCCGTACTGGCTGACGAAAGCGTGCAGGGCCCGGCGGACGCGCTCACGATCATGCAGATGCGCGCGGCCGATCTTATAAACATCAAGCTGATGAAGTGCGGCGGCATTTACAACGCGCTCAAGATCGCCTCCGCCGCCGAGGTATACGGCGTCGAATGTATGATCGGCTGCATGCTCGAAGCCAAAATCAGCGTCAACGCGGCCGTGCATCTGGCCTGCGCCAAGCAGATCATCACCAAGATCGATCTGGACGGCCCGGTGCTCTGCCTGGAAGACCCGATTTCAGGCGGCGCGGTTTTCGACGAGAAAAATATCACCGTGTCCGACGCGCCCGGCCTTGGCATCAAGGGCATTGAAAAAATTACTTATCTGGACTAAAAGAACCCCCGGCTTTCGCCGGGGGTTCTTTCTATGGCTAACAAAATCTCTCCTATCCATATAGACTGAACTATGCTATAATAGTGAAAGACATGTTGGAGAGGAAGATTTTTCGATGGTTTACGCAAACATACTCGAGGCCGTCGGCCACACGCCGATGGTACGGCTCAGCCGCATGGCGCCCCGGGACGGCGCCCAAGTGCTGGTCAAATTCGAGGGGCTGGGCGTGGGCGGTTCGATCAAGACCCGCACTGCGCTGAATATGATCGAGGACGCCGAGCGCAAAGGGCTCATCGGGCCTGAGACGGTCATCGTCGAGCCGACGAGCGGCAACCAGGGCATCGGCCTTGCGCTCTGCGGCGCGGTCAAGGGCTACCGCACCGTCATCATCATGCCGGACTCGGTCTCTGAGGAACGCCGCAAGCTGGTGCGGCATTACGGCGCCGAGGTCATTCTCGTGCACGATGCGGGCAACATTGGGGACTGTATTGAACAGTGCGTGCGCAAGGCGGATGAAATGGCCGCAGCCGACCCGCGCGTGTTCGTGCCGCAGCAGTTCGAAAACCCGGCCAACCCGGCGGTGCACCGCGCGCATACGGCGCAGGAGATCTTGGAGCAGGTCGGCGGCCCGGTAGACGGGTTCTGCGCGGGCTTTGGCACGGGCGGCACAATCAGCGGCATCGGCGAAGTGCTGAAAGAACAAAACCCGCAGCTTGAGGTTTGGGCGGTCGAGCCGGAAAACGCCGCGATCCTGTCGGGCGGATCGATCGGCACCCATTTGCAGATGGGCATTGGGGACGGCGTCATCCCCAAAAACCTCAACACTGAGATCTACGATCACCTATACATCGTATCCGACGGCGAAGCCATCCAGACCGCGCGCGACCTTGCCCGGCTGGAAGGGTTGATGTGCGGCATTTCGAGCGGCACCAACGTCGCCGCCGCTATCCAGCTTGCCAAAAAGCTGGGCCCGGGCAAGACGGTCGTCACCGTGCTGCCCGACACCGCCGAGCGCTACTTCTCCACCCCGCTGTTTGACGAATAAGAAAAAGAGCCGCAAAAGCGGCTCTTTTTTTATTTTGCAAGGTATCCGCCATCCACCGGCAGGATGACGCCGCTCACATAGTCGCTCGCGTGGCTCGCGAGGAACAGGCACGCGCCCTTCATGTCCTGCGGCTCGCCCCAGCGGTGCGCGGGGATACGGTCGCAGATCTCTTTATAGCGCACGCAGTTTGGATCGAGCAGCGCCTCGTTCATTTCGGTCGCAAAATAGCCGGGCGCGATCGAGTTGACATTGACGCCGCAGGCCAGCAGATCGTTCGACATGCATTTGGTCATCTGCGCGACGCCGCCCTTGGCCGCCGAATACGCGACCACGTTCTGCCCGCCGAAGAACGAGGACATGGACGACACGGTGATGATCTTGCCATAGCCCTTGGCGACCATGATCTTCGCCGCCTCCTGGCACAGGATAAACTGGCTTTCCAGATTAACCTTGATCACGTCGTCCCAGTCGCTCATCGGGAACTGGTCGGCGCGGTGGCGGCGCTGGATACCGTGCGCGGTGACAATGATATCGAGTGTGCCGCCGAGCTTTTCCACCGCCTCCTGAAACGCGCGGTAGATCTCCTCGCGCCGGCTCAGATCGGCCTTGACGCCGTGGCACGCAAAGCCGCGCGCCGAGAATGCTTCGGCTTCGGAAAACGCCTTGTCGCTCGAACCGATGATGACGACCTCACAGCCCGCCTCCATCAGCCCTTCGGCCATGCCGTGGCCCAGGCCGCGCGTGCCGCCCGTCACGATCGCTTTTCTTCCCGTGATATCAAACAGCGGATGCACCATGGTTACATGTCCTCCTCATCAAAAATAATGACCATTTTTTTGACCGACGGATCGGGATGCTCGATCAGGTCGAACACCTTGTCGATATCCTTGAACAAAATGAAGTTGGTCGCCACACCCTCCAGATCGAAAGCATGCTGCTCAAAACGCTCGATGGTCGGCTCAAACTGGTAGGCCGACATGCGGGAGCCGATCAGATCCAGCTCACGCTGGTCGAGCATAGCGGAGGAGATCTGCTCGGGCACCGTGCAGAAGCCGAGCGAAACCACGCGGCCCGCGTTCGCCATAATGCCGTCCACAAACAGGCTGGTCAGCGAGCCCGGGAAGCAGGCCGAATCAAACGCGCAGGTCACGCCGTGGCCGTCTGTAATTTCCTGCACACGCGTGACAAGATCCTCGGTCTTGGTGTTGATCACATAATCCGCGCCGAATTTTTTCGCGCGCTCGAGCGAGGAATCGCTGATGTCGCAGCAGATGACGGTTTTCACGCCCTTGGCCTTGCAGGTCTGCAAAATGATCGCGCCAATGGTGCCTGCGCCCAGGATCAGCACGGTGTCTTCGGGTACCACGCGGCCGCGGCCCGTGCAGTGCCCGCCGATCGCAAACGGTTCAACCAGCGCCGCGTCTTTCCACGGTATTTCAGGCGAGATCGGGTAGACCTCTTTCTCCGGCGCGACGAAATACTCGCGCCAGCCGCCGTCAAAGCTCGAACCGCGCGCGCGGACGTGCTCGCACACGTTGTAGCGCCCTAGTTTGCACTGGTAGCACTCGCCGCAGGCCACGACCAGATCGACGATCACATGGTCGCCGGGCTTCACTTTGGTCACCTTGGCGCCGGCAGCTTCCACCACGCCGGCGTTTTCATGGCCGGGGATGCGCGGATACGACGCGCAGGGATTTTCGCCGAGGTAATTGTGGATATCCGAACCGCAAACGCCAGCCGCTTTCATGCGGATGAGCACATCGTAATCCCCCTTGGCCTCGGGACGCGGCACCTCGCGCACCTCAAACTCATGAGGCTTTGTGATAAGTACTTCCTTGCTGGTCAACATGCTGTTTCTCCTCCTTATAGCTCTTCAAAATAGGTTTCAAGGGGCTTGGAGCGAACCGTCGCGCCGGCGCGTCTGCGTCCATATGGTAACGGTGTTCTCACAGGGGTATTTTGCGGCCTGCGCTTCGTCCAGGTCGACGCCCAAGCCCGGCTTATCGTTCGCGTACACATAGCCGTCCCGGTATTCGGGCAGACCCGGGAACACCTCCAGAAGCGCGCCGCGCGGCCCCTTGAGCTCCTGGATGACAAAGTTCGGCGGCTCGATGCCCGACCATTCCTGCACGCCGAAATTGGGCGCGGCCAGATCGATATGGATATTGGCCGCGTGCGCGAGCGGCGACATATCGCCCGGCCCGTGCCACGCGGTGCGCACGCCGAACTGCTCGGCGAAAATGGTCAGCTTGCGGGCGGGCGTGATGCCGCCGATCTGGCTGATATGCACGCGGATGTAGTCGATCAGGTGTTCCGCGATGATCTGCTTCCACTCATAGGGATTGTTAAAGAGCTCGCCCTGCGCCAGCGGCGTCACCGTATGCTGCCGCAGCTCGCGCAGCCATTCCAGCCGGTCGAGCGAAACCGCATCCTCGAGGAAAAACAGCTCGTATGGCTCGAGCGCTTTGGCAAGGCGCATCGCGTCTACCGGCTGCAAGCGCTCGTGCACATCGTGGCACAGCGCAACCTCGAAGCCGATCTTGGCGCGCACCTCGTCAAAAAGCTTAACCGTGTCGCGGATATACTGCCGCGCGTCCAGATAAACGCCGTCCAGCGCGCCATCCGGGGCTGTCGCGGGTGCTTTGCCAAAGGTGCCGCCGCCATAGCCGCCGCACTGGCAGCGGATATGCGTGATGCCCATTTCCCGGTACCGAGCGATGTTTTCGCAGAGCTCCTCCACGTCGCGGCCGTCCGCATGGCGGTAGACCGGCACGCCCTCGCGGCATTTGCCGCCGAAAAGCTGATAGAGCGGCATGTTCGCGAGCTTGCCCTTGATGTCCCACAGCGCCATATCCACGCCTGAGATCGCGTTGTTTTCCGCCGGTCCGTTCCTCCAATAGGCGTTCTGGTGCATGAGCTGCCACAGTTCCTCGATGCGCTCAGCGTCGCGCCCCAGAAGCAGCGGCTTTAAATACTCCTCCACGATGCACTTGACCGCCAGATGGCGGTAGGCAAACGTGGCGCAGCCGAGGCCGTACAGCCCGGGCTGGTTGGTATCCACCCGCACGACGGCAAGATTGATGCCCTCCGGCGCGGTGCAGATGACGCGGACGTCCTGAATCAGCGTTGCCATAATTCCCTTTCCTTTCTTGCTTGTTAGACAAGTTAATCAAACGCGGTCGTAATTTTGCAGGATGTGAGCCTCCATCAGCGCCCGCGCTCGATTGGCGTTGCGCGCCTCGACCGCATCCAGTATCTGCGGATGGAAAAACAGCGCATCCTGTTCGCCGAAGCGCGTGGTCAGCTGCACGTGGTTGCGCACGGTCTGCGCGAACACCTCGTGCAGGCTTTTGACCAGCAGATGATTGCCCGACGCTTGGCAAAGCGCCTCGTGGAACGCGATGTCGCACCGCACAAATTCGCTTTTCTGCCCCAGCAGCGTCGGCAGATGCACGGTCAGCTCGCGAAGCTTGGCAATCTGCTCCGCCGCCGCGTTTTTGGCGGCAAGGGCTGCGCTTTCCGGCTCCAGAATGCGCCGAAACTCCAGCACCGCGCGAATATCCGCGCAGTCCGCGGGCGTGATCTGGTTCGCGCCCGTCAGCAGCGTTTCCACCCGGTCGTCCCGCAAAAACGTCCCCTTACCGTGCTCGCTCTCGAGCACGCCTACGCCAATGAGCTGCTGAATCGCAACGCGCACGCTGGCGCGGCTTACACCAAGTTGTTCGGTCAGCTGGTTTTCCGACGGGATCTTGCTTCCGACCGGCCAATCCCCGTTTTGGATGTGCTCGGTCAGATAGCGCACCACGCTTTCGGTCACATTCATCCGCTCGGGCTTCATTGCGTCCCCTCCCAACTTGTCTGACAAGTTATATTTTGATTATAGCACCCCGTTTGCGCGTGTCAAGACGATGTTTCGCGTTTCTCTGTTTTGCACAAATCCACATCTCGCTTTTCCCCCGGTATATACAAAAAAGCCGCTCCGAAGAGCGGTCTTTTTCATCATAGCGTCAGCTGTTTGTCTGGCAGGTCTTCATCGGTCAGCAGCGCGCCGATCGACGGAATGCTGCGGCAGCGGTAACGCCCGTTGTCGGCGAGGCCGGCTTCCTCCATGCGCACCGCGCGCGTAATGGTGTGTTTGCCGCGCAGCACCATGGTCTGCACGCCCTGCGTCGAGCGGCTTGCCTTGACGTCCAGCATGCCAGCACGGAACGTCAGCGCACGGCCTGCGGTCGAAAACATGGTCAGCTCGGTATTCTCGTCCACCGGGTAGAAAAATGCTACGGCGGGCGATTTGTCCGAATAGGCACCCGTCAAGCGGCGGCGGTTGGTCTTGGTTTCAAAGCTCTCAAGTGAAAAATGCGCGGCCTTGCCGTTCTGAAACACAACGACCATCGTTCCCTTATAGTCTCCCGGCAGAATGGCGCACACCGGCGCTTCGCCCTCATCCATGCCGAGCTTGCTCGCAAGGTAATCGCCCAGCACCGAGGCCTTGCAATCATCGAAATCGTACAAGCGGGCTTTATAAGCCTGCTGCATGTTGGTGAAGAGAATGATCTCGGCCTTGTTGGTCGTCTCCGCCTGCCAGATAAGCTCATCCCCATCCTTGAACTTGTGCTCACTGCCCATACGGAATGACTGCGGCGTGATCTTCTTAAAATAGCCCTCGCGTGTTAAGAACACAAGCACGGGATAATCCTCGATATGCTCCGTTTCGTCAAACACCTCGACCTGCTCAGCGGTCACGATCTCGGTGCGGCGCTCGCTCGGATATTTCTTGATGATCTGCTCCAGCTCCTTAACAATGATCCCCCGGATCTTTGCCTGGCTATTGACGATCTCCTCCAGCTTCCGAATCTCGGTTTCCAGCTCCGCGGTCTCCTGCGTGCGCTTTAGGATATATTCCTTGTTGATGTTGCGCAGGCGGATATCCGCGATATACTCCGCCTGGATTTGGTCGATCCCGAAACCAATCATCAGGTTGGGGATGACCTCGGCATCCTCCTCGGTGTCTCGGATGATCTGGATCGCCCGGTCGATATCGAGCAGAATCTTTTGCAGGCCGTGCAGCAGATGCAGTTTGTCTTTCTTCTTGCCCAAATCAAAGAACACGCGGCGGCGCACGCAGTCGGCGCGCCAAGCCGTCCATTCGTCGATCAGTTCGCGAACGCCCAGCACGCGCGGCAGGCCGCCGATAAGCACGTTGAAGTTGCAGGCGAAGCTGTCCATCAGCGGCGTCATCTTCATCAATTTGGCCATCAGCTTGTCAGGATCGGTGCCGCGCTTCAGATCGATCGCGATTTTCAGGCCGGACAGGTCGGTCTCGTCGCGGATATCGGAAATCTCGCGGATCTTGCCCGCCTTGACCAGTTCGGCAACCTTGTCGATAATGGCCTCGATCGTCGTCGTATAGGGGATCTCGGTGACCTCAATCAGGTTTTCTCTCTTCTGATAGGCCCACCGGGCGCGTACTTTGAATGAACCGCGCCCCGTTTCATAGATGGCGCGCATCTCGTTTTCATCGTAAATCAGCTCGCCGCCGGTCGTAAAGTCGGGCGCGGGCATCGTGGACAGGATATCATGGTTCGGGTCCTTGATGCAGGCAATGGTCGTGCGGCAGACCTCGCCCATATTAAAGCCGCAGAAGTTTGACGCCATGCCGACCGCAATTCCCGTGTTGGCTGAAACAAGGATGTTGGGAAAGGTCGTCGGCAAAAGCGCGGGCTCTTTCATCGTGCCGTCGTAGTTGTCAACAAAATCGACCGCATCGCAGTCGATATCGCGAAACAGCTCGGTGCAGATCGAATCGAGCTTGGCCTCCGTATAGCGCGAGGCGGCATAGGCCATGTCGCGCGAATACACCTTGCCAAAGTTACCCTTGGAATCGACGAACGGCGTCAACAGCGCTTCGTTGCCGCGCGTCAGGCGCACCATGGTCTCATAGATCGCGCCGTCGCCATGCGGATTGAGCTTCATGGTCTCGCCCACGATGTTGGCCGATTTGGTGCGGTTGCCGTTGAGCAGGCCTTTTTTATACATCGTGTACAAAAGCTTTCGATGTGAGGGCTTAAAGCCGTCGATCTCCGGGATCGCACGGGAGACGATGACGCTCATCGCATACGGCATATAGTTTTCGCGCAGCGTGTCGGTAATCCGCTGGTCGGTCGACGGATGTTCCTTATAGGTTGGTTTTTCCGGTTTTTTAGCCATGAAATTGTTTCACACTTTCATTTAGGAAATGTCCGCAAGATCCAGATACAAGTAGCCGTTTTCCGCGATATACTCCTTGCGCCCGGCGAGGTTGTCGCCCAGCAGCAGGTCGAACATGTCGCTCGTCGCCTTGGCCTCCTCGGGCTGCACGCGGATCAGACGGCGCGTTTCCGGATTCATCGTGGTTTCCCACATCATCTCGGCCTCGTTTTCGCCCAGCCCCTTGGAACGCTGGATGAGCAGCTTTTTTCCCTCAAATTTTTTGAGGATAGCCGCCTTTTCGCTCTCATCGAACGCGAAATAACTCTTGCCCTTGTATTCGATCTCGTAAAGCGGCGATTCTGCAATATAAACAAAGCCTTTTTCGATCAGCGTGGGCGTCAGGCGGTAGAGCATGGTCAAAATCAGCGTGCGGATCTGGAAGCCGTCGACGTCGGCATCGGTGCAGATGATGACCTTGTTCCAGCGCAGGCTGTCCAAGTCGAACGCGGACAGTTCCTTGGACGCCTTGCCCCGCACCTCGACACCACAGCCGAGCACTTTCAGTAAATCTGTAATAATATCGTTTTTGAAAATCTTGTCATAGGGGGCTTTGAGGCAGTTCAAAATCTTGCCGCGCACCGGCATGATGGCTTGGAATTCGCTGTCCCGCCCCTGTTTGACCGAGCCGAGCGCCGAATCGCCCTCCACGATGTAGACCTCGCGGCGGGAAACGTCCTTGGTGCGGCAGTCGACAAACTTCGCGACGCGGTTGGCCACATCCAGATTGCCGGATAGCTTCTTCTTAATGTTCAGGCGCGCCTTTTCCGCCTGCTCGCGGCTGCGTTTATTAATGAGGATCTGCTCGGCGATCCGGTCGGCCTCGGCCTTGTTTTCAATAAAGTAGATTTCGAGCCCCTGCTTGAGAAACTCGGTCATCGCTTCCTGGATGAATTTGTTGGTGATCGCCTTTTTGGTCTGGTTTTCGTAGGAGGTCTGCGTGGAAAAGCAGTTGGTCACCAGCACCAGGCTGTCCCAAACGTCCTGAAACGCAATTTTACTCTCGTTCTTGTTGTATTTGCCGATCTGCTTAATATAGCTGTCGATCGCCGAAACAAAAGCCGAGCGCACCGCTTTGTCCGGCGCGCCGCCATGCTCAAGCCAGGATGAATTGTGGTAATACTCGATCTGCGACACGCTGGAGGAAAAGCAGAACGCGCAGGAGAGCCGCACCTTGTATTCCGGCTTATCCGCGCGGTCGCGCCCGCGCTTTTCGCCCTCTAAAAACTGCACCGAGGTAAGCGGCGTCTCGCCCGCGAGCTCCTGCACATAGTCGACGATGCCGTTTTGATAAAGGAACTCCGTGCTTTCAAATTTGCCGCCTTGCTGGTCGCGCAGGATGAATTTGAGCTTGTTGTTTACCACGGCCTGCCGTTTCAGCGTATCGAGGTAATACGCGACTGGGATGCGGATATCGGTGAAGACCTCCAGATCGGGCTTCCATCGAATGGTCGTGCCCGTCTTTTTGCTCGCGGTCTCCTTTTTGAGAAAGCCCTCTTTGTTCCCGGTCTTGTTTTCGCCCTTTTCAAAATGCAGCGAGTATTCAAACCCGTCGCGCACGACGGTTACGTCCATGTATTCGGAGGAATACTGCGTCGCGCAGGTGCCGAGCCCGTTCAGGCCGAGCGAAAACTCATAGTTTTCGCCGGTGTCGTTCTGATATTTGCCGCCCGCATACAATTCGCAGAAAACAAGCTCCCAGTTGTACCGCTGTTCGCTTTCGTTCCACTCGACCGGGATGCCACGGCCATGGTCCGCGACCTCGATCGAGCCGTCCTCATAGCGGGTGACGGTGATCTCACTGCCGAAGCCCTCGCGGGCTTCGTCAATCGAGTTGGATAATATTTCAAATACCGCGTGTTCGCAGCCCTCGAGGCCATCCGAGCCAAAGATGACGCCCGGACGCTTGCGCACGCGGTCGGCTCCCTTGAGCGAGGATATGCTATCGTTGCCGTATTGCTGTTTTGCCTTGCTCATGCCTGTTTGCACTCCTGTTTTTCCAAATAATAACCTAGTTTATTTTACACTATATTTTGCGTTTCGTCAAATTTGAACCACAGTTTTTCGTGTATAATCTGCCATTTTTCACACAAACTACGTGTGTTTCTAGAGAAAGGACGGTATGCGTATGCAGGATTTTGATTCCCGGTCGCGTTCCCTGCGGGACGCGCTTTACGTCGGCAAGAGTTTTGATGTGCTCGATCGGCCGGTTTTCTTCGGCGGACGGCGCGCAGTTTTTACGCTGATCGACGGCTTCGTGAAAGACGAGCTGTTTGAGAAAATCATGGAGTTCCTCTATTCGCTCAAAGAAGACGACCCCTGCTTCGAGAGCGAAGAAAAATTTCTGGCCCGCGCGGTCCCTTACTGTGAAGCCGCGCTCGAGCCTGATCTGGATAAAGCCGTAACCGCCATACTCTCCGGCCAGACCGCGCTGCTCATCGAGGGGTTCTCCCAGTTCCTGCTGCTCGATATCCGCACCTATCCGCAGCGCGACACGGCCGAGCCGGAAAAAGACAAGGTGTTCCGCGGTTCGCACGACGGCTTCGTCGAAACTATGGTGCTGAACTGCGCGCTTATCCGCCGCCGCATCCGTTCGCCGCATCTGCGCATGGAGGCTTTCCAGATCGGCACGGCCAGCCAAACCGACATCGTCCTCTGCTATCTGGCCGACCGCGCGGATGAAACGCTGCTTTCCAAACTGCGCGGCAAGCTGCAAAACGCACGGGTCGACGCGCTGACCATGAACAGTGAAAGCCTGGCCGAGATCCTGCTGCCGCATAAATGGTATAACCCCTTTCCGCGCTTCAAATACACCGAGCGTCCGGACGCCGCCGCCGCGCAGGTGCTGGAGGGCGACGTAGTGCTGCTGGTCGACAACTCCCCCGCCGCCATGACGCTGCCCACCTCGATCTTCGATATTTTGGAGGAAGCCAACGATTACTATTTCCCGCCGCTGACCGGCTCCTACCTGCGGCTGACGCGCATGCTCGTACTCATCCTGATGCTGCTCATCACGCCTGTCTGGCTGCTTTTAAACCAGAATCCCGCGTGGCTGCCGGACGGCTTACGCTTCCTACTGCCCAGTGAAGCCCCGGCGGTGCCGCTCATCTGGCAGCTTCTCATTTTGGAGCTGGGCATCGACGGACTCAAGCTCGCCACGCTCAACACGCCCTCCATGCTGACCACCTCGCTGTCGGTCATCGCGGGCATTGTGGTCGGCGATTTCGCCGTGCAGTCCGGCTGGTTTTCCGCGGAGGCTATGCTGTATATGGCGTTCGTCGCGCTCGGGGGCTTCAACCAGCCCTCGTTCGAGCTCGGCTACGCCATCAAATTCATGCGCATCGGCCTGCTCGTCCTCACCGCATCGCTTAACCTTTGGGGCTTTATCGGAGGGCTTGTGCTCATCCTCGTCATCGTGCTTTCCTGCAAGACCTTTTCCGGCCACAGCTACCTCTATCCGCTCGTGCCCTTTGACGGCAAGCTGCTCAAAAAGAAGCTGTTCCGTCCCAGCATCAAAAACCAACGGTAACACGCAAAAACACGCGCAAGGGATGTGCACTTCCCTATGCGCGTGTTTTTTATGCAAAAGGCGGAGCGGAAACGCCCTGCGCCTTTGTTATTGGACTGCCCGGGAGCCTGCGCGGTATTCCGTCCCACAGGACCGGAGCAGATTTTCATATAGAGCCGATCTTGTTTGCGATCGTCTTTTCCGTTGCTCTGGTAATAGAATACCCGAATCCTATGTCCAAAGTTTGTAGAATTTTTGAAAGAACTGTTAACGTTTTACTGCATAAAAAAACGGCCGGGTTTTCACCCAGCCGTTTTCGGTTCTTATTTGAACTTTTTCTTCTTGGCGCGTGCAGCCTCAGACTTCTTACGACGCTTTACGCTCGGGCTTTCATAATGCTCGCGCTTGCGGAGCTCGGAAAGCGTACCCGCTTTTGCGCACGAACGCTTGAAGCGGCGCAGCGCGCTGTCAATAGACTCGTTTTCCTTAATGCGGACTTCCGACACAGTTTTCCCTCCCTCCGCGCGTTTCCCAGAGGGAAACACTTTGCACAGTTTCTGCGGGATATACCGCGCATAAAACCGTAAGAATATTATATCTGTTTTTACCGTCCCTGTCAACAGGAAAGTTTACCGGACAACCAGATTGACGATCTTATTCGGCACGACGATCTGCTTGACCATTTCCTTGCCCTCGATCGCGCGCTGCACTTTTTCTTCCGCGAGTGCCGCGTCGATCGCCGCCTGTTTGTCACAATCCCGCGGCAGCTTGATGGTTGCCTTTAGCTTTCCGCCCACCTGCACCGCGATCTCCACCGTGTCTTCCTCGGTCTTTTTCTCGTCGTACACCGGCCACGGTGAGACGGACAGCAGCCCCTCGCCGGCGATCTGCTGCCACAGTTCCTCGGTAATATGCGGCGCAAAGGGATTCAGCAGCGCCAGAAAGGCCTCATACTCCACCATATTGACGCCCTTATCGTAAAACTCGTTGAGCATGGTCATAAGCGCCGCGATCGCGGTGTTGGCCTTGAGGTTGTCCGCGTCCTCACCGACCTTTTTGATCGTGCGGTTCATCAGCACCTCATGCTGCGCCGAGTACGCCTCTCCCGGCTGCACCTTTTCGGCAAGCGCCCAAACACGCTCCAAAAAGCGGCGGCAGCCCTTGATCGATTTAGGGCTCCACGGCGCGGCCTTTTCAAAATCGCCGATAAACATTTCATAGAGGCGCATCGTATCCGCGCCGTACTCCGCTACAATATCGTCTGGATTGACGACGTTGCCGCGGGACTTGGACATTTTTTCGCCGTTCTCACCCAAGATCATGCCGTGGCTGGTACGCTTGGCGTACGGTTCCTTAGTAGGTACCACGCCGATGTCATATAGGAACTTGTGCCAAAAACGGGAATAGAGCAGATGGAGCGTGGTGTGCTCCATGCCGCCGTTATACCAGTCAACAGGCGACCAGTATTCGAGCGCTTCCTTGGAGGCGAGCGCCTTATCGTTATGCGGATCCATATAGCGCAGGAAGTACCAGGATGAACCGGCCCACTGGGGCATGGTGTCGGTTTCGCGTTTGGCCGGGCCGCCGCAGTGCGGACAGGTGGTGTTCACCCAGTCCGTCATCTTGGCGAGCGGAGACTCCCCATTCTCGGTCGGCTCGTAGGATTCCACGTCGGGCAGCGTCAAAGGAAGCTGGTCCTCGGGCACGGGCACCCAGCCGCACTTCTCACAGTACACCAGCGGGATAGGCTCGCCCCAATAGCGCTGGCGGGAGAACACCCAGTCGCGCAGCTTAAAATTGACCTTTTCATGGCCAAGACCCTTTTCGGTCAAAAACGCAATGATTTTCTTTTTCGCCTCCGCGACCGAAAGGCCGTTGAGGAAATCGGAATTGACAAGCGTGCCGGTCTCCACATCGGTGAATGCGGCGCTCTGCACATCGCCGCCCGCGATGACCTCGATAATCGGCAGGCCGAACGCCTTGGCGAAATCCCAGTCGCGCTCGTCGTGCGCGGGCACGGCCATGATCGCGCCCGTGCCGTAGCCCATCAGCACATAGTCTGACACGAAAATCGGGATCTGCTTACCGTTTACCGGGTTGATGGCCGAAACGCCGTCCAGCTTGACGCCGGTCTTGTCCTTGTTCAGCTCGGTACGCTCGAAGTCCGATTTGCGCGCGGCCTCTTCGCGGTAGGCACGCACCGCGTCAATATTTTTAAGCTTGGCAGCCCATGTTTCAACCGCCGGATGCTCGGGCGAAATAACCATGTAGGTCGCGCCGAACAGCGTGTCCGGGCGGGTGGTGTACACGGTCAGCTTATCGCCCTCAGTGGTCGCAAAATCGACCTCAGCGCCCGTCGAACGGCCGATCCAGTTGCGCTGCTGCGTCTTGACGCGCTCGATGTAGTCCACGTCGTCCAGATCGTCCAAAAGCCGCTGGGCGTACTCGGTAATTTTAAGCATCCACTGGCTCTTGTTCTTGTGGACGACCTCGCTTCCGCAGCGCTCGCATACGCCGTTTACGACTTCCTCGTTTGCCAGCACGCACTTACACGAGGTGCACCAGTTGACATTCATTTCTTTCTTGTACGCCAAGCCCTTTTTAAAGAGCTGGAGGAAGATCCACTGGGTCCACTTATAATAGTCCGGGTCGGTCGTATTGATCTCGCGCGACCAATCGAACGACAGGCCAAGCGCCTTGAGCTGGGACTTAAACCGCGCGATATTGTTCTTGGTCACGACCGCCGGATGGATATGGTTCTTAATTGCAAAATTTTCTGTCGGCAGGCCAAACGCATCCCAGCCCATCGGATAAAGCACATTATAGCCCTGCATACGCTTTTTCCGCGCAACAATGTCAAGCGCGGTATAAGAGCGCGGATGTCCCACGTGCAGTCCCTGTCCGGACGGATACGGGAACTCGACCAGCGCATAAAATTTCTCTTTGCTTTTGTCGTCCGACGCCTCGAAGCAGTGCGCGCCGTCCCAAGCGTCCTGCCATTTCTTCTCGATTTGCTTATGATCGTACTTCAACGGTGTTTCCCCCTAAAGTTTGGATTCTGTTAAAAAACGCGGGAACGCGGCGGGCACCATTTCCTGCGCCCGCCGCAATTGTTTTGCTTATTCGTCTTTCACGCCGATCTCATCAAGCGGTACGGCCGTGCCGTCCTTCCACAGGTTCTCCAGATTGTAGAACTGGCGCGCCTCGGGCAGGAAGACGTGCACCAGCACGCAGCCGTAATCCACCAAGATCCACTGGTTGGATTCATAGCCCTCGATATGGTGCGGCACGGTCTCGTAATCGTATTTCAGCCGCCACTCGACGTTGTCCGCCAGCGCCTTGACCTGGGTGGTCGAGGTCGCCGAGCAGATGACGAAATATTCAGTCAGCGTGGTGAGCTGTTCGATATGCAGAACCTGCAGGTCTTTGCCTTTTTTCTCGAGCAGCGCTTCGCAGATCGCTTTTACTGTTTGTTGTGCAGTCAATTCATGCACTCCTTTTATTTTTATCGTTTATGCTTCCGGATCGATCGAACCGCCGCCGGAAGTGTCCCCACCGGAGGCGCCGCCGCCGGACGGTTCCCCGCCCGAAGTGCCGCCGGAAGTGTCTCCGCCAGACGTGCCGCCGCCCGTTGTATCTCCGCCGGTTGTGCCGCCGGAGGTGTCTCCGCCTGCATTACCGCCACCCGTCGTATCTCCGCCAGAGGTATCGCCCCCGGAAGTATCACCGCCAGAGGTGCCGCCGCCCGTCGTATCTCCACCCGTTGTGCCGCCGCCGGACGGTTCCCCGCCCGTTGTACCGCCGCCGGATGGCTCGCCGTCCGTGCCTCCCTCCGGGTCTTCTCCGCCCGTGCTGTTGCCGGACGAGCTGTCGCCCCAGATATAATTGTCGTCGTTCGACGGCGAAGAGGAGCCGCCGCCACCGCCGCCGGAGCCACCCTCAGGCCCATCCACCATATCCAGCGTCTCGATCGGGGTCGCAAATGGATTGAAATACTGGTTGACCAGTTCGAGCGTCTCGTTGTAATACGGGAAGAAGAACGAATATTGGTATGGATCGCCGCCAGCGTAGCTCATCGCGCCGTAGCCGGGCAGGGTGAAGAATTGCAGGTTGTCGTTCTTGATCTGCATGGCCTGCATGCCCATCCAGAGGATCTGGCCGGCCGTAAAATCGGTCTTGACATTCTGGAACACCGCGTCCGCGATTTTAGGGATCTTCGGCACGTTTTTGAGCTGGAATACCTCGCTTGCGAGGTGTTTTAAGAACTTCTGCTGATTTTCAACGCGTCCCTCGTCACCGTTGGGATACTGCATCGAAAAATCGTTGTTGTGGCGCCAGCGCAGAAACTCGACCGTCTGCTTGCCGGTCAGATGCTGGTTTCCCGCATAGAGGTCGATATGCAGGTTCTGGCTGGGATCGTCGTACTGCATGCGGAATGGGATCTCATAATCCACGCCGCCGATCGCGTCGACGATCGCCGCGATACCATCAAAGTTGACGATGACGTATTTATCAGGCTGGAAGCCCATTAAACGCTCAATTTCCTTTTTGGTGCGCTCGATATCACCGCCCTTTTTCATGCCATAAGCGGCGTTGATCTTGCGCGACGCACCCGAATATCCGTTGTTGCACATCGTATCGCGCGGGATATTCATGACGTTGATCGTCTTTTTCTTGGTGTTCATCGTAGCGACCATGAGCGCGTCCGTGCGGGTCTGGTCCTCATCCACCGCGCCGACGACAAACGTAAACACATCGTCCACGCGCTGCCCGGAATTGAGCAGGCCGTTGATATCGACCGCGTCGCCGTTTTCCGTATCATGGATCGTCGGGTCGTTTTTGAACTCGGGCGGACGGATAAAGACCCACGCGGCCGTTGCAATTCCTGCGCACAGTACTGCCGCGATGACCGCTCCAATGATGATGCGCTTACGCTTTTGCCTCTTTGTCAGCGGCTTTTTGACCTTTCCGCCTTTCCCGCCGGCGGGTTTTGGCGCGGTAGCCTTATGGGAACCGCCGGACGCCGCCGCTTTTGGCGCGCTCTGCTGCGCGCGCGACGGGGCGCGGTTTGCTTTCCTGCGGCCTCCGCCGCCTCCAAACAGTTTCAAAGATTTCTGCCTCCAGTAGTTTCGGTCATGCGTCCCGCCAGCACACGCCCTGCCCCACCAGGTCGTTATACGCGGCAATGGTATCGCTGTGGATCAGCTTGCCCCGCCCGATCAGCTCAATCAGCGTCTGGTCAAAGCAGTATAGAAGCGCGCGGTCGATATCCTGTTCGGCCAGTTCCCGCGCTTTCTCAACGCCCGGGAAATCACGCGTGTCCTCAATATAATCGGCAAGATACAATATTTTATCGAGCAGGGTCATTTTAGCTTTACCCGTCGTATGGCAGGCGATGGCGTCAGCCACGTCCTGCGGCGCGCCGTATTCGTCCAGCGCGAGCGCGGCCGCGGTTTTTCCATGCAGCATTTTGGGCTCGTTTTTTTCAACGTTACACGGTATTATACCGTATTTCTCACATAAATTCAACTGTTCTTCTTTAGAAAGTTGCTTAGTCATATCATGCAAAACCGCCGCAAACGCACACTTTTCCGCATCGCCGCCATACCGCCCGGCCAAAAACTTTGCCGCGCGCTCACAGCCGAGCGTATGCTCAAACCGATAGCCGTGCAGCCGCGAGAGGATACCTTTCCGCATTTCGTCATTACACAACATAACCAGGACCGCCTTTCTGTCTTTTCATCGTTGTCTAAAACCCATATAGGTGTTTTTGCTCGATGTAATCAGCGACCGCGGGGGCTGTCAGCCTGCGCAGCTCGCCGCCCTGGCGCAGCTCGGTCGACGAAACCGGGAAAACGCCGCCCCGCACCAGTTCGATTTTGGCATGAAGTGTCCGCCGGAGCGCGTCCGCCTTTCGGCGCAGCGCGTCCCAGTCGTCCTGCTCGCGGGCGCATACCGCAAGCGAGGCCAACCGCGCGATCTCGTCCGGCGCACGCCAGACGCGGTCGAACGACAGCAGCATGTCGGTTCCCACGATCAGGGTCAGGTCGGTTTCGCCCGCGTTTTGCAGCGCGCGCAGCGTATCGACCGTATAGCTCGCGCCGCCGCGGTCGACCTCTATGGTCGACAGCACGGCCCACGGCTCGTCCTTTGTCAAAAGCCGCACCATTTCACAGCGGTCGGCTGCCGTCGCGGTGTCCTCGGGCAGTTCCTTGTGCGGCGGGATGTTGGTCGGGATAAACAGCACCTTATCCAGCGCGAGCGCGTTTTTGGCGTTGCGCGCGGCGGTCAGATGCCCCAGATGCGGCGGGTTGAACGTGCCGCCTAAAACGCCCGTCTTCATTTGACGAGTACGATCTTGCGCTTGTCCTTTTCACGCGCGGGTCGGTAGAGCACAAATTTCGCGCCGATGCACTGCACCGGGTCTGCGCCCGAAGCCTCGCAGAGCGCCTCGGATACCGTGCGCGGCGTGAGCATCGCGCTTTCGAGCACCTTGCCCTTGACCAGCTCATGGCTGTCCAGCAGTTCTTCGAGCTGGCGCTCGACCGCCTCGGTCACGCCCTCCTTGCCGATGATCAGCGTGTCGGGCAGCGTATTGGCCATGCCACGGAGCTGGGCGCGTTGTTTGGTTGTCAGCATAAATTTATTTCTCCTCAAATTCGTTTCTCAAGCGCCGCTTTCAGCTTTTGCAGCGCACGGGCGCGGTGGGATATCTGGTTTTTGACCGCAGCCGGCAGCTCGCCGAACGTGCAGCCATGCTCAGGGACATAGAAAACAGGGTCGTAGCCAAAGCCGCCCGCGCCCTGCATGCGGCGCGTGATCTCGCCCCCGCATTCCCCGCGCACGATGACCGCGTTCTGTTCTTCGCCCGGCCAGATGCAGCAGATGGCGCTGACAAAGCGGGCTTGGCGCTCACCGTCCGGCACAAGCGCCATGTTGCGCAGCAGGCGCAGGGTGCGATCTTCGTCGGATGCGCCCGGTGCGAGCGGCTCAAGACCTACCCGCAGGCCGTGCTTTTCTGCGTAATCAAAGTATTCTGCCGAACCGTAGCGCGCGGAATAAACGCCGGGAGCGCCGCCGAGCGCGTCGACGCACAGGCCGGAGTCGTCCGCGATGGCGGGCAGGCCGGTGAACAGCATAGCTGACCGCGCCTTGATGAGCGCGTTTTCCTCAAACGTCGTCCCGGTCTCCGCGGCTTCGGGTGCGCCTTCCGGCAAAATCTCGACCGCGGTTCCAAGCTCTCCGAGGATCGCTTCCATCTCGCGCAGCTTTTTCGCATTGTGGGACGCGAGCACAAATCTGGTCATACAATGTCCCCCGTGATTTTAGCCTGCGCCCTGCACAGACGGGCCACGCCCCGTTTACCGAGCGACAGCAACGTTTTCAGTTCACCATCAGAGAACGGACGGCCTTCGCCCGTGCCCTGCACCTCGATAAACTCGCCTTTCGAGGTCATTACAACGTTACAGTCGACAATGGCGTGGCTGTCCTCCGCATAGTTGAGGTCGAGCACCGCCTCATCCTCGAAAATGCCGACAGAAACCGCCGCGACCTGTGCCGAAAGCGGCATTTTTTCAATCACGCCCTCGTCCAGCAGCTTTTTGCATGCCAGCCACAGCGCCACAAAACCGCCCGTGATGGACGCGCAGCGCGTGCCGCCGTCCGCCTGAATCACATCGCAGTCAATAATGATCTGCCGTTCTCCGAGCGCCGCGCGGTCGACCACAGCGCGTAAGGACCGCCCGATCAGCCGCTGGATCTCGCTCGAACGCCCGTCCAGCTTCAAATTTTTAATATCGCGCTTTTTGCGCGTATTCGTCGCGCGGGGCAGCATGGAATATTCGGCGGTCACCCAGCCGAGCCCCTTGCCCTCCAGAAACGGCGGCACCTTTTCGTCGACGCTCGCCGTGCAAATCACTTTGGTATTCCCCATCTCGGCCAGTACCGAGCCTTCGGCGTGCATCGTATAGTGGGGCGTGATTTTCACCGGGCGCATCGCGCCGGGCTTTCTACCATCAGGTCTTTCCATTTATGAAATGCCTCCTTCAAGCGGAGGCAGCACGGCCTCCAGGAACGCAGAGCGGTCAAAATCGACCAGATCGTCGATCCCCTCGCCCACGCCGACTAACTTGACCGGGACGCCCAGCCCGCCGGAAATCGCGATGACGATGCCGCCCTTGGCCGTGCCGTCCAGCTTGGTCAGCACGATGCCGGTGAGCTTTGCCACCTTGTTGAACTCTTCCGCCTGATGCACGGCATTCTGCCCAGTGGTTGCGTCCAGCACGAGCAGTGTTTCGCGCGATGCGTCCGGCAGCTCACGAGCAATCACCCGGTCGATCTTGGCAAGCTCATTCATCAGGTTCTGCTTATTATGCAGTCGTCCCGCCGTGTCGATGATGATAATATCGCATTTCCGCGCCTTAGCGGCGGCGATCGCATCGAACACGACGGCGGCGGGGTCCGCCCCCTCGCCGTGGCGCACGATATCCGCGCCCGCGCGTTCCGCCCAGATCTCCAGCTGGTCGGCCGCCGCCGCGCGGAACGTATCCGCTGCCGCCAGCATGACCCGCTTGCCCTCCTGCACGTACCGCGCGGCCAGCTTGCCGATCGAGGTCGTTTTGCCGACGCCGTTGACGCCGATGACCAGTACGACCGCGGGGCTGCCCGAAACATCCAGCGGCTGATTTTCCAGCATGGTGTCGAGCAACGTATCCTTGAGCACATAGCGCAGCTCGAGCGCGGTGGTCACATTTTGCAGCTTGGCGCGTTTTTCCACCTCCGCGACGATCCCCGCCGCGCTCACCGCGCCGACATCGGACAGGATGAGCGCCTCTTCCAGCTCTTCGAGCAGGTCGTCGTCGATCGTGACGAAGCCCGCGAACACCTGGTCGAGCGAGCGCGTGACCGCGTCGCTCGTCTTGGCGAGGCCTTTTTTTATTTTATCAAATAATCCCATTGCGTATCTCCTACTTATCGAATCGTGCTGCCCAACCGTTTTTCCGCCTCGGCAAGGTTGAGCATCAGCAGCTTGGAAACGCCCTGCTCCTGCATAGTCACGCCATAGAGCATATCGGCCTCCTCCATCGTGCCGCGGCGGTGCGTGATGACGATGAACTGCGTTTTGTCGGCCAGCCGCCGGATATACTGCGCGTACCGCACCACGTTGACATCGTCCAGCGCGGCCTCGATCTCGTCGAGCACGCAAAACGGCGTTGGCCTGAGTTTCAAAATGGCAAAATACAGCGCGATCGCCACAAACGCTTTCTCACCGCCGGAAAGCAGCGTCAGCGTCTTGACCGCTTTGCCTGGAGGCGAAACGCGGATGTCGATGCCGCAATTCAGAATGTCCGACGTATCGGCAAGCTGCAGTTCCGCGTGGCCACCGCCGAATATCTCGCGAAACGTCTCACCGAAATAGGCGTTGAGCTTGGCAAATTCAGAAGCAAATATCTCTTTCATGTTCTGCGTGAGCTGTTCGATGACCTTATACAGCTCTTTCTGTGCCTTTTCAAGATCGTCTTTCTGCCCGCCGAGGAACGTGTAGCGTTCCAGTGCCTCTTTATATTCATCGACCGCGTCCAAATTGACATTGCCGAGCGTTTTCATGCGCGCGCGCAGGTTCTGCGCTTTCTCGCGCGCCGCGGGCACGTCGGGCAGCTCCTTGGCGGCTTCGGCAGCAGGCGTGGGGGTCAACTCATAGCTTTCCCACATTTTATCCAAAATCTGCGTTTGCTCATTTTTCAGCTGTGCGGCCTTATTTTCCAGCCGTGCGGCCTCGCGCTCAAGGTTCAGGATCTCCTCGGTCTTGCCCTGCGCCTGCCGGTCGACCGCGGCGCGCTCACCCTCGACGCGCTCGCGCTGGTTCACCTGCGCGGCAAGCTGCTCGCTGAGCTTCGTCGAAACCGCGCCCGTATCCTCTTTGGAGGATTCGGCGTGTGCCAATTCAGCCTCAAGCCGTCCGATCTCCGCTTCAAAGCCCGCGATGGCCTCATCGGTCCCGGTCACGCCCGCGTCCAGCTCCTTTTTGAGGCGTTCCAGATCGTCCCGCGCGCGTGCTTCGCTCGCGGCCTCTGAACGGTTTTCCGCGATCTCAGTCTGCAGCGCGGCCTCAAGCCGCATCGTTTCATTGAGCACAACGGCCAGCTCTTCAAGCTTATTCTGGCACGCGCCGACCCGCTCGTCCGCCGCGTCGAGTGCAGCCTGTGCTTCCGTTTGCCGCGCCTTGCAGGCCGCGATGGTATCCAAATATTGCTGTTTGGCTGCGGAAAGGTTGTCCCGCTCAAGCGTCAGGCCGTCAAACTGGACGGTCAGGCTCTCGAGCAGCGCTCCGTGCTGCGAAACCGACGCGCGCAGCCCCGCTTCATCCTGTTCGGCGCGGGCGCGCTCGGCTTCAATGGCCTTTAAATCGTAATCGAGCGCGGCCAGCTCTTCCTTGGCGGCAAGGCAGTCGCGTTCAGCCTGCTGTTGTTTTTGTTCCAGCTCAGAAACCTGCTCCCGCATGGCCTTAAGCTTGCCGGCGCGCGCGAGCGCGCCTGTGCCGCGCGAGGCTGAACCGCCCGTCATCGCGCCGCCGGCTTGCAGGATCTGTCCGTCCAGCGTGACGATGCGGAAGCGGTGCCCGTACGCCTTTGCAAGCGCGAGCGCCGCGTCCATGCTCTCTGCAATGACGGTGCGCGCGAGCAGGTTCTGCACGATAGCGGTATATTGGCTGCCGCATGATACGAGCCTGTCCGCCGTGCCGAAACAGCCCGGGCGGTTTTCCAGCCCGGTTTCCCGCAGCTGTTGGGGCTTGATAATATCTATAGGCAGAAAGGTGGCGCGGCCGCCGTCCGCCCGTTTTAAGTATTCAATGCACGCCTTGCCGGAAGCCGCCGTATCGACCACGATGCTGGACGCGGAGGCGCCGAGCGCGGTGTCGATAGCGGTGACGAACTGCTCCGGTACATCCAAAAGCGACGACACCGGTCCGTGTACGCCCTTTTGCGCGCCGCTCTCCGCCCGCTGCATAATGGTTTTGACCGAGCGCGAAAAGCCCTCGTAATCCTTCTGCATGTCGGACAGCATTTTGACGCGGTTTTTCGCGTCGGTCAGCGCGGCGGTGGCGCGCGCCAGTTCATTTGACAGCGCTTCGACCTTTTTACGGCGGCTATCCGCCTTGAGCGCCACACCCTGCGCCTTGTTTTTCGCGCCCGCCAAGGTGTCGAGGCACGCGCGCATTTGTTCCTCCAGCGCGGCGTGCGCCTGTTTTTCGGCGGCAAGCCGGGTCTCTGCCGCCGAAATATCGGCCGCGATGGTATCGTGCCGGCCATCACAGCTTTGAAGCCCGGTCTCTGCCGCGGTGCGGTCGAGCGCGAGACGGTGCAGCGCATCCTGCCTGTCCTTCCGTTCGGCTTGCGCCTCGCGAAGCGCCTGTTCGGCCCCGGCACGGCTCTCCCCGGCTTTCTCCGCCTCCTGCTTGCCCGCCTCCTGCTTGGCCAGCAGACCCTCGAGCTGCGCGCCGAGCAGCTCGATGCGGCTTTCGCGCGCCGCGAGCTGTGCGCCGAGCGACTGCGCCTGTTCGGCGCGCTGCGTACTTTCGTGCCGCGCGCGCTCGATATTGTCCCGGTTGTTCTGGATATTGGCTCGCAGCACCGCCGCGCGGCTCGCCTGTTCGGCGACGCGCTGCTCGGTCTCGCGGAGCTGCTGCCGCAGGCGGTCTGCCTCTCGGTCGATCTCACGCATGTCGCCGGCAAGCTGCTCGGAACGCGCGTAAAGGCCGTCCTGCGCGGCGCGCGCCTCGTCCAGTTGCTGCGCGCATACGGCGGCATCGTTTTCCGTTTTTTCCTCGTCCTCTTTGAGCTTTTGCAGTCCCAACAGCCAAAGCGATATCTCCAGCACGCGCAGCTCGTCGCGCAAAAGGAGGTATTCCCTTGCTTTCTCCGCCTGCTTTGCAAGCGGCCCAACCTGCCGTTCCAGCTCGGCGTATAGGTCGCGGATGCGGGTCAGGTTGTCCTCGGTGGCGGTGAGCTTACGCTCGGCCTCCTCCTTGCGGTACCGGAATTTGGTGATGCCCGCGGCCTCCTCGAAGATCTCGCGGCGATCCTCGCTTTTGAGCGACAGGATTTCGTCGATACGACCTTGGCCGATGATGGAATAGCCGTCGCGTCCGAGGCCGGTATCCATAAACAACTCATGGATATCCTTTAAGCGGCAGTGGACGCGGTTGATATAATACTCGCTTTCGCCGGAACGGTAGTACCGGCGGGTGACCATAATATCGGTATAGGCAGAGCGGAACGCGCCCTCGGAATTATCCAGAATGAGCGAAACCTCGGCAAAGCCGACCGGTCCGCGCTTTGCCGTTCCGCCAAAGATGACATCTTCCATCTTGGCGCCGCGAAGGCTGCGCGAGGACTGTTCGCCGAGCACCCAGCGGATGGCGTCCGAAATGTTGGATTTGCCAGAACCGTTCGGGCCGACGATGGCGGTCAGGCCGCCGAGGAATTGGATTTCAGTTTTATCTGGAAAGGACTTGAAGCCCTGCAAGATCAGGCTCTTTAATACCATACGGCACCTCTGCTTATACTGTTGGGTACAGTTTACCACTTTTCGCCTTGCTTTTCAATGCGCATACAGCAATTTTACAGCCTGTTCACGCTTTCCGCAAAGACGGCGGCGGGCGCGGACGGCATCCCGTCCGCGCCCGCGCGCGTCAGCCCTCTCCCATCAGTTCGAGCGCTTTCTTGGCCGCCATCTGCTCGGCCTCTTTTTTGCTCCGCCCCTCGCCCATGGCGAATACGTTGGAGTTTAGCAGCAGCTCCATCGTAAAGCGCTTGTCATGGTCGGGGCCGGATTCGCTCGCCAGACGGTATTCCAGCGTTTCCTGCTTGTTTTTTTGCACGATCTCCTGCAGCATGGTCTTATAATCTTTGAATGCGCCGCCCTCGATCGCGATCTCCACCTTTTTCGGGATAAAGCGCAGAACGAATGCGCGTGCGGGCTCGATGCCGCCGTCCAGATAGATCGCGCCCAGCAGCGCCTCGGTCGCGTCGGCCAAGATGGACGGCCGTTCCCTTCCGCCGCCGGTCTCTTCGCCGTGCCCCAGCTTGATGCGCGCCGGGATGCCAAGCTCTTTGGCAATCTCACACAGCGCGCCCTCGCATACGACCGCCGCGCGCAGCTTGGTCAGCCCGCCTTCGGGTAGATCCGGATAAGCGTTCATCAGATAGTCCGCCGTGACGAAGCCGAGCACCGAATCGCCCAAAAATTCCAGGCGTTCGTTATGGTGCAGATGGCTGCCGCGGTGCTCGTTGGCATAGGATGAATGCGTCATCGCCGTATTCAGCAGCGTTTCGTTCTTAAATTGGTACTCCATATTCAGCATGCTTGCTTTCCTCCCGCCGCCGCGGCGGCTTCTCAGCCCTCGGAGGCGACCGTCATATACTCGATATTTTCTGAAACCGCCTCGATCATGCCCGATTTGGTATAGGCGATAGCCTGCCGCACCGCGTTCATAACCGCCATTTCATTCGATGAGCCGTGTGCCTTGATGACCGGCTTGGCAATGCCAAGGAACGGCGCACCGCCGATCTTATCCTGGTTAAACAGGTCGCGGAACTCGTCCATGCCCTTTTTGCAGGGCAGATAGGCCATTTTGGTGGCGAGGTTCCGGTAAAACACCTTTTTTATCTCGCCCGCCATGAATTTTGCCACACCCTCGATGGTCTTTAACATCACGTTGCCGGCAAACCCGTCGCACACCGCAACGTCGCACGCGCCGAGCGGCACCATGCTGCCCTCGACGTTGCCGACAAAGTTAAGCCGTCCCGCGTCGCCCGCTGCGCGCAGCAGCTTATAGGTCTCTTTGCGCAGTGTGTCGCCCTTGGTGTCCTCTGTGCCGTTGTTGACCAAACCGACCCGCGGATTCTTTACGCCGTTTATCTTCTCAGCATACAGCGAGCCCAAAAACGCGAATTGCAGCAGATATTCGGGGGTGCATTCAGTGTTCGCGCCCGCGTCGCACAGCATGACCTGCCCGGAAGCGCACGGCATGACCGGCGCGAGCGCGCCGCGGCGGATGCCCTTAATTCGGCCGCCATACAGCGTCGCGCCCGACAGCAGCGCGCCCGTGTTGCCCGCGGAAACGAGCGCGTCGCCCTCGCCGCTTTTCAGCATTTTAAACGCGACCGCCATTGAAGAATCCGGCTTACGGCGCAGCACGGTCGCGGGATCGTCATGCATGTCTACCACGTCGACCGCATTTACAATGCTGACTCCCGGCGTGTCCGCCATGCCCTTTTGCTGCAAAACAGCGCGCACTTCCTCTTCGCGGCCGACCAGCACGACCTCCTCGCCGAACTGCTTCGCCGCGAGCGCGCCGCCCCAAACGGCCGATTCGGGCGCATTATCGCCGCCCATTGCATCCACGATGATCTTCATGTCAAATCCCCCTTTAAGCTGTCGAGCCGCGCGAGCGCGCGTTCGGAAATCTTGAGGTTTTTCTCCCGCTTGCCCTTGATTTTATAGCCAAGCGGATCGAGAATGCCGAAATTAATATTCATCGGCTGGAATTTTGCCACAGTATGATCCGAAATATAACTGGCCAGCGCGCCGACTGCGGTCTGCCGGTCAAGCGCGGGCATTTCCCGCCCCTGTTCCTCGCAGGCCGCCGCGATGCCGGTCACCAGCCCCGAGGCCGTCGATTCGATATAGCCCTCCACGCCGGTCATCTGTCCGGCGAAGCGCACGCGCGGGTCGCTCTTTAATGCAAAGGTCGCGTCCAGAAGGCGCGGCGAATCGAGAAACGTGTTGCGGTGCATCACGCCATAGCGCACAAATTCCGCGTTTCGGAGCGCCGGGATCATGGAGAACACGCGCTTCTGCTCGCCGAATTTCAAATGCGTCTGGCAGCCGACCAGATTGTACAGCGTGCCCTGCGCATTGTCCCGGCGGAGCTGCAGCACCGCGTAGGGGTCCTTGCCCGTCTTGGGATCAGGCAGGCCGACAGGCTTTAAAATGCCGAAGCGCAACGTATCGTAGCCGCGACGCGCGTTGACCTCGACCGGCATACAGCCCTCAAACACCAGCTTGTCTTCAAAGCCGTGCACAGGGGCTTCCTCCGCCGTAGTCAATGCATTCCAGAAAGCATCGTATTCCTCCCGGGTAAACGGGCAATTGATATAGTCCGCCGTGCCCTTGCCGTAGCGCGAGGCGGCATAAGCAGAATCCATATCGATGCTTTCAGCGGTTACGATAGGCGCGGCCGCATCAAAAAAATGCAGGAAATCGCCGCCCACTTTGCGGTGGATGGCCTCAAAGAGCTTGTCCGAGGTGAGCGGGCCCGTGGCGATGATGACGCGCCCCTCCGGGATTTCCGTCACCTCGCCCGGCACGATTTCGATGTTTGGATGGCTTTTGATTTGCTCCGTCACCGCGCGTGCAAACGCCTCGCGGTCGACCGCGAGCGCACCGCCCGCCTCGACGCGGGTCGCGTCGGCACAGCGGAGGATCAGACTGTCCAGCCGCCGCAACTCTTCCTTTAGGAGTCCCGCCGCGTTGGTCAGTTCGTCCGAACGCAGGGAGTTCGAGCACACCAGCTCGGCAAAATCATCCGAGTGGTGTGCGGGGGAGCGCAGGGCGGGCTTCATTTCATGAAGCGTCACCCGAACGCCGCGCTTCGCGAGCTGCCACGCGGCTTCACAGCCGGCCAATCCGGCTCCAATCACAGTCACGTTATTCATCGGCGGCTTCCTTTTTGGTTTTGCGTGCGGCAGTCGTCTTCTTAACCGCCGTTTTCTTCGCCGGCGCCTTTTTCGCAGCAGACTTCTTTGCCGCCGTCTTTTTTGCGACTGTTTTTTTGGCGGCCGTTTTTTTGTCCGGTTTCTTTTCAGTTTCGCCCGCTGCTTCCTTTGCTGCGGCGCGTTCGGCTGCCTTAGCCGCACGTGCTTCGCGCCTCTGGCGGTTCTTTTCGGCCTCCTCGGGCGGCAGCCCCTCCTTGACTAACTCGGAATAGCCGCATCCCTCGCGCAGGCACACGTCGGTGACCTCCTTGGAATCGCGGTCGGTATGGCGGAAGAGCGAGGAATCGCAATCGGGGCATTTGGTTTTGAGCGGCTTGTCCCAAGTCATGAATTTGCAGTCGGGGTATTTATCGCAGCCATAGTACACATAGCCGCGCGCGGATTTTTTCTTGACCACCTTGGCGCCGCACAGCGGGCAGGACGCGCCCGTGTCCTCGGTGATGGCCTTGGTGTTCGTACACTCCGGAAAGCCCGGGCAGGCGAGAAATTTGCCGAACCGGCCGGACTTGATGACCATATTGCGTCCGCATTTCTCGCAGATCACGTCGGTCACTTCATCCTCGATCTTGATCCGCTGGCCCTCCAGCGCTTTCTCCGCCTGTTCGAGCGCGTCTTCAAAGCCGCCGTAAAATTCCTGCAGCAGGTCGACATAGCCGACTTTGCCCGCCTCGACCTCGTCAAGCTCGTTTTCCATGTTGGCGGTAAATTCATAATCCGCGATGGATTGGAATTTGTCTACCAGCAGCCCGGTGACCGCCTCGCCGCGCGGCGTCGGACGCAGCGCTTTGTTTTCCTTGACCACGTAATCGCGGTCGAGGATGGTCGAGATGGTCGGCGCGTAGGTGGACGGGCGGCCGATGCCGCGCTCCTCCATCGCACGGATGAGCGACGCCTCGGTATAGCGCGCGGGCGGCTGCGTAAAGTGTTGGGCTGGCTCTAGCTTCTCGTTTTGCAGCTTGTCGCCCTCGCTGAAAGCAGGAAGCGGCTTGCCGCCGTCCGACTTTTTATCGTCGTCCGTGCCCTCTTCGTAGACCGCAGTGAAGCCCGGGAACGCCACCGTATGCCCGGAGGCGCGGAACACATAGCCCTCGGACAGGATATCCGCCGAGACCGTATCCAGGATCGCGTCCGCCATCTGGCACGCGACAAAGCGCGACCAGATCAGCTTATACAGTTTAAACTGGTCGGGGGAAAGCGAATCCCGGATATCCTCTGGTACAAGCTTGACGTCGGAAGGGCGGATTGCTTCATGCGCGTCCTGTGCGCCCGACTTGGTCTTAAACACGCGCGGCTTGCCCGGGTAATATTCCTCGCCATACCGGCCGCGGATAAAGCCCGCGACCGCAATCAGCGCTTCGTCTGCCAAGCGGAGCGAATCGGTACGCATATAGGTGATGAGGCCGGTCAGCCCGATCCCCGCGAGCTCAACGCCTTCATACAGCTCCTGCGCCACGCTCATGGTACGGCGGGGCGTCATGTTGAGCTTGCGTGAGGCTTCCTGCTGCAGGGTCGACGTTATAAACGGCGCAGTGGCCGACTTTTTCTTTTTTCCCTTTTTGACCGGGCCGACGACAAACGGCTTGCCTGTGACGGCGTTCACCACCGCCATGGCCTGCTCTTCGTTCTTCAGTTCGGTTTTTCCCGAGGCGTCACCGTGAAAACGCGCGGAAAAGCTGCCGCCCTGTTCGGTTTTAAGCAGCGCCTCGATGGTCCAGTATTCCTCAGGTTCAAAGGCGCGGATCTCATTTTCCCGGTCGACGACCAGACGGGTGGCGACCGACTGCACGCGTCCCGCCGACAGGCCGCGCTTTACCTTGCGCCACAAAAACGGCGACAACTCATAGCCCACGATGCGGTCGAGGATGCGGCGCGCCTGCTGCGCGTCCACCAGGTCGGTATCAATATCACGCGGATGCTCGATACCGTATTTGACGGCGGGTTTTGTGATCTCGTTAAAGGTGACGCGCTTATATTTTTCGTTTTTGAGCTTCAGCAGCTCTTTCAAATGCCACGAAATGGCCTCGCCCTCGCGGTCAGGGTCAGTTGCGAGATAGACGAAATCGCTCTTGCGCGCTTCGCTTCGCAGCTCGGCAATAATTTTATCCTTGCCCTCGATCGGCACGTATTCGGGCTTGAAGCCATGCTCAAAATCGATGCTCATTTTTTTCTTGGGCAGATCGCGCAGATGCCCCATCGAGGCCTTGACCACATAATCCGGCCCCAGATATTTGCCGATGGTCTTCGCCTTAGCGGGCGACTCCACGATGACAAGTTTCGACATATTTGTTGTTTCCTCCTAAAAAGCGGCCGACGCCGCGTGACACTTTATTGTAACCCGTCCGGAAAGCGCTGTCAAATTTTAGCGCAGACGGAGCGCGCCTTTTTCACGGATGAGCACGCCGTCCATCTCCAGCATCGTCAGAATGGCCATGACGCGCGCGGCGGAAAGCTCGCTCTTGTCGACCACCTCGGCCGGGGTCGACGCGCCCGCCGCAACTAGTTCCGCGATCTGGCGCTCCTCAGGGCTCAGGGTGTCCGGTAGCGGCGCGGGGCTGCTATGCGGAGGTTCCGCTTTCCGCATCCGTCCCGCCTGCTCGCGTTTTTGTATTTCGTCCCATGCGGATAGCTCTGCCGGCTTCCGGCGCTCGCCGGTCTGCCGTTCAAACGCCTGCCTGGCCAGCCGCTCATCGGGTTTGTTCCGCATCAGGCCGCCATAGGCGCGGATCAGCGTTTCGGGACCGGTCAGGATTTCGGCTTCTCCGTTCGCAATCAGCTCGTTACATCCGGCGGACTGCGGCGCGCCGACCGCGCCGGGCACGGCATACACGTCGCGCCCCTGGTCGAGCGCGGCGTGCGCTGTGATCATCGTGCCGGAACGCGACCCTGCGGCTTCAACCACAACGGCCGCCACGCAAAGGCCGCTTAAAATCCGGTTTCTGCCGTGAAAGTGTCCGGGCAGGTGCCGTTCCCCGGGCGGCTGCTCACTGACAATCGCACCCGAAAGCAGGATATCGCCCATCAGCCGCTGGTTTTCGGGAGGATAGCACACGTCCACGCCGCCCGCGAAGCAGGCGACAGTCAATCCGCCCGCGCGAAGCGCGCCGCGGTGCGCGGCAGCGTCGTTTCCAGCCGCCATGCCGCTGACGACCACAAAGCCCGCCTCCGCCAACGCGCGGCCCAGGCTCTCCGCAATCCGCTCGCCATATCCGGTCGATTTCCGGGTGCCGACGACAGCGATCGCCGGGATCGCGTCAAAGTCCGGCCAGCTGCCGCGCACATAGAGCACCAGCGGCGGGTCGGCGATCGCGCGCAGACGGTCCGGATAGGCCGTATCCGCTATCGTCAGAACCGAAATCCCTTTATGCGCGCAGGCCTCCAATATTCTGGCGGCTTCATCGAGGTCTTTGTCGCAAAGCGCGTCGACCTGCCGTTTGGTCAGCGGGCAGCCGCACGTTGCAAACCGCTCGCGATCCGCCGCGTAGACGGCCTCGGCCGAGCCAAAGATCCGCAGCAGATCGGCCGCTGTCCCCGCGCCGACGCTGTTTTTCCGGGACAGCCAGAGAAAGCTTTCACGCACGCTCATTTACCGCTTCCCCCTTTTGTCATTTCATAAATCACAATCGCGGCGGCAACGCCCGCGTTCAGCGATTCAGCGCGCCCCGCCATCGGAATAACGACATGCCTGTCCGCCAGCGCGAGCGCCTGCGGCGACACGCCCCGCCCCTCGCTGCCGATGATGACTGCGGCGCGGGACAGCGGCACTGAGCAAAGCGGCTCGCTGTCCTCGTGCAGCGCGGTCGCATAGACCGGCAGTCCGTTTTCGCGCAGCCGGCATGCCGCTTCTGTGAGCGGCAGAAACACGCACGGCATGCGGAACACCGCCCCCATCGTCGCGCGGACGACCTTGGGCGAAAAGGGGTCTGCGCAACCTTCGCACAATACGACGGCGCCAAGCGCGAACGCTTCGGCGGTTCGTAAGATCGTGCCAAGGTTGCCCGGGTCCTGCAGCCCTTCGAGCAGCAGCACGCGGTCGGCAGCCGTCAGCGCGTCCGTGCCCCAATGGGGGCACGCGCAGGAAAACACCACGTCCTGCGGCGTTTCCACATCACTTGCCAGCGAAAACAACGCTTCAGGCGCATCAAACAGGCGCGCGCCTCGCGCCTCGGCCTGCCGCGCGCCGTCCGGCAGCGGCGCGTCCGCGCGCACGAGAACGTTGCGGACGTCCGCCCCTGAGCGCAGCGCCTCTTCCAGCATTTTACCGCCCTCGCACAGCATCTCGCCGCACGTCTTGCGGTATTTCTTTTCCCGGCGCAGCCGCTGCAAATGCTTGAGCGTTGCATTCTGCCGGCTTTCAATTCTGGTCAATTCAGCTCGACCACCTTATTGACGTTTTCATTGGTGCCGATCACGATCAGCATGTCATCCGCCTGAATGATCTGGTCGACCGCCGGCGTCACATCGACATGGCCGCCCGCGCCATGCCGGATGGCAAGCACATTGATCAGAAATTTCGCGCGGATATTCAGTTCTCCCAGTGAGTGTCCGACCCATGCCTTGGGCGGATGCAGCTCAACAATGGAAAAATCGTCCGACACGCCGATAAAGTCCACAACGTTGGTGCGGGACAGGCGCTGCGCCAGCCGCTGCCCCATTTCGCTTTCCGGCAGTACGACGCGGTCCGCGCCGATGCGCTCGAGCACGCGTGCGTGCACCGGACTTTGCGCCTTGGCAACCACATGCTTGGCGCCCAAGTCTTTGAGGATTGCCGTAATCAGCACGCTGGCTTCCATATCGGTCGCTACCGCGACCACGCAGCAGTCAAAATTGCGCGCGCCGACCGAACGCAGCACGGCCTCGTCCCGCGCATCGCCCACGATGGCCTGCGTCACATCGTCCGCAATGCGCTGCACATTGTCCGCGTCCTCATCAAGCGCCAAGACTTCCTGCCCCAGCAAAGACAGTTCGCGCGCGACCGCGGTGCCAAATCGTCCCAATCCGATTATCAGAAAGGATTTCATCCTCTATCCCTCATTCTTATGCAAATTTTTAATCAGCCTACCATGACCTGCCCTTCCGGGTAGTGCATTTTAGGCGGCTCTCTGTGCCGCATCAACACGGCGACACCCAGCGTTAGGATGCCTACGCGTCCGAGATACATCAGAAGAACCAATACGAGGCGCGAAGCCAGACCAAGCGTCGGTGTCAGTCCCATCGACAGTCCGACTGTGCCGAACGCCGAGATTGCCTCAAACAAACACTGATGGAACGGCGCGGCCTCCCAGTAGGAAATGGCGCACGCGCCGGCCAAGCTGGTCACCACGCCGACGACCAGCATCGTCACTGCGTTCATAACGCCGCGCGACGCGATCGTCCGTCCAAACGCCGAGACCGTCGTCCGTCCGCGCAGGGCGGACAATGTTGTCAGCAGCAGCACGGCGGCGGTGACTGTTTTGATACCGCCGGCGGTCGACCCGGGCGACCCGCCGATCAGCATCAGGAAGCATGCGACCGCCTGCGACGGCCCGGACAATGCGGCCTGATCGATGGTATTGAAGCCAGCGGTGCGCAGCGTGACCGACTGGAACGCGGCGGCTAGAAGCTTATCCCCCGTTTTTAGCGGACCAAGCGTACCTGGGTTCGACCATTCAAACACCAGCGTCATCAAAAAGCCGATAGCGAGCAGCACACCGGTCGTCGTCAGCACCAGTTTGGTGTGCAGGCGCAGACGGTGGGGATGCCGTCGGTTGTCGTAAACATCACCCCATACAAAAAAGCCCAACCCGCCGATCACGATAAGCGCCATCAGCGTCAGATTGACCACTGGGTCGGAAATATATCCGGTGACCGAGGGGAACTGCACGTCGGGCGTACCCATCAAATCGAAGCCCGCGTTGCAAAACGCGGAAACCGAATGGAAAATACCCATTTTGATGCCTTTCCATGCGCCGAAGCGCGGCACGAACCGACAGGCGAGCACAACGGCGCCGACGCTTTCAAATGCGATCGTTCCAAACAGCACCCGGCGGGTCAGGCGGACAATGCCCGCGTTTTCGGTCAAATTGAGGCCGGCGGACATCACCATGCGTTCGCGCAGCGTAAAGGTGCGGCGCAGCAGAAAGGACGCGATCGAGGCCAGCGTCATAAAGCCCAGCCCGCCGACCTGGATCAGCAGCAGGATGACCGCATGGCCGAACCCGGACCAATGTGTCGCCGTGTCGAGTGTGACCAGCCCGGTCACACATGTGGCCGAGGTTGCCGTGAACAGCGCATCAAAAAACCTTGTCGGCTCGCCGTCCCGCGCGGCTGCGGGCAGCGACAGCAGCATCGCGCCGAGCAGGATGATACAGAGAAAACCGAGCGCCATAACGGTCGTCGGCCGGACGGCTTTGCGGTCCGGCCGGTGCAGCAGCAGAAACAGGCGGTTCGTGCCCGTCCCCTCCTCTCGAGTAATATGCCGAAAGCCTGAACGGGAAGCGTTCAGGCTTTGGAAATGTTTTTAGTCCATGCCAAGCGGCTTCATCGTCGGGAACAGCAAAACATCGCGGATCGACGCAGAATCGGTCAGGAACATGACCAGACGGTCGATGCCCATGCCCATGCCGCCTGTGGGGGGCATGCCGTATTCAAGCGCATTGACGAAATCATCGTCCATCATATTGGCCTCATCGTCCCCCGCAGCGCGCAGCGCAACTTGGCGTTCAAAGCGCTGCTTCTGGTCGATCGGGTCGTTGAGTTCGGAAAACGCGTTGCACAGCTCACGGCCGCAGACAAAGCATTCAAAGCGCTCGGTCAGCCGCGCATCGGTCGGCTTGCGCTTGGCCAGCGGCGACACCTCCACCGGATAGTCGGTGATAAATGTCGGCTGCACGAGGTTTTCCTCCACATATTCGTCATAGCAAAGCGCGAGCAGGTCGCCCCAGCTCTCCTTGCCTTTTTCGGTCTCCACGCCCTTGGCTTTGACCGCGGCGAGCGCCTCCTCCGGGCTCATGGCCATGAAGTCCAGCCCTGCGTATTGCTTGACCGCGTCCGCCATCGTCGTGCGCTTCCAGCCCTTGGAGAAGTCGATCTCCGTGCCCTGATAGGTCACCTTGGTGGTGCCGAGCACGGCCTCGCACACGTGCACGACCATGTCCTCGGTGATATCCATCATGCCGTTATAGTCGGTATAAGCCTGGTAAAGCTCGATCGTTGTAAATTCGGGGTTATGCTTGGTGTCCATGCCCTCGTTGCGGAAAATACGGCCGATCTCATAGACCTGCTCCAAGCCGCCGACAATCAGGCGCTTTAAGTGCAGTTCGGTCGCGATGCGCATGTACATATCGATATCGAGCGCGTTATGGTGCGTGATAAACGGACGCGCCGCCGCGCCGCCCGGAATGGTGTTGAGGCACGGGGTCTCGACCTCCATAAAGCCGCGCGCATCCATAAAATTACGGATCTCTCGCACGATGGCCGAACGTTTCTCGAACGTGTCGCGCACCTCGGGATTGACGATCAGATCGACATATCGCTGGCGGTAGCGCATGTCGGTATCCTTGAGGCCGTGCCACTTTTCGGGCAGCGGCGTCAAATTTTTGGACAGCAGCGTCAGTTCCCGCACCATGACCGAAATCTCGCCCTTTTGGGTGCGGAACACCTCGCCTTCCACGCCGAGGATATCGCCAATATCCATCTTTTTATAACCCTTATACACATCCTCGCCGACATTGTCGCGCTTGATATAAAGCTGCAAGCGGCCATAGCGATCGGTCATATCCGAAAAAGAGGCTTTACCCATGATGCGTTTGGACATCATGCGGCCGGCCAGACGCACGGTCTTGCCCTCGAGTTCCTCAAAATGATCGCGGATGTCGCAGGTGTGATGGGTGCGCTCAAAGCGGACCTGCTCAAACGGGTCGGCGCCCGCCTGCTGCAATTCCGCGAGCTTTTCCCGGCGTATGCGCTTCAGTTCATGCAGCTCCTCGGCGGTCGGCTCGGCGGCCTGCGGATTTTGCTGTTCTGCCATATCTTTCACCTATCCCTTAATTCCTGTTTCTACAAACAGGCTTTACTTCTTGATCTCTATTACCTTATACTGTACCACGCCTGCCGGTGCTTCCACTTCAACGACCTCGCCGACCTTTTTGCCCAGCACGGCCTTGCCGAACGGGGATTCGTCGGAAATCTTGCCTTCCATCGGGTCGGCCTCCTGAGAGCCTACAAAGTGGTATTCCTCCTGGTCGCCAAACTCCAGATCCTCTACCACAAAGCGGCAGCCGGGTGAAACCTCATCCGCCGCGTAGAGATCCTCATTGATGACGACCGCGTGCGCCAGAATATTTTCCAGTTCGGCAATGCGTGAATACACCTTGCCCTGTTCGTTTTTCGCCTCGTCATATTCCGAGTTCTCGGAAAGGTCGCCGAACGAACGTGCTTCCTTGATCTGCTCGGCAACTTCTTTTTCACGCACGGTCTTTAAATATTCCAATTCGTCCTTCAGTTTATCCAGACTTTCCTGTGTCAGTTTAAATTCTTTTGCCATATCGAAAACCTTCTTATCCTCCGAAATCGGCCCTCCCGGCCGTCACAATACTCCTTATTATAGGTAACGTCAGCCCCGATGTCAAGCAAGGCCTCGTGCTTTTTGCATATTTTCTCCCGTTTCGCGCTTATTATGACAGAATTTCCACTGCTTTTGCAAGCTGTGGGTCGATTTCGGGCGTTAAAAAGTAGAAATTCGCCCGCTGTTCATCGGAAAGTTTGACCTCGATATCGGGCGCGATACCCTTATCCGCAAGGTTATTGCCCTTGGGCGTGAAATATTCCTCGGTCGAAAGGTTGAGCGCCGATCCGTCGGACAGCGCAAAGGTCTGCTGCGCGCGCCCCTTGCCCGTCGTGTGCGTGCCGACCAGCGTGGCGCGCCCATATTCTTGCAGTGCCGCGGCGAAAAACTCAGCAGCCGAAATCGAGCTTTCGTCGATTAGTACAGCGACCGGCAGGTCGGTCATGTCCGCATCCGATTCATAGACCGTCTCCGCGCCTGTTTTCGTCCGCAGGGTCATAATGGTGCCCTCGGGCAGCAGCCGGTCGAGCATCTGGCTCATTTGCTTCACCTTGCCGCCGCCGTTATGCCGCACGTCTACGATCAGGGACTTCGCACCATCCTCGAGCAGCGTATCGAGCGCGGCGTCAAATTGGTCGGCCGAGCCGTTTCGAAAATTCGTAATGCGCAGGTAGCCCACCTTGCCGTCCAGCATTTCGCCCCACGCCATCTTCTGCGTGACAACTGCGCGGATCATCGTCAGCGTTTTGCTCTCCCCCGCTTCGCCTTTGCGGACGGTCAGCGTCACCTCGGTGCCCGCTTCGCCCTGCACGGCTTCGACGACCGCCTCGCCCCCGTCCTTTTCAATGGTCTTGTCCTCCGCCGCCAGAATATAGTCTCCCTTTTCGATGCCCGCCTGCTGGGCAGGCGAATCGTCGTATACCTCGTAAACATGGATACTGTCTTTTGTGGTCATGACCGAAACGCCGATGCCCACGCCCTGCCCATCGTTGCGAAGCTGATACGCCGCGTACTGATCGGCAGGGATGTAGCTCGACCATTTATCGTCAAGGCCGGTCAGATAACCGATCGCCGCGTAATCCGCAACCTGCTTCACATCAACCTCGCCCACGTATTTTTCCGCGACCAGCGCATCGATTTCCCGCAGCTTTTCCTGCACCGCCTGCGTATGCCAGCCAAACAGCGCGTAGCAGCACGCGATGCCGGCCGCCGCCGCCATCAGGCACAGTACGAGCGCGGTCGCAAGCGATATCTTTTTATCACGCAAGGGGGTTTCCTCCTTTCGTCAAAAACAGGGGGAACGGTCTCCCGCTCCCCCTCTTGATCCTATGTAAGCCTTAGCTGAAGTAATCCATTGGATTCTGCGTCGCGCCGTTGACATACACCTCAAAGTGGAGGTGCGGCCCGGTCGAGTTGCCGGTCGAACCGACCGCACCGATCGTCTCGCCCGCCGAAACGGACTGCCCGACCGACACATAGATTGCGGACTGATGACCGTAAGCCGTCATATATCCGCCGCCGTGGTCGATGACCGTGTAGTTGCCGTAGCCCGATACCCAGCCAGCCGTGACGACCGTGCCGGACGCGGCGGCAAGAATGGATGCTCCGGTCGGAGCCGGGATATCCTCGCCAGAGTGAAATTTTCTCGTACCGAAAATGGGATGGATACGCCAGCCGTACGCGCTCGAATTACTTGTATAACCGGGCAGCGGCCAGGTGAACGTGCCGCTGTACAGCGTTGCGCCGCCCGCAGCGGCCGACTGCCGCGACAGCGCCGCGATCTCGTTCGAGACCGAATTCATCTCGCTGTTGATGCGGTCGTACTCAGCCTCAGATTCCGCCTTATACGCTTCCAAGCTTTCCTGCAGCGCGGCCTGCTGGGCCTCGTTAGCCGCAAGCTCATCTACCTTGTAGCCCAGGTTTTCCTGATACTGCACCTGTTCGTCCTGCGTGTCCTGCAAGTCGTTGCGCTTTTGCTCGATATCCTCCTTGGCCGCCTGGAATTCGGCCACCACCTGCTTGTTGTGCTCAAGCAGCTGGCTGACGATCTCAATACGCTTGAGCATATTGGAAAAGCTCGAAGAATTAAGCAGAATTTGCAGATAAGTGGAATCGCCCTGCTCATAGGTGGTGCGGACGGCAAGCGCGAACTCATCCTCTTTTTCCGTCAGCTGCTGCTCAGCCACTTCAAGCTCGGCGGTCTTAACATCGATCTGCTGCTGCAGGCGTTCAATGTAGGCTTCTACCGTCGAGATCTCTTCCTTGGTCAAATCGATCTCGCTTTGCAGTGCCTGCCGTGTTGCCTCCACGTCCTTGGCCTGTTCCGTCAGCTCAGCGATCTGTGCCTTGACCGAGGCTTTCTGATCCTCCAGGGAAGAAAGCTTATCTTTCAGTTCGTCCGCATCGGCCGCACCCGCGAAGCTGAGGCCGGAGGCCAGCATCCCGAACACCATCGCGCCGACTAGGATCGCGGCGATCACCGCCGAAATGACGCGGACAGTTTTTTTGCTCATCATAACTGCAAATCACTCCAATCGCTCAGATTTAAACATTCATGAAACGGCGGATGCTGGTGACCGAACCGCCAATACCGAACAGCAGGCCCGCGCCCATAAACACGGCGAGCACAAACCAGCGAAGCCCGTCAAACGGGACGATCTTGAAATATGGGATCACGCCGGACGCGATGTTGGTCATCTCGGCGTACACGCCCCACTGTGCGAAAAACGCGAGCCCGCCTGCGACCAAACCAATGATCATGCCCTCAATGACGAACGGCCAGCGGATGAACCAGTTGGTCGCGCCCACCATCTTCTGGATCGAAATCTCCTCACGGCGCGCGAACATCGCGAGCTTGACTGTGTTGGAAATGATAAAGATCGAAATGAGCGCCAGCGCGATCACCATTGCCAACGCAACGATATTGAACACGTTCTGCACCCGGACCAGCGCGGCGATCGTGGTCTCGTCCGCGTTGACGCGGGCCACGCCGGAAACCGCGTTGATCTCCTCGATCGTCTGTTCGGCGATCGTCGGATCCTTGAGCGTGAACCGGAAGCTGTTTCGCAGCGGATTATTACCCGAATCATACGAATCGAGGATATAGGCGTCGTCGCCCAGCTCAATGCGGTAATCCTCCAACGCCTGGTCACGCGATTCAAACTTGATGCTGGCTATATTCTCGATCTGGTTAAATTCGGTGCCCAGCGCCTTTGCTTCGCGCATGGTCAGGCTTTCATCAATAAACGCGATGACCTCGTTGGACTTTTGCAGTGTGACGATGCTCAAATTGATGTTATGCGCAAGCAGCATGACCGTTCCAGTCACCAGCAGGCACGCGAGCATGATCACGATCGCTGCAAAGCTCATGAAGCCATGTTTGAAGACATTGCGGAAACCCTCTTTGCAGTAATAACTAAAACTTCTCATAATTATAGTACCCACCTGTCTGGTCGCTGATGACTTCGCCCTGGTCGATGACGACCACGCGCTTCTCAAACTCGTCGACAAGGCCCTTTTCGTGCGTCACGATCAGCACGGTCGTGCCCAGCTCATTGATCTTCTCGAACAGCGTCATCAGTTCGAGTGACCGCGCGGGGTCGAGGTTGCCTGTCGGTTCGTCGGCGATGATCAGACGGGGATTGTTGACCAGCGCGCGCGCGATCGCCACGCGCTGCTGCTCGCCGCCCGAAAGGTTCATCGGCTTTTCGTTCGCCTTGTCCGCCAGGTCGACCAGCTCGAGCACATAAGGCACGCGCTGGCGGATCGCCTTGGTTTTCGCACCGATCGTGCGCATGGCGAACGCGACGTTTTCGTAGACCGTCTTATTATTAATGAGGCGGAAATCCTGAAAGACCACGCCCAGCGTGCGGCGCAGATACGGGATCTCGCGCTTTTTCATCTCGCCGATGTTATAGTTGTTGACCAGCACACGACCCTCGGTCGGCCGCACCTCAGCGGTCAGCAGCTTGATCATCGTCGTTTTGCCCGAGCCCGACGCGCCGACCAAAAAGACAAACTCGCCCTCGTCGATCCGCAGGCTGGCTTTATTGACCGCACGGGTGCCGTTATCGTACACCACGGTGGCGTTAGTCATTCGTATCACAGATGAATCCTCCCCGAAAGCGTTCGGATTTACAAAAAAAGACAAAGGCGCGCGTTTGGCACGCACCTTTGTCTATTATAACAGGTTTTTTCCCGCCGCGCAAGTCGACAATCCCTGCCAAATGCGGCGCGTACCAGACCGTTTTCGGCAAGGGCGTGGAAACTTTCCAGCTTCTCAGCGCACGCTTTCCTCACGGCTGGCGAGATATTTGCGCACCATAAGCGCAACTTTAAAGACGATGGCATGGTCAAACTCACGCAGGTCCAGTCCGGTCAGTTTTTTGATCTTCTCCAGCCGGTAGACCAGCGTGTTGCGGTGTACGAACAGCTTACGCGAGGTTTCGGAAACGTTCAGATTGTTTTCAAAGAACTTCTGGATAGTGAACAGCGTCTCCTGGTCAAGCGAATCGATCGAGCCTTTTTTGAAAACCTCGGTCAGGAACATTTCGCAAAGGGTGATCGGCAGCTGATAAATCAGACGGCCGATGCCCAGATTCTCAAAGCTGATAATGTTTTTTTCGGTATCGAAAACGCCGCCGACCTCGATCGCAGTCTGCGCTTCTTTAAACGATTTGGCAATGTCTTTCATCTGCGCGGAAACCGAACCGATGCCGATGAGGCATTTGATGGACAGCTCGCTCTCCAGCGCCTCTTCGATGGACACGGCGATCTTGCTCAGATCCTTGATCTCGCTCCCCGCCTTGACCTCCTTGACCACGACGATATCGCTCTCGGAGATATGCAGCACAAAATCCTTCTGCTTATCAGGGAACAGCCCGGTCACCACGTCGATCGCGGCGACGTCGCCCGGCGCCTGCTGGCGCACGAGAAACACCACGCGCGGCACGTCGTTTCCAAAGTGGAGTTCGCGGGATTTGATGTAAATATCGCCGGGCAGGATATTGTCCAGAATGATGTTTTTGACAAAAGTCGCTTTGTCGTGCTTTTCATCATACAGCGTTTTAATGTTGTTGATCGCGACAGAAACCAGCGAACAGATACTGCGCGCCAGCTCATCCTCGCCCTGCACGAAAACAGCGTATTCCAAACGGGTCGACCGCTCGCCTGTCATATGGTATGTGTAGCCGCCGAAGCGCACCATTTCCCCCGCGAAGCCAAGCTCGGTGATTGCTTCCTCGCGCATTTCGCCAATGCGCGGCAAATCGGTGCACGCGACGACAGCGCCGCTCGCATCGACAATGCCGATCGTACGGTCCACCGTGTCTTTCATTTGTAAAATAATCGACTGGAACAATCTTGAAGCCATTTCCATCACCTTTCCCGTCTGTTTTCTTACTCCCTCTTCTACAGTGGCACCAGCCCATTGGCTGGATAGACGGCACACAGTCCGCACGATGTGCCGGCTGCCGTGGATCCATCATCAATCTACACAAGAATCAGCCGACAACCCTGTGCATTTTAAGTAATTATATCACAAGCGTCAACAGATTTGTACAAATTTTTTCAATTTTATTTGTAGAATTTTATTTTTTCGATATCTCTATGCCTGTTTGCCCCATCACAGGAAGTCCAAAGGACGACAGTTCTTCTGCCGAAAGGTCCCGGAAAGCGCCGGGCGCGAGCGCCCCATCCAGCCGAAGCGGGCCAACGCGCAGGCGCTTCAGCCGCGTCACTTCACAGCCCACCGCCCACAGCATGCGCTTAACTTGATGGTATTTCCCCTCGCAAAGCGTCACGCGCACGGTCTGCACCGCAGCCTCCGGCACTGGCTCAAGCCCCGCCGGACGGCATACCGTACCATCCTTCAGCACGATCCCCTGGGCGAACCGCTCTGCGGCATCGGCCGCAGGCGTACCTTCGATTTCGGCCAGATATTCCTTTTCGACGTGTTTGCCGGGCGCCATCAGCGCGTGGCTGAATGCACCGTCCGTAGTTAGCAGAAGCAGACCTTCGGTGTCCTTATCCAGACGGCCGACCGCGAACAGCCCCCGCCGTTCGCTTTCCGGAATAAGGTCGAGCACCGTCCGATGACGCGGGTCGCTGGATGCCGTGATAACGCCCGCCGGCTTATTCAGCATCAGATACCGCTGCGCACGGTATGCTTGTATCTGTCCATCCAGCAGGACGCAGGCTCTATCGGGATCGACCTTATATGCAGGATCGCGGCAGATTAAACCGTCCACCGCCACCCGTCCGGCGCGCACCCACGCAGCGACCTCGCGGCGGCTGCCGCAGTTCATATGCGTGAGCAGCTTATCCAAACGCATTCCCGGCATTTTGTGCCTCCCGACAATCGATTGATGGATATAGCATATCACTTTTTTGCATGTTGCACAATAGGCAATCACAAAAAAAGTGCATTTCCAATGAACTTAAAAGAGACATACCAAAAAACCGTGCCCGCTTTTGGGCGAAAACGCTGAGGGCTCCCTACAGAAAACAAAAGGCCCCGCCGATTGGCGGGGTCTTTTCTCATTCAGGCATTTGCGTAATGCCGTGGACAAAGCCATCGGCTTCGGCTGCGCTGATGTCGGCTGCGATCAGCTTGTTTTTGCGGACCAGCAGATTGGCGATCACGCCCTCGGCGCCGGTCGGGTATTCGGTCAGCTCGTAGGTATACAGCATGGCGCGCTTCCCCTGATACGGCGTCAAGTCAAGCCCTTGGTCGATCTGGATGGCGTTGTAGGCCTCATAGGTCTCGTCAAACACTTTGGGAATCTGCACTTCCCGTTCGCTGCGCGGCTCGGGATTGACTTTCCAGCCAAAGCTCTCCAGAAGCGCAACGCGCTGCTCGTTGTTTTTGAGCTTGGCGTCCAGCCCTTCGGTCGCTGCTGCCGCTGTTTCCGTGCCGGCCGTTTCGACCGCCTTGGGTACGAGCGCGGTCACGCCCCAGACGACAGCACCGATCACCAGCACGCCCGCTATCGCTTTTTTTACCGATAATTTGGTTGCATAAACGATCATTCTCGTCCCTCCTGCCCTTGCTTGGTCTATCCTATGCGGCAGGTGGACAAAGCAGAACCACGGCGGGACAAATTTTTACTGCTGAAGCTGCGCCGCGATCGTCTCCGCAAGCGCAGTGAGCCCCTCCAGTTGGAGGCCGCCGCCAGACGATTTCAGAGTTACGGTGCCGTCGAGCAGCGTCATGTTTTTCATTTCCGCGAGGCGCGCCGCCATATGGCGGCCGGAGACCGGAGCCCATGTGCCGTTTTCGATGAGCGCTACCGTGCGGTTCTGCACAGAAAGAGCCTTCATATCGGCCAGTAGCGTTTCCATACGGGGATGCAGACCGCCGTTATAGGTCGGCGCGGCCAGCACCAGATGGCTGCACCGGAACACCTCGGCCACAAGATAAGAAACGTCGACATCGGAAACATCGTACATCGCAAGGTTGCGCACGCCCCGATCCGCGAGCCGCGACGCAAGCACGCTAGCCGCGTTTTCGGTGTTGCCGTACATTGTGGCGTACAGAATGACAACCGCGGGCTCCTCGGGCTCATATGTGCTCCACTTTTCGTATTTCTCGATCAGCAGGCCGGGATTTGTGCGCCAGACCGGGCCGTGCAGCGGGCAGATGGCCGCAATATCGAGCGCGGCCGCTTTCTTGAGCACCGCCTGCACCTGCGCGCCGTATTTGCCGCAGATATTCGCATAATAGCGGCGGGCGTCAGCCAGCCATGCGCTGTCGAAATCGATCTCATCGTCGAAAATATTGCCCGCGAGCGCGCCGAACACGCCGAACGCATCTGCGGTAAACAGCGTTTTGCTCATTTCGTCATAGGTCACCATGACTTCGGGCCAATGCACCATCGGCGCCATAAAGAAATGCAGCATATGGCGGCCGGTGGAAAGCTTGTCCCCCTCGCCGACGACCAGCGTGCGGTCGGCCACATCGAGCGGAAAAAACTGACCGATCATCGAAAGCGCTTTCGCGCTGCACACCAGCTTGAGCTCGGGCCAGCGGTGCAATACCTCGCCGAGCAGCACACAATGATCGGGCTCCATATGGTGTACCACCAGATAGTCGAGGCTGCGTCCGCCGAGCGCATACTCCAGATTTTCAAAGAACAGGCGGCCTACCGCTTCGTCCGCCGTGTCAAACAGCACGGTCTTGTCGTCGAGCAAAACATAGCTGTTATAGGACACGCCGCGCGGAATGGGGAATAAATTCTCAAAGCGTGAAAGGCGGCGGTCGCTTCCGCCGATATAAACGAGGTCGTCTTGAATGTTTCTCGTGCAGTGCATGGCTGCGGCACCTCCAATAATAATATGTGGGTTGATTCTGTTAAAATTATAACACGCAGACGGGTACAAGTCCAGTGTGCCCAACTATCGGCAATATACAAAAAAACCGGCCGCAAAAGCAGCCGGTTTTGTTTTATTTTATTCCTTATCCAGCGCTTCGAGGCGCGCCTTGTTCTCCGCGATGACCTTTTCCTGCACCGGCGCAGGCGCTTCATCGTACCGCTCAAAATTCGATACAAACGAGCCGCGTCCCTGCGTCATTGAACGCAAGGTGATCGCATAATCGGACAGTTCGGCCATCGGGCATTCGGCCAGGATTTCCTGCTTGCCGCCCTCAATCGGGTTCATGCCCATGATACGGCCGCGGCGCTTGTTGAGATCGCCGATCACGTCGCCCATGTACGAATCCGGCACGACGACCTTCATCGAGCAGATCGGCTCGAGCAGCACCGGACTGGCCTGCGGGATGCCCGCCTTATAGGCGAGGCGCGCCGCCATCTTGAACGAAAGCTCGTTGGAGTCAACGTCATGATACGAGCCGTCGGTCAGCACCGCGTGCAGGCCGACAAGCGGATAGCCGGCCAAAACGCCGTGCTCCATGGCCTCACGGATGCCCTTATCGACCGCCGGGTGGAAGTTTTTCGGCACGCTGCCGCCAAAGATCTTTTCTTCAAACAGGTAATCGCCCTCGGCGTACGGCTCGAAGTCCATCTTGACATGGCCGTATTGCCCATGGCCGCCCGACTGTTTTTTGTGCTTGCCTTCGACCGAAACCTTTTTGCGGATCTTCTCGCGGTACGGCACGATCGGCGCGGTCAGCTCGACCTCGACGCCGAATTTATCGCGCAGCTTGGCGCACAGCACGTCGAGCTGGATGTCGCCCGCGCCCGAAATGGTGTGCTGTTTGGTTTCGGGGTTAAACTCGGTCTCAAAAGAGGGGTCCTCGTCCCGCAGACGGGACAGGCCGGCCGAAATTTTCTCTTCCACGCCCTTGACCTTGGCCGCGATGCCCTGTGTGTAGCACGGCGGGGCGATCTCGATCGGGTCGAGCTCGACCTTTCGAACCGACATCGAAAGCGTGTCGCCCGTCTTGGTTGTCACCAGCTTGGAGACCGCGCCGATATCGCCGCAGCCGATCACCGGGACTTCGGTTGTCTTTTTACCGCAGACCGAATAGATATGCGCCATTTTTTCATTCGCGTCGGCGCGCTTGTTGACCAGCGTCATATCCTGCTTAACCTCGCCCGACATGACCTTGAAATACGAGAAGCGGCCATATTGGTCGGCGACCGTCTTAAAGACGAACGCGCAGGCCGAACCGTTGGGCGTGCAGGTGATCTCGATCAGCTCGCCCTTTTCGTCCTCACAGACCTCGGCGGGCTTTTCATCGGGCGACGGCATATAATCCGCAATGCCTTTCAAAATAGCGTACGAGCCGATACCGGTGACCGCCGTGCCGCAGAATACGGGCGCGATTACCAGATCTCGCACACCCTGACGGATGCCGGCGATCAGCTCTTCATCCGAAAATTCCTCGCCTGCGAAATAGCGTTCCATCAGCTCTTCCGACAGCTCGGCGACATTTTCGCACAGCGCCGCGCGGTGCTGGTTGACCTTATCGACCATGTTTTCCGGGATCGGGATCTCCACGCGCTCGCTGCCGTTCATCTTATAGGCCTTGCGGATAACGCAGTCGACAACGCCGACCGTATCGCGGTTGCCCTCAAAAATCGGCACGACGATTGGAGCGACCGATACGCCGAACTGCTTTTGCAGCTTATGCAGCGAGGTATAGTAATCCGAATTTTCCTCGTCGATCTTGGAGATGTAGAACATGCGGGGCATGCCGTATTTTTGGCAGCGCTCCCATGCTTTTTCTGTGCCGACGCCCGGGCCGTCCTTGCCCGTGCACACGATCAATGCGGACTCGGCCACGCGCATCGCGCAATTGACTTCGCTCTCAAAATCGAAGAAACCGGGCGTGTCGAGCAGGTTGATCTTACAGCCGCCCCATTCGACGGGCGCGACTGCGGTCGATATCGAAAACTGGCGTTTGGTCTCCTCGGGATCAAAATCGCAAACGGTATTGCCGTCTGTGATCTTGCCGACGCGTGCGGTTACGCCCGCGATATTAAGCAGGCTCTCAACCAGCGAGGTCTTGCCGTCGCCGCCGTGACCCATCAGACATACGTTACGGATCTTATTAACCGGATAATTGGCCATTTGTTATAACACTCCCTTGCCCGCGCGCCTGATGCGGGCGGCATTGTCTCGGGATGAACTCCCTGTTTGTTATTATACACGAGTTTCTCCATGTACGCAAGCGGTTTTTTGTGCAACTTTATGAAGCTTACGCATTCAGACACGATTCTTGTAACCATTTTGCAATCTGCACAAGAATCATCTCCTTCATTTATGCAATCCGATGAATTTTCAGAAATCACATAGTTTTTTGTCACCAAAACCGGGTCTGAAGCGTCTTAATAGTATAAGGACTTGGGAGGGATGGATATGACACGGGCTTATCTCGCTACGGCTGCTGCCGTGCTCATGCTGGCGCTGGCGGTATTTTCCGTCCTCTCTCTGATCCCTATATAATCTTCCTCCTCTTTTTCTCTCTTTGATCCCGATAAAAACCAAACAGGCGTGGGGCGCGTAAAATAGGCCCACCCCCAATTTAATTAAATTGGGGTCTGAGTTATTATAA
>NZ_JAXEOA010000018.1:0-6999 GCF_034098985.1 Agathobaculum sp. | reverse complement strand
AGCGTGGATTGAAATTCTCGGCAGATCAAGCACGGCGGCAAGCTTACCCGTCGCTCCCTTCGCGGGAGCGTGGATTGAAATTTTCGACCCCATTCAAATCGGGGTAGGTAATAGTGTCGCTCCCTTCGCGGGAGCGTGGATTGAAATCTCTATCGGATTAGCGGGACAGCCGAGGATATACGTCGCTCCCTTCGCGGGAGCGTGGATTGAAATGTCGCGCCGTCTAATACATGCGTCTATGTAGGTGTCGCTCCCTTCGCGGGCGCGTGGATTGAAATATCCGAGATAAACGAGGCTTTGATATCCTCCCTGGTCGCTCCCTTCGCGGGAGCGTGGATTGAAATCCCAAGGGCTGGGATCCCACGCCGGGCAAGGCGGTCGCTCCCTTCGCGGGACCGTGGATTGAAATGTCATCGAAGACGGTAAGGGATACTACGGGTCTTGTCGCTCCCTTCGTGGGAACGGCGACGACCCATGCACAACGTGCTCTCTCTGCGGAGCCGGATTGACTCACACAATCACATCCTTACCGCTGCTTTTAAACGGCAGAAAGCAGCCTCTGCCAGTTTGCCCGGCAGCGCAACGACTTCTTTTTTCTCAACCGGCGACAAAGCACAGCTTGCTGGTGTCCGCTTATATATGAGTCAAAATTCACATCTTCTGGCGCGCCAAAACGTCTTATAGACAATTGAGCTAAAACGAAAAAAAACGCCCCGAAGGGCGTTTTTTCTTTACGGAGTATAGGGCATTCCGTCATACCGCGTGACGGCGAACGGATATGAGCGCATTTTCGTATGCACACCGATCTCGTGAAGGCCGCGCGCAAGTTCGCTGACCACGTCCAAATCGTGGTCGCGCTGCGCGACGGACAGCTTCATTTGCCCGTTATACGAGCTGACCAGCAGCGCGAACGGCTGCGTAGCGGTCGGCAGCACTGCGCCGTAGTCGAGCACGTATGGCAGGCAGCTTTCGGGCAGCTTGAACTCGCCCACGTTGGTAATTAGGAAGCTGTCCTCAAGCACAAAATCACGGCACAGCTTCTGCCCCGCCGCGCATTTCTCCACAAGCGGCATATCAGCCTCGTGCAACGCGCGGCAGCGGTCGGACGCGGCCTTGGCGCGGAACATGAGCTGCTCCGGCTCCATCTGGGTCTTGAGGAACGCCCTTGTGCGGCGGAACACCTCATCGAGCGGCAGGCCGCGGTATTCGGGCAGATAGGGCAGATCGATAAAGCAGATGAAATATCGCGTAGTCGCGGTCGGCAGCAGCGGGCGCAGGTCGACCGGGATCTGCGCGATCACCGGTTCGTCCCCGCCGCCGAATTTCCGGTCGAACGCGCGCATAAACAGCGGCGCGACGATGGAAAGCGGGCTCACACCGATCTTCTTGGCATAAGTATGCAGTGCGGCAAACGGGAATGTGACCTCGCTGACGATCTCCGGCCCGTCGCCCAATCCGGTCAGCTCCCAAGCATGCGCAGCTTTTGGCTTTTTCCAGATGCCCTCGGAGGAATACTCACGGTCAGCAAGCTGGCGATAGCCGTCCGCGCTCTCTTCGGGCGAATAGCGCGTGTCCATGCCGCGCACCGTGCCGTCGTTCGCGACCGGCTTGCCGTCTAGCCGCAGGTATTCAAACAGTACGGTCTTGATGAACTCCTCAAAGCCCCGGCCGTCTGACACGGAATGCTGGTATTCCAGCGTGATCGTATCGTCCTGATAGCCGACCAGAAACAGATAGCCGCCCGTATCGGCCGAACCGATGGTATAGCGGGTGCGCGCCCCGTCGAACGGAAGCACTTTGGGCGGACGCACATTATGCACATAGCGAAATGAGGTTTCGGTAGGCTCAATAGCCAGCATCATGTGCGGGAAGCGTAAAAGCGCCTGGCCAACCGCTTGCTCAAGCAGCGCAGGCTTCACTTTTTCACTCATGCGGATGGTATGGCGCGGCACACAGGCCACCGTTTCGTGCGTGTTATATAAAAATATTTTTGCGTAGCTGTCTGTACGCAAAAGCGGCTGTTCCCGGTAATCCATTAAGCATCGACCTTTCGCATTTGCAATTCATGGAAATTCTGTTATTGCTATTGTATCACCGCAAAAATAGTTTGTAAATCAAATCATGTCGGATACCCAACAGAAAAGGCGTATCTGTACAGATACGCCTTTTGCAATGCCAATATTAAAGCGGGATATCCACGCCGCCAACGGTGAGCGATGCGACTTCGTCCATCGACAAGATCTCGTCAAACAGGCCGCCCTTCTGGCACTCAGTTTTCCCGTTCTTCGGCCGGATGCCGCCGCCCGACTGCGACATGTCGATCACCGTGCCGTCCGTCTTGGTCAGCAAGATCTGGAGATCCTCGAAATAGCGGCGCGACTGCGCGGCGTCGCGCGGATCCTCGCGGCCAGAGGGTGCATTCGACCACTCAATCTCGCTGCCGACCGTGTAATTCACCTGCAGCCCGATCGGAGAGAGCGTAATTTCGTTGATGACCACGTCCATACCGTTGAGCGCAAGCGTCTGTCCGGCGGCCAGATCAAGCGAAGCATCCTCAAACGCGAAATCAAATTTAAGCTTCCATGTACCCTCGACCAGCAGGTAATCGTCGTCTCCGTCGTTAAAGCGCAGGTTTTCCATCTTGGCCTTGGCCGTGGTTTCTTTCAGCGGCGCGTCCGCCGTCCGCATTTCTACGAATTGGATCGCGTTATCGCCAGGGGTCTCATCGATAAAGTACGAGCCGCCGTGCATACCGCCCAAGTGACCGATTGATGTGTCCGACTCCTCGAAATACAGCGGCAGATAGCCGAACTCATTTCCTTCGAGGTCGAACGCCGTGCCATCGTCGCGGGTGATGGTATAGACGACCGCATAGCTGTATTTATCGCCGATGATCGCATCCGCCGTCACGGTCACGCCGTTATCGGTCGCGCTCGCGCCGATGGGACGGCCGATCTTATCGACAATCTCGGTATGCGCCGTGCCGAATACGCCCGCGAACGATTCGCTCGCCAGCTTGTTATAGACGACCGTCGCGCCCGCGCCGATCGAAAGCACAAGCGCCGCCGCGATGCCAGCCACCGCAAGGCGCGGCAGCGGACGGCGGGCGCGCCGTTTCACCGGCTGCCCCGCAGCGTCGAGCAGGTTCTGCACCATACCGGCCTTTGCCTCGGCAGAAAACCGCAGCCCGCTCAGCGCTTCGTTATACTCTTTGTTATCATTATACTCTTTGTTCATAATAGTCGCCTCCCAATTCGCCCCGCAGCTTTTGCCGGCCGCGGCTCAGGTGTGCTATGACCGCGGCCTCGCTGCGCCCCAAAAGTGCGGCGGTCTCGCGGACGGAATAGCCCTCATAGTAATATAGGTAGACTGCCTCACGGTATTTTTCCGGCAGCGCCATCACCGCATCGAGCACCGCGCTGTCCGGCGCCTCGGGCGCGGCGGATGCATAAGCCGCTTCGATCGGCGCTGTACGCCTGCGGAACGCGCGAAGCTCATCCTTACACGCATTGGCGGTCGCACGGATGACCCATGCTTTCTCATGCGCCAAGCTATCAAACGTTTGATTACTTGTCAGCAGCTTCAAAAACACGTTTTGGCAAATGTCCTGCGCGTCGTGCGTCGATTTGAGGTAGGTGTAGGAAAGTCGTAGGATCAGGTCGGAATAGGTATCCACCAGCCGTTCCGCCTCGGCTCTGTCCAGTTGTTTCATTGGTTCATCTCCTTTGGAGAAGCGCTTCTTCACCTACAATACGAATGGGGGAGCGATTATCTTGCATCAAAACGAAAAAAAGGACGATCTTTTTTGATCGTCCTTTTATTATATCACGAAACGCGCTGTATGAGCGGGTTTTCACCCGTTTGCAGCTTGCCCGTCCGGTGGGCGGACAGCAAAACGCCGAGCAGCAGCATGGTCTGGCACAGGTATGTACCGCCGAAAGACAGCAGCGGCAGTCCGTAAGCGGCAACTGCCATAAAGCCCAGATTCTGTATCACGTAGGCTGTGGTCTGCCCCGCGAGCGTCAGCACGACCGCGAAGCTGACATACCGGGCGAGCAGTCCGCTTTGCCGGTGTGCCAGCGTCAGCCCGCGCACGAGCAGCACGAGCAGCGCGCCCAAAACCAATGCGAACGCGAGCCAGCCCCAACGGTATTTCACGGCGGTCAGGAAAAAGTCGTTCGCGCCCTCCATATCGATCAGACGCAGCGCGTCTTGCCGACTCTCCGCAGGGAACACGCCGCCGAACAGCGCCTCCCAGACGACCGAACCCTGATATCCACTCATCTCCCGGTCTAGCGTGGGATTGAAAAGCACCGCGAGACGGTTTCGCAAATGCGGCAGCCGCCATATGAGCATAGCCGCACCCGCTGCCAGCGCCATGAGCGGGGCGCACGCCAAACAAAGCTGTCCTTTGCGCTTGCCTCCGAACATCCCGCGCCAGACCGCGCCCGCAAGCAGTGCACAGCAGACAACGGTCATCACGATCATCGCCCCCGTCGCTGGAGCGGTCAGGCAGAAGAACCACAGGGGCAGCAGGGCGGCGAGACACAGCTGAACGCCGGACGTGCCTTTGCCCCGGTTTGCATACAGCACGCCTGCAAACAGCAGAGGGAAGAACCACACCCATTGCCGCAGATAAAAATTGGCGCCGCTGATGATCTGCCGAAACGGTGTTTCCAGCACCATCAGCGCCCCAACCGCGCACCACAGCCCATACAGCAGACGAATATGTTTTCCTAAAACCGTATAGTCCACGAAATACGCGGCAAGCAGACAGCAAACGCCAATCACATAGATCCCGGCCATGGAAAGTGGAGAGGAGGAGATTCCCATATACGCCACCCAAGGCTGCCGCAGATGATATTGCAGCACCATGCCGACCGCCGCCAGCGCGAGCACAAGCCCCAGCATAAACCAGTCCGGCGCGGGACGCCAAGCGCGGTCAAGCCGCGTTCCTGTTTCAACCGGGTCACCCATTTCGCGCACCGTCCGCTCCGCGGCCTCGACCTCGTCCAGTCCCTCTTCGAGAAATGCTCCGTATTGGTCTTCAAGATGTGCGCGCAGCTCCTGCTCCGCGCAGGGACGCGCCCGCTTCCAGCGCATCTGTCCGGTCGCGGCGGACAGCCAACCTTGCAAAGCGTCAGGCAAACGCATGCGACGCGCCCCCTTTCAGCACACGGTCGACCGCGCCCGAAAACGCCTCCCACTCGACGGTCTTCTCCGCAAGGCGCGCGCGGCCGCCCTCGGTCAGATGGTAATATTTGCGCATGCGCGCGCCGCCCGCCGCCTGCTCATAGGACTGCACCAGCCCCTGCGTTTCCAGCGTGTGCAGCAGCGGATACAGCGTGCCCGCGCTCATGGAAAACGTGTCGTCCGACCGCTCGCGCAGACGCTCGATCATTTGATAGCCGTATAGGTCGTCCTCCGTGAGCAGATGCAGCACGAGCAGCGCCGTACTGCCCGCCATAAGGCTTTTGTCGATTTTCATTTGCTGTCCTCCTATATATCGATATCCGATATATCTATCATATATCGATCCTCGATATATGTCAAGCCTGCTTGCAAAAAAGCAAAAATTGATTTATCCTATTAGAAAGATAACGCATTCACAGGAGGCGCGCTATGCCGGCAAACGAAAGCGCAAAAGCGCAAAAATTCCGCGAAATGACCGAGGCTCCGCTCGAACCACTCATCTGCCGCATGGCGGTGCCGACCATTATCAGTATGCTCATCACCTCATTTTACAATATGGCGGACACGTTTTTCGTCGGCAAAATCGGCACGAGCGCAACCGGCGCGGTCGGCGTCGTGTTCCCGCTGATGGCGATTATCCAGGCGGTCGGCTTCTTTTTCGGCCAAGGCTCGGGCAACTATATTTCACGCCAGCTCGGCGCGCAGCACGAGGAGGAGGCCGAACGCATGGCGTCGACCGGGTTTTTCTCCTCGCTCGTGGCCGGCCTGCTCATTTTGGCGCTCGGCCTGTTATTTCAGAACCCCTTGTGCCATTTGCTTGGCGCGACCAGTACGATCTTCCCGTTTGCCCGCTCGTATCTGCGCTATATCCTGATCGGCGCGCCCTACATGACCGCCGCGCTCGTGCTCAACAACCAGCTCCGCCTGCAGGGCAACGCGACCTATGCGATGGTCGGCCTGGTGGCGGGCGGCGTGCTCAATATCGCGCTTGACCCGCTGTTCATCTTCGTGTTCGGCCTTGGCATCGCGGGCGCGGCCATTGCAACCATTCTGAGCCAGCTCGTCAGCTTTGTGCTGCTGCTCTGGGGCGTGCGGCAGTCGGGCGGCATCCCCATTCGTCTGCGCCTGTTTTCCCCAAGCCGCGCGCGATTTCTCGCCATCGTGGGCGGCGGCGTGCCCAGCCTGTGCCGGCAGGGGCTTGCCAGCGTCGCCATCACCTGCCTCAACACCGCGGCCAGACCGTTTGGCGACGCGGCCATCGCCGCGATGAGCGTGGTCACGCGCGTCAGCCAGTTTGCCTCTTCGGCGCTCATCGGCTTTGGGCAGGGTTACCAGCCCGTGTGCGGCTTTAACTACGGCGCAAAACGCTACGACCGCGTCACGCGCGGGTTCTGGTTCTGCATTAAGGTATCGTCCGGCGTGCTGGTCGCGCTGGCGGTGCTGGGGGCGGTCTTCGCGCCGCAGCTCGTCGCCCTGTTCCGCGCGGACGACCCCGAAGTCATCCGAATCGGCGCGCGCACGCTCCGGCTGCAATGCCTGTCGTTCCCGCTGCTCGGTTGGGTCATCTTGTGCAACATGCTGCTGCAAAACATCGCGATGACCGTGCGCGCCAGCATCGTCGCCGCCGCGCGGCAGGGGCTGTTTTTCATCCCGCTTGCGCTCATCTTGCCGTACTTCGCCGGGCTATTCGGCGTGCAGCTCTGCCAGCCGCTATCCGACCTGTGCTCGTTCGTGCTGTCCGCCGCGCTGACGATTCCCGTGCTGCGGGAATTATCCCGCGCGGGCGGGCAATAAAAAAGAGCTGTT
>NZ_JAXEOA010000017.1:0-108426 GCF_034098985.1 Agathobaculum sp. | reverse complement strand
GTCAGCCGACGAGACAACGAGGATCGCACCGTCCATCTGCGCGGCGCCGGTGATCATGTTTTTAACATAGTCGGCGTGGCCCGGGCAGTCAACGTGAGCGTAGTGGCGGTTTTCCGTCTCATACTCAACGTGAGCGGTGTTGATCGTAATGCCGCGCTCCTTCTCTTCCGGAGCCTTGTCGATGGAATCATAAGCCTGATACTCGGCAGCGCCGCCCATAGCCAGCACCTTGGTGATTGCGGCGGTCAGCGTGGTCTTGCCATGGTCAACGTGGCCGATGGTGCCGATGTTAACGTGCGGCTTGTTGCGCTCAAATTTTGCTTTTCCCATTTTGGGTATCCTCCTCGTAAATTGAATTCTTAGTCATTGGTAAAATCATTCTACTGCAATTTGTAGAAAAATGCAATAGTTTTTAGTTGTCGTTTTTGCTGCGCGCGTCGATGATCTTTTCCTGAATCGACTTCGGCACTTCGGTATAGTGGCTCGGACTCATGGTGTACTGGCCGCGGCCCTGCGAACGCGAACGAAGGTCGGTCGCATAACCGAACATCTCAGACAGCGGAACAGCAGCGGCGATCGCTTGTACGCTGCCACGGGCCTCCATGCCCTGAATCTGGCCGCGGCGAGAGTTCAGGTCGCCGATAACGTCGCCCATATACTCTTCCGGGACCATGACATCAACCTGCATGATGGGCTCCATCAGCACCGGGTCGGCTTTCTTCATTGCTTCCTTGAACGCCATAGAACCGGCGATCTTAAAGGCCATTTCAGAGGAGTCAACTTCGTGATAAGAACCATCGTACAACGTGACTTTCACATCGACAACCGGATAGCCAGCCAGAATGCCGGCCTGCATAGCGCCTTGGATACCCTGGTTGACAGGCTCAATATATTCTTTCGGAATCGCGCCGCCAACGATCTTGTTGATGAACTCGTAGCCCTTGCCGGACTCGTTCGGCTCAACAATGATCTTACAGTGGCCATACTGGCCTTTACCGCCGGACTGGCGGGCGTATTTCTGGTCGACATCGGCCGAACGGCGGATAGTCTCCTTATACGCTACCTGAGGCGAACCAACGTTGGCTTCAACCTTGAACTCACGCAGCAGACGGTCGACAATGATTTCCAGATGAAGCTCGCCCATGCCTGCAATGATGGTCTGGCCAGTCTCTTCGTCCGTATAGGTGCGGAACGTCGGGTCTTCTTCCGCCAGCTTCTGCAGCGCAATACCCATCTTTTCCTGACCGGCCTTAGTCTTGGGCTCGATCGCAACACGGATAACCGGATCCGGGAACTCCATTGACTCGAGGATGATCGGATGCTTTTCATCACAGAGCGTATCGCCCGTGGTGGTATTCTTAAAGCCTACCGCAGCTGCGATATCGCCCGAGTAAACTACGTCGATATCCTGACGGTGGTTCGCGTGCATCTGCAAAATGCGGCCAAGGCGCTCACGGTTGTCCTTGGTGGCGTTCAGCACCGAGGAACCGGCCGTGATCGTACCGGAATATACGCGGAAGAATGTCAAACGTCCAACAAACGGGTCGGTCGCAATCTTGAACGCGAGCGCGGAGAACGGCGCGTCGTCGGAAGACGGGCGGCTGTCCTCTTCGTCGGTTTTGGGATTAATACCCTTGATATCCGGGATATCAGTCGGCGCGGGCATATAATCGACAACTGCGTCGAGCAGCATCTGGACGCCCTTGTTGCGGTAAGCGGTGCCGCACATGACCGGGATGATCTGTACGTTACACACGCCCTTGCGCAGCGCGGCCTTCATTTCCGGAATGGTCAGTTCCTCGCCCTCGAGGTACTTTTCCATCAGCGTGTCGTCCAGCTCGGCAATGGCTTCGACCATCGCGTCGTGGTACTCCTGCGCTTTTTCCTTCATGTCCTCCGGGATCTCTTCATCGCGGACATCCTTGCCGAGGTCGTCATAATAGACTTCCGCGCGCATAGTCATCAGATCGATGATGCCCTTGAAGGTATCTTCCACGCCGATCGGCAGCTGGATCGGAACCGCGTTGCACTTGAGGCGGTCCTTCATCATGTCGACAACGTTATAGAAGTTTGCGCCCATGATGTCCATCTTGTTGACGAACGCCATACGCGGAACCTGATACTTGTCTGCCTGATGCCAAACAGTCTCAGACTGCGGCTCAACGCCGCCCTTGGCGCAGAATACGGTGACCGAGCCGTCGAGTACGCGCAGCGAGCGCTCTACTTCCACGGTAAAGTCAACGTGGCCCGGGGTGTCGATGATATTGATGCGGTGCTCCTGATACTGGTGCTGCGAGCCGTCCCAGTGGCAGGTCGTAGCAGCCGAAGTGATCGTGATACCGCGCTCCTGCTCCTGCTCCATCCAGTCCATGGTGGCGCCGCCGTCATGCGTCTCGCCGATCTTATGGTTTACACCGGTGTAAAACAGGATACGTTCGGTGGTAGTGGTTTTACCGGCATCGATATGGGCCATGATACCGATATTTCTGGTTCGTTCCAGGGGATATTCTCTAGGCATATTGCTCTCCTTTCAAAGCGTTATGCGGCTACGCGATTAATAGCGGTAGTGCGCGAACGCCTTGTTCGCTTCCGCCATCTTGTGCGTATCCTCACGCTTCTTGACAGCACCGCCCAGATTGTTGCAGGCATCCAAGATCTCGCCTGCAAGACGCTCGCGCATGGTCTTCTCGCTGCGGGCGCGGGAATACTTGGTGATCCAGCGCAGGCCCAGCGTCTGACGGCGCTCGGGACGCACTTCCATCGGCACCTGATAGGTGGCGCCGCCTACGCGGCGGGCCTTGACTTCGAGCGACGGCATGATATTCTCCATCGCCTCAGTGAAAACCTCCAGCGGTTCACGTCCGCTCTTCTCGCGGACGATATCGAAAGCACCATAAACGACCTTCTGCGAAACGCCCTTCTTGCCGTCCAGCATGATCGAGTTGACCAGCTTGGTGACGAGCTTGGAATTATAAAGCGGATCGGGCAGAACGTCTCTTTTGGGGACATTACCTCTTCTTGGCACTTTACTTCCCTCCTTCAAAATAATTTGATTTCATAGGTACTCCGGCTTCCTTTTGAAAACCGTTGTAATGCCTGTCCGAGGTAATATATCGGGTAGAGGATATAAAACACCCAGACAAAGCATGTTTGTGCTTTGCTGAAAACTTCAACTTTTCTCGCAAAACGTGACCGGAAGCTTACTTGCCGGCCTTCGGACGCTTGGCGCCGTACTTGGAACGGGCCTGACGGCGGTCGTTTACACCCTGGGTATCCAGCGTGCCGCGGATGATGTGGTAACGGACGCCGGGGAGATCCTTAACACGGCCACCGCGCACCATAACGACCGAGTGCTCCTGCAGGTTGTGGCCGATACCAGGGATGTAAGCGGATACTTCCATCTGGTTAGTCAGCTTTACACGAGCGACCTTACGAAGCGCAGAGTTCGGCTTCTTAGGCGTCATGGTCTTAACCGTTGTGCAGACACCGCGCTTCTGCGGAGCCGACTGATCGGTGGTCTTCTTCTTCTGCGAGTTGTAGCCCACCTGCAGAGCCGGCGCCGTCGACTTGGCGGCGACTGCCTCGCGACCCTTACGGACGAGTTGGTTAAAAGTTGGCATTTTATTTCCTCCTTCTTTCAAAAGTGTTTATGAAAAGCGCATTTTCGCGCGTTTCAGCAAAAAAATTAAGATTCCTCAGCGCAGCACGGTCACGACCGCGGCGCCGACATCGATGCCCGCGGCATCGCCCAGTTCGGTCATCGTGGTGATCTCGCTCACCTCGGTGCCGGTTTGCTCGCAAAGCTCGTAAATCGGCTGCGTGACGCGCTTTTCTGCGTCCAGCGCGACGAACACCATGATGGCCTGACCGTCCCGGATCGCCTTTTTCGACTGCTTCACGCCGATGACCTTGTGCGCCGTGCGAAGTTCTGAAAGCATAGTAACCCTCCTATACGGCATGCTATAATAGTATAACGGTTTGAAGGCATGAAGTCAAGTCATTTCGTGATGTTTTCATACAGTTTTTCATCAAATCTCCGGGTTTTGAAAAAACAGGAGAATGCCCTTAGCATTCCCCTGTTTCTTTTCCATTATACAAGCATTCAGTCGAGATCGACCGTCTGCTCGTAATGTCCGTCGCAGTACTCGGTCATACCCGATCCAGCGGGGATCAACTTGCCAATGATGACGTTTTCCTTCAGTCCCAGCAGCGGGTCGACCTTGCCCTTGATCGCGGCGTCGGTCAGTACGCGGGTGGTCTCCTGGAATGAAGCCGCGCTCATCCACGAATCTGTCGCGAGAGATGCCTTGGTGATACCCATCAGCGTCGGCTCGGCGGAAGCGAGACGCAATCCCTCTTCACCGGCGTCGATGCGCTCCTGCACCTTATGATTATAGTCCTCAAACTCCAGTAGGTCGATGACCGAACCAGGTAGCACTTCGGCGTCGCCCGCGTCCTCCACGCGCACCTTGCGCATCATCTGGCGGACAATGACCTCGATATGCTTATCGTTAATATCAACGCCCTGCTGACGATAAACCTTCTGGACTTCCTTGATCTCATAATCATGCACCGCGCGGGGATCGAGGATGCGCAGGATGTCATGCGGGCTCAGCGAACCCTCGTTTAGCTGCTCGCCGAGTGCGACTTCCTGTCCGTCCTCCACGCGAATGCCGGAGGAAGAAGCCAGCTGGTAAGAACGCACCTCGCCCGAGTCCTTATTGGTGATGTTGACCGTCTTAACCGTCGTGCGCTTGGATTCCTCGATAGAAACCACACCCGGGATCTCGGCCAATGTCGCCACCTTCTTGGGCTTGCGCGCCTCAAACAGTTCTTCTACACGCGGCAGACCCTGTGTGATATCGCTGCCCGCTACACCGCCGGTATGGAACGTACGCATGGTCAGCTGCGTGCCCGGCTCGCCGATCGACTGCGCCGCAATAATGCCGACAGCCTCGCCCTTGCCGCACGGATTGCCCGTGGCAAGGTTCATACCGTAGCAGTGCGTGCACACGCCCTTACGCGCGCGGCATTCCAAAACGCTGCGGATCTGCACGCGGCTGATGCCGGCGGCCTGAATCGCGTTAGCGTCGGCATCGTCCATCATTTTGGACTTGGAAACGATAACTTCTCCCGTCTTGGGATCGCAGATGTCATCAACCGGATAGCGGCCGAGCAAACGCTCGTGCAGCGGCTCAATGATCTGGTTTCCTTCCTTGATATCCTCAACCCAGATCCCCTTAACGGCACCACAGTCATCTTCTCGGATGATGACATCCTGAGATACGTCGACCAAGCGTCGGGTCAGGTAGCCTGAGTCAGCCGTACGCAGTGCGGTATCCGCTAAGCCCTTACGTGCGCCGCGCGCCGAGATGAAGTACTCGAGCACGGACAGGCCTTCACGGAAGTTGGACTTAATCGGGATTTCAATGGTTTTACCCGAGGTGGATGCCATCAAGCCGCGCATACCGGCAAGCTGGCGGATCTGGTTGATGCTACCGCGCGCGCCCGAATCCGCCATCATGTGGATGGGGTTAAAGCGCTGATCGCGCATATTATCCTGCAGCTTCGCTGTTACTTTCTTGGTGGTCGATTCCCACTCTGCAACAGTCAAGCGGTAGCGCTCCTCATCAGTAATAAAGCCGCGCTTGTATTTTTTATCGATCTTAGCGACCTGCTGTTCGGATTCATGGATCAGCGGAGCCTTTTCATCTGGTACCAGCATATCGGCGACCGCAACCGTCAACGCACCCTTGGTAGAATATTTATAGCCCATAGCCTTGATGGAGTCAAGTACCTCGGCGGTCACGTTAAAGCCGTGCACGTGGATACATTTGTCGATAATCTTGCCCAGCTCTTTTTTGCCGCAGGTGAACATGATCTCCAGGTCGAGGAGCTTATCCGGGTCGCTGCGATCGACAAAGCCAAGATCCTGTGGGATGCGCTCGTTAAAGATCAGGCGGCCGGGAGTCGCATCCACGATCTTGGAAATCGTTTTGCCACCCATTTCGCGCGCGACACGCACCTTGATCGGCGCATGGATGCCCACAACGCCCTGATCGTACGCCATAAGCGCTTCCTCAACATTGCGGAACACCTTGCCCGCGCCCGGTTCGGTATCGCGGTCGATGGTCAAGTAATAGGAGCCGAGAACCATATCCTGCGAAGGAATGGTGACAGGCTTGCCGTCCTGCGGTTTAAGCAGGTTGTTGGCCGACAGCATGAGCAGGCGCGCTTCCGCCTGCGCTTCCGCACTGAGCGGCACGTGGACCGCCATCTGGTCGCCGTCAAAGTCGGCGTTAAACGCTGTACACACCAGCGGATGCAGACGAATCGCGCGGCCCTCAACCAGCACAGGTTCAAACGCCTGAATGCCCAGACGGTGCAGCGTCGGCGCACGGTTCAGCATGACCGGATGACCCTTGATGATGTCCTCCAGCACATCCCAGACCTCGGTTTTGGCGCGCTCGACCATCTTTTTAGCCGATTTAATATTGGAGGCCGTACCGTCCTCAACGAGGCGCTTCATAACAAAGGGTTTGAACAGCTCGAGCGCCATTTCCTTAGGCAGGCCGCATTGATAAATCTTCAGGTCCGGACCGACGACGATAACCGAACGCCCCGAGTAGTCGACACGCTTGCCCAGCAGATTCTGCCGGAAACGCCCTTGCTTACCCTTTAGCATATCGGACAGCGACTTGAGCGCGCGGTTGTTAGGGCCGGTGACCGGGCGGCCACGACGGCCGTTATCGATCAACGCGTCGACCGCTTCCTGCAGCATACGCTTTTCGTTGCGCACAATAATATCGGGCGCGCCAAGCTCGAGCAGGCGCTTTAAGCGATTGTTGCGGTTAATGACGCGGCGGTATAGGTCGTTCAGGTCGGAGGTCGCGAAGCGGCCGCCGTCCAGCTGAACCATCGGGCGGATTTCCGGCGGGATGACCGGGACGACGTCCATAATCATCCATTCCGGGCGATTGCCTGACAGACGGAACGACTCGACGACTTCCAGACGCTTGATCAAGCGCAGACGTTTTTGGCCGGATGCGTCTTTCAGTTCTGCGGTCAATTCCTTGGAAAGCTGCTCCAGATCAAGTTCCTCGAGCAGCGCCTTGATCGACTCCGCACCCATGCCGGCCTTGAAATCGTCCTCATACTTTTCGCGCATGTCGCGGTACTCCGCCTCGGTGAGGATCTGCTTTTTCATCAGCGGCGTGTCACCCGGATCGATGACAATATAGTTGGCAAAATACAGCACCTTTTCAAGCACGCGCGGACTGATGTCCAAAATTAAGCCCATGCGGGACGGAATGCCCTTAAAATACCAGATATGCGACACCGGCGCGGCCAGTTTAATATGGCCCATGCGCTCGCGGCGCACCTTGGCACGCGTAACTTCTACGCCGCATTTATCGCAGACCTTGCCCTTAAAGCGGACTTTCTTATATTTACCGCAATGGCACTCCCAATCCTTGGTTGGACCAAAGATACGCTCGCAGAAAAGGCCGTCCTTTTCTGGCTTAAGCGTGCGGTAGTTAATTGTTTCAGGCTTTTTCACCTCGCCGTAAGACCACTCTTCGATCAGTGCAGGCGAAGCCAAACCGATTTTGATGGCGTTAAATGTATGATATCCCATAAATTTTTATGATGCTCCTTCCCTGTTAACAGACGGTTTTAGACGAACGGACAAGCGAGATCACTCGCCCAGCCCGTCGTCAAAATCGTCCTCGGCATCTTCGCCGTCAGCCTCGGCGGTATCGAGAGAGAAAAGATCGGTGTCGCCCTCTTCGGCATCGTTGATGGCAAAGCCAGCGGCCGCGAACTCATCATCAGCGCCCGAAACGGGATGCTCCATCGGACGGATAAAATCAGTATCGTCTTCCTCGTCGTCTGCCAGTTCGATCACGTCCATGTTCTCATCGAGCACCTGGATATCGAGGCAGAGCGACTGCAGTTCCTTGACCAGAACCTTAAAGGATTCCGGTACGCCCGGCTGCGGAACGTTATGGCCCTTGACAATGGCCTCATAGGTCTTGACGCGTCCGGTGATATCATCCGACTTGACGGTCAGGATCTCCTGCAGGGTATAAGCCGCGCCATAGGCTTCGAGCGCCCAGACTTCCATTTCGCCGAAGCGCTGGCCGCCAAACTGCGCCTTGCCGCCGAGTGGCTGCTGGGTAACCAGCGAATACGGGCCGGTCGAACGGGCATGGATCTTATCGTCGACCAGATGGTGAAGCTTGAGGTAATACATATAGCCAACGGTAACCGGATTATCGAACTTATCGCCAGTGCGGCCGTCGTAAACCACGCTCTTGCCGTCCTCGCCAACGCCAGCCTGCACGAGCGCCTCCTTAATATCCTCCAGCGTCGCGCCGTCGAATACCGGGGTTTCTACTTTCCAGCCCATCTTTTTGGCTGCGAAGCCCAGATGGACCTCGAGCACCTGGCCGATATTCATACGGGACGGAACGCCCAAGGGATTCAAAACAATATCGAGCGGCGTACCGTCCTCTAGGAACGGCATATCTTCCTGAGGCAGGATGCGTGAAACAACGCCCTTGTTGCCATGGCGGCCCGCCATTTTGTCGCCGACTGAAATCTTGCGCTTCTGCGCAATATAAACGCGGACTACCATGTTGACGCCGGGCGAAAGCTCGTCGCCATTTTCGCGAGTAAACACCTTAACGTCGACAACGATACCGGATTCGCCATGCGGCGCCCGCAACGAGGTATCACGCACCTCGCGCGCCTTTTCGCCGAAGATGGCGCGAAGCAAACGCTCTTCCGCGGTCAGTTCGGTCTCACCCTTGGGCGTGACCTTTCCGACAAGGATATCGCCCGCCTGCACCTCGGCGCCGACACGGATAATACCGCGTTCGTCGAGATTCCTCAACGCGTCCTCGCCGACGTTCGGAATGTCGCGGGTGATTTCTTCCGGCCCAAGCTTAGTATCGCGGGACTCGGATTCATATTCCTCGATGTGGATCGAGGTATACACGTCGTCGCGCACGAGGCGCTCATTGAGAAGAACAGCATCCTCGTAGTTATAACCTTCCCAAGTCATAAAGCCAATCAGCGCGTTTTTGCCGAGCGCGATCTCGCCGTTTTCGGTCGAGGGGCCGTCCGCCAGCACGTCGCCGCATTTTACACGCTCGCCCAAATCGACAATCGGGCGCATGTTAATGCAGGTGGACTGGTTGGAGCGCAGGAACTTGGTCAGGTGATAGCTCTTCTCTTCCCCGTTGTCATAACGCACAACAACTTCGCGGGCGGTGACGCGGGTGACGATGCCATCGCTCTCAGCGAGCGGGATCGTACCGGAATCAACTGCCGCCTTGTATTCCATGCCTGTCGCCACGACCGGCGCCTCGCACTTTAAGAGCGGCACTGCCTGGCGCTGCATGTTCGCGCCCATCAGCGCGCGGTTTGCATCGTCATGGTCGAGGAACGGGATAAACGCAGTTGCGACCGAGACCATCATGCGGGGCGAAACGTCCATTAGGTCTACATCCTTGCGGTCGACCTCGACGAACTCATCGCGCATACGGCAGGTAACGCGTTCATTAATCAAATAACCGTTATCATCGATCGGCTCGGTCGCCTGACAGGTGATATACTCATCCTCGATATCGGCAGTCATATAAATGACCTCGTCGGTCACACGGCCGGCCTCCTTATCGATCACACGGTAAGGTGCTTCGATAAAGCCGAAATCATTGACGCGGGCGTAAGTCGCCAGATATGAAATCAGGCCGATATTCGGGCCTTCAGGCGTTTCGATTGGGCACAAGCGGCCATAATGGCTGTAGTGCACGTCTCGTACTTCCATCGACGCGCGATCACGCGACAAGCCGCCCGGGCCGAGCGCAGACAGACGGCGCTTATGCGTAAGCTCCGCTAGCGGGTTGTTCTGATCCATAAACTGGCTTAGCGGCGAGGAGCCGAAAAACTCTTTGATCGCGGCCGTGACAGGACGGATATTGATCAGCGACTGCGGCGTGACGATATCCAGATCCTGAATCGTCATACGCTCACGGATGACGCGCTCCATACGGGAAAAGCCGATGCGGAACTGATTCTGCAGCAGTTCACCCACACAGCGCAGACGGCGGTTACCCAGATGGTCGATGTCGTCGGTCGTGCCGATGCCGTTGCCCAGATTGAGCAGATAGCAAATCGACGCGAGCATATCATCCACAATGATGGTCTTCGGGATCAAGTCGTTCATACGCGCCTGCACCTGCGCCTTGAACTCATCGCCCTTATACTGCTCCATCAGCTCTTTGAGTACGACAAAGCGGACTTTTTCCTTTACGCCCAGATCTTCGGCGCTGAAACCGGTATAGTCAGCGAAATCGTTGATATCGACCATACCGTTGCCGAACACCTTCACTGCACGATCCTCGGCGGATTCGATGGTCACGCCATGCACGCCGCGGCGCGAAATCAGGCGTGCCTTTTCGCGCGAAAGGATCTCGCCCTCTTCGGCAAGGATCTCACCGGTCATCGGGTCGACTGCGGGCTCCAACAGCTTGTGCCCGGTGATACGGCGGGCAATATCGAGCTTTTTATTATACTTGTAACGACCGACCGCAGAAATATCGTAGCGGCGGACATCAAAGAACATTGCGTCCATCAGGCTGACAGCGTTTTCTACAGAGGGCGGCTCGCCCGGACGCATCTTCTTATAAATCTCGATCAGCGCTTCGTCCGCCGTAGTCGCAGGATCCTTTTCCAGCGTTGCGACGATGCGTTCATCTTCGCCGAAGACATCCTTAATCTCCGCGTCGGTTTTGACACCGATCGCGCGGATAAACGAAGTAATCGGGATCTTGCGGTTTTTGTCAATACGGACATAAAACACATCGTTCGAGTCGGTCTCGTACTCTAGCCACGCGCCACGGTATGGAATAACTGTCGCGGAGAGGAGCGGCTTGTCGGTCTTGTCAAGTTCGCGGCCAAAATACACACCGGGTGAACGGACAAGCTGCGATACAATCGCGCGCTCGGCACCGTTGATGATAAAGGTGGCCGAATCGGTCATGCGCGGGAAATCTCCCATAAAGATTTCCTGTTCCTTGATCTCGCCGGTCTCCTTATTGCGCAGGCGCATACGCACTTTGAGCGGAGAAGCATATGTGGCATCGCGCGCCTTGCATTCCTCCACCGAATATTTGGGCGCGTCGTCCATCGAATAATCGAGGAACGAAAGCTCAAGGTTCCCGGTGTAGTCGGTGATGCTGGCAGTGTCTGCAAACACCTCGCGCAGACCTTCCGCCAAAAACCACTGATAGGACTTCTTCTGCACCTCGATCAAATTCGGCATCTCCAGAATCTCATCGATGCGTGCAAAACTCTTTCGCGTGGTTTTGCCGTGCTGTACGTCTTTCACCATCATGTGCTTTGATCACTCCATTTCTTACGCATTATTTTGATACGCCAGGCGGCGTGGCAAAATTCTTATTTTGGGTCTTGCGTTTCACGCCCGACCATGATAACATGTAGTTAGATATTGGCACAATTGCTCCATTTTCGTTGAGCGTTTTATTATACCATATTTTTTCCTGCATAGTCAAGAAGTTTTTTGCATAAAAAAGCGAACGGATTTATCCGTTCGCTTTTCTTTTTTTACAGAACCTTGCTTAAAAAGTCTTTTAACCGCGGATGCTGTGGATTTGCGAAGAATTCCGCCGGTTCATTTTGTTCGACTATGTTTCCGCCGTCCATAAACAGCACCCGGGTGCCGACCTCCCGCGCAAAGCCCATTTCATGCGTAACGACGACCATCGTCATGCCATCTTCCGCCAGTTCTTTCATAATTTCAAGCACCTCGCCGACCATTTCCGGATCAAGCGCCGAAGTGGGCTCGTCAAACAGCATTACATCCGGGTTCATGGCGAGCGCACGCGCGATCGCAATGCGCTGCTGCTGGCCGCCGGAAAGCTGATTTGGAAAGCTGTCCGCCTTGTCCGGCAGTCCAACACGTGACAGCAGACGCAACGCATTTCTTTCCGCCTCGTCCTCTTTCATAATACCCAATTTGACCGGAGCTAGCTTGATATTTTCCTTAACCGACAGATGCGGGAACAGATTAAACTGTTGGAACACCATCCCCATCTTCCGGCGAATACGGTTGATGTCCGTCTTAGTTGAGGTGATATTCATGCCCTCAAAGATGATTTCGCCGCTCGTAGGTTCCTCAAGCAAGTTGAGGCAGCGCAGGAAAGTCGACTTCCCTGATCCGGACGGCCCGATGATGACCACCTTTTCACCCTTTTCAATATGTTCATTGACACCGGTCAGCACCTCGTGGTCTCCAAAGGATTTATGCAGGTCTTTAACGTCGATCACTTGCAGCCAGCCTCCTTTCCAGTCGCTTCTGCACCTGTCCAAGCAACACGACCATGGTCAGGTAAATCAACGCGACAATGTAAAGCGGAGTCATCGTCCACACAATGGTTTTAATATTGGTCGAAACCTTGGTCAGCTCTACGACCGCGATCGTACCGGCCACAGAAGTCTCTTTGAGCAGGGTGATAAACTCATTGAACAATGCGGGCAGGATGTTTTTAACCGCTTGCGGCAATACGATCAACCGCATGGTCATACCTGCGGTCAGACCGAGCGAGCGACCCGCTTCGGTCTGACCCTTGCTGACCGACTGAATCCCAGAGCGCACAATCTCTGCCACATATGCGCCCGAATTGATTCCAAAGCCCAGCATGGCGGCAAAGGTGCCGTCGGATGCCGAAGCGAAGACGGAAAAGTAAATAATGAGCAGCTGCAACATGACTGGTGTACCTCGGATGACAGTCAAATATAGGTTGCAGACGGCCTCAGCAATTTTTAATAGAACATGCGCTGCACCGCTTCTTTTACTTTGCGCCGCAGAAACCTTTACGATGGCAATCAGTACGCCGATGACCACACCAATCAGGACCGCGACTGCGGCGATTTGCACCGTTTTGCCTAGTCCCTTTAAATACAGCTTCCAGATATCGTCCTTAATCAGCGCATCATATAGTGACGCGCCCCACGCTTCCAACACTCCGATCCCCCGTTCCCTCTAATATTTTTGATATAGCAAAACAGCAGGAGCACAGCGGCTCCTGCTGTAAATTGCATCTGAATTTTACTCAACGCCCATGTGCGTATTGATAAACTGCTCGATCTTGCCTTCGTCAGCCAAACGCTTGAGCGTGGCGTTGACCGCCTCGGCCAGATCCGAACCCTTTGCCATCGCGATCGCGTAGCTCTCTTCGGTCAGCGGGGTATCCAGCAGCTTGAGTTTATCCGAATTGTTCTCCACGATTTTCTTTGCAGGCATTTCGTCAACAATCAGCGCATCGGCCTTGCCCTGCGCAACCGCCATACCGGCTTCCAGCGCGGACTTGAACTTCAGCACGTTCGCATCCTTGATCGACGAGCCGATCTCTTCGTCGCCGGAGGCGTAAAAATCGCCGGTCGTTCCCTCCTGGCAGGACAGCGTTTTACCGGACAGTACGGCGTCGTCAGCCGCCAGATCGGAATCTACAGACACCACAACATACTGCGCAGACTTTACATACTCGTTGCTAAAGTCGACTACTTCCAGACGATCCTCTCGGATCGTCATACCCGCGGCGGCAAAATCGCCCTTGCCCGACTTAACCGCCTCTGGAATCGCGTCAAAGTCCATGTCGACCACCTTGAGTTCGACGCCAAGATCCTTCGCGATCTCATTTGCAATATCCACGTCAACGCCCTTTACTTCACCCGATGCGTCCGTATATTCGAACGGCGGGAAGGACGCGTTCGTCAGCATAACGATTTCGCCCTTGTCCTTGATTGCCTGCACCGCGGATGCCGCGGCCTTATCACCATCCCCCTGCGCATCGGCGCCCTTGCTCGAAGCGTCGTTGCCGCAGCCGGCAAGCACCATGCTGGCCGCAAGCGTAGCGCTTAACAGCGCAATAGAAAACTTTCTCATAATCAGGAAACTCCTCTCCAAATACGGTTTTTGCAAACCATTTCATAAACAAGTCATATTATACGGCGGAACGTGTAAAAATGCAATCGCAAAAGTATAAAAATTCGTTTGAACGAATAATTATTTTTGGTTGTTTTGGCAAAACCGTCATTTTTGTGTTATGGACAAATCGCTTTGCATCAGCATAACCTGCAAGCAGAAAAGCTTTTTTGTTTGGAGGTACGCTTATGCCCAGTATCTATTTATCTCCCTCGACGCAGGAATATAACCTGTTTTACGATGGAAACGGCAGTGAAGAATATTACATGAACCTGATTGCCGATGCGATGGAGCCCTATTTAATCTCATCTGGTATCGAATTTACCCGAAACACACCTGATATGACCGCAGCTTCGTCCATTCGCGCGTCCAACGAAGGAAATTATGACGCACACATCGCGCTGCATTCCAATGCGGCGCCGCCCAATCTGTCCGGCCAGCTTCGAGGAACCGATGTGTATTACTATCCAAATTCTCAGCGCAGCGGCCGTTTGGCTGAAATCGTTGCCGCCAACCTGAAAGCGATCTATCCACTCCCCGACCGCGTCCGCGCTGTTCCGACCACCTCGCTGGGCGAAGTCGTCCGTACCCGCGCTCCCTCCATTTTAGTTGAGTTCGCCTATCATGACAATCCCGAGGATACTGAATGGATTCGCAGCCATATCGATGAGATCGGCCGCGTTATGGTGCTCGCGCTGACCGAATATTTCGGCATTCCCTTTATTGAACCCGAGCCTATACGAACTGCCACAGTTGAAGTCGAAAGCGGCAATCTAAACATCCGGTCAGCCCCGTCGCTCTCTGCTCCAATTATTGGCAAAGCGCCCGACGGTGCACAGCTTTTCGTTCTCGGCCAATATGACGGTTGGTTCGTCGTCCGATATAATGAGTTTGAGGGTTATGTCAGCGGCGATTATATCGTGCTAAATTATTGAATTTCCCGCCTATTACCCTTGCGTTCACTTGTGAAAGACAGTATAATGAAACTGTTCGATGCGATTAACGCAAGGAGGTACTTAGAGAAGTGTATCAGATCAAAGAAAAGCGGACGCTGAACGCTAACACCAAACTGATGGTGGTCGAGGCACCGCACGTGGCGAGAAAAGCTGAGCCGGGGCAGTTTATCATCCTGCGCGTTACCGAGGACGGCGAACGCATTCCGCTTACCATCGCGGCATTTGACCGTGAACAAGGCACCATTACAATCATTTTTCAGGAAGTCGGCGCAACAACGATGGCGCTCGGCGAAAAGAATGTCGGGGAAAGCCTCGCAGATTTCGTCGGCCCGCTGGGGAAAGCAAGTGAGCTTGAAGGGTTAAAAAAAGTCGCGGTCGTCGGCGGTGGCCTGGGCTGTGCCATTGCATATCCGCAGGCCAAGAAACTGCATGAAATGGGCTGCGAGGTCGATTTGATCGCAGGCTTTCGTTCCAAGGACATCATTATCCTGGAGGACGAGATGAAAGCCGCTTCGACCAACCTATATGTTGTGACTGACGACGGTTCCAACGGACGAAAAGCATTGGTCACCGAAGTTTTAAAAGAACTGATCGATGCAGGCAACCAGTACGACGCGGTCATCGCAATTGGCCCGATGATCATGATGAAATTCGTCTGTGAGACCACACGCCCCTACGGCATCAACACCATCGTATCGATGAATACAATTATGGTGGACGGTACCGGCATGTGCGGCGGCTGTCGTCTGACCGTCGGTGGCGAGACGAAATTCGCCTGTGTCGACGGCCCTGATTTTGACGGGCATCTGGTCGATTTTGATTCCTCCATGCGCCGCGCGGCGATGTACAAAGCCCAGGAAAGGGCCGCGGTCGAGCGCCACCAGTGCAATCTGATGAATCAGGAGGTCAAATAAAATGCCGAACATGAATCCCAATAAAATGCCGATGCCCGAGCAGGACCCCAATGTCCGCAACAAGAATTTTAAAGAAGTAACGCTCGGCTATACGCCCGAAATGGCCATTGAAGAAGCACAGCGCTGCCTCAACTGCAAAAACAAGCCTTGTATTGCCGGCTGCCCGGTGCAGGTCAAGATTCCTGAATTCATCGCGCTTGTAGCCGAAGGAAAATTTCTTGAGGCTGCGGCGAAGATCAAAGAAACCTCAGCCCTTCCCGCCGTCTGCGGGCGTGTCTGCCCGCAGGAAAGCCAATGCGAATGCAAATGCGTGCGCGGCATCAAGGGCGAGCCGGTCGCTATCGGACGTCTGGAGCGCTTTGTCGCTGATTATGCGCGTGAAAACGGCGAGGAAAAGCCGGAAAAACCCGCAGCCAACGGCCATAAGTGCGCAGTCATCGGCGCTGGCCCTGCCGGTCTCACCTGTGCGGGCGATTTGGCGCGCATGGGCTATCAGGTCACTGTTTTTGAAGCGTTACATACCGCGGGTGGCGTATTGATGTACGGCATTCCCGAGTTTCGCCTGCCCAAAGCGATCGTTCAAAAGGAAATTGACACATTGAAAGACCTTGGCGTAGAATTCGTACTGAATTTTGTCGTCGGCAGGAGCGAAACAATTGACGAGCTGTTCGCGGACGGCTATGAGGCTGTATTTGTCGGATCTGGCGCAGGCCTGCCAACCTTTATCGGCGTGCCGGGCGAGAATGCAAACGGCGTATACTCAGCAAACGAGTACCTCACGCGTATCAACCTGATGAAAGCATACAAAGAGGACTCCGCCACGCCGATCCAGCACGCGCACAAGGTCGCGGTGGTCGGTGGCGGCAATGTGGCAATGGACGCTGCCCGCTGCGCAAAGCGCATGGGAGCGGAGGATGTCTATATCGTCTATCGCCGGTCAGAAAAAGAGCTGCCTGCACGTCTGGAGGAGATCGAGCACGCTAAGGAAGAGGGTATTATCTTTAAATTCCTGACCGCGCCGCTCGAGGTGTTATCGGACGAAAATTTCAACGTCACCGGTATGCGCTGCCAGCAGATGGAATTGGGCGAGCCGGACGAATCTGGCCGTCGCCGTCCGGTGCCGGTTGAGGGCAGCGAGTTCACGCTTGACCTCGACTGCGTTATTGCAGCGATCGGCACCAGTCCGAATCCGCTGATCCGCACGACCACACCGGGGCTGGATACCAACCGCAAGGGCTGCATTGTGGCTGACGAAGAACACGGTATCACTTCCAAAGATGGCGTGTTTGCCGGAGGCGACGCTGTGACCGGCGCGGCCACTGTAATTTTGGCTATGGGCGCGGGCAAGCGCGCTGCCGAAGCGATGGACACATATATCAAAAGCAAGCCGTAAGCATATAAAAAGGGTTCTGCCATTGGCAGAACCCTTTTTATATATTCTTTAGAGATACAGAACTGTATCGATCAGCTGCAAAGAGTTTTCGCCGAGCAATAATGCAAACAGCTCAGCCGGCACCCAGCTGACGCCATCCACCTCATAAGCCGCCGCGCCCAAAGACATCGGCGCACTCATACCGATAGCCTGCACGCTGGAATAATTATAGAGGTCCTCCCCCAAATAGACCGTGGTTTGGCGCGTATCATTTGCCAGGTGAACGCTCTGGTCTTTGCCGTTCCAAGTGACCTTGAAGCCCAGCGTCTCCGCAACCTTACGTGCCGGGACCATGGCAACGCCGTGCTCTATACGGCCTTCTGCGATCGCAATATCGCCCTCATGAATGATGGTAAAGTTCTGGTCGTTCTGCGGCGGCAGCACGACTTTTGCGGCTGTTGCTTGTCCCGGCATCGAGAGTGCGACCGCATCATACCAAGCAAAAAACCGGGTGCCCATACGGATATCGCCTAAGGAGGCGACCTGCTTAGTTGCTAACGGAGAAATCGGGACATTGGCTGGCAACGTGAGTAGCAGCGTGCCATTTTCAGCTTGTACGGTCGGGCCGCTATTGGTATTGTAAACAATCGACTCTGCGGTCAAAAGATGCGCAGGGGTTTTTTTATCGTCCAAATTGACCAGCACAGCCTGCAGTCCAGTTTGCGGCGGCTCGCTCTGATTCATGGCCTCATCATAATAGACGAATACCTTGTCACCGTCTTTGATGTCACTTTCGGTTGCCATTGTACCGGTCTGCGTATCCATCAGCAACGTGTCAGGGCCAAAATGCAGCACCAGCTTCTCATATGTATCGGTCTTTACTGTCATCTCAGAATACAAACCGGACTTCATCAGCATTTTAATAACTGTGGCCTGCTCACCGATACTATACGGAGAATAGACCGATGCCGTCTGGCTCGTCTGGTCGTCGGCAGCGCCCGCAAGCATACCGACCGACAGCATGGCGGCACTAAGCAGCACCGCAATAAAACGTTTTTTCATGGAAATCCCTCCTTATATTGTCTAGACGTATCCTACGCCGATTCTGTTCCTTATTATTTTACCAGCGGATATTGATCTAAGTTTGACGGTGGAGTAAAAGCTGCGGCCTCCCCTACTTTTTGCAGCTTAAACTCGCTCGCCACCGTTCCCGCTAAACCATTTCCCGAAAACGAAAACTCGATTTTCTGGGAGGCAATACGACCAGCGGATACCGTTTGAGAAATGGAGATAGCATCGAACGCAAGTGCATCATAGCCCTCCACCGCGCTACGAGCCGCGTCAAATACTTGGCGCAGGCGTGCCATGCCTGCCCCGCTGTATGCGATTTCATATTGGTTTCCACTGCGCGTCATAGACTGCACGTATACCAGTGGAACGCGCGCATATCCCTCGTTTAAAACGTGCATTTGGCGAGCCAGGATCTCCCGGCGCGATCGCTGCCCGTTCTGACGCGAATACTGCACGCCGTCTGCCGTATAGCTTTCCGCGGTGAATGTCTTGTCCGCAATACCGGGGGACTGCATCGTCACAATGCGCTGCGTCAGCAGTGCGGGTGTCTGCTTATCGATCCAGCTCGTTTCTTCACTCAGTAATGTAAAAGCATTGTTTTCCTGCTCCGCTTTTACCGTTACCTGGCCGGTGATCTGCATGGCTGTCAGCGCTTCCATTCCCTCTGTAGCCTTGCGGTACGCGTTATAAACAGTAAACAGCTTCTGGTACGGATTAGCGGCGGCTTTATCGACTGCCTCCTCCTGCACGAGCTGATCCAGTAATATTATATCCGTTTCCTTGGCGGAAAGTGCCAGCGCCGTATAGCTCGCTGCGGCGACATGATCGCGCAAAAAGTGATCCGGGTCAACCGTCCCTTTATCATACACGCCTACCTGTTCTGCAAACGCCGTCGCTTCCCGATATGTAAAATCGCCCGCGACTTCGGAATAACCCAGTGCACGCAGTAAAAACGCGCCATACATCTGCGCGGTACACGGTTGTTCCGGCTCAAACGTCGTAGCAGTCGCGCCCGTAGTCAAGCCGTTTTCATATAAATATTGCACATATGGCTTTTCCCAGTTTTGCAAATCGGTAAATGGCGCCTCATACGCCAGTTGTTTCGCTTCTGTTTCTTTTCCCAGCAGGCGCACCAGCATGGCCGCCGCCTCGGCGCGGGTCGGCGCACGGTCAAGCTCATATCCCTGCTGTGTGCCCTGGAAAAGCCCAAGCTCGTGCAGATGATCGGCGCTCTCGGTAAACTCAGCAGCCAAGGACGGCACCGTCAGCGCCGCTGTCAGTGCCAGCCCCACAGCGCAGGCGCGAAAAAATTTATGCATGTCGAAAAAGCTCCTTTTCTGGTTTCTATTTAATATTATACCATGCTGAATCATCCTTGCCAACCATTTCGCCGATCCATTGCACAGTTTACTTTAAAATGAGGCATACTAACGTAACCTAAAAGGAGTTAAGGAGTGTTTTAATATGGTCAGTATTCAAAAATGCGGCGTGATCGGCGTGGGTTTTGTCGGTGCAACCTCGGCGTTTACGCTTGCCACCAGCGGGCTGTTTTCCGAGATTACGCTCGTCGATATGAACCAGAAAAAAGCTGAGGGCGAAGCCGCCGACATTAACCACGGTATTTCCTTCGTACGGCCCTGCCGCGTGCATGCAGGCAGCTACGCCGACCTTGCCGAGTGCGGCTTAATCGTCATTGCAGCTGGCGCCAACCAAAAACCGGGCGAAACACGAGTCGAGCTACTCGGGCGCAACCAAGCCATTATGCAGTCTATTATAGGCGAAATCATGGCGGTAAATCGTCATGCGATTCTTTTAATTGTATCGAACCCCGTTGATGTTCTCACGTATATGGTGCAAAAGATTTCAGGGCTTCCAGCGGGCCGTGTGATTGGGTCGGGTACTGTACTGGACACGTCGCGTCTCAAATATCTTCTCGGTCAACACCTCAGCGTGGATATGCGCAATGTACACGCCTTTATTATCGGTGAGCACGGCGACAGCGAGCTGGCTGTCTGGTCGAGTGCCAATATTTCGGGTGTCGACCTCGCTGATTATTGCCGCATTACCGGCAAGGATTACTCGTTCGGCGCGATGCAGCGCATTTATGAAAACGTGCGGGACGCGGCCTATTCCATTATTGAGGGGAAAGGTGCAACCTACTATGGCATTGGTATGGCTGTTCGCCGCATTGCCGAGGCCATTGTGCGCGATGAACATTCCGTACTCCCTGTTTCCTCCTTAATTTCTGGGCACTACGGAGTGGATGGCCTGTGCCTTGGTCTTCCTTCTGTTGTTGGCCGCAGCGGTGTGGAGTCTGTTCTTGATATTCCGCTTTCCCCAGATGAGCTCAGCCAACTGCAAAGCTCAGCAATCAAGCTAAAGTCGCTTATTACGGAATTAGAGTCCTAATAGGCCAAAAGAGCCGGAACTGCGGTTCCGGTTCTTTAAATTTATAGGGATCCATTGACATTAACTTCTTCTCAGGTTATATTGTATATATCCTTTATGTATAATAATTTTATTTGACATTCTTTTGTTTAGAATATATTATTGTATTATTGGATTCATACATAAACAAAAAAACTGGAAAGGTAGGAGTTTTTTATGAATGGTAAACGTTTGCTTGCCGCGTTTCTTAGCGTTTGTATGCTCTCGATTTCTACACCAGCAGCACTGGCGCTAGAGTCTGAAAACACTTCAAACGAGCCGTTAAACCGAGGGAGGGCCCTCGAAATGCTACTGGACGCCGCAGAAGGGTATAATCCCGACCTGACCCCAGAGCTCGTCATGCACGGCGATGAGGATGGCGATTTAAATGTGGATGCGCCTGTCACCCGGGCGGAAGCGCTCGCAATGTTGAACCGTGCGTTTGGTGGTCTTCCCGCGCCGGTCGGTGATAACGCGCGAAAGGCCTATCCGGCGAGCAATTTCACTGATATACCTGATTGGGCAAGAGAGGAGCTTAAGCCGGTCTTTGCCGCTGGAATTGTCGCTGGTACCAGCGGAACAACCGCTTCTCTCAGCGATACCGTCACAGCGGGACAGCTTCAAAAGTTTATCCAGCGTGTATACGCGCTTCTTGGCTCTAATTTTAAGGATGATTTCTACGCGACTGTCAATAAGACATGGCTGGACAGCTCGGTTTTAAAGTCTGGAACGCCGATCAGCGGCACTTTGTATGATCTGATGTTCGATACCGAGCCGCTTACAAAACTGATCAAACAGGCCATACAAGCGCCTAAAAATGAGGATGAAAAACGCATTTCGGCTCTCTATCATAATATTATGGATTGGGACGCGCGCAATGCGGCCGGCCTTGCCCCGATTCAGCCTTATCTGGACGCGGTACAAAATGCAAAAACGCTGGATGATTTGATGGCGATTAAGCATAAAATGGCCGATGAGTTGGCCAGTAACATCCTGATCGGGTTTGGACTGACCACGGACGCGAAAGACAGCACTCAGTATACCCTCGCTTTTTCCACGTTTTCCCCTTCACTGACTAAGGAAATCTACGCGGAAGATGGCGGCGCCAAGAAAGACGCTTATCTAACGTACGTCCAAACTGTCCTGCAAATCGCGGGTCAGGACGAGGCCAGCGCCAGAGCCGATGCCAATCGCTTTTGGGAAATGGAAAAAGCGCTCTCTCCGAACCGTCTCGATCAGCAGGAATACGGCGATATCGACAAGATCTACAATGTTTACACCATGGAACAGCTCAAAGCGCTGTTCCCCCATGTCGATCTCGACGCTGTGTTTGCAGACAGCGGACTGGCGTTTTCAGACAAGATCATCGTTGCAGACACCAAACTGCTGGAAGCTACCGCGTCATATTTTGACGATGCGCACGTGGAAGACTTAAAGCTGCTGATGCGCGTCAGCCTGCTTATCAGCTTTGGCAACTATCTCAGCCGCGATTTCTGGGATGCGTCCGATGCCTATCAAACGGCTTTTCTGGGAACAGAGGGTTCTCTGTCCGATGAGGAAACCGCAACACAGCTTATTCAGGCTCTTCTGTCCGATGAGCTTGGACATCTGTATGTAAAAGCCTACTTCTCCGAAAAGGCCAAGGCTGATGTGGAGGATATGGTGCATGACTTTATCAAGATCTATAAGGAGCGTATTCAGAAGCTCGATTGGATGAGCGACGCCACGAAGAAAAAAGCAATCGAAAAGCTTGATACCATGGGCGTTAAGGTCGGCTACCCGGACGATGGCAAGTGGAACGACCTGCTACGCGGTGTCACGCTCAAGACCAAAGCCGAAGGCGGTAGCTATTTTGATAATATGATTACCATCGCAAAGGCCAACAAGCAGCTTTTGATTGATTGGCAGGGCAAGCCCGTTGATAAGGGACTGTGGCCGATGAGCGCGTATACTGTCAACGCCTGCTATATGGCCACAAACAATGAGATCGTCTTCCCTGCAGGCATCCTCCAGCCGCCAATGTACGATGTCAACGCCTCGCGCGAAGAAAATTTGGGCGGCATCGGCTATGTGATCGCACATGAGATCACACATGCATTCGATAACAACGGCGCGAAATTTGATAAAAATGGTAATGCCACCGATTGGTGGACTGCCGAGGATTATGCGGCGTTCCAGAAGCTGTGTGACCAAGCGGTCAGCTTTTATGACGGCGTGGAATCCGCGCCCGGCATCCCCTGCAACGGTACGCTGACCCTTTCGGAAAACATAGCCGACCTCGGTGCGGCGGCCTGCATTCTGGAAGCGACGAAAATGGAATCCAACCCGGATCTGGAGACCCTGTTCCGCACCATGGCGCGCACCTGGGCATCGACGATGCCACGCGAAACCGCGGTATACTATGCACAGATCGACGTGCACGCGCCTGATAAGCTGCGCGGAAGTCGCGTTCTTCAGTCTCTCGATGATTTCTACGAAGTATTCGATATCCAGCCAGGCGACGGCATGTATCTGCCGCCTGAGGATCGCCTTTCTATCTGGTAACCAAAAAGCCCCTGTTTCGTAAAGAAACAGGGGCTTTCTTTATGCTTTTTCGATAACTACCATATGCGGATAGGCGATTTCGATGCCCTCCTGTTCATAGGCCGTTTTCACGCTTTGCAGCAGGTCGCTTTTCATTGCCGCCGCCGTCGCGTTATCCTTGGCCCAAACCCAGGCACGCAACGTGACCGCGCTTTCGCCCAATTCAATTACCCGCACCAATACCGCTGGGACATTCGCCGCTTTTTCATCAGGCGTGCGGTTATCCAGATAATCCGGATGACTCGCGACCGCATCTGTCAAAAGCTGTTTTGCAAGCGCAAGATCGGATTCATAGGTCACGCCGATTTCCAGCAACACGCAGACCTTGCTGTCCGCATAGTCTGCATTTTCGATAATCGCGCTGTTCATTTTGCTGTTCGGAATGATGACGCGCTTGTTTTCCCACGTCCGTATGGTCGTATGATGCAGCGTGATCTCCTCGACCACGCCGGAGATATCATGATCCAAATACCGCACCACGTCACCAATGACGAATGGCTTAAAGGCTAGGATCATCAGACCGCTGACAACACTGCCCAGCGCTTCCTGTGCCGCAAAGCCGGCGACCAACGCTATCACTCCGCCTGCTGCCAGCACTTTATTCAGACCTGCGCTTAAAAACGGAATGTTGGACACGATCACTGCAAAGCCGGCGAAATAGACCGCGGCGACCGCCACATAGCGGAGGAACGCCAGAACGGTCGCGTTGCTGCTGCTCACCAGCTTCTGGCGCTCTATCATTTTCCGGAATATCCGGCTGACCAGCTTGGCTCCCCAAACCGTCAGCAGCACCGAGACAACCACTAGCCACGCCGTACCGACAAACGCGCCAAGCTTTGTGCTGAAAAACTCGCTGAGCATGGATTCGATCTCCATCTTAATACGCGATGCCCCACACGATCATTTTGCTTGCAGGCTTGCCGCATACCGGGCAAACCTCCGCGATATGCTCCTGTTCAAATGGCATGCAGCGGCTGGGCATTCCCGTCTCCTCCTTGACTTTCTCTTCACAGGCCAGATTGCCGCACCACATTGACTTTACAAACCCCACGCGATCCTTAAGGATCTCTTTCATATCATCCAGCGATTTTGCAGTATATGTGTGCTCCTCGCGGTTTTGCAGGGCTTTCTGGAACAACGCCTGCTGGATATCCTCAAGCAGCTTGGGAATGGTCTCGCCCAGTTCCTCGAATTTGACAATGGTTTTTTCGCGGTTGTCGCGGCGCACCAGCACGCACTGTCCCTGCTCGATGTCACGCGGGCCTACCTCCAGGCGCAGCGGCACTCCTTTCATCTCATATTCCGCAAACTTCCAGCCGGGCGAATTTTCCGACAGGTCGATCTTGGCGCGGATGCCTGCGGCCTTGACAGCCCCGAGCAGTTCCTGCGCCTTTTCGGTCACGCCCTCTTTATGTGCGGCGACCGGGATAACGACCAGCTGCGTTGGCGCGATACGCGGCGGCAGCACCAAACCTTCATCGTCGCCGTGCGTCATGATGATCGCGCCGATCAAACGGGTCGACACGCCCCACGAGGTCTGATACATATACTGTAACGTATTGTTTTTATCGGTGTACTGCATGTCGAACGCACGGGCAAAGCCGTCGCCAAAATAATGGCTGGTGCCCGACTGCAGCGCTTTGCCGTCGTGCATCATGGCTTCGATCGTATAGGTCTGCTCCGCGCCGGCAAAGCGTTCCTTTTCCGTCTTTTCGCCTTTGAGCACCGGGATCGCCAGATATTCCTCGCAGAAACGCGCATAGATATTCAGCATTTGCAGCGTTTCCTGCATAGCCTCGTTCGCTGTTGCGTGCACCGTATGTCCTTCCTGCCACCAGAATTCACGGCTGCGCAGGAACGGGCGAGTCGTCTTTTCCCAGCGGACGACCGAGCACCACTGGTTATACAGCTTAGGCAGGTCACGCCACGAACGGACGGTCTTGGCATAGTGCTCGCAGAACAGTGTTTCCGAGGTGGGACGCACACAGAGTCGCTCCTCCAGCTTTTCCGAACCACCGTGTGTGACCCAGGCTACCTCGGGTGCGAATCCCTCTACATGATCCTTTTCCTTTTGCAACAGCGATTCCGGGATAAACAGCGGCATCGCGACGTTTTCATGTCCGGTTTCTTTAAACATGCCATCAAGCACATGCTGGATATTTTCCCACAGCGCCTGCGCATATGGACGCAGGATGATACAGCCCTTGACCGAAGAATAGTCGATCATTTCAGCTTTTTTAACGATATCGGTATACCACTGGGCAAAATCCACGTCCATCGACGTGATTTCGCTCACCAGTTTCTTCTTGTCTGCCATTCGCTTCACCTTTTCCCATCGTATCACATAGATTGCAGTACCCAAATCTGCGTTTTAACAAGGGGTTATTTTGCCATGAACTTTTCTCAATCCTTTTATGTCAAGCCCGCCTCGCACGAGGTGGTCGAAACCAAGGTCTCGCTGGCCGCCGACCAGCGGCCAGCCCTGCTCGGCACGGTCGTCAGTGCAGACGATAAACCGGTCGAGGCAGCGCTCGTCACCTTTTACTGCTCAGACGCGCCCGCTACGCCGGTTGGCGCGCTATACACTGATGAACAGGGCCGCTTTGCGTTCGGCCCGTTAGAACCTGGACGGCTGTACCAGGTCAAGGTTTTTAAAAGCAGCAACGATGTGCGTACACTTGAGCAAGGCACTTAATTTAGACGGTGGCTGACCTCATACGTCAGCTTTTCAACGAATGCGTCGAGTTCCATTTGTGTGGTTTCTCCGGTCTTACGGTCACGCACGGAGATCAGCCCCGCTTCCTCGTCCTTATCGCCGACTACGATCATATACGGAACTTTTTCGACCTGCGCCTCGCGGATCTTATAACCGATCTTTTCATTACGGCTGTCGGTTTCAACACGGAAGCCCGCATCAAACAGCCGCGCACGGATCGCTTCGGCGTAATCGGCGTTACGGCCGGTTACGGGAAGCACGCGCGTCTGCACCGGCGCGAGCCAGGTCGGAAACGCTCCGGCAAAATGCTCAGTCAAGATGCCAATAAAGCGTTCGATCGAGCCGAACACCACACGGTGTATCATAACCGGGCGGTGTTTTTCACCGTCCGCACCCGTATATTCGAGTTCAAAGCGTTCGGGCATCTGAAAATCGAGCTGGATCGTGCCACACTGCCAGGTACGGCCTAAACAGTCCTCCAGATGGAAGTCAATCTTCGGTCCATAAAACGCGCCGTCACCCTCGTTAATCTCGTAGGATTTTCCCAATTCATCGAGCGCCGCCTTGAGGCTTTCGGTTGCCATTTCCCAATCGGCGAGTTCGCCCATATGGTCTTCCGGCATGGTCGACAGCTCGATATGGTAAGGAAAACCAAACAGCGAATACACCTCGTCGATCAACTTGACGACACCGATGATTTCATCCTTGATCTGCTCGCGCGTCATAAAGATGTGCGCGTCATCCTGCGTAAAGCACCGCACACGCATCAAGCCGTGCAGCGCGCCGGACAGCTCATGCCGGTGCACCAAGCCGAGCTCACCCACGCGAAGCGGCAGGTCACGATAGGAATGCATCTGGGATTTGTAGACCAGCATGCCGCCGGGGCAGTTCATCGGCTTGATCGCAAAGTCCTCTTCGTCGATGACCGTCGTATACATATTGTTCTTATAATGGCCCCAATGTCCCGAACGCTCCCAAAGCGCACGGTTCAACATGATCGGCGTCGAAATCTCCTGATAGCCCGCCTTGCGGTGTATCTCCCTCCAGTAATCAATCAGCGTGTTTTTGATCACCATGCCCTTGGGCAGGAAGAATGGAAAGCCCGGTCCCTCATCCAGAAGCATAAATAAGCCAAGTTCTTTGCCGATCTTGCGGTGGTCGCGGCGTTTGGCCTCTTCCAGGCGTTCCAGATAAGCATCCAGCTCTTCCTTTTTGGGGAATGCCGTACCATAAATACGCTGCAGCATTTTCTTGCTTGAATCGCCGCGCCAGTACGCGCCGGTCACGTTCTGCAGCTTGACCGCATTGCCCTTGACCCGTCCGGTCGAATCCAGATGAGGGCCTGCACACAGATCGGTAAAATCCCCCTGCTTGTAGAATGAAATGACCGCATCTTCGGGCAGGCCTTGAATTAGCTCGACCTTATACGGCTCCTCGCGTTCTTCCATAAATTTGACCGCTTCACCGCGCGGCAGTTCAAAGCGCTCCAATTTAAGCTTTTCCTTGCAAATCTTCCGCATCTCTGCTTCGAGCGCATTTAAATGCTCCTGGGTAAAGGAAAACGGCGCGTCAAAATCATAATAAAAGCCGTTTTCAATTGCCGGGCCGATTGCCAGCTTGACCTCGGGATATAGGCGTTTGACCGCCTGCGCCAAAATATGCGATACCGTGTGACGGTAAGTGTCCCGGTATTCCTTGTTTTCAAACGTGTACTTGATGTCTTCAGACATGATTTTTCCTCCTTACATGTTCGGGGAGAACAAAAAGGCCCACCCCCGATATCAAAATCAGGGGTGAGCACAAAAACCCACGGTTCCACCCTGCTTGCAAGCCTGCAAACGCAGGCTGCCGCTCGGAGTTCGTAACGGGAACGACCCGTCGCGGAATACTAAAAGGTTCCTCCGCGAAGCTCAGGAATCGGTGGCATATTTCCTCGTCCACAGCCGCTTTCAGCCACGGCGGCCGCTCTCTACTGAACAGTTTGGAAAATATGCGTTTTCCATCATTGCCTTTTTCTTATGAATGTTTTTATTTTAAACCCGAAAACTCGGTTTGTCAACCGCTATTTCGCGCTTTCATACCGTCCGACGAACAAAATCTCACCATTTGCGTTATCACGGATCGCAAACCAAAACGGCGAGTCCGCCGTAAATTCCCGCACGAGCGGCGGGCGGCGGGACGGCATTGCGCCGCCCGCGTTCATGGCGGCGGTGACAGCGGCTGCCTCCGTTCCTTTTTCATCAATGACAATATAGGTCTTTTGCAGCACCGTATCTAGAAAAAGGTTGCCCTGCGGTGTCGATGATGCTATTCCAGACAGGTCGGCGCGACCAGCATCATATACTGTTTTTACGCCCAGCGCTTTCAGCGCGTCGTTGAGCGCAGCGCTGAATTCTATTTTAAATTTCGGAACCGCGACCTGCACCTGACTGTCGGAAAACGTTGCACTATCCAAAAAGTGCTGTGCGTTCAGCTTGCCCGCCGCTTTAATCAAATACATGCTGAAATCCGCATCGTGGAAGGTTTCCCAATTGTCACCCGCCTCGTTATCGACCGCATAATTCCGGTAATCCATCTTGACCGCTTCGATGCCAGGCGTACTGTAATACCCGAACATGTCGGTCTGATGCATAAAATCGGTTTGTGTCTTTGTACCATCCGCGTTTGTGAAAGGCTCCTTTTTCGTTGCGGCTTCATTAAACTCATTTTGCCATGCCGCCTTGAAGTAGACTGCATTGACTAACGCCGTGACAAAGTCTCGGTCGTCCTCCGTCAAGATGGTAGGGATTTTTCCCTTGGTCTTATCCTTTACCCATTGGTTGACCTGCTCCACCGAATTATCATCGGTCACCTTTCGAACTTCGGCGCGATAGTTCTCCCGCATGGCAGCTTCAAACGCGGGTTTGAAGGCGCCTACTCCACCATATTGGGTCTGGTTCAGCCAAATTGAATTCGCGGTGTCAAGCGACATAATGCGGGCATAGCCGTCGTATGTTTCAAGCTGAGATTTGACCTCGCGGTTAAACGCAGTAAGCTCGGCTATTCCCAATGCATTTAGTAGCTCACGTTGCGTTTGGCCTCTCGCACCATTTGCCAGCATGGCGAGGCACATGCGTGCAGAGTAGGGGGACAACATAAAGTTACCTTCCCGTTCCACATTCTGCACCAGTGAATCCGCGAAAGACAGAGTTTCCGGCTCGCCGATAGCACCAACCGCTAGCTTGTTTGCATTGGCAATCCAAGTTTCCGCCTCGCTGTCCATCACTTCCGCATTGGGATAAAACTCCGCGCGATCTCCCGTATCGATCACGCCATACATCCAGCATTTCTTCACGCCGTCCTGCGCCCATTTAGGGATATTTTGCATGCTGGGCGCGCCCGTACCACATCCGGGTGGAAGCGTGGTATACTGGTATTCCAGATAACGGCCTAAGATCGCTGCGGCCTCCTGACGGGTGATCCGGTCATCCGGACGGAACAAGCTATTTTCATCACCGTTTACTAGCCATTTCGCATAAGCCCAGCGAACCGCCGTATTCTCCTTGCCCACATCGGAGAACGGGCAGTCGGCATTCTCGTATTGCGCGAGATCTTCACCGGATGCCTGCGCCAACAGTTCCACAAACATGCCGCGTCCGATCACATGATCAGGCATAGCACCAGCCAAGACCGGTAGCGCGATACACAGGGTCAGCGCCAGTACTAAAATCCGCTTTTTCACAAAAATCCCTCCCAGCCTTTCATTTACTGGGTTAGACGGGCAGAATTGCAAAGCGTTCCCTCAGCATTTTAGGGCTTCGTCTTCAATGTACGCCGTAATGCGATCATAGAAGGATAAGCGCTGTTCATCGTTTTCAAACGCGGTAAACGGCACAATCACCGCGGAAAACTCGTCTACAAACACATAGTAGTGCCCCTCGTCGGTTGCAATACGCTGTACCGCCTCATACTGGTAGGTCGTGTCCTCATTTTCACCGACCAGCCGAAATGTTTTGTCCTCCAGTGTCAAGGTTTTCGAGCCGCAAAGCTGTTTGTTGTTGGCATTTTTTAAAATCCTGTCTACATTCTTAATCATTTTGCGCCTCATATACGGTGGTACACCGAAGAAACATACCGCAGCAAGCGCCACATATACCACCACCGACCATGGCGAAAGTTTGAGCCAATACATTAGCCCGGTTCCGCCAAGCAGACAGATTGCGGTGGTCGCAATGCGCGTGGTAAGCATGCTACGCTGGACGATTGCGTTATTATCGAAATAATTAAGATTGAATGCGATATAATCCTCTTTGGTAATATCGTATTGAAGTTCCATGTCTATACTCCTTTTCCGTTCTGTTTTTATTGTATCCGACAGTACAGCAAATTGCAAGAAAAAGGCAGTCCTATTCCGAGTCTTTCTAAAAACCTTTTTATAGTTATCTATTCAATAACGGGCCTATCGTCCGCTACTTTGACTTTGGACAATTTACTATTCTTGAACAGGGACATAAAAATGTCGATCAACCTACAATAATGCAAGCTGCGAAAGTAGGAAAAGCGAAAAAGTGTTCTTGGAAAATTAAAAAAGAACCAGAAGATACAATTGTATCTTCTGGTTCTTTAAATTCTTGGTTGTTTCAGTATCCACCGTCGCTTATTTTGTCCTTCTGCCCTTGATTTCCCTTCCGGAAACCTTCAAAAATGGGCCAAAATCGCGGACGATTGGACTGTTATTCAGCGCACGACAGCAATTCTGTTTTACTTAGCCATCGAGGCAACTTCGGCCGCAAAGTCATCCTGCTTCTTCTCGATACCCTCGCCCTTTTCAAAACGAATGCACTTGACGAGCTTAATCTCTCCGCCCAGTTCCTTGGCGACAGCGGCAATATGCTGCTCTACGGTCACCTTGTTTTCCTTGACGAACGCCTGCTGCAGCAGGCAGTTTTCTTCGTAGTACTTGCCGATACGACCATCGACCATCTTATGGATAATCTGCTCCGGCTTCGGCTTGGCGGCCGTCTTATTTTCCTCGAGCGCCTGCGCCAGTAGGATCTCCTTTTCCTTGGCCAGCGTGGCCTCATCAACCTGCGACTTGTCCATAAACGCCGGATTCATCGCCGCGGCCTGCATACCGATATCCTTGCCAAGCTCCTTGACAATCTCGTTGCCTTTGAGGTTATCAGAAACCTGCAGCGCAACCAGTACGCCAATCACGCCGCCCATGTGGGTGTAGGATACGTTGACGGTCGAAGCGTCAAAACGCTCGAAGCGGCGGATCTGAATGTTCTCGCCGATAGTCAGCACCTTTTCCTGCAGCGCTTCTTGTACGGTGAGTTCACCCAGCTTGCATGCCTTGAGCGCCTCAACGTCAGCCGGGTTCTCGCTCATCACAACGCCAGCCAGATCGGAAACGAACTTCTGAAAATCAGCGTTCTTAGCAACGAAGTCGGTCTCAGAGTTGACTTCAATGATCGCACCTACGCCGCAGTCGCCGCATACGGTCGCGCAAACAACGCCCTCAGCCGCAATACGGTCGGCCTTCTTAGCAGCCTTAGCCAAACCCTTTTCGCGCAGCAGTTCAATCGCCTTGTCAAAATCACCATCTGACTCGGTGAGCGCTTTCTTGCAGTCCATCATGCCTACGTTGGTCATTTCGCGAAGCTTTTTTACGTCAGCAGCGGTAAAAGCCATTTTAAATTCCTCCATTTTTCTATCAGTAACTAAAAAATCCGTAGGACGCTTCGCCCCGGCGCGCCGGGACAAACGCGCCCTACGGTTTACAATTTTATTCGATTAAGCCTGCGCAGCCGGCGCTTCGGCTTCTGCCTTAGCCTCGACCTCGAGCTGCTCGCCCTGCTTGCCTTCCAGCACAGCGTTTGCCATGGTCTGGGAGATCAGCTTGATGGCACGGATCGCATCGTCGTTGCCCGGGATCACATAGTCGACCTCGTCCGGGTCACAGTTCGTGTCAACGATCGCAACGATCGGGATACCCAGCTTACGGGCTTCGGCGATTGCGTTCTTCTCCTTGCGGGAGTCGACAACGAACAGCGCGCCCGGCAGCTTCTTCATCTCACGCACACCGCCGAGGTACTTCTCGAGCTTGGCGATTTCGAGCTGGAGCTTGATAACTTCCTTCTTCGGAAGCAGGTCAAACGTGCCGTCTGCCTGCATCTTCTGAAGCTGGTTCAGACGAGCAATACGGGTACGCATGGTCTTAAAGTTGGTCAGCATGCCGCCCAGCCAACGTGCGTTGACAAAAAACTGTCCCGAACGCTCGGCTTCCTCACGAATTGCGTCCTGCGCCTGCTTCTTGGTGCCGACAAACAGGATAGATTCGCCCGCAGCAGCGATATCGCGAACGAAGAAATACGCTTCTTCCAGCTTCTTGACGGTCTTCTGCAGGTCAATGATATAGATACCATTGCGTTCGGTGAAGATGTACGTCGCCATCTTCGGGTTCCAGCGGCGGGTCTGGTGGCCAAAGTGTACGCCGGCCTCCAGCAGCTGCTTCATAGAGATAACTCCCATTTTTCGTTTCCTCCTCGGTTGTTTCGTCCACTCCGGGTCATCTGACAGCGGCAACCTTTCGGTCACCGGCCGCTTTCATCGCGGAGTGTGAGAATTTGATTATCACACGTCAATCGTGCTTTTATAGGATAGCATAGCCGGACACGGTTGTCAAACATTTTTTGCTTATATGCGCGGATTTATACTTATTTTCTCCATCGAACCAGAATATAATCCTCGCCCAGCGTCTCAATGCAGTTCCACGGGATCACACAATCCTCACGTGAAAACATATTTAAGAACCCGCCACGCCCAGGTACAACAATTGCTGTGATGTTACCGCCAACCGGGTCGATGACCAGATCGATCACTTCGCCAAGACGCGCGCCGTCACATAGGTTGATAACCTCCCGGCAGTGCAGATCAGAAAAACGCAGACACTCCATCCGCTCACTCTCCCAGCGCTTTTTTCATATAACTTGACGTGCTGACTCCTGCCGGACGGTTAAAGCGTCCCATACCGTAAAGGCACTCGGGATCACGCGTCACAGTGTTGATCTGCTCCGAGCAGCCCAGCGTGCACTGAAAGCCCATCGACCGCAGCACTTGCTCGCTTTCTTTTGAACATGCGCCGAATGGGTAAGTATAGCAGGTTGGTTCGGGTAGGCCAGCCTCGACAAGCAATTCCTGCGTCTGCTCGGTGTCCTCACGCAGGAACGATTCATAGCTGACTTCATCCTCGCCCTTACGGCGCAGACAGCCCCGGCGCTCACCATATTCATGCAGATTCCATGAATGGTTTTGCACCTCGAACACATCCTGCATTTCTTCCAAATGTTCCAGCTTCAGGTGCGACCAGTAAGCATTTTCCTCACCGTTTTCGGTAAACAGCGCGGTCTGGCTACCAATCACCGACACCACCGCCCGCATGCCTCGGTCTTTCAATAACGGATACGCATAGACATAATTGTTGAAGTACCCGTCGTCAAACGTTATCATGACCGGCTTTTGCGGAAGTGCGGCTCCCTCTTTGACATAGGCGAGCAAGTCGGCCACTGTAATCGTTTCGTATCCTTCTTTTTTTAGATAATCCAAATCGGCTGCCAGTGCGTTCGGGCTGAGCACATACTTGCCCTGCCTTGCCCCATCCTTCAAAATACTATGGTACATCAGGATTGGCAGCTCGACGCCCTCCTCCTTGCCAAACGCGGCAACAGGCATATCCCTGCCCCATACCCGTGTGCCGCCTATCAGACCGCACAGGATGAGAACAGTGCATAGCGCCTGCACCGCCGTACGCCGAAACCCCAGTTTCATAAAAATCCCCCTTCGGACGTTCCTTGCAAGAAAGGATATGTCCGAGGGGGAACTATTATGTTGTTAGACCTGCACCTTATACTTGTCAATAGCTGTCTGTATTTCCTGATTCTCAGCCTTTTTGCCGTATTGGTCGACCTTCATGCGGCTCTTGGGTTCATGGTTGAGGCTGCACGCACCGCCAACGCAGCCGCCGACGCACGCCATGCCCTCAATAAAGTTTTTATCCAGCTTTCCGGCCTTAGCTTTTAGCAGCGCCAGCTTGCACTCTTCAATGCCGTTGCAGACCTCTGCCTTGACCTCAAATTCCAGCCCCTTTTCCTTTGCAGCCTCCAGTACCGCCTCCGTCAGACCGCCGCTGCGGCCGAAAATGCGGCCCCAGGGCGACGCGTCGACCAGCGCGGTTTCATCGAGCACATTGAGCTCAATCTCCCGGGCATCCAACATAGCCTGCAGTTCTTCAAAGGTGATGACGCAGTCAATCCATAAATCGACTGTCGGCTTCTGCTGCTCGGCTTTTTTTGCCGTACAAGGGCCGATAAAAATCGTCTTGACCGGCATATCCGCATTAATTTTGACATACCGGCCAATCTCAGCCATCGGCGACAGATTATGCGATATCTTATCCGCCAGTTCGGGCACCTGCTTTTGTATGTACGATACGAAAGCCGGACAGCAGGACGAGGTCAAAAAGCCTTTTTCCACGAGTTCGTCCGTTTCCTTGGAGGCGACCATATCGGCGCCCATAGCGGCCTCGACGACATAATCAATCCCGAGCTTTTGGATACCGGTCACCACCTGTCCGAGGCTTGCCTCATCAAACTGCGCGGCGAGCGCAGGGGCAACAATGGCAGCCACCTTATAGTTCTCGCCATGATGGGCGTTTTTGATAATATTGATCGCATCCACCATGAACGATTTATCCATGATCGCGCCAAACGGACACTGGTAGACGCAAGCGCCGCACGCGATGCATTTATCGATATCAATCGCTGCTTTCTTTTCCTCGTTCATCTGGATCGCGCCGACCTTGCACGAGCGTTCGCACGGGCGGACATGCTCCGTGATCGCGCCATACGGGCATACGCGGGCGCATTTGCCGCACTCGATGCATAGGTCGGGATCAATGACTGCCCTGCCGTTTTTGGACTTGGTAATCGCATGCTTGGGACAGTTTTTAATACAGCGCTGCGAAATACATCCGCGACACGACTCGCTGACCTGATAGCGTTCCACCGGGCATTCATCGCAAGCGATCGGAATGACCTCAATCACATTGGGATTGCGCCGGTCGCCGCCCATGGCGAGACGGACGCGTTCCTGTGCAATCGCGCGTTCTTTATAGATGCAGCAACGCATAGTCGCCTTTGGACCGGGTGAAATGATTTTAGGGATTTCATAATAGCTTTCCATAAGGTTTCCGTCGTACGCACGTCCGGCGACCTCTTTCAGCACACGGTATTTCAGCAACTGTACATCGGTTTCAAAATTGCGCACAGCATTCTTCCTCCATCTATCCTAAAATAGCAAAAATCCTTTGTCTCACGCCTATTTCTTATATTCGGCTACACCATCACGGTACAAGTTTCCACCCACGCAGTCCTGCGATACGATTGCGCTGAAGTTTTCGACCGTCAGCCGTTTGACCGACTCACAGCCCAATTCATCATAGGCGATCACTTCGACCCTTTTGATACTGGCCGCTTTTGCAGCGCCCGCGCCTCCGATCGCCACCATGTACACGCCGCCGTTTCGCGCCATCGCATCCTGCACAGCTTGGCTACGTACCCCCTTGCCGATCATGCAGGCAAGGCCGGCATCTAACAGGCGGGGTGCATAGGGATCCATGCGGCCCGAAGTCGTCGGACCGACCGAGCCGATTACCTGCCCCGGCTTGGCCGGGGTCGGACCTGCATAGTAGATTGCAGCTCCGTCCAAATCGAACGGAAGTGGCTCGCCCCCATCCATCGCAGCGACGATTTTTTTATGCGCCGCGTCGCGCGCGGTATAAACGGTTCCCGTTAGGCTGACCGTATCCCCTGCGCGCAGCTTTGGGGCCATATTCTTTAGTTCGTTGGTATGTAGATCATAATGTGCCATGGCTTTAGTCCTCCGTCTTTGGGCGCAGGCCTGCCAGCATGTCGCGAATGCCTTTCGCCTTTCCATCGTTCGCCTCAGGCTTGCCAAGCGTATTGCTGATACGGTCGATTTCCCCAATCACTTCGTTGGCTTTCCGCGCCATCTCAGCCGATTCTGCCTGGCTACGCGCAAGTACGGCACTATAAGTCTCTTTGGCTGCATCAATCTGGCGCTTAACCTGGTCAATCATATCTATAGATTGCCGCCGGAGCTTTGAAAGCTCGTTTTTGGCATCTTCCTCCAGTTGCTTAGCGCGCCGATAGGCGGACAACTCCATTTCGGCGATTTTATCCTTAGATGCAGCGTATTCACCGCATTTCTCGGACAGTTTAGCATTTTCCTCTGCCAGACGGTCATTTTCTTCTGCCAGAGCTGCCGCACGGGCGCTTTGGGCTTCAATTTCAGCCGTCTGCATCGTAAAACCCTTTTCGATATCGTCCAGCTTAGCGCGAATCTGATCCGCGTCCAGTGTCATTTCGCCTAAACGCTCAAGCAGTTCGGCATTCTTCGCCATCAACTGATCGTTTTGTGTACGCAGTTCAGACAGCGCGGTCTGCGATTCGGTCAGCGAGTTTTGCAGTGAATCGGTATGCTCATGATAATTCCGGTCGGTTTCCTCTATGTAGCGCAGCACGTCTTCCCGCCGAAAACCGCCGAAAACTGCGCCGCGAAAGCCTTTCATCTGCTCGTCCATGCCAGTCTCCTCCATATGTGCACATTCGCGCACTATATCTATGTTACAATTATAACAAAGTGTCATTTAAATAGCAACAGTGTTTTATTTTTATTTCAACATTTAATAACAAATCCTAAGTCTAGCAAGCTGTTACCGCCCATAAAGCGCCTCTTGCATTTGACCTGCAAGCGTGCTAAAATAATGTTTATCATGCTAAATTGGAGAATAAAACATGCTTGAACTCAAGGATTTTGAGGCGGCCGCCGACCGCCTGAAGAACGTTATCCACGACGTTCCGCTCTCGACCTCCTGCACTTTTTCGCAAATGACTGGCGCTGAGGTCTATCTCAAATATGAAAATCAGCAAAAGACCGGCTCATTTAAAGTTCGCGGTGCCTACAACAAGATCATGAAACGCTACAAAGAAGGCGATCTGCATGCCGTCGTCGCATCTTCTGCGGGTAATCATGCTCAGGGCGTCGCATTTGCTGCATCGTCGGTCGGCGTGAAGTCCACTATCGTTATGCCACGCTCGACGCCGATCGCCAAGGTCTCTGCTACGCAAGGGTATGGCGCTGAAGTTGTTCTTGCTGGAAATATTTACGACGAAGCCTATGCCCGCGCCTGCGAAATCTGCGAAGAAACGGGTGCTGAGTTCATCCACCCGTTTGACGATGAAGATGTTATGGCTGGTCAGGGCACGATCGCGCTGGAGATTCTGCGCGACCTGCCCTTTGTCGATATGATCTTTGTCCCGGTTGGCGGCGGCGGCTTAATTTCAGGCATTGCAGCCTGCGCCAAACAAGTCAATCCGCGCATCCAGATTATCGGCGTGCAGGCTGAAGGTGCGCCTGCGGTCGCTAATTCTTTCCGTACCGGAGAACTGACGCCGTCCGATTCAGTCCGCACGATCGCGGACGGCATCGCCGTAAAGACACCCGGTACGACCACTTTCCAGTATATCAAGCAGTATGTCGACCGCGTTGTGACGGTATCTGACGCCGAAATCGCTTCAACCGTTTTACTGCTGCTCGAGCGCACTAAGCAGGTCGTCGAAACCTCAGGGGCTGCTTCGCTCGCGGCCGTCCTTAACTCCAAGGTGGATATCAAAGGCAAAAAAGTGGTCTGCGTGCTATCGGGTGGCAATATCGACGTATCTTTTATTCATAAAATCGTCGAAAAGGGCCTCGTTACCCGGTGCCGCCACCTGAAGTTTTCCACCATCATGCCTGACGCGCCCGGCGCGCTGGAACGCTTTTCTCATTTGGTTGCCGATCAAAACGCCAATATCATCCTGTTCCAACACGACCGTGTTCAGGCTGATCTCGATATCGGAGAGGCTATAATACAAGTCGTTTGTGAGGTCGGTGGTGTGGAACATGCGCAGCGCTTGATCGACAAGATGATCGAAGAGGGCTATCAGGTATTTACCACGCAGATATAACAAAACAGCTCCCCGGTTGGGGAGCTGTTTTCTTTTACGGCTTAGCCGTCGTGTTGTCTGTCATACCCGTGCCGTTTTCTCCGGCATTGTTGTTGGTTGTGTTGTTGGCATTGTTTTCATTGCCAGTCAGCGCCTCGCCGGCGTCTTCCAGCCCATTTCCAACCGCGTCGCCTACGTCGTTCGCGCCGTTCTCCAGCGCATCGCCCGCGCCTTCGGTTGGATTGCCGGCATCATTCTTGTTTTCATCCGTACCCTGGGTGGTGCCGTTGCCGTTTGCATTGTCATCTGCCGGTGTGTCCTTCGTGTTCGAGCAGCCACAGCCGAGCAGTAGCGTCAGCAGGGTCAGCATAGCGAAAAGCTTTTTCATTACAGTTCCCTCCTTGCATGTTTGCTCATAGTATGGGAACGTTTTTTCTCTTTATGCGCCTTATGCGCCAAAATTAATTTTTTTCATATGAGAAAGCGCCGCGGAGCAGGTCAGCCCCGTCACCAGGCCAAGCGGTACTGACATGACCAGCAGAAACGGCAGATATGCAACCACCGCACCCGTATTCATCCAAAACACTGCCGCTACCACCTGGCCAACATTATGTACCGCCGCGCCTACGACACTGATCCCCAATAGAGAGCAAAACCGCCCCTCCGCATGCAGAAGCGCCAACATTGCGAGCAGTGACAGCAAACCGCCCGTTAAGGAAAAAATCATTGCGGTAATGCTACCCATCAGCAAAGACGCCAGCACAACACGGCAGATCAGAATTGCAAAGGCGTCCCGCACGCGCAGCTGGGTAAGCGCAAACAGCGTGACCACATTTGCCAAGCCCAGCTTAATACCCGGCACCGGAATCACCGCATCGAGCGGAAATAGGCGTTCGGCAATCGACAGTACGATTGCCAGTCCGGTCAGCAGTCCGCAAAGGGTCAGGCGCTTTGTTTTCATAAGCGGTTTCCTTTCTTTAAAATTTTTAAGATACAATCGCATCAACTTCGCTCTTGCCGCCGACAAGTTTGAGCACAACTTTATGCGGCAGGCAGACTGCGGCTTGACCCGCGCGCGTCAACGTACCCGTACGCACGCAGACTTGGTCGCGGCAATCGGCCTGCACCATGCGCGCGGTCTTGCCCGAGAGCACAATCAGATTATGCCCCCCCAAATCGATTGTCTGATTTGTCTTATCGGTCAGTTCGACCCTCTCAATCTGTACGCCGTCCTGCCACACTTCGGCATACAGTCGATCACCGGCAGTTTGAAGCGACAATATGACTGCCAGTGTGCCCGCCGTCACCAGCACAGCTGCGATAATGACCAAGTCTCCCCATTTTAACTTACTGCACATAGGTATATCCTTTATCCTCGCCATCAAACGTGAAGGCACAAATCTGCTTCACCTTTGGTGTCGTATGGATCTGTTTGTCCGCTGTGATAAACACAGCAGCTATCCCATTTGCTGCACAGAATTCCATACCGTCCTCCAGCCCCATGACAAACAGTGCGGTCGTCAGCGCATCAGCCATAGTTGAGTTCTCGTCAATCACGGTCACACTGCGCAGCCCTGAATCTGCCGGATAGCCGGTGCGTGGGTCAAAAATATGATGATATCGCTTGCCGCCCTGCTCAAAATAACGCTCATAGTCGCCCGATGTCACGACTGACAAGTCCTCTACCGCGACCGTTGCCAGATAATCGGCGGTATTGTCCGGATCGGCAATGCCAACAATCCATGGTTTGCCGCTGTTCGAGCCTACAGCGTAAATATTACCGCCCAGCATCAGCAGCCCAGAGGCATCCGCCTGTCGTAGAATCGCAGCGCACTCATCAGCGGCAATTCCTTTGGCAATACCGCCAAGATCAAGCTGTGCACCGTTTCTCAATGTCACTTCCCACGTATCCGATTCATTTAATTTTCCAATTTCAATATTGTCTGCACCAATCTGCAGGAGCGCTTCGTCGATTTTTTTCTGCTCTGGCACGCACGCAGCATCTGTACCAATACCCCATAAATCAGTCAATACCGCAACAGTTGGATCAAAGCATCCTTCTGTCCAGGAAGACAGCGACGCCGCCTCCTGAATATACGCTGTCACCAACGACGGAAGTGTTTCGCTTGATAGAGCATTGATCTGATAAATTGCACTGTCCGCACGTGTACGGGACAGTAATTTTTCCAATTCGTTTACCTTTTGTTCGCACTGCGCAGCGAGAGTTTGTGCCTTCTGGCCTTGCACCCGAACGGACATAAAAGTATCCATGGCAAAAAAATCTGTCAAATATTCCTTTGGCGCACAGCCGCTGAGCAGAAAAAGCGGCAGTAACACCGCTAGAAGTCGTTTCATACAGACAGTCTCCCTAGTAAAAATCATTTTTTATTATAACCGCCCCCATGAAAAAGTGCAAGAACAAGAAAAGGTGTGACCGCGCAGAATACGGAAGCCTCCAGCCCTTTGGCCGGAGGCTTCTTTGCAATTTTGTTAGCTTTCGCGGCCAATCAGACTGTATGCAAGATCTGCGAGAAACCGGTCGCTACCCAATCCGTTCAGCGCGAATACCGCTTCCTCGGTCAGGCTGCGCACCAGCTCTCGACATTTGGAAGCACCCAAGAGCAATGGGAAGGTCGATTTTTCACTTTTCTCGTCTTTTCCGATTGTTTTGCCGAGCACTGCGCTGTCGCCTTCGATATCGAGCAGGTCGTCCTGAATCTGAAACGCGAGGCCAAGCTTATTGCCAAACGTTTCAGCCGCCGACAGCGTTTTATCGTCTGTTTTGCCCGCCACCGTGCAGCCGAGCGCAGCCGCCGCATGGATGAGGCAGCCGGTTTTGAGCTTTTGCAACAGCATGAGCCTGTCTAGCGCGATTTTTTGATGCTCGCTCTCCATATCGAGCACCTGTCCGCCGATCATGCCGTTCATACCCGCTGCGCGCCCCAGTATCCGGATACATCTCAGCGTGGTTTCCGCCGGCACGCCGTTCGCCTCTCCGGCTACTTCAAACGCCCGGGTCAGCAGCGCATCGCCCGCCAACACAGCGACAGCTTCGCCATATACCTTATGGTTCGTCGGGCGACCGCGGCGCAAGTCATCGTCATCCATGCAGGGCAGATCGTCGTGAATCAGCGAATAGGTGTGGATCATTTCCAGCGCACACGCAAACGGTAATGCCTGTTCCACATCGCCACCGCACAAACGGCAAAATTCAAGTGCGATCACAGGACGCAGCCGCTTCCCGCCCGCTAAGGCTGAATATTTGACCGCCTCAAAAATCACGTCATATCCCGCGTGCTGCTCTTCCGACAAATAGCGGGAGAGCGCCGGTTCGATCATCGCAATATCCGCATCCAGACGCTCTTTCATCGTCATCTTTCCGCGTCCTCCGCTTCAAAGGGCTGCTCAACCAGTTCGCCCTCGCTGTTTTCCAGCATCACCGTCACCTTTTGTTCGGCTGTGTCGAGCAGCTTGCCCAGCGCAGCGGACAGCTTGGTGCCCTCCTCAAACAGCTTCATGCTGTCCGCCAGCGGCGCTTCTCCTTTTTCCAGCAACCGCACGATTTCTTCAAGCCTCGCCATCTGGCTTTCAAATGTTTTGGCCGCCGCCATTTAACATTCCCCTTTCTCGGTATCCGTCACGCGGCAGTGCGCCGTGCCTTTTGCAAATTGTACGCGAAGCATGTCGTCTGTGCGAAGCGTCGCCGCGTCCGTAATCACGCCCTGCCTGCCTGTCGCCACTGCGTAGCCGCGCGACAACACTTTTAACGGGCTGATTGCGTCCAGCGTCGCCACAGCTTTCGCATACCGCAGCCGACGCATCGCCGTAACAGTCTGCCCAGCAGAAAACAGGCGCTGAACGGCCATCTGCAGTGATTGCCGCTTGCTGTCCAGCCGCTTCGGCATCGCCACATAAAGCCGTTCGCTTACCTGATCTAACAGCAAGCGTTTTTCATCGATATATCTGGCTGGCGTACGAAGCGCCAGACGCTCATACAGCGTCTCAAAACGGGTTTTCACTGCGCGCACCTGCCGCTGTGCTGCCATATGCAGCCGCGCGTCCATTTGGCGTAAAGCAAGGCGGCATTCTCCCTGTTCGGGCGCCGCCAGCTCGGCCGCGCCAGACGGCGTTGGTGCGCGCAGGTCTGCGACATAGTCGGCAATAGTCACATCCGGCTCGTGTCCGACCGCAGAGATCACCGGTATTTCCGAGGAAAAAATCGCCCGCGCGACCGGTTCTTCATTGAACGCCCACAAATCCTCCATCGACCCGCCGCCCCGGCCGCACAAAATCACGTCCGCATCGCCAATCGCATTTGTCAGCGCCAGAGCCCTGCAAAGGCTTTCCGCCGCGCCCTGGCCCTGCACCTGCGCGGGATAGAGCGTTACCTTGGCAAGCGGCCAGCGCCGGCCCAAAATGCGGATCATATCACGAACCGCCGCGCCGGTCTGCGAAGTGACAAGTGCAATACTGCGGGGAAAGTTCGGAATGGGCTTTTTAAAAGCCTCGTCAAACAGCCCCTCGTCCGCGAGCTTGCGCTTGAGCTGCTCAAAGGCGACGTTAAGCGCGCCCGCGCCGTCCGGCACGATTTCTGAAATATAAAGCTGTACCTGCCCCGTCCGCGGAAACGAGCTGACCCGTCCGCGCGCAATGACTTTCATGCCGTTTTCCAACCGAAATTTCAGCCGTGCCGCGTCCGAACGGAACATGACCGCGCCCACCGCCGCGCTTTCGTCTTTGAGCGTCAAATAGTGGTGCCCGGACGAATGCGCCTTATAATTTGAAATCTCACCCTGCACAAACAGGTTTCGGTAGCCTGGGACCGCGTCCAGCAAATCTTTGATTTCGTTATTCAGTTGTGAGACTGTATAGACCGTACTCACGTCTTATTCCTTTCATACTGCCGCGCGGCGAGCACCGCTACGCCCACTGCATTGTCTCCGGACAATACGGGGTCGGCAAAAAACACGTCCTCCACCGTCTGCCGCATGCGCGTGCGCACGATCTCGCTCGCCATCACACCGCCCGCACACAGGACGGGATAGGCATATTGCCTACGCGCCTGCCCAGTCGCTTTGACAACTGCGTTGGCCACCGTTTCCAGAGTGAACCGCGCGACCGTTTCAGACGGCTCTCCACGCTCATACAGCGCCAAAACCTGATTCTGCATACCGGAGAGCGAAAACCGGCTTCCGGAAACCTTGGGCGCATAGCCCGCTTGCGGCAAAGTGCCTACCGCAAGCTTGTCCAGTGCCGCGCCCGACGGGAACGGCAGGCCGAGCAGCGCCCCCGCTCGGTCAATCAGCTGTCCGGCCGACAAATCGGTCGTCCCACCGACACAGGCACAGTCCGGCAGACCATCCGCGCCCGGCTGGACCAGCAACAGTTCGGTCGTGCCGCCTGACAAGTGCCAAGCAAGGAACGGTCGGTCGAGCAAATCGAGCCTGTTCGCCGAAAGCGCCGCGGCAGCAACATGTCCCTGCTGGTGCGAGCATGCCACCAGCGGCACAGAAAGCAAATGCGCCGCGCTCCGCGCGACGCTTTCCCCCGCCAAAAAGCAGGGCATATACGATCCTTCGACCGCGCGCGGCCGGGTGCTGATGCCTACAGCGCGCACCGCCCCTTGCGGCAAAGCCTCTATTTTCTCATGCAGGCGCACAGTATGCTGAAAGAGCGCGTCCGACTGGCGAAGGCCAATTGCGCCTTCCGGCACGTCAAGCAAGCTCCCCTCGTTCTGCCATACGCCGCTTACCGGATCGTATACCGCCGCCGAGGTCCGGTAATTTGAGGTGTCAATCCCCAGAAACCAATCAGGCATCGTTCCCGCCCGCCGTTTCCGGTTTGGCTTCTTCCGACGGTACGGTCTCCGGCTGTTCGCCGTTCTGCGCGCGCGCGACCGAACCCAAAATGCCGTTGATAAACGCGGCGGCTTCTTCGGCATCATACGTCTTGGCGAGTTCGACCGCCTCGTTGATCGCAGCGCCGACCGGAACGTCGCTCACGTTATTCATTTCATACAGCGCGAGCCGCAGAATCGCAATCGTCACGCGCGACAAACGGCTTAGCTTCCAGCCGCGTGAATACTTTTCGATCGTTTTGTCCAGCTCGCTGAGATTGGCGGCAACGCCCTTGACAACCTCGCAGATATATTTTGTCTGCGCATTGTCCAGCTTGCCGGCATACAGCGCGATATCTCCTCCCAGCGCACTCATCAAGCTGTCGTCCAACCGGTCGGCCAGCACCTCGTCCGCCTCGAACTCACGGAATCCCATTTCAAAAACCAGATGAAAGGCTATCTCTCTTGCTTTTTTTCTGCTCACAGCGGCAGGCTCCTCCCGATTTCGTCAAATCTCTTGAATAAGCCTTATTCTATCGTATTTTTACCAAAAACGCAAGCGGATAGACAAAGAAAAACGGCGCGGTAAGCCTACCGTGCCGTTTCTTTCTGCTGTTTAGGATTCCGTCTGCGCTTCTTCCTCAGCCGAAGCACAGGGGGCAAAGGTAACGCCGCCGACATGGATATCGACTGACTCAACCCGCAGTCCGGTCATCGACTCGACCGCCGACTTTACATTTTGCTGCACCTGCCCCGCGACCTCGCGGATGTTGTGGCCAAACAGCGCGAGGAAACTAATCTCAAGCTTGACCGCGCCTTCGCCGTCGAGCTCGATCCGCACGCCCTTAGACAGGTTCTTCTTGCTCAAAAAGCTGACGATATCGCTCGTCAAACTTGAATACAGGCCGCTGACGCCCTCGGTATCCGAGGCGGAAAGCGCGGCGATAGAGGCGACAACGTCTTCAGAGATCTTGATCGTGCCCTGCTCGCCCGTGGTCGACCAATACTCCTTATGCTCTGCCATAGTGCTCACTCTCCTTTACGGGCATTATAGCACAGTTTGCCCGAAAAGCAAAGGCAAAATGCGTTTTACGCCGCCTCGACGATCTTAATTTGCCCCGCAGTCATCGCAGTTTCCGTCATCACGATATCCTTGAGTACGGTCACGTCAGTCGCCTGCAGCCCACCCTCGGGTGGTTCTACCACAACGTTGCAGCTATCGCTGCCAATCATGACGACTGCATCCGTATAGCCCTTGGCGCGGATCAGGCTTTCAACACGCGCCTCCGTTACCGAGTTTTCCGCCAGCACAGAAATCTGTGCGGTCGCCTGCTCCTTGGCTTCGCTGTCCGCCGCTTCGCTTTCTGTTGTCTCTTTCAAAATGCTGATCGCTTCGTCGCGGGCCTGTTCGCGAGACAGGCGCGAGGTCGCAAAATAATCGTTCGAGGCTGGTGCGCCCGTCTCTGTTCCCGCGCCGTCTGCCGTCGGCTCCCCTGTCTGCGCCGCATTTCCCGCCTGCTCGGCCACCAGCAGATCGTCCGGTGCCCCCACATGGCTCCAGTTGAGGTATACTGCGACGCACAGCATCAATGCGATCACGCCATATACCGCGCCGCGTTTCTTGATCTTTTTCATGTCCACTCGCCCTCCTGTATTTGGTTCATTATTGTTTATGTACCTGCTGCCATTTTCAGAACAGTAACTTTGTCCGTACCCACGCCGCAAATTGTCGAGACCGCCTGCGTGACCGCATATCGCACCGCCGTATTGTCCGCGCCGTCGCACAGCACGACTGCGCCGCGAAATGTCGGCAGCAGATTTTTGACCGATACCGGGGACTGTCCATAACTGCCGTCGCTCAGCACGGTCAGGCTGCTCTCATAACTCTTTCCGTTCTCGCCAGTCTGCGTCTGCCGTACGTCGACCGCATAGACCGCCTCTTCGGTTTCATCAAGCGACAACATCAGCGACACACGCCCTGCCCCCTCGATAGCCGATAGCTTCTCGCCCAGATCCTGTTCAAACGTGTCCAAGTCAAACACGGCGAAGGTCGGTTCCGCGCCTTTTTCAGCAGTCTTTACCTGCTTAGCGTCCTTAAACCAGCCGCCGGACGCAAGCAATAGCATACCGGTCAGCAGCACGATCAACACCGCGCGGTATTTTTTCAGCAGCGGCAAAAACTTTTCCGCCGCGGGGTGTAAAAAGGCCAGCTCTATTTTTTTCATTTTTGGATCAGCTCCTGTCTTTCGGCGGGCACGCCGCATTCCTCTGTCAGCAGCTGTTGCAGTTCCTCCAGCCGCGACGCGTCGGATTTTTTATAGTATACGGTCACATGGTCGGCCTGCAGCACGCCGTCCGCGTCCGTCGCCATGTCGACACGCACCGTGCAGTCGATACCCGTTTTTGCCGCACGCTGCTCCAGCACATCCGCTATCGCGGCACCGACCGCGCTCATGGCTGTCTGGCTGTTTTCACGCTGCACCTCGGCAGCGGATATGCCATCCTTTTGAAACCACTCGGATACCGGCGGCAGGCGCACCTGTGCAAGCGGTTGCAGCAGCGCGAGCGCCATCAAAAGCCCAGCCGCGACACGCACGATTTCGCGCAGTGCGCTGTCTTTCGACACCGCGAGCGCGACCGACGCCGCTGCTCCCGCCAGCGTCACGCGGAGCAGGATCATTCGAAATAATTCCATCATATCGGCTTCACCATCGCTACTACATAGACAAGTTCAAAATACAAAATCACGCTGCAGGTTGAGAGCATGCCGAGCAGCAGACCGAATCCCGTGCCGATGCCGCCCAGCAGCCCCTCCATGCTCTTGGAGCATAAGGGCGACAAAACAGCCGCGCCTGCTTTATAGCACAGATAACATGCGCCTGCACGCAAAAACGGTACCAGACAGATCGCCGTGACGCACAACATACCGAACACGCCGACCGTATTCTTCAGGAGCGCCGCGCCGGTCAGCATGGTCTCGGTCGCGTCGGATAGGATTCCACCAACCACCGGGACCGCCCCGGATACCGCGAATTTCGCCGTTTTAAGCGCCATCCGGTCTACGCTGCCCGACACGCCGCCTGCTACTGTGATATATGTAATAAACAGCGTTAAAATGAGTTTCAGTGAACCTGCAGTCAAGCTTTTCACTCCGTCCGCCAATCCTCGCAGCAGGCCGTTCGACGTTGCCGCGTCGACTGCGATGATCGCGAGATAGGCGCATACGGCAGGCACGAGCAGCGTTGTAACCAGCCGGATGACCAAATCGAATACAAGCATCGTCGCGACTTGTAAGACTGTCGCAGTCGTGGCGCAGCCGCCGACGGACAGCGCCGCCGCCAGCACAGGCTGCAGCGTTGCGGAAAATACGCTGATCTGCGAAAGCGCCTCCCGGCAGACCGCGAGAACGCTCGAAAAATCGGTCAGCAGTACGACACCGCAGCCAAGCGCGCCCGCCATATCGACCGCGGCGTCCGCCCCGCCGCCCGCTGCTGCGGAAAAACCGCGCGCACAGGCCGTCAGCGCGACAATGACCGCGACCTTGACCATGCTGCGCACCGCGCTTTGCAGTGCGTTCTGCCCATCAGACGCCAAATTGTCGAGCAGTTTCCCGAAGGACGCGCCAAGGTCGCCCGCCACATCGGACGGGACACCGTCCAGATATTGCCGCTGTTCAGCCGGGAGCGCGCCGAGCAGCTCGTTTGTCTGTCCGTCCGCCGTTTGGCCGCCAGCCGCTGACGCGCACGGCAGCAGCAGAGCGGCCAACAGACAGGCTGCAAAAAGCTTTTTCATCATTCCTGTCCTTTCAGATCCAGTCGCCAACCAGTGCAAGCACCTGTTCAAAGAGCGGCAGGCACAGCGCGAGCGCGAGCACAGCGCCCGCGATCTCCAGCTTGGCCGCCAGCGCGGACTGACCAGCATCCTTGCAGAGCGCGCTCATGATACGCACGACTACCGCAACGCCGACAGTCTTAAGTACCGGCAGATATAGGGACTGCGTCATACCGCCCTGTGCGAACACCTGCTCCATTTGCTGCGCCGCGCCGCCGATCTGGGCAAACACGCGAAACAGGATGACCAGCCCCGCGGTCAACGCGAGCAGGAACGCGATGGCCGGGCTTTCTTTTTTTAGGGTCAGCGACAGCACAATGGCAGCCAGCGCGACGCCGCACAGCGCGAAAAGCTCGCCCACCGCTAAAACCCGAACACGCTTTTCATCATCGAGAATAGCTGGCTGATCTCCTGCACAATCAGCATCAGCACGACGATGAGCCCTGCAAGCGTGGTCATGAGCGCCTGTTCCTCCCGTCCTGATCGGGTCAAAAGCTGGCTGAGCACAGCGACCAAGATTCCGACCGCCGCAATTTTAAAAATCAGATCAACGTCCATTTTTTCCTCCGCTCTAAATCAGCACCAGCACGACCAGGATGCCTGTCGCGATCCCGCAGGTGCGGTACAGATTTCCCTTATTCGCCAACTCCCCCGCTGCCTGCTCGCGAGCGGCTGAAAGCCTGCGCGACACCTGCCGCAGCCCTGCAAGCTGCTCGTTCGCATCATAGCGCCCCAAATAGTTCGCGGCCTCGCACAGGATATTGCACTCGCTTTCCCCCAAGCCGATCTCCGCGGCGCATTCGCGCAGGTTAAAACGCCACAGATAGCCGAGCGACAGCCCGTTTTGCTCGCGCAGCCGGCGCTGAAGGGACGCGAACACCAGCCGCACCGATGAATTATCGTTTTCTGCCAGTTCCCCAATGATCTCGGGCAGCGTCGCGCGCCGGCCGGCGATTTCACTTTCGATCAGCTGCATCGCCAGCAGCAGCGCGTCCGCCGCCGCGACCCGCCGCCTGAGCGCCTGCCGCGCAGACAAACCCAGCGCCGCGCACGACCCAAAAATCATGACCGCTCCCAGCAGTTTGAGCATTAGGCGTTCCTCCCTTTTTATAACGTTTCGATTTGATACTTTCTGCGCCCGTCTTCAAGCGAAATGACGACCGCCCGCTCGAATAAACCGAGCTTGAGCAGTGTCCGGTACAGTGCACGTTTCCGGAGATCCTCCAGATCCCGCGCATGCGCACTTGCCAGCACAGAAACCCCGCAGTGGGCGCAGAGCGCGACCGCCTCAACGTCCTCGGGCGCTGTGATCTCGTCGACGACCAGCAGCGCGGGCGACATGGTCTTAAGCAGCATCATGGCCGCCTCTTTTTTTCCGCAGCCCTCGATTACATCCGTGCACGCGCCGACCTCAAACTGTGGCCTGCCCGACGAAAGTGCTGCGATTTCGCAACGCTCGTCCGCTACCGCGACAGATAAACCGCTGTCCGACACCCGGCGGGCCAGCTCGCGCAGCAGCGTTGTTTTGCCAAGGCCGGGCGGCGCGAGCAGCAGCATCGAACACGGTTTCCCGTTTTCGAGCGGCGCGATCTCCGAACCCGCTTCTTCGATCTGCCGCGCGACCCGCAAGTTCAGCGACGAGATGCCGCGGATTCCGCTGACCTCCCCATTTTCCATGACCGCCGTACCGCACACGCCCAGCCGGTGGCCGCCTGCAAGCGTCAAAAAGCCGTGCCGCAGGCTATCTGCATAGCTATGTACTGAATACCGCGCGGCGCGGCTCAAAATATCGCGTAGCAGCTCGGCGGATACTGGTGGAAGCCCAGTTTCCCGCTCGCCTCCCAGCCGTTTGACTGTGGGCGGCCGCCCCGCCCGCAGCCGGACCTCTTCAATGTCATGTCCCTCCGGGAGACTGGCCAGCATACCATGGTAAGGCGGCGGCACGCAGTCGATTGCTTGCAGATACGTCTCGTCCTGTTTCACTTCCATGTTTTATCACCTGTCCTACTCTATGCACCGGCCTGTCCCGCATATGACATGAAAATGAAACAAAAGACCGGTTGACAAAAAGTGCAAGGTATTTTATAATACGTACATATATTGCACAAAGCGATGACAGAGGAAAGTAATTGTCCCAAGTGCGGCTTTCAGGGAGTGTCCGGCATGACTGGAAACGGACGCAGACGCCGGTACGATGAAGTTCCCTCTTGAGCTGCGGCGCTGAACGCATTCACAAGTAGGCGCTGACGGGATTCCTCCGTTATAGGGATAGGATATATACTTGTATCCGAAAAAGTGCGGCGCTTTAGCGCGCCGAATGTGGGTGGTACCGCGGAACCGTTTGTCTTTCGTCCCTCTTTGTGGATGAAAGGCTTTTTTTATTTGTCCGCGCCGGCAAACGACAATAAACCATCTATATAAAGGAGACGGAAACCATGATCATCATTATGAAACCCACCGCAACCCGCGAACATGTTGAGGAGCTTTCCCGCCATATTGAACGCTGGAACGTCAAGGCCAATCCGATCTACGGCGCTGGCACGATCGTGATCGGTCTGGTCGGGGACACGGGTGCGGTCGACAAGGATGCGCTGCTGCGCGACCCGCAGGTGGACAATATTCTGAAAGTGCAGGAGCCATTTAAGCTGGCCAACCGCAAATTTCATCCCGATAACACGCTTGTCGCGGTAGGTAAGAACGTTGTCGTCGGCGGGAAAAAGCTCGTCGTGATGGCCGGACCGTGCTCAGTTGAAGGACACGACCAGATCATTGACGTGGCGCGGCATGTCAAAGCGGAGGGGGCGGCCGTGCTGCGCGGCGGCGCGTGGAAACCCCGTTCTTCCCCCTATTCGTTCCAAGGCATGAAAGCCGAAGGGCTCGATCTGCTCCACGAAGCCAGCATGGACACCGGCCTGCCGGTCGTCACCGAAATCACCAATCCCGCGCATATCGAGCTGTTCCTGGAGAAGTGCGACTGTTTCCAGGTCGGCGCGCGCAACATGCAGAATTTTGAGCTTCTCAAAGAGCTCGGGCAGACCGATAAGCCTGTGCTCTTAAAGCGCGGTTTTGCCAACACCATGGAGGAATTCCTGATGAGCGCCGAATACCTGATGGCAGGCGGCAATGAAAACGTTATCCTCTGTGAGCGCGGCATCCGCACCTATGAGACCTACACCCGCAATACGCTCGACATTTCGGCGGTCCCGGTTTTAAAACGCATGAGCCATCTTCCCGTTATTGTCGATCCCAGCCACGCGGGCGGGATTTACTGGATGGTCGAGCCTCTGGCCAAGGCGGCGGTCGCCGCAGGCGCGGACGGCCTGATGATCGAGGTGCACAACGACCCGGCGCACGCACTGTCCGACGGCGCGCAGAGCCTGACCTACGATTCTTTCCACGACACCATGCAGAATCTGCGCGCGGTGGCCCAGGCGGTCGGCCGCGAGCTGTAAGGAGGGGCGCAATATGGCGCAAACCTTTTCCCTTTCGGGCGCAAACGGTGTTTCCGATATCCACATCGGGACCGGGCTGCTGCGAAATGCTGCTTCGCTGATCCTTGATACCTTTTCGCCCAGCCGCGTGCATATCGTGACCGATACGACGGTCGCACCGCTCTATTTGGACACGCTCAAAGCGCAGTTTTCGCTGCCGGTATCTGAAACGCTGATCCCCGCCGGCGAAGAACACAAACGCCTTTCCACGGTTGAATCGATCTATCACGACCTGCTCAAAAACGGCATGACGCGAAAGGATCTTATAATCGCGCTCGGCGGCGGCGTTGTGGGCGATATCACCGGCTTTGCCGCCGCGACCTTTCTGCGCGGCGTGTCGCTCTGCCAGATTCCGACCACGCTGTTGGCGCAGGTCGATTCCTCGGTCGGCGGCAAAACAGGCGTCGATCTGCCTGAGGGAAAAAACCTGGTAGGCGCGTTTTACCAGCCCCGACTCGTCCTGATCGACCCATCGGTGCTCTCCACCCTGCCGGACGCGACCTTTGCCGACGGCATGGCCGAGGTGGTAAAATACGGCTATATCGCAAACAAGGAGATCCTTTCCTTGTCCGCGAAGACGGATTACCGGCAGCATATTGAACAGATTATTTGCGAATGCGTTAAAATCAAGCGCGACGTGGTTGCGATCGATGAGCACGACACCGGACTTCGCATGATCTTAAATTTTGGCCATACGATCGGCCACGCCGCGGAAAAACTCGGAAATTATGTCGACCTGACCCACGGGCAAGCGGTTGCCATCGGCATGGTATGCGCGACGAAGCTCGCGGCGGAGCGCGGCGGCGAGGATCTGTCCACCCCGCTTATCGCTTTGCTGACCCACCTCGGCCTGCCGACTGTGTTGTCCTATGACCGCGAGGCCATCTTTGAGGCGCTGTTATCGGATAAGAAAAAGTTTGGTGGGACAATCAATTTCATTCTGGTACGCGAACCTGGGCGAGCGGAGATCACCCCGCTCCCGGCGGAAGAATTGCACGAACTTATTTTAAAACTGTAAGGAGGGGCGCAAATGGGCTCCACTTGGGGAAACAGCATTAGAATCTCGGTCTTCGGCGAATCGCACGGCGCCGGCATCGGCGTTACGATCGACGGCTTTCCGCCCGGAGTCGTTTACGACGAAGCGTTTATTCTGCGTGAAATGGAGCGCCGCGCGCCCGGCCGAAATAAGCAGTCGACCGCGCGCAGCGAGAGCGACACGCCCCGTATCCTGTCCGGCGTTTTTGACGGCAGAACCACCGGCACGCCGGTCTGTGCGGTCATCGAAAACACCAATCAGCACTCGGGCGATTATGCCGGGCTCGCAGACCAGCCCCGCCCCGGCCACGCCGACTATACCGGCATGCTGCGCTACAAAAAGTGTAACGACCCGCGCGGCGGCGGCCATTTTTCCGGCCGTCTGACCGCGCCGCTCGTGTTTGCAGGCGCGCTGTGCAAGCTGTGGCTCAAAATGCAGGGCGTTCTTGTCGGCTCGCATATCCAGTCGATCGCGCAAATCCAGGACATGCCGTTCGACGATGTCTGCGTTACCCCCGCGCAACTCGAACAGCTGCGGCTGGCGGACTATCCGGTGCAGAACCCCCGCGCGCTGGACGCGATGCTTGCTGCAATCGAAGATGCTCGGCTTGAGCAGGATTCGGTCGGCGGCGTGATCGAATGCGCCGCCATCGGGGTGCCCGCCGGACTGGGTAGTCCGATGATGGACACAGTTGAAAGCAGGCTGTCGTCTATCCTGTTTGCCGTTCCGGCGGTCAAGGGCGTCGAATTCGGCGCGGGCTTCGGTTTCGCCGCCTTGCGCGGCTCTCATGCAAACGACGCATTTTACAAGGACGGCGATGTTGTTAAAACTGAAACCAACAACAATGGCGGCATTTTAGGCGGTATCACAAGCGGTATGCCTCTGCTCGTCCGCGCGGCCATCAAGCCTACCCCTTCGATCAGCCAGACACAGCAGACGCTCAGCCTGTCGCGCGGCACGGTAGAACAGCTCTCCATCCACGGACGGCACGATCCTTGTATCGTCACCCGCGCGGCTCCGGTCATTGAAGCCGCAGTCGCCGTCGCACTCGCCGATCTTGTGAGGGAGGCGAACGGCTATGCGTGAGCTGCCCGCCATCCGGCAAGATATCAATGAGGTCGATGAGCAGATCCGCGGCCTGTTTCTCCAACGCATGTCGCTCGCGCTGGAGGTCGCACAAACTAAGGCACAGACTGACGATAAAATTTTCAAACCTGACCGCGAAGCCGAGATCCTGCAAAACCGCGCGGCCGGTCTCGATGAGGAGTTGCGCCTGAAATACGTCGCGCTGCTGCAAAACCTGATCTGTGCCAGCCGTGAATACCAATACAGCGAGGTGCTGCGCCAAAACCCGGACAAATTTCCATTCCATCCGGCAGCAAACGCGCTCGCGCCCCGTTCGGTGTACTACCAGGGAGTGCCCGGCGCGTATCAGGAGCTTGCGGCGCGGGCGCTTTTTCCTAAAGTTGAGCCGCAGCATGTGCCGACTTGGGAACAGGTGTTTCGCGCGGTGCGCGACGGAGAGGCCGATGCGGGCGTGGTTCCGGTAGAAAACACGACGGCGGGTACAGTCAGCGAGGTGTACGACCTACTGCTGGAATATGATTTATCGATCAACCATTCCTATATCAAAAAAATCCGGCATTGTCTGGCCGCAGTGCCCGGCACAGCGCTCACGGATATCAAGCGCGTTTGTTCGCATCCGCACGCGCTGCCGCAGTGCCACACCTACATACAAGAGCATCGCTTCGAGGCCTTTGAAGCTGCAAATACCGCAATTGCGGCAAAGAATGTCGCTGCAAAGGGCGATAAACATCTCGCCGCCATCTGCTCGCGCGAAGCCGCCGAACGCTACGGCCTGCACGTCCTCGCCGAGGGCATCAACGACCTCAAGCACAACGAAACGCGCTTTATCGCGGTCAGCCGAACGCTCACCTGCCAGCCGGACGACAACCGCATCGAGATCGCGTTTCATATCCCGAACATCGCTGGATCGCTGAACCGGGTATTGGGCATCTTTTCCGACTACGGCGTCGATATGACCGAGATCCACTCACGCCCCATGAAAGACAGCCCATGGTGCTATGTATTCTATATTGACTTTACCGGAAACATGTGTGAAAGCAAGGTACGCGCGCTCCTATACCAGCTTCACGAGGAGCTACCCTACATCAAGGTCATCGGCAGCTACCGCGCCGCCGAATCAACGGAGGAATAACATGCAAGTCAAGCCATCCGGCCCGCTGCGCGGCGTAATCACCGTGCCGGGCGATAAATCAATCTCGCACCGCGCGGTCATGTTGGGCGCGCTCGCAAAAGGTACCACGCACATCACCGGCTTTCTGATGGGTGAAGATTGCCTGTCCACCATCGACTGCTTCCGCAAGATGGGGGTCCCGGTCGAGATCACGGACAAGGAGGTCATCGTCGAGGGCGTCGGCCTGCACGGTCTGGACGCGCCGGAGGGGACGCTTTACACCGGCAATTCGGGTACGACCACTCGCCTGCTGTGCGGCATTTTGGCAGGTCAGACTTTTTCCTCCACACTGAGCGGCGATGCTTCGATCCGAAAGCGCCCTATGGGACGGGTGATGATGCCCCTCATGGAAATGGGCGCGCGCATCAGCGGCAGGGACGGAAACTATTGCCCGCTGCAGCTATATCCGAGCGAACTGCACGGTATTTCGTACACGCTGCCCGTCGCTTCGGCACAGCTCAAAAGTGCGGTTTTACTCGCCGGCCTCTACGCCGAGGGGCAGACCACCGTCATAGAGCCCGCGCCCTCGCGGGACCATACCGAGCGTATGTTCCGCGCTCTAGGCGTGGAGATCGAGATGCACGGCAATGTTATCACGCTCGATCCGCCGGAGGATCTGTACGCGGTCGATATTGAGGTACCGGGTGATATTTCCTCTGCTGCGTTCTATCTCGTTGCGGGTGCGATCGTTCCGGGTTCTTCGCTCACCATCCGCAACGTCGGCGTCAATCCAACGCGCACCGGCATTCTGGATGTGCTGCGCGCGATGGGCGCGGACATCACAGAAAGCAATTTCCGGGACAACGCGGAACCTGTGTGCGATCTGACCGTCAAACATAGTGTGCTCCGCGGCATCCAGATCGGCGGGGACATTATCCCCCGCCTGATCGACGAACTGCCCGTACTGGCGGTCGCCGCGGCATTTGCGCAGGGAGAGACCGTCATCCGCGATGCCGCCGAACTCAAGGTCAAGGAATCCAACCGCATTGCAGCCATGGTGGCCGAGCTTTCCAAAACGGGCGCCGATGTGACCGAGACGGCGGACGGCATGGTAATTCGCGGCGGCAAGCAGCTTCGCGGCGCAACGTTTGAGACCTATGGAGACCACCGCATCGCGATGAGCCTCGCCGTCTGCGCGCTCGCCTGCCAAGGTTCCAGCCAGGTCCTCGATCCCGAAGTGGTCGCGATCTCCTATCCGACGTTTTTTGAAACGCTGCAAAGTCTGGGAGGCTGAAGCGATGCTGCTTTCCTTTGAAGAATTTCAGAATTTTATACCCCAAAAAGATACCTACGCACTGTTCGGCTGGCCGCTCGGGCATACGATGAGTCCTGAACTGCACACACAGCTTTTTGAAGCGTCGGGACAGGATGCGGACTATATCGGCGTCGCCGTGCCGCCCGAGCAGCTTGCGGAAGCGTTTGAACTGGCCAAAGCAAAGCTTCGCGGCATCAACTGCACCATTCCCCACAAAAAGGCCGTAATTGGGCTGCTTGACGAAGTGGATAACGCCGCGCGCGATCTGCATTCGGTCAATACGGTCGCGTTTCGCGGCGGCAAAGCCATTGGATATAACACCGATATCCTTGGCTTTGCCGAATCGCTTACGCGGGACGGCGTGATACTCTCCGGCAAAAAGGTGCTACTGCTGGGCTACGGCGGCGCAGCTGCCGTGATGGCCTATCACTGTGCCAGAGAGGGAGCGTCTGTCACGATCACCGGGCGCAACCTTGACAAGGCAGCCGCATTGCAGCAGCAGATCTGCGGCGCTCTGCCGCGTGCGCACGTCGCCGTGTTCAGCCGCAAACATATTCCCCGCGACATTCAAATCGTTTTAAATTCCACGCCGCTCGGTATGTTCCCCAAAGAGGAGGCGTGCCCGCTTCACTTTTTGCCCAGAAAGACTGAGTACGTGTTTGACGCGATCTACAACCCGCCGGTCACCGCAACCATGAAGCTTGCCAACCCGAAAAAATGCAAGACGCGCGATGGGCTGTTCATGCTGGTCATGCAGGCAGCGCATGCGCAGGCCATCTGGACGGGCACGGCGTTCGCCCCGCAGGCCTGCGAGACCATTCTACGCCGGTTATACGGCAAAATGGCGGTCAAGCGGCTGCACGACAAGCACGGTAAGCGAAACATCGTGCTGTGCGGCTTTATGGGCAGCGGCAAGACGACGGTCGGCCGCAAACTTTCCCGCCTAACCGGGCTGCCGTTCGTCGACGCCGACCAGTATCTGGAGGCCAAAGAGGGACAGCCGATCCCTGACATTTTCGCGCAGAAAGGTGAAGCCTATTTCCGCGACCGCGAATCCGCCTATATCCGGGAGCTTTGTGGGCGGGACGGCATCGTACTTTCGCTCGGCGGCGGCGCGGTGCTGCGGGAGGAAAACGTTAAAGCGATCCGGGAGACCGGACTGCTCATCCATCTCGACACACCGTACTTCCGCATTCTGAAAAACCTGTCCTATTCGGACAGCCGCCCGCTTCTAAACAAGCCGGACAAGCAAGCCGAAACGCGCCGGCTTTATAATGCGCGCAAGGAGCTTTACCACCGTGTTTCCGACGTTTCGGTGAGAAGCCCAAAAATCTCCGAGGTTTTGGAGAAAGTCGTCAAAAGCATCTGAGAAAACGAGGAGAACCATGAAACAAAGCCGCAAATTTACCCGCCTCACTGCCCTGCTGCTTGCGGTCGGGCAGCTTGTATTGTCTGCCGCTGGCGCGGCGTTCGACAGCGCTTTCAGCTATTCCTATCCCGTTGGAGAGGGCACGACCTACACCCGTACAGAGGGCAAGAACGGCGCAGGCCTGCAAAAGGCAAACATCCTGACCTATGCGCCGAACAGCTCGGTATCCCCGCTGATCGTCTACGCGGATGAGCGCCTCTACGGCAGCAACGCGACGATCATGAACGCGGTCAAATATCTGGCGAATGAAGGCAAGCGCGTCATTGGTGGCGCGAACGCTGATTTTTTTGTCATGTCAAGCGGCATCCCGATCGGTTTGGTCATCGATGAGGGCGAGCTGATCTCTTCCGACGCGTGGCAATACGCAGTCGGCTTCAAGCCGGATGGGTCGGCCGTGATCGGCCGGCCTACCATGTCGATGACGATTTCGGGTTCTGCCGGCACGGTTTCCGTCTCCTATTTCAATAAAACGCGCACTACGGCGGGCGCATATCTGCTCGACCGGAATTACGACGACCAGACCCATTTTACCGCAAACGGCACCAACATTATTCTGGAACGCGTTGACAACAGCCCGGTCAAAGTGAACGGCAGCGTTAAGCTAAAGGTCGTCAATAAGGGAACGGGCAACGGCTCACTGACAATCACCGACAACCAAATGGTGCTGACCAAGTCGGACGGAGCGAACGTGCCCTCTTGGGTTGATTTTGCGGTTGGCGACGAGGTCACGCTCACTGTCGGAGCGTCCGACGGCAACTGGGCGGACGTTAAGTATGCGGTCGGCGGCAAGCAATTGATCGCCGGCGGCTCGGTCACGACCTCCGGCATCGACGCGGCTTCCTCCCGCACGGCGCGCACGGCGGTCGGCATCAAGGCTGACGGTTCGGTCGTCCTTTATGAGATCGACGGATTGCAGTCCTCACACAGTGTTGGCTTGACGGCGGCAGAACTCGGCAATGAGCTGAAAGCGCTTGGCTGCGTTGCCGCGCTGTGCCTTGACGGCGGCGGCTCATCCGCCATGGCGCTGCGCAGACCCGGCAGCGCGGACGCGGAACTCATTACCAGACCTTCGGATGGTTCGCAGCGCCGCTGCGCCAACTATATCTTCTTTGTCAATAACGCACCGGCGGACGGTGTGACCCGTCATGCGGTGCTCACGCCTAGCTTCCGCTATGTCATGCCGGGCGCGTCGACCTGGTTTTCGGTCGCAGGCGCGGATGCATCCTATGGCCCCGCAGAAGCGCCTTCCGGCCTGAGCTATACGGTATCGGGCGATCTTGGCACGGTCGAGGGACAGACGTTCACAGCGGGCAGCAAGACCGGTACCGCCACGATCACCGGTTCCTCGGGCGGTGTCAGCGGCTCAATGGATATCAGCGTCACCGGAGACGTTAACTCGATCTCCGTGCTGAACGGCGAAAAGGAAATTTCTTCGATTTCGGTCAAGCCGGGGCAGGCCATGCAGCTCGATGGCATCGCCTATCATCAGGGTCAGAAAATGGGCTCGAATAACACGTCGTTCACCTGGAGCGTGTCGGGCGGCGTGGGCACGGTCAGCGAGAGCGGCCTGTTCACCGCCGGACAGTCCGCAGCCTCGGGCACATTAACCTGCTCTTACGGTTCGACCAAAAAGACAATAAACGTATCCGTCGGCATGGGCGATCCGCAGGACGCTGAGATCGTGGCCGACTTTGAGGACGGCCAGCCGTGCAAGGCCACTGACGGCATCACACTGGCACTGGCGGACAGCTATACCGAGGCTGCGCGCGGCGTATCCTCGTTGAGAGCCTCTTATGACGGCGCCAAAGTGATTGCGGGCACCATCAGCCTGCCCAAGACAGATGTTACTGACCGCAGCTACCTATCGCTGCTTGCGCAATCCACAGGCACGATGAGCACGCTGACTGCAGTCTTTGAGGACGTAGACGGCAACGAACTGACAGCGGCGCTTTCGGCGGCGACCACCACATCCTGGCAGCGGCTGCAGGCAGCCATTCCAAACGGCGCAAAAACGTTGACCGGCCTGCGCTTTGAGCGTCAGGGCAGCGGCTCCGCGGGTTCCGCGCTCTATCTCGACCAAATCGTCGTTTCCGCACACCATGCGGTTGTGAACAGCGACGCCCCCTCCCTTAAGCTGAATCAGACCAAGCTGACCATAGACGCCGGTAAGGTTGCTGTTATCACCGGCACGGCGACCATGGAGAGCGGCAAATATCCGGTACGCGCCTCCAATTTTGAAGTCAAGGTCGATGGTAAGCTGCTTCAGAACGCCGCCAAAATGAGTGGTTCTGCCCTCACCGTAACCACCGGGGCGCTCGCGGCAGGCACACATGCCGTCAGTATCGACGCAATTGACGACGCAGGCAACCGCACGCGGAAATCGGTCACCGTGACCGCAGGCAGCGCGAAAAATCCGTTTGCCGATACCGATACGCATTGGGCCAAGGGCTATGCCTCCCTGCTGTATACGTCCGGCATCATGAAAGGCGAGACGAAGAACGGCAAGACGTATTTCAGCCCGTCGCGCAATCTTCGGCGCATGGAATTTGCCGTCACGATGGCGCGCGTGCTTGGGCTGGACACCTCCTATACCGGCAAGCTCGATTTCGCGGACGACGCGCAGATTCCTTCATGGGCACGCGGCGCGGTTTACGCTGTATCGCAGGCCGGCATCATGAGCGGCCAGAAATCGGGCGGCAAACTCTATTTCGCCCCGAGCGCCGACATCACCCGCGCCGAAGTCATGACAGTCATCGGCCGCAGCCTGCCGCGTGGCTTCTCCGCCGCTTCACTCGGCTATAAAGATGCTTCTTCGGTGCCCTCCTGGGCCTCCGAACAGGTCAAGACCTGTGTTTCCGCCGGTATTGTCAGCGGCTATGAGGACAACACGCTTCGCCCCAACAACAAGATCACGCGCGGTGAGATCGCTAAGATCGTCGCTCTGCTGTAAACACAAAAAAGAACCGGCTGCCTAAAAAGCAGCCGGTTCTTTTTTATTTTGTCAAAATCCGCCGGTCACGCCAAGCGTCTGTCCAGTGATAAAAGAGGCTTTCTCCGAACAGAGAAACAAGATGCTCTGCGCGGCTTCCTCCGCCGTGCCGATGCGGCCAAGCGGTGTTTCAAATGCCAGTTCGCGCATGGTTTCTGGCGTGTGGCTGGCGTTCATATCGGTTTCAATCACGCCGGGCGCAACACAGTTGACGCGGATACCGGACGGCCCCAATTCAAGCGCAAGGGAGCTGGAAAGCCCGATCAGTGCGGCCTTGCTCGCCGCATAGTGGCTCTCACAGGACGCGCCCCGCACGCCCCAAATTGAGGAAACGGTCACAATACTGCCGCTTTTTTTGTGCACCATCCCGGGCAGCGCCGCGCGGATCACCCGCACCGCGCCCATTAGGTTCACATCGAGCATACGCGTCCAGTCGCCGTCTGACAGGTCGCAAAACATTTTCTGCTCCGCAATACCTGCGTTGCAGACAAGCGCGTCCAGCGTGCCCAGATGCTTTTGCGCTTGCTCTACGCCGCGCTCCACCTCATCCGGCTTCGACAGATCCGCCTGAAGCGCAAGCGTGTCTGGAAATGTCCTGCACAGCTCCCCGGCCTTATCCGCGCGTTCCCGGTATAGGAACGCGACGCGCCAGCCCTCCTGCGCAAACGCGCGGACACAGGCCGCGCCTATGCCGCGCGAACCTCCTGTGATGAGTACGGTCTTGCCCATCAGATAGCGACCGTCTGCTGCGCCACAAACAGATCCTGCTCCAGATCCTTCTGGCGCGCAAGCCCCTCCTCAATGTCAAGATCGGTCACGCGGTTGTCGTCGAACACGATGACGCGGTTTGTCTTGCCCGCTTCAAGCGCCATGACCGCCTCATAGCCCATACGGGTGGCCATCACGCGGTCGCGCGCGGTCGGCGAGCCGCCGCGCTGTATATGGCCGAGGATGGTCACGCGCGTATCGATGCCAGTCGATTCGTGGATGCGGTCTGCAACGTCCTGCGCCGAACCGTACCCTTCCGCAACAATAATGATATGATGGTTGCGGCCCTTGATGCGGCCGACGCGCATTTTCTCGATCAGGTCGGTGTCAAAATCGATATCACGCTCAGGCAGCAGGATCGCGGTCGCGCCGACCGCACAGCCGACGTGCAGCGCCAAATGCCCAGCCCGACGCCCCATGACCTCAACCACCGAGCAGCGCTCGTGCGACTGCATGGTGTCGCGCAGCTTATCGATACATTCGATCGCCGTATTGCAGGCAGTGTCGAAACCAATCGTATAGTCGGTGCATACGATATCGTTATCAATCGTGCCGGGTACCCCGATGCAGGGCACGCCCATGCGCGAAAGCGCCTGCGCGCCGCGGAACGTCCCGTCGCCGCCGCAGCAGATCAGGCCGTCTATCCCAAGATATTTGCAGGTGTCGGCCGCTTTTTGCAGCCCCTCGTCGCTCATCATTTCCTTGCAGCGCGCAGTATACAACATAGTGCCGCCCTTGCGGATAATACCGTCGACCGAGCGCGAGCCCATTTCAATAATATCGCCATTGATCAGGCCGCTGTATCCACGGCGCACGCCCAGCACGGAAATATCATGTGCCGAAGCGGTACGCACGACCGCGCGGATCAGCGCGTTCATACCCGGGGCGTCGCCGCCGCTCGTCAACACGCCGATCCTGCGAATTTGCTTGTCCATTTAGGAAGCCTCCCTGTCAGATTGTATTCTCTGTTCCAAAGTTTGATTCATTATATCATCTGCACACCGCCGCCGTAAAGGGCGAAATCTGCAAATGCGCTACTTCATCGCGACATTTTGCTCCCCCAGCACACCGCGCAGACGCTCTAAGAGCGGGATATCCGCACTGCACCAGAGCGTTCGGGGCGCGAGCATGCGTTTGCCCGTGTCAGCCGGACAGAAAACGACCGGCGTTTCGCCGCTCTGCGCGGCAAGCAGGCTCTTGGCCTTTGTACAAGACACATCGGCCATCGCGGGCACACGCAGATATAACCGCTGCTGTGACAGTTTGGCCGCCTGCCCGTCGGTAAATACCGATTTCTGCGGATTTTCGCGCGCGGCGGCGCTGTCCACCGCGGCTTCTGTCAGCGGCTGCGCCTCATTCAGCAGCACTTTAGGCGCTTCATCCTCGCGTGCGTCGATCTTACCCGTCAACAGCACAGCGCTGTCCTCGGTCAGATACGCGCCGCATCGTTGCAGCGACTTTGGAAAAACGATCAATTCGATCGCCGCCGATTCGTCCTCCGCCGTAACATAAGCCATCATCGAACCGTTTTTCGTCGATTTGAGCCGGACATTGGTAATAACACAGGCGAGCCGGACCGTCATTCCGTCCTTATAGACCGGCGCTTGGCTTTCGCCGGACATATCGTCTAAAATCGCGCGGATGGACGCGGCCTGCGCTTTCTGAGCCAGATCGCGGTATTCATCCATCGGATGCCCGGACAAATACAGCCCCGTGGTCTCCTTTTCCATGCTCATGAGCTCCCGCTTGTCCGCCTCAGGAATGTTGGGGAGCGTGATTTCGCTGTCCCGCACCTGGCTTTCCGCCATGCCGAACAAATCCATTTGTCCCTCAATGTTGCGTTTACGGCTTTGGGAGATCGCGTCGATCACCATGCCCGCCACCTGCAAAAGCTGGCTGCGGTAGCAGCCCATAGAATCGAACGCGCCTGCTTTGATCAGGCTTTCCACCGCGCGGCGGTTCAGCTCATGGTCGTACATGCGCTCGCAGAACTGTTGAAACGAAAGAAATGCTCCGTTCTGCTCACGCTCGGTGACGAGCTGCTTCATAAACGAGCGGCCAACACCTTTGACCGCCGCAAGCCCGAAACGGATATCCTTTCCGGACACGGAAAAGCCGTCAAAGGATTCGTTGACATCGGGCGGCAGGACTGCGATCCCCATTTCCCGCGCGGCTTGAATGTATTCGGAGATTTTTTCCGACCAGTCGAGCACCGAAGTCAGCAACGCCGCCATGTATTCCCTCGGATAGTGGCATTTGAGATAAGCCGTGCGGTAGGTCACGACCGCGTAACTCACCGCATGCGCTTTATTAAACGCATAGTTGGCGAAATCCATGATCTCGTCGAAAATAGAGGCCGCGACCTGCTCGGGCACGCCGCGTTTGACCGCGCCGTCTATCCCCTCTTCCTCGTTTCCGTGAATAAAGTTCACGCGCTCCTTGGCCAGCTCTTTCATTTTCTTTTTGCTCATGGCGCGGCGAACCATGTCCGCCTTGCCGAGCGAATAGCCTGCAAGCTGGCGGAAAACCTCCATGACCTGTTCCTGATAGACCATGCACCCATAGGTGACCGACAGGATGGGCTCCAGCAGCGGGTGCTTGCAGGTCGCCTTTTCCGGATGGTGCTTGCACTCGATGTAGCGCGGAATGGACTGCATCGGCCCTGGGCGGTACAGCGCGACGATTGCCGTAATATCTTCAATGGACTGCGGGCGCAGGCCGGTGACAACGTTGGTGATGCCCGCCGATTCAAGCTGGAACACGCCCATGGTCGAGCCGCGCGATAACATTGCGTAAGTCGCCTCATCCTCCATCGACACCGTCTCAATGTCAAAATCAGGCGTATGGCGGCGCACCATTTTTTCCGCGTCAGCAATGACCGTCAGGTTCCGCAGGCCGAGGAAATCCATTTTCAGCAGGCCGAGTTCTTCGATAGTCGTCATCGGGAACTGTGTGACCATTTGGTCGTCGTTCCGGGACAGCGGCACATAGGTGTCCACCGGATCCTTTGTGATGACGACGCCCGCCGCGTGGGTCGACGCGTGGCGCGGCATGCCCTCGAGCGCGCGCGCCGTGTCGATCAGTTCGCGCGTCTGCGGATTTTCGTCGTACATCTTTTTCAGCTCATTGTTGACCGATAGCGCCTTATTAATCGTGATATGTAGTTCGTTCGGCACCTGCTTGGCCACCGCGTCGACCTCGTTATACGGGATGCTGAGCGCGCGGCCAACGTCGCGGATCGCGCCGCGCGCCGCCATGGTACCAAAGGTGACGATTTGGGCAACGCGGTCTTTCCCGTATTTATTGGTGACATACTCAATGACCTCGGGGCGGCGCACATAGCAGAAATCCACGTCGATATCGGGCATGGATACGCGTTCCGGGTTCAAAAAACGTTCAAAGTAAAGCGAGTAGTGGATGGGGTCCAGATCGGTAATGCCGAGGCAGTAGGATACGAGCGAACCCGCCGCGCTGCCGCGCCCCGGTCCGACCGGGATACCGTTTTTCTTGGCATAGCCGATAAAATCGGACACGATCAGGAAGTAATCGACAAAGCCCATCTTGGCGATCATATCGATCTCATACTGTAAGCGCTCGCGGTTTGAGCCGTCGTCGTCCGGATAGCGGACGGCAAAGCCCTCGTCGCACAGCTTTTGCAGATACCCAAGCGAGGAATAGCCCGCAGGCACGTCGAACTCCGGCAGATGGTATTTGCCGAATTCAAATTCCACCTGGCAGCGCTCCGCGATCATCACAGTGTTTTGAAGCGCCTCGGGATGCTCTGGAAACAGCGCAGCGATCTCGTCCGCGTCCTTGATGTAAAATTCCTCGGTCTCAAACTTCATGCGGGTCGGGTCGTCGACCGTCTTGCCCATCTGGATGGACATCAGCACATCCTGCAGCTTAGCGTCCTTCTTGGTCAGGTAGTGTGCGTCGTTGGTGGCGACCAGACCGAGCTGCAGCTCTTCTGCCAGCTTATAGAGCCCTTCGTTGACGCGCTTTTGCGCCGCGATGCCGTGATCCTGTATCTCCAGATAAAAATGATCGCGGTCGAAAATATTGAGGAACTTCTCGCACAACTCGTACGCGCCGTCCATATCGCCCGCCTCCAACGCGCGCGGGATCGCGCCCGCAAGGCATGCAGACAGGCAGATCAGGCCTTCGCTGTGCTCTTTGAGCAGCTCCATATCAATGCGGGGCTTCATGTAAAATCCCTCGGAAAATCCTAGGCTGACCATATGGATCAAATTGCGGTAGCCGGTCATATTTTCACACAGCAGTATGAGATGCGAGTGCCATTCGCCGTTGACATAGCTGCGCTCAAAGCGCGAGCGCGGCGCGACATACACCTCGCAGCCGATGACCGGATGGATTCCCTTGGCTTTACACGCCTTATAAAAATCTATAACGCCGTACATGACCCCGTGGTCGGTGATCGCGACCGAGGTTTGTCCGAGATCGGCCACGCGGTCGACCAGCTGTTCAATGCGGCAGGCACCGTCCAGCAGGCTGTATTCACTATGCACATGCAGATGGGCAAATGGTTGCATCAGGTATCCTCCCTGCTCGCAAGTTCGGTGATTTTCTTCAAGCGGTGGCTCAGGCCGGGCTTGGAAATTGGCGGCACAAAGCGCGTGGCCAGCTCGGCGAGGCTGTCGGTCGGGTAGGAAAGGCGCAGGCGCACGGTCTCCCGCAGATTCTCGGGGAACGCGCCCTCCCCATGCTTGTCCAGCACTGACTGGATCGCGGCAATCTGCCGCGCTGCCGCGTCCGTCGCTTTCACAAGGTTTGCTGTTTCGCAATTGACCTGCCGGTTGATGGTATTGCGCAGGTTTTTTTCGACTTTGGCCTCCATCAGTTCCATGGCGGCGCGCGGCGCGCCCGTGAGCGTCAGAAAATCTTCCACGCTCGGCGCGTCCTTAAAATACAGCACGTGCGCGCCGCGCCGCACTGTCTGCTTGGGCGACAGCCTCTCGTCCAGCATCAGGCTCATCGTTTCGCCGCACAGACTCGGATGCGCCGAGGTAATCTCCAAATGGCTTTTTTTCTCCGGACCCGCGACCGTGCCCGCCATCAGAAACACCCCGCGCAAAAACGCGGGGATGCAGCAGTCGTTTTCCAGCACATTGCGGTTCAGGTGATAGGTCACATGGTTTTTGCGGTCGTATCCGAGCGCATCAAAAATGAGGCCGATCTGGCTTTCCTCGGTGAGCGCAAGCTGTTTTTTGCGCCCCACCTGCTGCGGCTGCGCGTCCACACCGAACGCTCGCGACAGCAATGCCTGCACCCGGCGCGCGACAGCAGCGTTTTCCGTAGACAGGCGGATTTCGCGGTGTGAAAACACAGACGCATACAGCAGTGCGCCATACGCCTCGGCACGTGTACAACACGGACGCAGCATGGGAACGCGGCATAATTCGGTTTTAACAGTCGTCGAAAAGGACATGGGAACGCTCCTTCTGGTTATCGCTGGTAATCCCTGTGCATGGTGACCACGCCGTATTCCCTGCCCCGGATATGCTGGGAAAGCGCTTCGGTGATAGCGACTGAGCGATGCTTGCCGCCCGTGCAGCCAATGCTAATGATGACGTTTGACTTGCCCTCCGCAACATAGCGCGGCAGCAGGAAATCGACAAGCGAGGTCAGGTGGCTCATCAGCGCATCCGCCGTGCCGCCCTGATATACATAATCGCGCACGTCCGGATCGGTGCCGTTTTTCTCGCGCAGGCTCATCTCATAGTAGGGGTTCGGCAAAAAGCGCACGTCAAACACCAAATCGGATTCGGCGGGAATGCCATATTTAAAGCCAAACGACTGGACAATGACCTCCAACGCCCCCATACTGTCCACACCCGAAAAGAGAGAGAGCAGGCGCTCGCGAAGCCCCGCAGCCGATAGCGCCGTCGTATCGACAACAAAATCCGCGCGGTTTCGCAGCATGGAGAGCAGCTCGCGTTCCTTTTCAATGGCGGCAGTCATGCTGACGCCCTTTTCCATCAGCGGATGCTTGCGACGCGTTTCTTTAAAGCGCCGGATCAGCGTCGGCGTGTCGGTATCGAGAAATAGGATACGGTAATCGCAGCCCATGGTGCGGATCGAATCGAGCGAATCAAAAAGCTGCTGGAAATCGCCGCCTGTGCGAACGTCGGTCACAAGCGCCACGCGCTCATAGCGTTCGGTCGCCGCCAGGCAGATCTCTGCAAAGCGCGGGATGAGCGCGATCGGCAGATTGTCGACACAGTAATAGCCCAAATCCTCAAGAGAAGCCGCCGCACGGCTTTTCCCTGCGCCCGACATGCCAGAAACAATCAAAAAATACATTTTCTCATCCCCTTTTCCCGTCCCTATCCGATGATACGGACCTCACATTCCAACGTAACGCCAAATTGCTCGCGCACGCGCTCCTGCACCAGTCCGATCAAACGCAGCATATCACTGCACGTTGCGCCGCCCCGGTTGATCAAAAATCCCGCGTGCTTTTCCGAGACCTGCGCCGCGCCGACCGAAACGCCTTTCAGCCCTGCATCCTCGATCAGGCGGCCGGCGAAATAGCCGGACGGACGTTTGAACGTCGATCCCGCGGATGCAAAATTCAGCGGTTGCTTGTCGCGACGGCGCTGCGCCAAATCGTTCATTTTTTCCTGGATCGCCGCTGGATCTCCCCCCGCGAGGCGCAGGGTCGACCGGACGACTGTCCAGTCCGCATGACTGCGAAATACGCTCTTTCGGTAGTCGAATGCATGTGCCGCCCCCTCAACCGTCTGTATCTCACCCGCGGCGTTCAGGTATTCAGTGCGCGCGACGATCTGCGCCATCTGCCCGTCGTACGCGCCCGCATTCATAAAGACCGCGCCGCCCAGACTGCCTGGGATGCCTCCGGCAAACTCCGCGCCCGTCAGCCCCGCGCGCTGCGCACTGTGCGCCACCGCGCTTAAAAGCGCGCCCGCCTCTGCAGTCAGGCTGCCGTCCTCTCCGACAACGATCCGGTTCATCGCGGTCGTGCAGACAACTGCGCCGCGGATACCAGCGTCGGACACCAGCATATTCGAGCCGTTGCCCATTACCAGAAACGGCGTATGCCGTTCCCGCAGTATTTCAAGTGCACACTTCAGTGCGTCTGCTGTTTTCGGCAGGACAAACAGGTCTGCCGGCCCGCCAATAGCGAACGTGGTATGCCTGCTCATCATTTCGTTTTCCCGGACTTCTATATCGCCCGACGCACAGCAAAGCGCGTCGGCAAGCTCTTGCATCTGCTCCATATTTTCCTCCGCCTTTGTTCTAAAAACCGATATAGGATTATTATATCAAATCCATCGCCCAAGTGCAATAAAAGGCACCCTAAAAGGGTGCCTTTTCAAAATCACTGCTGATCCGCCTCGTCGAGCATCTGCGCGCCCTCGGCGATGTTGGTCATCGCGTCAGTCAGGTGCTGCTGCATGCTCTCGCCAGCCTTAGTCAGTTCGTCGCCCGTCTTGCCGGCAGCGCCGATAATGTCGTCCACATAGGCGACCATCGACTCACAGCCTGCCTTGATCTTGACGTGTGCATCCGCGTATTCGTCCGGAGGTGTCACCGCCGCAAAATCCGCAAACGGCTTCTTCATGTCCTCCAGAATGGCTTTAGCGCCTTCCACATCGTCGTCCTCAAGGTCGGAAGCCTTGGACTGGAGTTCGGTCAGCGTGTTGCCCATTTTTTCAAACTCGTCGGCATACTCTTCCTTGGTCAGCGCGGTGGGCTGCTGCTCGCTCTGGCTGCCGCCATCCGCATCCGTTCCGCCAGCGTCTTTCTTGTCGCCGCAGGCGGTCAGACTCAGTGCCATCGCGGCAATCAGCATCGCCGCGAACAGGCGCTTCAACATGTTTTTCTGCATTTCTCTGTCCTCATTTCATTGAAATAAAAATGTGTATCTATGTTATGCGGCAAACCGCCGGTACAGAACCGATCCTATGCCGAAACATACTAAAAAATCAGGAATGCACCCACACTTCTTCATGCTCGCCTTTGCGCGGACGGGCCAACAGCGCGCGGATACCGTCCTTTGCGGGCATATCTTGGTATAAAACCGCGTACATCGCCTCAACGATCGGCATGGACACTCCCTGCTGCTTGGCCAGATGATAGCCGGCCTCGGTCGCATAATAACCCTCAACGGTTGCGCCGACCTCAGCCATCGCCTCTTTGGCTGTTTTCCCTTGACCAATCAGAATACCTGCGCGGCGATTGCGCGAGTGCATCGAACAGCAGGTGACGATCAGATCGCCGACGCCGGACAGTCCGGCGAAAGTTTCCTGCTTGGCGCCCAGCGTCACGCCCAGCCGGGCGATCTCGGTTAGGCCGCGGGTCATGAACGCGGCTTTGGAATTGTCTCCCAGCCCCAGACCGTCCGAAATACCCGCGCCGAGCGCAATGATATTTTTAAACGCGCCGCCCAACTCCGCGCCGGTCAGGTCGGACGAAGTATAAACGCGGAAGAAGCTATCGTTCATAAATGCTGCCTGTGTCAATTCGGCAGCTGCGCGGCTACGGGATGCGGCCACGATCGCGGTCGGTACGCCGCGCGCGACCTCCTCGGCGTGTGTCGGTCCGGTCAGTGCAACTACCGGGTTATTGCCGCCCATCGCGCGATCGATCGTTTCGGAGAAACGGCAATAGCCGTTTGCCGAATCGAGACCTTTGCCGACGTTGACGATCACCGTTCCCGCCGGGACGATCTCCGCAAGCTGCGCAGCCGTTTTCGCGACCGCGAAACTCGGCACAGCCATGACGATCAGGTCGGCGCTTCGTGCTTCGGACAAATCGGTCGTGATCCGAATGCCCTCCGGGATTTTGACGCCCGGCAGCAATTTTTCGTTCCCATGCTCTCGCAGAAGCAGATCGCGCTCCTCTTCAAAGAACGTCCACGAGGCCACCTCGTGTCCATTGCTGTGCAGCAGCATGGCCAGCGCAATGCCCCAGCCGCCCGTGCCTAATACGAAAGTCTTCATCCCTGCTCCTCCTCTTCTTCCGTCCGGCTTTCAATCGTCTTTTTGCTTTGAAAGGAAAATTTGTTTTCCTCTCCGCGCAACATACGGCCAATATTAGCACGGTGCATAATGATAACAGCCGCCGCCATGCCAAAGGCGATGCCAACCATTACCGGATCACGGTAGAAAACAAACATGGTGATGGGAAAGCTGGCCGCGCCCAGCACCGAACCAAGCGAGATCCAGCGGGTAAAAACCACCGCGATGAGAAACAGGGCAAGCGCGGCCAGAAAGATACGCCAATCGAAGAGCGCGAGCATGACCGCGCCGACCAGCACCCCTTTTCCGCCCCGAAAACCAAAATAGACCGGGAACATGTGTCCGAGAATGACGAATACGCCTGCAATCAGCTTGCCAAGCGGCCCGCCGAGCAGCGCGCCGATCGCAACCGCCGCAGCGCCTTTCGCAATATCGCCGAGCAGTACGAGCAGCGTTTTGGAGGCGCCCATTGTACGGTAGGCGTTCGTAAGGCCCGCGTTGCCGCTGCCATAGTCCCGGATGTCCTTATGCAGCGCCATTTTGCAGACGATTATGGCAAAACTCAGCGAACCGAGCAGATACGCGCTGATCGCGATGACCGCAAAATGCGGCAGGGTCAGTTGACTCATGTTGTCGTCACTCCGTTATAAAAGTTATTCCTTATCGCCCCGCTGGCGGATGACCATGCGCACCGGAGTGCCGGTCAGCCCGAACACCTCGCGGATCTGGTTTTCCAAATAGCGCTGATAGGAAAAATGGAACAGCCGCGCATCGTTGCAGAAGCAAACGAACGTCGGCGGGCATACGCCTGCCTGTGTCATATAGAAAATCTTAAGGCGGCGGCCCCTGTCGGTCGGCGGCTGCACACGCGCGGTCGCATCGGCGAGGATCGCGTTGAGCTGCCCAGTCGGAATACGCTTATGATTTTGCTCATATACTTCGTGAATCAGCTCGAACAGCTTGTCCACACGCTGCCCGGTCTGCGCCGAAATAAACAGCACGGGCGCGTACGGCATATAGGCTAGTCCCTCGCGGACGCGAAGCGTGTATTCTTTCATGGTCTTTCCGTCTTTTTCAACCAAGTCCCATTTGTTGACCACGATAATGCAGGCCTTGCCCGCATTGTGCGCTTCGCCCGCCACTTTGGTATCCTGTTCGGTCACGCCTTCGACCGCGTCGATCATGATAACGCAGACGTCGGCACGCTCGACCGCCAGCAGCGAACGCATGACCGAAAATTTTTCGATCTTCTCATCCACTTTACTTTTCTTCCGGATTCCCGCAGTATCAATGAACGTAAATTTGCCAAAGGCATTGTCGAGTTCCGCATCAACGCTGTCCCTCGTTGTCCCGGCGATATCGGACACGATCACGCGTTCCTCGCCAAGCACTCTGTTCAGCAGGCTCGATTTGCCAACATTGGGCTTTCCAATCAGTGCGACGCGAATGCGATCGTCCTCTTCTTCCTGTTCGTCCACAGGCGGAAAATGCTCGTAGCAGGCGTCCAGCAGTTCACCCATGCCATAGCCGTGCAGCGCGGAAATGCCGTATGGCTCTCCAAGGCCAAGGTTATAAAACTCATAAAACTCAGGCTCGGGCTGGCCGGGCTTATCGCATTTATTAACCGCAAGCACGATCGGTTTGCCCGACCGCTGCAGCATGGCGGCGACATCCTGATCCGCCGCAGTGATACCAGTACGCAGATCGGTGATCAGGATAATCACATCGGCATTGGAAATAGCGATCTCGGCCTGATAACGCATGAATTTGAGTATCTCGTTATCATTCGACGGCTCGATGCCGCCGGTGTCGACCACTGTAAAATCGCGGCCGCGCCAATCGCTCTCGGCATACAGCCGGTCGCGCGTCACGCCGGGCGTGTCCTCGACGATCGACAGCCGTTTGCCTGCAAATCTGTTAAACAACTGCGATTTGCCGACATTCGGCCGCCCGACGATGGCCACCATTGGTTTTGCCATAAAAAAGCCCTCCTTCATTCAGGGGTCAGTCTTCAAAAATCTTGGCGAGCAGGTCACCGCCGTCGATCTCAACGGGAACGAGCGGCACGCCAAGCGCGTCCGACACCTGCTGCGGGGTATAGTCATCCAGAAAAACATCTCCGCCGTCGCGCAGCATATTCGCGGAGATCAGCACGCGCTCGCCAAGCGGACGGTTTTTCAGCTGCGCGATCAGATCTTGGCCGGTGATAAGGCCGGCAACCGATACCAGAGGCCCGAAAAAATCATTTTGGATGGCAATAACCTTGCCGTTTAAATTATCGCACGCCGCAGCCGCTTCGTCAAGCAGCACGGAAAGCGATGGCGCGGCCGCTGTCCCGGTCGCGATCGTAAACGGGCGGGCGGTTTTACCCTGATAGTCGGGCAGAGCAAGACGAAATTCCTCCATAAACAGCGGCAGCATACCGATACCGTTTTCAAATTGCGTGAATTCCTCATAATACGCAGTGTCCGGCAGCGGACGGCCCGCTTTGAGATACAGCTCATCCCCGCACCAAACCAGCCGGGTGCCAAGGCCATCCAAGCACTCCTGTGCAAACGGCTCGACGATATCGAGCACATCAGCCGCACTTTCTGCCGTTGTCGGCTCGAGCGGATACAAGCCCTCGCGGTGCCGTGTCATACCAAACGGCACGACTGATATCGTATTGACCGCAGGATACAGCTTCTTTAAGTCATTTAACGAGCGGCGCAGCTCTTCCCCATCATTTAGCCCCTTACATACGACGAGCTGGCAATTCATCGTCAGTCCTGCTTCGGCAAAGCGCTCCATGATTTTGAGCGCCTCCCCCGCGCGGCGGTTGCGCAGCATCTTGACGCGAAGCTCCGGATTGGTCGTCTGCACTGAAACATTGACCGGTGAAATGCGCATACGGATCATACGGTCCACATCAGCTTCAGACAGATTGGTGAGCGAAATATAATTGCCCATCAAAAAGGACATGCGCGCGTCGTCGTCCTTGACATATAAGGTTTCGCGCATGCCTTTGGGCAACTGGTCAATAAAGCAGAATACACAGCCGTTTGAACAGCGTTTCATACCGTCCATCAGATAGTGCTCAAACGTCATCCCAAGCGGCTCACCCTCGCGTTTATGCACGCGCACCTCGCGTGTAGATACGCCCTCAGCTGCCCTAACCTGCAATACTAAGTCTGCGTCATAGCTGTAAAATTTATAATCGAGCACGTCGCGGATCGGCGTGCCGTCGATCGAAAGCAGCGTTTCTCCTGCCCGGACGCCCGCGCGCGCAGCCGGACTGCCCGCGTCCACCTCAATGATTTTAGACGCCACGACACACCCTCCTTTTCATAAAAAAATGGAGAAAGCCATTTAGCCTTCTCCATTTTCATGCTTGCCTTAGGCTTCCTTGACGGCAACGACCTCGCGGCCATTGTAGTAACCGCAAGCCTTGCACATTCTGTGGTTCAGCTTCATCTCGCCGCACTTCGGGCATTTGCTCATGCCGGGCAGAGAGAGCTTCCAGTGGGAGTTACGGCGCTTATCGCGACGGGCTTTCGAAATCTTTCTCTTCGGTACTGCCATGGTGGATACACCTCCTACTCTATCTTCTGTGTTTCTTTTTTGACGGTATTGATATCCCCTTTACTCGTCCCCTTTGGAATCGAGCAGGGCGCGCAGAGCTGCGAAGCGGGGATCGACCTGCTTGCTTTCACAGCCGCAGTCGACAACGTTCCGGTCGGCACCGCAATGCGGGCACAGGCCTTTGCAGTCCTCTTTGCACAGATAGGTCATCTGCACCTGCAAAATAAGCGCAGGCACCAGAATGTCCGCAGGATCCACGCTGTCGGTCGTCAGCACGAAGAGATCATCCTCCTCTTCGGCGTCCGGATCATCCGTCAGGATGGTGTCGGCCTCCGCAGTCAGCAGGATCTCGAGCGGTTTGAGGCAGCGGGCGCAGGCAGTCGAGTAGATCGTTTTGATCGTTCCCCGAAGACGCAGCACACCAAGGTCATTTGTGACCTCGCCGCTGATTTGCACCGGACTTTGAAAGGGTTGCGCGCCATACAGCGTTTCGCCGCTCAGGTCGAGCGTGTCGGAAAACGGGATATGGGCGACGCCCGCGCCGGTCAGTTTTTTCAAATCAATCTTCATGTCAACCTCACATGGTACATGGAATAGTATACTACAGCGCATCCTCGTTTGTCAACCAAAAAATGTGCAAAACAGCGTGTTTTCGCACCGGAGCCGAAAACCGGAAAAAGGTTCCGCTCATTTAAAGAGCGGAACCTTTTTGGCATGAGCAGCCAAGCGTTTAAAACGCCTGATCAGCCCATGAGCAGATTCGGTACGAACAGGATGATTCCTGGTACGAATGTAAACACCAGCAATACTGCAAACAGCATGACACACCATGGCCAGACTTCCTTACAGTAGTCACTGAAGCTACATCCCGTAATCGAGGACGAAACAAACATCATCGCGCCGAACGGCGGGGTAACGCCGGCCAGCGTCAGGTTGATCGCCATGACGATACCAAAATGGATCAGGTTTACGCCCAGCGACTGTGCCGCCGGAACGAGCAGCGGAGCCAGCAGGATCATCGCAGCACCGCCCTCGAAGAACATACCAACGATCATGAGCAGAACGTTGACGAGGAGCAGGAACTGCCACGGCTGATGGCAGATAGACAGGATCGCTTCCGAAATGATCATCGGGATGCGTTCCCAAGTCAGGAACTTACCAAACGCGATCGAAGCGCAGATAATCAACATGATACCCGCAGTCGCCTCAACGGACTCGCGCAGGATCGGGGCCAAGCTCTTCCACTTGATCGTACGGTAGATCAGCGCGCCGACCAGCAGTGCGTAAACGATGCAGCACGCACCGGCTTCGGTGGGGGTGAACACGCCGAAGCGCAGGCCCATGATCAGGCCGAACGGCAGGAACAGCGCCCAGACAGACTCTTTCAGGTTCTTGCCGAACTCTTTGGCAGTACCAAATTTCTCACGGGTGGGTTTATAGCCGCGCTTGCGGGACTGATAGCCAGCCAAGGCCATCTCGGCGAGCATAATCAGGAAGCCCGGCAGATAACCGGCATAGAACATTTCCTGAATGGAAACGCCCGACGCGGTAGCGTACAGAATCAGTACGATTCCGGGAGGGATAATCGGGGTGATGCAAGACGACGCAACCGTTACAACGGTTGAGAACGGCTTGGAATAGCCCAGACGTTCCATCTGCGGAACCAGCATCTTGGACTGCATCGCAGCGTCCGCGTTCGCGGAGCCGGACAGGCCGCCCATCAATGCGGACAGCACGATATTGACCTGCGCGAGGCCGCCGCGGAACTTACCGACGAGCAGCTCACAAAGGTTCATCAGGCGTTCCGTGATGCCTGAATAGTTGAAAATAACACCGGCCGCCGTAAAGAACGGGATCGCCAAATATGTAAATGACGTGGTACCGGACATCATATTCTGAACGATGATATCAGTCGGTTGCGACTGAGAATTAAACATAAAGTATACCAGTGTCGAGAAAGCCAGCGAGAACGCTACCGGTATCTTTAAAAAGAGAAATACAAACAGCAGGAGCAATGGCAGCCATACGGATAATTGCATTCCTCGTACCTCCTTCCAATTTTACGTGATTTCATTTCCTTAAGCGCGCTCTTCCAAAGAGGCTTCCTCAATTTCCTTGCCCTTGATAGACCAGTACAGAAAACGAAGCGAGTATAGGGTCATGACAAAGAAGCTGATGAGAGCCGCAACATCCATAAAGGAATACGGAATGCGGAGCGCAGCAGTCGGACGAACCCACGCCTGCACAGTGAGGATATAGCTGTAGTAGGTAAAGAATGCATTGCCGATAGCCAGAACCGTAAAGTTGAAAATGTGGATGACTCGACGGGCTGCCTTGGGCAGACGGTCAACAATAACATCAATCGCGATCATCGCCTGATTCTTATACAGCGTGCAAACGCCGAAGAAAACCGCATAAACAAAGCCGAAGTACGAAACTTCCTCTGCCCATGCGAAAGACTTTCTCAGAACGAAACGCGAAAAAACGTTGACAATGATGGCCAGGCACATAACGACAAAGCCGACGCTGGCAATGTACATTTCCCAGTCACCTAAAAACTTTTTAAAGAAACTCTGTTCTTCTTTTTTATTCACGAAATGATTCACGCCTTTCTTTTGCAAAAAGCCGAGCAAAAAAGCTTTCTAGAAAGCTATATCCGCGCCGCCAAACCAGTTCCCCCCGTTTTAGCGGCGCGGAAAATAACTTCTCTACAGCAAGCCTGTAGATAAAATGCTTAAATCAAATTAAGCGATAGCTTCCTGAATGCGCTCAACCAGATTGTCGCTCCACTCGGGGAAGTTCTTCGGAACATTCTCCATGGAGTAGTTGCGCCACTCATCGATTGCGGCCTCATCCGGGTAAACTTCTTCAACGCCGGACTTCTTCATCTCTTCAAGCATCGGGCCAACAACAGCGTTAACCTCTTCGATCGCCTGCGCCGGGTAAGCTTCGCCTACAGAGGTAATGGCATCCTGAGCTTCCTTGGGCAGAGACTGGAACACTTCTTCAGACATAACCATGATGGTCGGCGCGTACAGATGCTTGGTGTAAACCAGGTACTTGGCGACCTCGTGGATCTTGGCCGAGTACAAGATATGAACCGGGGATTCACAGCCGTCGGCTACGCCCTGGCTGATCGCCTGATAGGTCTCGGACCATGTGCAGGTGGTAGCGTTGCCGCCGATGACGTCAACCATGTTGGTCCACATCTTGGTCGGCGCACAGCGCAGCTTCATGCCCGAAGCTTCCGCACGATTAGTGAACGGCTTCTTAACCAGCCAGTTACGCTCGCCGAAGTAAACGGCGGTGATGATACGCAGGCCCTTGGCATGGAGCTGCTCTTCGAGCTCCTGGCCGAGGTCGGACAGCCACAGGTTGCCGACGTCTTCCGGCTTCTTGAGCAGGTAAGGCATCATGAACGCGGAATAGTCCGGAACATAGTCAGCCAGATGCGAGAAGTCGCAGTCCTGGATGGCCGCGGTGCCTTTGGAGATGGACTCGATCATATCGGTGGTAGCGCCGAGGGACTCAGAAGGATAAATCTGAACGTCCAGGGTGCCGTTGGAAGCTTCGGTGATGCGGTCGCAGAAACCGGACCAAGCTTCGTACATCGGATCGCTCGTGGTCTTGATGGAGTTCATCTTCAGGACGAAAGCCTCGCCGGACGGCTCCTTAGCGGCATCGCCGCCATTGTCTGCCGGCTTGTCGCCGCCGTTTGCCGCGGGATCGCCGCCGCAAGCTGCCAGGCTCAGGAGCATGCTGGACGCTAAGAGCATAGCCAGTAATCTTTTCTTCATGTTACAACCTCTTTCCTTCGCTTTTTGTCAATTGGCTTTTATAAACAGGCCGTGGGGGTGCCGAACCTGAATATACAATTTTATTCGCCGGTGTAATTGGGTTCGCGCTTCTCCAAGAACGCGGAAACGCCTTCGTTAAAGTCCTTATGCCGCGCCATATAGCGGGTGTAGGTAACCTCGAGGTCGTTCTTGCGCTTCATCTGGAAATCCTCCTGCGCGTTTAAGCAGGCTTTTAAATAGCGGAGCACCAACGGACCGCGCTTGCAAATCTCGCGCGCCTTGTCAATTGCCGCCGGCATCAGCTCATCGAGCGTGTCGACCACCTGGGTCACGCCGCCATACTTGGTCAGTTCCTCCGCAGTTATAAAGGTACCGCAGTAACACATATCACGCTGGATCTGGGGCGGCAGGATACGACCGAGATGACCGGAGCCGCCAACAACCGACAGCTTGGCCTCGGGCGCGCCAAACTGGGTGCCCTTGACCGCGATCGTAATATCCGCGCCCGCAGGATAGCACAGGCCACCACCGAGACAATGGCCGTGCACCGCGCAGATCAGCGGTACGCGCAGCTCATATAAGGCGAGCGCGCCGTCATAGTAAATTTCTTGGGTATTGGTTACGTCCTTATCGTCGATGCTCTTTTTAAAGCGTTTAATATCAACACCTACGCAGAACGTTTTCAAATCAGAATGCATGACGCATACCCAAATATCATCGTCATGGTTAATATAATCGCACAGCAGCAGGATCTCTTCCTGCACGGTTCCGCTCGCGGCGTTGACCGGCGGATTGTGCAGCGTCAGAACACCAATATGATCCTCAACGGTCAAAAAAACCTGTGTAAGCTTATGGTCTCCGACTTTTTCAACTTTTCTCGTGGCCATCTGCTTATTCCTCCTCGCCATAGCGCTCGCGGTAAGCGGCCCAGAGCTCGTCGCGGAACTTCGGGTGCGCAATATTGATCAGCAGCTTCGCGCGCTCACGCAGGCTTTTGCCGCGCAAATTCGCAATGCCGTACTCCGTTACAATATAATGCACGTCGGTGCGGGTCGTGGTGACGGTGGTTCCTGGCTCGAATACCGGGACAATACGCGAAACCGTTCCCTTTTTGGCGGTCGACGGCATGGCGAGAATAGCCTTGCCGTTTGGGCACATAGAAGCGCCGCGAACATAGTCGAGCTGTCCTCCAATGCCGGAGAACTGCTTGGCGCCCATGGACTCCGAGTTGACCTGACCATTAAAATCGACTTGCAGGCAGGAATTAATGGCGACCATCTTATTCTGCTGCGCAATGACGACCGGATTATTGACATAATCGACAGGAAGCATCAGCACGTCCGGGTTATTGTCAACAAAATCATACAGCCTTTTGCTGCCCATCAGGAACGCGGCGACCATTTTCCCCTTGTCCAGCGTCTTCTCCGCGCCTGTGATTACGCCTTTTTCATACAAATCGACCACGCCGTCCGAAAACATCTCGGAGTGGATGCCGAGGTCTTTTTTGTCGGTCAGGAATTTTAAGACCGCGTCCGGGATCGAGCCGATGCCGAGCTGCAGCGTAGACCCATCCTCGATGAGGCTGGCGCAATTGCGACCGATGGCCTCCTCGACCTCCCCGATTGCGCCGCCGCCTAACTCGGGCAGCGGGGTCGAGGCTTCGACTGCATAAGTGAGCTTGGAAACATGGATAAACGAATCGCCCATTGTGCGCGGCATTTGGTCATTGACCTGCGCGATCACGATCTTAGCCGCGAGCGCTGCCGGCTTGGTCCCGCCGACCGATACGCCGAACGAGCAGAACCCGTGTTCATCCGGAGGCGTCACTGAGACCAGCACTACATCGACCGGCATGGTACCGTCGGTGAAGAACCGGGGCGATTGATGATAGAAAAACGGCGTATAGTCCGCGCGTCCATCCTGCACAGCGGCGCGCGTTGACGGTCCGACAAACAGCGCGTTATGCTTGATATGTCCCTTCATTTTGGGCAGCGTATATTCGCCCTTGCCCATCGGAACCCAGTGGATAATCTCCACGTCCTTATATTGCTCATAGTTGCGAACCATCGCGTCGACCAGCACCGGCGGTTCGTTCGCAGCGTGTCCGAAAAACACACGCGCGCCGTCCGGAATATGCTTGACCGCTTCATCCGCGGTGGTCAGTTTTGACTGATAGATTTCTCTCCAGTCCTGCATGTTGTCCAGCCTCCCAAAATGCTAGTATCTAGTATAGTTATTCCATCACGAGAAGTCAATCAAAACCTTGAGCATTGATTTATCGGTGCGGGCTTTTTCAAAAGCCTCCATGCTCTTTTCGACCGGATAGACAGCCGAAACGACTTTCGCAAGCTGGTCATTGAGCAGGCCTGCGTTGATGATCTTAGCCGCGCCCTCCATAGATGTCATGGTGTGGTGACGCACGCCGAGCAGCTCGGCCTCATTATAAATAATGGCGTTGATGTCCGTGTTAAAAATGGTGCCCTTAGGCGGCATGCCGACCTGCACCATCGTGCTGCCCTGCTTAATCATGCTGAGGCAGGCGTCGAATCCGCCCTGGAATCCTGTGGCCTCAAAAATCTTATCGTACTTTCCGCCAACCTTTGCCATGCACTGCTCGGCAAAATCGGAAGCCGAAATATCAACAACTTCAAAACCCAGTTCCTTTGCAATACGGATGCGGTCGGGGTTGAGTTCGGCCAGAACGACATGCGCTGCGCCAGCAAGCTTGCACATCATGCCGATCAAAATGCCAATTGTGCCAGCGCCGGCGATGAAAACATCCTCGCCCGGGCGAATGCCCGCACGACGGGTATCGTGCACCGCTACGGTCAGCGGCTCGACCAACGCAGCAATCTGCATATCAACGTCGTCGTTAAACTTAATCAAGCGCTCAGCATTGCACAGCAGGTACTGCGTAAACACGCCGTCCATCGAGGTGCCCATAATCTTAACATTGGTGCACAGATTCTCACGGCCCACATGGCAGCCTTCACAAGCGTTGCATGGCTCGATCGTGTGGGAACAGACCTTGTCGCCAACCTTGAGGTCGGTGCGGTCAGCATTAATCGCGTACAGTTCGCCGCAGGCCTCGTGGCCGATAACCAGAGGCGGCTTTGCCGTCGGATGCTGACCGGCATAAATATGTAAATCCGATCCGCAGATGCCCGCGTATTTTACGCGAACGACCGCCTGCCCCGGGCCAGGCTCGGGAATTGGCGCTTCAACCAATTCTAGTTTATTGACATCGGTCCACAACAGCTTTTTCATAAATACCATGTCCTCCCTAAATGTGTTCATTCATCTACTGTTTGATAACCTGTGTTTCAAAACAGAAGCTGTCCGAACGCCCAGCTTTGCTAAAGTGCTGGGGTCTATTGTGCGGGAACGGTTTCGCAGAGCCGCAAACAAAATAGACACCAGCCGCGCGATCTTTCTCTTGCTTTTCCGCACAAGCATGACTGTCTATCCCATCCCGTTTACACTGCCCCGTCCGTCTCGCCGCGCCATCTTCCGCATCGGCTCAGTGATGCGGAAAAGGTATTTGCCTTTCGCAGCGCTGTGTCCCAGATGATGTGTTGCAGCAGTCCTTTGAAGCACAGTAATACTATAATTTGTTTTGCCCCCAATTGTCAATACCCAACAAAAGATTTCGAGACCGATTCCGCGATTTTGGTTGATTCGCAAAACATCTTGTTCAAAATTTGTTCATCTTTTCCGAGTTTTCTGTTTTCAATCGTCAATTCGCCAGTTTTTACTTTTTATTATTGAACATCTTGCACAATAATAAGCGTTTTCCCTGCAACAAAATAACTTTGTACTGTAACATGTTTTTTGCGGGAAAAATTAATCCCATTGTTCTCTCCCGCCGTTTGCTTGACATCCTTGGGGGATGTATTATAATGACACTGTAATGATAGTTTATGCTGGTTGAAAAGCGGCTTTCCCATTGCATATTCTGCGAATGGGGCTGTTTTTGTTGCAAGACGGAAACGTTCCCGCGTCCCATAAACTGCCATTTTGATCTGTGAACCCTTATTTATATGCTGGAAGGAGCACATCAACTATGAAATTGTCTCTTGCATCCCTAAAAGACGCAACGGCGTGGAAAGGCTACGAGCTGCCCGCATTCGACGTGCAGGCGGTAGCCGAGAAAACCAAAGCCGCCCCTACTTGGCTGCATTTTGGCGCAGGCAACCTGTTTCGCGCGTTTCAGGCAGCCGTCGCGCAGCGCCTGATTGAAAACGGCGACATGGACACCGGCATCATCACCTGCGAAAGCTATGATGATGAAATCGTTACCAAGTGTTTCCACAAGGTGGACAACCTGACTGTCGCCGTCACGCTGGAAGCGGATGGCCGCATCGAAAAGCAGGTCATCGGCTCGGTTGCCGAAACTACAACACTGTTGCACGATCTGGATCGCGTCCGTGAGATTTTTGCCGCCCCGTCGCTGCAGATGGTATCGTTTACCATTACCGAAAAGGGCTATTCGCTGCGCAATGCCAAGCAGGAACTGGTTCCTGTTGTTGCAGAGGATATGAAGAACGGCCCGGCGCAGGCCAAGTCGTTCATGGCGCAGCTCGCCACGTTGTTGCTCCACCGTATGCATAACTGCGGCAAGCCGCTCGCCATGGTTTCGATGGACAATTGCTCACATAATGGCGCGAAGCTGCAAGGTGCGATCATGGAGATCGTTGACGCATGGAAAAAGAATGGTCTGGTGACTGCGGAAGAGTATGCATATCTGACCGAACAAGTCACGTTCCCGTGGTCGATGATCGACAAGATCACCCCCCGCCCCGCTCCTGAAATCGCCGACCAGCTCGAGGCTGACGGCCTGGAGGATATGCACCCGTTCGTTACCAGCAAGAATACTTATATTGCTCCGTTCGTCAATGCCGAGCGCCCGCAGTATCTGGTTATTGAAAACGACTTCCCGAACGGCCGCCCGCCGCTCGACAAATGCGGCGTAATATTTACCGACCGCGATACAGTCAACAAGGTGGAAATGATGAAGGTTTGCACCTGCCTTAACCCGCCCCAGACCGCGCTCGCTGTTTACGGCTGCCTACTGGGCTACACCTCGATCGCCAAGGAAGTGCAGGATCACGAGCTGTATACGCTGATCGACCGCATGTGCCATATCGAGGGTATGCCGGTCGTCGTCAACCCGGGTGTTTTAAGCCCGCAGGCATTCCTTGACGAGGTGTTTGAAACCCGTCTGCCCAACCCGTTCATCCCGGACACGCCGCAGCGCATCGCCACCGATACTTCCCAGAAGGTCTCCATCCGCTTCGGCAATGCAATCAAGAATTACGACGCGATGGGCAAGGCATCTGAGCTGACCTATATTCCGCTCGTACTTGCCGGCTGGCTGCGTTATCTGCTCGCTGTCGACGATGAGGGTAAGGCGTTCGAGTGCAGCGCCGATCCGCTGCTGGCTTCGCTACAAGAAAAGCTGAGCGGTATTACGCTTGGCAATCCGGATGACGCGGCTGTCGCCAAGGTCCGTCCGATTCTGTCCGATGCGGCGATCTTTGGCATTGATCTCGCTGCCTGCGGCTTGGCTGACAAGGTCATCGGCTATTGGAAAGAGATGATGGCCGGCCCCGGCGCTATCCGCGCAACACTGAAAAAATACACGGCTTAAAAGTAAGAAAAAGCGCTGTCCGTTAGGACAGCGCTTTTTTATTTCTTCTTCAGTTCCTTCAGCATCTCTTTTGCACGGATAGAAGCCCACATCCAGTCAGTGCCTTTCTCGGCCAGCTGCTCTAAATACGAAAGTGCCAACTCTGTTTCTTTCTGAGACAAGTAAACGCGCGCAAGCAGCATGCTGGTGTTCACGCGAAACAGCTCGGTCGTGCTATTTCGATTAAGTTCGCGAAGGTATGCGTCATCCTTGCACACACCGGTCAGCGCGTCATAATGATCGCGCAGGATGCGTTCGCTCTCTGTAAAGCGTTCTTTCAGCTGCTCGTTGCCCGGCTTGTCCAACAATTCATGCAGCTGGTCAATGCAATGTTTGGCTTGCTCTGGCTGTTCTCCAAACAAATAAACGGTAGCTTTGTTATTCAGCAGCAGCACGGTGGAGGAATCCTTGCCCTCCCCGCTCACCTCAGGCGCATCATTCAGCAATGCAATTGCCTTTTCAAAGTCGCCGAGCGCTAAATAGGCGTTGGCCAGATGTGCGCGTACGGTCACTTCACGCGCAGGGTTCTTTTTTGAACGCGGCAGCAGTTTCTCATATACTTTCAAAAACCGTTCGGGCGCCAAATTCTGATACAGCCATGACAGTTTACGCTGGTGCGCGGCAAACGCACCGGCTTCTGCAAGCACAAACAGCAGCACACAGCCCAGGATCAGCAACAGCGCAGCCAGCCAAAGCGGTGTGCCGTCCAGCACCTTGCGGATCGCGATAAACAGCAGCACTGCCCCGCCGCCATAAGGCAACAGCCAGTAAGACGGAAATAATTTCAGCATAATCATCCTCCTAAATCGCTAACGTTACTATTATAGCGACATTTTCCGCAGGCCGCAAGAGTAAAACAAAAAAAGCGGACCCAGTTTTTTCCAGGTCCGTTATCAGTTGAATTATAGCGGAATATGCCGCGTCTTCCATGCAGGCTCTTTTGCGCCCTCCCGGACACGCGCCGTGCTGTCCCGCACGACAAGCTGCGCTTCCACCTCGACCACATGCTCCTCCGGCGTTTCGCAGTTTTCGATCAGATCCATCAAAAGGTTAACGCTGAGCCGGCCCTTGGTCTCGATCTGTTGGCTGACCGTGGTCAGGCTGGGGGCAACCTGCTGCGACATTTGAATGTTATCAAATCCCACCACTGAAATATCCTGCGGTATCTTCATGCCGCGATCATGGATCGCGTCCAGCACACCAATCGCCATATAGTCCGAGGCGACAAACAGCGCGGTGACCTCCGGGAACTCTTCCAAAATGCTGTTGGCAAGCTGATAGCCTGAATCAATCGAGTTATATCCCTCGCGCACCATGCCGGGCAGCACCTGCATACCGTGGCGGGCCATGCCGGTCAGATAAGCGCGGCGGCGTTCCTCGCTCGACGGCAGAAAATGCGGACCGTTAATAAACGCTATGTTCCTGTGTCCGAGCGAGAACAGATGCTCCATAGCCAATGTGGCGCCCTTGAAATTGTCGATACAGACCTGATAGGCGGGCTGCGCCGCCGGCGCTTTGCCAATCAGTACGATCGGCACTTTGCTTTCGATCAACTCGTCGATATACGGCGTATGCTCATACAGCGGGCTGATAACCAGCAGGCCGTCCACCCGCTTTTGCAGCACCGCGTCAAACGCTTCCTTCATATCCCGGCAACAGATCATCAGTGCATAGTATTCGCGCTTATACGCCGCTTTCAGCACGCCGCGCTGGATCTCCATATAATACTGGTTTTGAAACACATAATCAATATCATGTGGCACCACAATGCCAATCGTCCGACTCCGGCGCTGTGACATGCTGCGCGCATAGGCATTCGGCTGAAATTGATGCTCCTGAATTACATGCAGCACGCGCTCTTTCGTTCCCGGAAGCACATCCGACTTATTATTCAGCACACGGGAAACCGTTGACTTAGAAACGCCTGCTTCCCGCGCGATCTCCGTGATCGTCATATTCTTTTTCACAGTCGCTCCCCTTTTCTAGTACCTCTGTTTTTATTATACAGAGTTCAAAACTCTCGTGCAATCGAAAACGATAAATTTTTATCATAGCGTTAAGATTTCGTTAATTCGACATTTTTGCTTTACTGGTTTTGTTAATATCTAACAATAAACCGTTCCCGAACTCAGGATATCATACTTTACAGCAGTATGTCAAATACGGTATACTAAAAGAAAGTAATCGAAAGGAACGCCCTGTTTTGAAAGAATATTTTATTGGTAAGAATGACAGCGGACAGCGGCTCAACAAATTTCTGGAAAAAGCGGTGCCGCGTTTGAGCGGTAGCCAGATGCACAAATATTTGCGCCTTAAGCGCATCAAGGTCAACGGCAGGCGGACAGAAGCAGCCTATCGGTTGGCCGAGGGTGATTCGGTACAGCTCTACCTGAACGACGAATATTTTATCGCACCGAGCGAGGTGGAGGCCTTTTTTCAAATCGCCAAGCCGCAAGTCCATATTGTATATGAGGATGAAAACATCCTGCTGGCGGACAAGACGCCCGGCATGGTCGTACATACTGATGAGCGCGGCGAACAGGACACGCTCATCGCACATATTCAGGCCTACCTCTACCAGTCAGGCGCGTGGGATCCGAACGATGCAGCTGCGTTCGCTCCCGCGTTGTGCAACCGGATCGACCGCAATACGGGCGGCATCGTCATCGCCGCGAAAACGGCCGAAGCGCTTCGCATTCTAAATGATAAGATTAAGACCCGCGAGTTGGATAAACGCTATTTGTGCGTCGTCCACGGAACGCCCCGCCCTCCTGCCGGGCAAATCGAAAATTATTTACGCCGCGATGAACGGCGCAAGACCGTTACCCTGCACCGCACACGCGTTCCGGGCAGCAAGACAGCTGTCACTCGTTACCGAACCCTTGCACAAAACGGTGCGCTTTCGCTCGTCGAATGTGAGCTGTTGACCGGACGCACCCATCAAATCCGCGCACAAATGGCCTCTATTGGCTGTCCTTTGCTGGGCGATGGAAAATACGGCACGAATGAACAAAACCGTCCATATGGGGAAAGCGGGCAGGCGCTGTACGCCTATTCCCTGACGTTTCGGTTCGACAGCGATGCCGGCGCGTTATCCTATTTAAATGGGCAAAATTTTACGGTCAGGGATGTTCCATTTGTTCGCAAGTATTTCCCGGGTTACCAGATAGAAAAACCGGGCGGATGCTAAGCCATCCGCCCGGTTTTTCTCTTTTTATAGGAACGTTACCGGGGCATACGTGCCGTCCTGGATCTGCTTGACCGTTTCATCAGAAAGGTTGTTATAAACCTGGCCCGGTTCGAGCGTAATCCCCTTGACTGCCGCCAATTCGGAAACGGTAACAAATGCATAAGTCTTATCCGTCTTGCTCTGCAGTTCGTCGATCGCAGCCAGCACGCCGGGCAGTGTGCCCGGCCAAATATCATGCATTAAAACGATCGCGCCGTCGGAAACCTGATTTAAAATATGGTTTTTTACGCTGTCCGCGTCGTTTTTCGTCTTCCAGTCTTCCGTATCGAGATCCCAGTTGATAATCGGCAAACCGAGCGCTTTCATCTGCTCTTTTACCGTATCGTTCACGCCGCCGCCGACTGGACGCATCACCGTCGGCTTTTGCCCGGTATAGGATTCGATTAAATCGTTGTTGGATTCCACCTGATAGCGCACAGTCTCGGCATCCAGCCGGGTCAGGTTGCCATCCGGGTGATCCATGGTATGGTTGCCTAACTCGTGTCCTTCCTCCAGATAGCGGTTCATGTGGCTGTTAAAATCCTTAATGCGGTAACCGCACATAAAGAACGTCGCATGCACATTGCGTTTTTTGAGCTCATCGAGCAGCGTTGCGGTATAGCCATTTGGGTATGTGTCAGTAGCTCCGGTCGGTCCATCGTCGAACGTCAGCGCAACATAAACGTCTGCCTCCGGGATATTGCTGGTGACCGACTGGGTCAGTTCGCTCTGCATTTCGTCCAGATAGGCTTTCTGGCTGTCAAAGCCATCCAAAGACATCGAGGTAAACGCAAAGGTTCCGCTCCCATCGCCCATATCCGTATACTGCTTGCCAAGCATCCCGGCAAACAGCGCCGTGGATACATAAAACCGGCCGGTATCCTCTACCTTCCAGACCGTAATGTCGTCGCCCTTGAGCGTCTTACCGCCGACCTTGGCCTTGCCGTTGGTCCGCACGGTTGAATCCACGCCGCCTATCGACACGCTCCATTCATCTTTCCCGTCATACTGCGCGGTGCCGCCCAGCGCGGTCACAGCGCCCTCCAGCGGAATATAGCGCGTGCCCTCCTGCTCCATGACGGCACAGCCCTGCTTGCCAGTGCTGTCCGACATCGTTTTCAGTTCTCCTGCCTGCAGCAGCTTATCAGACTCTGTGCGCATGAGCACGCTGCCGTCCAGCACCTGCTGGCGCGATGGTCCGAGCACTTCGAGCGCTTTTTCGGATATCTTCGCAATTTTATCGTCATCCAGCGCTTTTTTGGACTTAGAGACAATCACCAGATGCCCCTTGCCCGCTTCAACTGCACCGACCTGCCAGGACAATGCCTCGCAAATATCGCGCACCGGGACAAAAGTCGTCCCGTTGACAATGGTCGGCGCTGTTGCTAGGGTTTTCGTTTCATCATTAAAGCGTAGCGTTTTGCTGCCGACCTGCACCCGCAGCGTATCTTTTTTCCGGGTGATCGAAACAGTTTTGCTGACCTGTTCATAGTCTACCGTCAACCCCAGGCTCTCACTCATCGCGCGGAGCGGTACGACCGTCGTCCCAGTCTGATCGACAAACGGGGCCGCGCCCTCCAGGTCGATCAGTTTGCCGTCTGCATATGCTTTTGTATTATAAACCTGGAAAACCACTTGATCTTTATCGCCGCCGAAAATAGCGCCTGCAGCGCCCTTGACCAGACGATAGCCGACCGGTATCGCAATGATAATAAGCAGAATCAACGCGATCAGTACGCCGTAATGGCTGTTACGGCGCCGACGGCGGCGCCGATATCTGCTGGTCTGATATGGCATCTCCGTTCATTCCTTCCTATCTCTATCTTATTGCACCATTATATCACTAACAAAGAGTAACTTGGGTTACATTCCTGTTACGTTTCGACAAAGAGCTCGTCCGCCAGCAGCTGGATTCCCACGCCCAGCATATGCGGTCCGACATATGCGCCCAGCGTGCAGTCGATCTCGCCTTCCAAAAATTGCTCAAAATCAGGCAACGCCTTTTGCGCGAGCGTGCGGATCTCTTTTAGTTCGGCCGACGCATCCCCATGTGCGACAGCCAGATTAAAACGCGCCCCGCGCGGCACTAATGCAGCCGCCATCTGCACCATTTTTTCCATGGCAAATTTTCTGCCTCTGATTTTAGCCACATTGACGAGTTCGCCATCCGGCGCAAATGAGATAATTGGTTTGATTTGCAGCAGTGTACCAGCAATCTGCGATATTTTTCCTATGCGGCCGCCTTTCTGCAAATATTCCAAAGTATCCACGCAAAAAAACACATGCGTGTCCGCCATCAGGCGCGGCATTGCGCGAAGCAGCCGCGTCCACGTCCACCCCTCTTCGATCCAGCGCGCCGCTTGTAGCACCGTCATTCCGGTCCCCAGCGAGCCGCTCAGCGTATCGAATGCGCGCACCTCCAGCCCAACTGTCTCCTCGCCGATCACACGCACCATATTATGCGTGCCGCTCAAACCGCTGGAAAAATTAATTGCCAAAGCTTTTGTATAGCCAGCCTGCTTGATGCGCGCAAACGCCTGCTCAACTGATTCTCCGCTCGGCAGCGTCGTCTTGGGCATTTCTTGCTTCAGACGGGTATAAACTTCTCTTGGCGTGATATCAACGCCATCAGAAAATTCGCCGTCAGAAAAAATCAGTTTAAGCGGGACGACATATATATCATATTTTCTAAGCAACTCCTCTGGGATATCCGCACAGGAATCGGTCAATAGCGCTATTTTCTGATCGTTCATCGCTCTCCCTCACAGTTCTTCGCCTGCACTCCAATTGACCAGCAGTTCGGGCCGTGCGGGCGGCTTATCCTGCGGCGGGCCGACTTTGCAGCCAAAATAATCATACCATTGCCCGCACTCTTCACATTGCCACGCGGACGCGCCGGTCTCATCCATAATATAAATTTCATTACCGCAGTCGCACTGCAAAATGGTCATGTTATGCGCCTCTTTCCCACACAGCTTTCTTTGCCATATAGTATAACACAAATAATTGTAAAAGTCGAACCTGAACGCAAAAAGCACGACCGCCAAAACAGTTGCCGTGCTTTTTCTTTGAAGTTAAAGTAACAGCACAAAGTAAAGCTAACAGCCTTGACGTTATCGGTCAAGGCTGTTGCTCCGCAGGATGCTTCCAGTAATTTTTTATTTTCTGTTCGCTATTTTATTGGGTGATGCTTTTACAGTAGCGCATGATCATAGTCGCTGCCTCGGCGCGGGTGGCCTCACCCTTGGGATCGAGGATACCTCCGCCTTTTCCAATAATGACGCCTTGCTCCACCACCCATATAAGGGCGTCGATGGCGTAATCGCTCGCCGCAGCCGCGTCAGTGAAGCCCGCTAGTGTACCAGTGACGGAGGGACTGCCCGCGCAGCGGTACAAGATGGTGGCAAGCTGTTCGCGGGTAATGTTGTCGTCTGGGCCGAACCTACCGTTTCCATATCCGTTAACGATGCTGTTCGCAGCGCCCCAAGCTGCCGCGTCGGTATAATACTTACCAGCCGCCACGTCAAAAAACGATGGGCCGGTCACCGCTGGGCTGTTTTCCAGGCGGTACAGAATCGTGATGATCATACCGCGGGTGACAGCGCCGTTGGGAGTAAACATCGTGTCCGCCGTACCGTTCATCAGTCCGTAATCATGGACGTACCTGACAGCCTCATAGCACCAGTCTCCCTCATTAACGTCGGAAAAGGGGCTTTCTGTGATTTTGCGGAACGCGGCCTCGATGCTGTGCTTAGACATCACCTTTTCAAAAGTATAGGAGTTTACTCTGCCAACCGATACGCCGTCCACCAGCACATCGGCAAGTACATAGCCCTCATCGGGCGTGATGTTGAAGGTCTTGCTGCTGTTGCGGCTCACGCGCACCGTGCCCTTGGGGGCAATCGTGCCGCCCGCCCCCGCCGCAGCGGTGATTTGATAGGTGGTCACGGAGCCGCCGCCCGCAGCCGGGGGCGGCGGCACGAACTTAATCACGGCGGCGGCGCCCTCGCCCTCTAGAACCAACTTCAGCGGGCTGCCAAACGCCTCTCGGCAGGTGAGTTTCTCCAAATCGTCTCCGGTGAGCACATAGTTCCCATCCGACTTTGCCAGCACGGTGTAATCGGTGGAGGGATAGGCAATTTCCACCATCAGAGCCTCGGCCAGGGGCGCCGAGAGCGTGATGGGCTGCGCGGTGTCGTAGGTGTGGATATCCGGGTCGCCGTTGAGGGCATAGCTGCCGCCCAGCATGAGGCCGCCAACGTCCTCCTCCAGGTCAATGGCGCAGGGCGCGGTGACAGTGCCGCCGGTGACGCGGCATCGGACGCGGTTGCCTGCCCGCACCCCATAGCGGGTGCCAGTCATGACCCCGTCGGTGATGGCGGCGTCGGTGCTTCCGCTGATCTCCACCGCGGTTTTGCCGGTGATGGTTCCTCCGGCGATGGTTCCGCGGATGACGGTGCCGCTGCCGGGGGCGCTGTTGGGGGCGTATAGGAACAGGCCGGTATCGTTTGAGCTGATCTGCGCCGTGTCAGTGATGGAAAAGCCGCGATCAGGGTTAGTATTGCTCATCCCCACAAACTCCACGCCGGTATCGCTGCCGAAAATGCTGCCTCCCGAGAGGTCTGCGTCGGGGTAGTAATCAGTTTTCAGGCCAATGCCCGCAATGCTACCGTTCTCCTGCACGTTTCCCGTGGCGGAAATGCTGCCGCCGGTCTGGATGTAGTCGCCGCTAATTACCGAGACGGCAATAGCTGTAAAGCGGTGACCAAGTTCCCCCACGGTGACGGCGGAAGCGTCCATCTCAATGGCGCCGCCCTCCACCTTCAGAGCGCCCGACTGGGCGTGGACAACGCAGCTTTTGTCCTTGGTATCCGGGGCGGTCTCCCCGGTGACGGTGACCCTGATCTTGCCGCCCTCGCCGGTGTCGGCAAGGGTTAGAGAGGCGCCGAGGGCGATATAGACGAGCCCCTCCTTGTTCAGCTGGGAGAGCTCGCCGTCGGCAATGGTGGCGGCATAGGAGACGGTGCAGCCGTTTAAGTCCAAGGTATGATCTCCCCGGGAAACCACCAGGCGATTGCTGCCGTTTGTATCTCCCGCGTTCAGGTTCACATCGGTTTGCAGGCGAATATAGGCCGGAGCCGCGGCGAAGGCCTCAAATAAGGTACCACTCGTTGTGAGATGCTCCGCGTCCACGCCCCACACTGCCTGGGAGACGGCGGTGGTGGGCTTGAGCACGGCGGTGGCGTTATCCTCTCCCACGGTAATGGCCAGCTCGTAGTTTGCAGGCAGAGTTAGCCCACCGCCGCTGTCCACTGCGATAGGCGTTGCGCACGCTTTGCCAAAGGTCAGCTTGCCGCCATAGAAATTGACCTTATGGCCGGTGAGAGCGGGTGCGTTGGTATTGGCGGCAATATTAACGATGGCGGGTACCGTTTTACTTGGCGTGCTGCCGTTTACACCCAGCGTCAAGGTTCCACTGGTAGCGTAGATGGCGCCGCTAACGCTGTTTCCGGTCACTGTGCCACCCGTAATTGCCACGGTGCTGGCGCCGGTGATGTTCAACGCCGCGCCGCTGGTGCAGGTCAGGCTCCCGCCTTCCATCTCAAAGTCGGTTCCTTGCGACAGCGAGATTGCCCCTGTGGAGCCGGTGGATTCCACGGCGCTGTTCTCCAAAACCAGCTTGGCGTTGGCGGAGAGAAAACCCACTTGAATGGGGTTTCCCGTACCGGTGAGAGTACCGCCGCCGTTTATGGTGAGAGTGCCCTTGGCAAGGGTTAGGGTATGGCCCCCCATGTCCACCGTGTTGCCGTTTAGATTCAGCGTGACCGCGCTGCCGAGACCACTCAGGGAGAGCGTGTAGTCGTCTGCGGCGGCAAAGTCCCGGTTAACCCGGATGATACCGCCCGCCGTACCGTCCAGCGCGGTGATGGCCTCGGAAAGGCTACCATTTGTGGAGGCTCCGCCGCCCACCGTCCAGGTCACTTCTGTATCAGGCGGGGCTTCGGCGGGAGTGGTTACCGTGACGGTAATGGAGGTGGAGAGGTCTACACTGTTGGAATTGGTGATTTTCCCCGGAAGGGTGACCGTGCCGCTCATTGTGTAGTCCCCGGCGGTAAAAGGGTTGTAGGCAGAACCGGCCACGTCCCAGGTCACATCCGCCCACCGTCCGCTGCCGTCGGTCTGGACAATGATTTGCCCCGGCAGGCTGGCCTCCAGCTCGTCTCTGGAGGGGGCGGGGACGCCATTTGGCAGGGTGAGGTCCGGCGCGTCTGGCACCCCGGTAAGGTTCACCGTCTGGCCGTTGTCGGCAATGATGACGCCGTGGTTTGCGTTGCTGTTGTCAATTTTGCCTGCTTGCGTGTCGCCTGCGATGCCGCCCACATAGGCGCCATTATTTTGCCAATCGTCGCTACCGAAAAGCTCGCCCCAATAGGTGAGTGTGCCGTCCACCGTGGCGCTTAAAACGCCGTAGTTGGCGCAGCCGGTGATGGAGGGAGTCGGTTTGCCGTGGTCGGAGCCGGTGATGCCGCCCACATACACAGCGTTGTAGCCGCCTCCCACGCTTTTGCCGGTGATCTCGCCGTAATTTATACAGTCTGATATGAGTTGCCCGTCGTTTCTTCCCACGATGCCGCCCAGGGCGTGGTTGTCCCCACCCTCGTTGAACACCTTGCCGGAGAAGGTGCAGCTGGTGATCGTGCCATAACTCTGTCCCACAATCCCGCCGCAGCGAGCGGCGCTCCCCCCCGAGGTCTGCACCGTGCCCTCGACATGCAGGTCTTTCACCGTGCCGCTGCTGCTAAGCGACGCGAACAGCCCGCCGTATCCGCTGTTGGTGAGCTTCACGTCAAGGCCGCTGACGGTATGGCCATTCCCATCCAGCGTGCCACTGAAAGAGGAAATGGGCGTCCATGTTCCGGTGAGGACAATGTCGTCCGCAAGATAATAGCTGCCGGACGATTTCATCGCTGAAAGCTCGGCCTGACTGGAGATGGCAGTTCCCTCTTCCGCACCCAATGCGGCGGCGGGAAGCAGGGGGAGTACCATGCACACTGCAAGGAATATTGCCAGTCCTCGTCTAATTTTCATTGCCGCTCCTTCTTATGATCATCGCCGCCAAGGTTTGGCGTAATATTCTTTCATATTTGTCTTTATAATAGTCCCGGTAGGTGATTTTGTCCAGCCATAGTATGTATTTTATTTTAAACATATTCCTTAAAAATCACCTAGCCAGAGGGTATTGGTGAGACGGCAGACTTCCATCACGGCCCTCGAAAATCACAAAAAAAGCCACGATATACGGTCGTTAAAACCGAATATCGTGGCTTTTCCGTTGGAGCTGTTGATCGGGATTGAACCGACGACCTCATCCTTACCAAGGTGGCTCAAACCCGCATAATATCTGAGTTTTCAGGCATTTTGATGCCAATTTGATGCCTAAATCATTTTATCAGGTTGTCTATATCAGATGATAGTAATCACGTACCAACCGGGAGAGTAAGTCAAGCCGCCCGTCTTCGTATCGCGCAATAATTCTACGGTTACTACTTCAGGACAAAAGTTATCGTATAGGTTTGTCCGTTTGGGAAAGCAGGGTCTGCGAGCCACGATTACAGTTTGATTCGCGTGTCTTTTCATGTTATCATATGAATAACTTTAGATGATTATGGGGGAAGAACGGATGCCAGCACTTGAATGGATTGGGAAACAAAAGGTGATAAACCATCACCAGCAGGTGCCATACCGGGTGTTGGAGCGCCAATATAGTTTTGACGCCGCTGGTCAGCATGACGAAGATAACGGCAGCAGTAATATGATTATCCACGGTGATAATCTGGAAGCGCTCAAGTCGCTGCTCCCTCTGTACGAGGGGGCCGTTAAGTGTATCTATATTGATCCCCCCTATAACACCGGCAACGAAGGCTGGGTCTATAACGATAATGTCAACGACCCCAAAATCAAGAAATGGTTAGGCGAGGTGGTGGGCAAAGAAGGCGAGGACTTAAGCCGCCATGATAAATGGCTTTGCATGATGTATCCCCGACTCAAACTGCTACATAAGCTACTGGCCGATGATGGAGTTATTTTTATCAGCATTGATGAAATTGAACATCGCTATCTGGAACTTATAATGGATGAGCTATTTGGCGCCAATAATCGTATAGATACTTTTGTATGGCAGAACAACTATGGAGGCGGCGCAAAAAGCAACTTTGTTGTTCACTTGCATGAGTATGTATTATGTTTTGCTAAAAACATAGGGACTGTTGGAAAACTAGAGCTTCCACCAGATGAGAATATATTAAAGTATTATAAATACAAAGATGAAAAATTTGATGTTCGTGGGCCTTATCGTCTTCAACCATTGGCTACTACTAGCATGGATGATCGGCCTAATTTAAGATATCCTTTATATTTCGAAGGTCATGAGATTTGGCCGGAAAAACAATGGTTTTGGTCTAAAGAACGAGCATTAGACGCGCAGGCAAGTAACGATCTTGTTTTTTCTCAGCGGAATGGCAAGTGGTCGGTCAATTATAAACAATACTTGAATGGAACTGATGGCGCAGAGAGAAAAAGTAAACCATACTCCATTATCACAGGAATATATACTCAAGCAGGTACCAAAGAAATTAAAAATATTATGGGGAATGGAAAAGCGTTTGATTTTCCTAAACCGCCAGATTTAATTAAGCATTTCATCCAAATGGTGACAGCCAGTGATGATATTATTCTTGACTCTTTCGCTGGTTCCGGCACCACCGCTCACGCTGTCCTCAACATGAACAAGGCCGATGGTGGTAACCGCAAATTCATCCTCATTGAGATGATGGACTATGCTGACAGCATCACTGCCGAGCGGGTAAAGCGGGTCATTTCCGGTTATGGCGAGGGACAGAGCGCCGTGGAGGGCACGGGCGGAGACTTCAGTTTCTATGAGTTGGGCGAGGTAATGCTCCATTCAGACAGCAATCTGAACGAGACACTGGACACAGAAAAAATTCGTCAATATGTCTATTTCACGGAAACTAGGCAGCCGTTGGCGCCCAGCCCGGAAGCGGACAATCCCTATTTCCTTGGCCTGCACAGTAATGCAGCCTATTACTTCTACTACGATAAATTGAAGATTACCACATTGGATCGTGCCTTTCTGACCACACTTGGGACAAAGGCAGACCGCTATATCATCTATGCCGATCTCTGTACTCTTTCGGAGAAAGAACTTACCCGCTTTGGGATTACGTTCAAGAAAATACCCAGAGACATTGCCAAACTTTAAGGGAGCGTGACAAAATGGAACTAAAGGACTATCAGAAGAATGTCCTTGCAGACTTAAAGCGTTTTCTCGCGCTGCTGACGCAGACACAGAGTACATCAAAAGCATATCGCACTTTGTGGGAAGAAAAAAATGTGATCGTGGGCCTGCAAGATATGCTGCCCTACAAGGACACGATTCCGGGTGTTCCTCATGTCTGTATGAAGGTGCCCACTGGCGGCGGAAAGACTTTTATAGCCGCTGCCGCAATCAAGCCTATTTTTGATTCCATGCCTGCCTCCCGCGCCAAGGCAGTGGTCTGGCTTGTCCCCTCCGACGCCATTCTGACACAGACTCAAAAGGCGTTGACAATGGCTTCCCATCCTTATCGCCAGCGAATCGACGTGGATTTTGGCAGTAATGTGGGGGTTTATTCCAAGGCACAGCTTCTCAGCGGGCAGAACTTTAATCCTACTTCCGTGACGGAACAACTTTCAGTTTTTGTGCTCAGCTATGATTCCTTTCGCACCAGCAAAAAGGAAGGGCGCAAAGCCTACCAGGAGAATGGCGCTCTGGCGGAGTTTGCCAGAATGAGGGGTGATGACAGCACACTGTTGGAGGATACCGACGAGACTGCGCTGATCCAAGTGGTGCGTTCACTCAATCCTGTCATTATTGTGGATGAAAGCCACCATGCCACTTCTGATCTCAGCGTGAAAATGTTGGAGGACTTTAACCCCGCGTTTATTCTTGACCTGACGGCTACTCCGAAAAAGGGAAGTAATATTATTTCTTTTGTGGATGCCGCCCAGCTCAAACAAGAGAATATGGTCAAGCTGCCTGTTATCGTTTATAACCGTAAAAATCAGGCGGATGTCTATTCCGATGCTGTCAGTATTCGTGCCAAACTGGAGGCCCAGGCCAAGCGGGAACAGGAAACCAGTGGTAGATACATCCGCCCTATCGTGTTGTTCCAGGCACAGCCAAAGAATAGCGAGGACAGCACTACTTACGAGAAAATCAAAAAGACGCTGGTAGATGGTGGTATCAAGGAGCAAGAAATTGCAATCAAGACCGGAGACAAAGATGAACTGAAAAATGTAGACTTACTCTCTCCCGACTGCCCAATCCGCTATATCATCACGGTCAACGCACTAAAAGAGGGGTGGGACTGCCCCTTTGCCTATATACTGGCGACGGTGGCAAACCGCTCGTCAGTGGTAGATGTGGAACAAATCTTAGGCCGAGTGCTTCGCCTGCCTTATACAAAACCTAATAAAAGCGATGTGCTGAATCTCTCTTATGTCATTACCTCGTCAGCCGACTTTTATGGGACGTTGGATAAGGTGGTTGAGGGCCTTAACCGCGCCGGATTCAGCAGTAGGGACTATCGTGTTAAGGAGATGGAACCCGCCGAAGAACCCACGATTCTCGCAGACGATTCGGCACAACTCATCTTCCCGCCGCAGTCGGAAACGGAGGAGGACGAGACGCCGGAAGTAGACACAGCCGTTTTGCGTGAAAAATTCCAAGCGGCTATTCAAGAGGCCGAGAATACCCCTGTTGATGACGCCGTCCAAAACGATCAACTACTTGCCGCCGCCGCCGAGCAAGGCGCTGCATACAGTGCAGAGATCAACACCACAGAAGATACAGACTATTCCGCTGCCCCGCAGGAGGTGAGGGATAAGATGAGTTGCTTTAAAATGGTCGAGGAGTTTGCAGAGGAAGCCAGCGCGCTTCGTTTTCCGCAGTTCATGCTTACCTCTGAACCCAGTATTTTCTCCGATCAGGAATATGACCTGCTGGAGCTGGACAACCTCGCGCATGGATTTACGCTCAAGGACAAAGATGTGCAGATTGATTTTTCTACTGCCCCAGCAGAGCTCGCCAAGGTGGACGTGGACGATACAAAGGACGCAAAGCCTAGGGCATGGAAAATCACCGGATTTGACAGTACCTACTTTAAAGAGTGGTTCAATGCACAGCCGTCGGCCTCCCGACGTTCTTACTGCAAGGGGATTATTTGCAAAAAGCTCTCCGCCTTTAACTGTATTAATGACAAAGAGTTAAACGAGTATGTGACCCGTGTCATGCACACCATGACCGAGGATGAGTTGTCCGAATTGGAGCAATCGCCCTATCCTTTTGTGCTAAAGATTGAGGAAAAGGTGAAGGAACTTCTGGCTCACCATGCCGCCAGCGTGTTTGATAAATGGCTCGAGCAGGATGTAATCACTTGTCAGCCGTCCTATAAACTGCCGCCCAACATCTCCCCCATTTCTATGATTGATACCATCCCCAAGTCCCTTTATTCTGCGGAGGATGGCAAACTCAACGACTACGAGCGCAAAGTCATCTGGGAATTGGCCTCCCTTCCGAACATCAAGTGGTGGCACCGCAACATCTCCCGCCGCGGGTTCATGATCAATGGTAATGTCCATGCCTTCCCAGATTTAATCGTGCTGACCACAGCGGGGCGCATCCTTATGGTGGAAACGAAGGGCGACCATTTGGATAACGATCAATCCAAGGCAAAGGCTGGCATTGGATCCAAATGGGATGCCATCACGCCACGCCAATTTCGTTATTTTATGGTTTTCCAAACCAAACAGCCCGACTATCCGGGAGCGTATTCATACGAGCGATTTATGGAAATTATTAAGGAACTTTAAAAGACGCGAGTGCAGCTTTTCGCTGCACTCGCATTTTCTTTTAATCAATAATCCTGTCTTGGAGGGCAATGCCGCAAATCTTGTTTTTTTATACTCTAATTGTATTTGTTGCTGCTGCAGTCGGAATTGGAAGCATGGTGAACAGCATCGTTAAGGTCATCAGTATAGACAGCAGACGGCTGCGTATAGATTTCCTCTTAATAATAATCAGTCCTTTCGTGGTGTAATGATCTATGTAAAAAACAGAGACATTCTGTTTGTATTTTAGGAAAATTTTAAAATTTAGGGTGGATGAAATAGAAGGGATGGTGGATAAGTAAAAAAGAGTAAAACTATGCGCAAGGTGTGCCCCTCCTTTTTAAAAAGAAAATATGCCGACACAAAAATATGTCGGCATATATTAAGACGCTGATTTAATTCATAAAGCTCGGTGCTAAAAGCGGAAGCTGCGCAGTCGCGGGATTTTCCTGCAGAAACATTTCATCCAAACGTTCTGTGATCATTTTATAGTTAATCCCATCAATGGTAGCATCAGGAACTTGCGAACTTTTTTCTGAAGCCGAAGCTCCAGCAATACAAAACTGTGGATCCTTATTGATGGATTTTTCGTAGATGGTCTTTGGCATCGAAATCGTAAACGAACCTCTGCCATTCGCATCGGACTTCAGCTTTGTAACAAAGATAGAACCTACGTCAGTGTAACGCATGCCCCAAACCTGAACTTCAACATTTGCGCGAGGTTCATTCGTTACGCTATCGAAAACTTTAAAGGGGATCGTAAACGTCATGAGTTCTTCCCCGCAATTATCTAGATAAGCTTGATATTCATAGGACATTTCTCCGTCAGGCGGAAGCACGTCGGGAACTTGGGCATGTGGCGCGTTATTGTTGCCGGGCTTGCTCTCGTTCGGCTTTTCTTCCGGCTTCCCCACAGGTTCCTGCTCCGGATCAACCGGATCAGTTACAGCGCCATCTTCCGAATAACCTTTCGTCGTAATGATATCTACGCGCTGTTTGGCGCTGTTCCATTCCACGCCAAAGTCGAAGCTTTGTCCAACGTCGCGCAGCTTATAATAGTTATTGTCATTGATATTGAAGCCCGTATACTTGATTTCGGCTCCATCCTTCAGGATCTTATCTGTGCTGGGCTTCGCCTGCTGGACCTTGTTCACAACAGCGCCCATTTCCCCGCCAACCACCGTATACGGCTTGCCGGAGGTCAGGCTGACAGCCTGCTTGCCCGAATCCCAAATAACCTCAAACTGCTTCTCCGTACCGCTGACTACGGCAGCAATATCTCGAACCTTGAAATAGTTGTTGTTGTTAATCGAATAGGCCGCTACATTCACCTTTACGCCGTCCACATAAACGGGCTGGGTCGAAGGCTTAGCCTCGACCGGAGCCGAAGTAACATCAGCGGCCCCCGCCGATACGGTCATAACGCACGCGGTAGCAATCAGAACGCTCAGTACCTTGTTTTTCATAGTAATTCCTCCATCCTAAAGCTTTCTATCGTATAGCTATTTACATTATCTGATGTAAAAGTCTATAAGTCAAGAGCCAGTCTCGCATATTATCTAACTATCACATTAGATATTGCGAGGGTTCATAATGATTCGATTAAACGTACTTGAGCTGTTAGAACGGGTCGGACACAGTAAATACTGGCTGTACAAGCAGCTCGGAATGAGTTATCAGAATTTCAGCAGGATGGTCAATAACCAAACCCGATCCATACGATATGAAAATATTGAGACCATTTGCCGCTTGCTGGAGTGCTCGCCCAATGAGCTGTTTACCATTACGGACGAGCTGCCGGAAAGATAAAAAGAAGCCACGACGAATGTTCGTCGTGGCTTTTTTCTTTATATTTATGTATGTGCCCATTTCCCTTGTGTTAGCAATTCTTAAATCGTCACGCCATTTATTCTACTCGTAATAACGCATCTAACACGCTTTGCTCTGTTTTCTTTTGCAGTGTTGCCGTTAGTCTTGAAGATGTACGAATTACGAGTGTTCCATATACTGCATGTGAACCCGAATTCATCGCTGTGGCGCCATCAAATGTAGACAGATACAAGTCTCTCTTTTTGGCATCTGCTACCGAGGCATACGCTTCAACACAACCTCCTCCATCTGTTCCTTTTTCAATTACACTCGCTCCATAGACGTCCTGCGGATTGACCAAGGGGCTGGAAAAATAGACGGTTGCGGTATAGCCGCCGGGTTTATTTAAATTCCCATTCGGATCATTATCTTCAGTCACAGCTTGCAGTTCAGAGACTGTATCAACTGTTGATAACCGCTCCATTATAAATGCTTCTGAGGGATTCGTTAGCTGTTTGAGTTGCTGAATACTTGTTTCTAAAGCTTGTTTCGCGTCCTTCAATTGTTCGATATATGCTGTGTAATCAATGGTTTGTTTCAAATCATCTGTGGCGCTAATAATCTCTGCTGTGTGTTTAGGTAGTTCAGGAATAACTACTTTTGCTGAATCTGATTCAGCGATAGCCATACGAGCATTTGTCAACACGGTATCGTCAAACGGTTCTTCCTTAGTGTCAAGAAGCACTTGTAGTTCTGCTATTGCCTGATCAAGTTCTTTATTCTTTTCTATAACAGTAGCGGCAGCTGTATGGAACTCCGCAGCAGCAACGTCATGCGGTTTTTTAATCTGAAAATACCAAAACAGTATGACTCCAATAAATACCGCAACTACAAGCAAAGCAACTATTCTATTTCTTGTCTTTTGTTTCATACGGCTCTCCCCCGCTTTATAAGTTATCTTCCGGCGTGTACTCCATCAAGTCACCCGGCTGAACGTCGAGTATTCTACACAACTCCGTAATGGTTGAGACATTGACATTTTTGTCTTTCCACAGCGCATCCACTACTTTGGGGTTTATCCCCTGTTTTCTTAAATCATACTTTTTCAAACCACGAGATTCCATCAACTGAAACAGCTTTTTATATGATATCGGCATAATATTTCGGGGGAAACCACCCGACAGTCACCTCTTTCATTATTCGTTACTTTAGTATACGTTTTCATATCAAAAAAGTCAAGTGAGATACTTCCGGCCAAGAGTTACTATATGGTACATTTTGACGATTACAAGGAGTTACTTTTGTATACAATTATCATTGCCTACACAGTTACTATATGGTACAATAATATTATAAGAATCCCAGCAACGGCCGAGTAGGGATTCACATAACAAATAACTATGACTTATTAGGAGGAAGAAAATATGACCACCCAACATTTAATCACCCTCGCCGGAAGCCTGAAGAACGCGAAGTACATCTGCCAACTGGAGCGCGACGCAATCCAGGAGAACGACGCGCTTCTGACATTTCTGGACACGAACGAAGCGCCGTATTACAACTACGTGCTGTGCGCGCTGGACGAGGACATGGATCTGCTGCCGTTCTATGTCGGCTACACGGCGGACGTTGCCCGCCGCCTGAGCGCCCACGCCGCCCGCATCGCGTTCGACGTTGTGTTCCTATACCACGCGCCGTGCAAGGAGACCGCGCTTTCCAACGAGCAGGCGCTCATGGACCTGCTCGGCACGCGGGATCTGTTCAACGGCAGCCTGACCCAGATGGGAGCCGTCAGCCGAGAGCAGGTTTTGGAGGCGGTCTCGGGCCTGTCCGCGCCGGTGGACCGCGTGCAGCGGTACGCCGCGGCGGACGACGTGCGCAAAACCTATTATTTGAATTATGTGCTGCTGGAAGCGCTGCGGACCTATGCGTTCGATCAGCGGATGGAGATCTCGGAGACCGTGCGCCACTGTTTGGTGACCGGTATTCCCGAGGACTATTTGGAAAGTGCCTATGAAAAGCTTCACGGCGGGACGGGGGCGGCGTCATGAGCCGCGCGCGCCGTCCGCCGCAGTGCGCCGTTTGCCGGGAGGCCGCGCGGTCAGACATGCGAAATCTTGTCGAATGCGGCAAAGGGGTATTCCTGTGCCGCCCCTGCGCGGCGACGGCTTTGCGGTGCTTCGATGCGAAAGCCGTATCCGGGCCAGCCGGGTCTGCGGCGGCTTCGCCCGCCGTTATGACCCCGCAGGACCTCGTTTCGGCGCTGGACAAGGCCGTCGTCGGGCAGGTGGAGGCCAAGCGCGCGCTGGCGGTGGCCGCGTGGAAGCATTTGCAGCGCAAGGCAGGCAACACCGCCGTGCCGCCCGCGCATGTGCTGCTCTACGGCCCGACAGGGTGCGGCAAGACGTATCTTGCCAAGTCACTTGCAAAGCTGCTGGACGTGCCGTTTGTCCCCGTCGACGCGACCACACTGACCGAGACCGGCTACAAGGGCCGCGATGTGCGCGACATCCTGTTCGACGTGCTCGACGCCGCCAGAGCCTATGAGCAGGAAAAACATGCGGTTGTCTTTGTGGACGAGTTCGACAAGCTGGCCGCGCGCGGCAGCGAGAGCCGACAGGCCTACCAGCACGGCACGCAGCACGGCTTTCTGACGCTGCTCGAGGGCGGGCAGCAGACGGCCGAACGACAAACGCGCACGGTTTCATTCGATACGTCGGGCCTGCTGTTCGTGTTCGCCGGTGCCTTTCCGGGCTTGCCGGAGATCGTCTCACAGCGGACGCGCCAGAGCCTGCGCACCATCGGGTTTGGCAGCGAACAGACGCCGCCAGACCCACAGCGTATGCTTTCACAGGCGCTGCCGGAGGATTTCGTCCGTTTCGGCGTCGAGGCTGAGCTGATGGGGCGTATCCCCGTGCTCGCGCCGGTCTCGCCGCTGGGCGTGCCCGACCTTATGCGCATCCTGACCGACGCGGAACATTCGGCCCGCGCACAGTATGCGGACTTTTTTGCACAGCTGGGGCGGGCGTTCACGCTTGACGATGCCGCAGCCGAAGCGCTTGCCCACGCCGCGTATGCATCCGGCACGGGTGCGCGCGGCCTGCGTGGACAGCTTGAGCAAATCGTCACGGAATTGCTGTTTTCGCTGCCCCCGGACAGCGAAATCCATATTACAAAGGAGCTGGTGCACGGTGGACACGAACAAGGCCCAAGCCTTTCTCGCGAGATTGGATGAAACGCTCACCGCGCAGCGGCACAGGCTGATCGGCGGCGGTATCCGGCTGTTGCCGCCCGCGCACACGACCACCCGCGCCGAACAGATGGACGCGGTCTGCTCGCTCGCCGCGCGGCTGACGTTCTGCTGCGCCGCCGCGTATCCGGAAATGGACGCGGCAGAGCTTCGAAGCTGCCGCAGCCGTCTGGCGGCGGCCATCACGTTTCTGCTCTGCGAATGTGCCGAGCGCGACTGCACGTTTGAAAAGCTGCTGCACATACTCGCGCTGGAATCCTGCGTGCTGAACGATCTCCTCGCAAGCGCCTATCGCACACCGCACAGGTTCCGCCACTTCTACCGCGCCGCACTGCACAGCGAGTCAGTCCCGGATTTCGAGCTTGCGCTCGTCCTCTTTCTCATGCGGGAAAATCTGCTTGACGACGTTCCGATTGGGTAAAACCTAGCGTTCGTCATGACCGTATGCGTGTTCCCGCTTTTTGTTGGCGGTCAGCTGCTTTTGGATCGCCTTTTCGTCGTAGAGCGCGCCCAGCGTTTTGCCGCGCACCCAGCCTGTGGCGTCCGGATGTTTATAGGAAATGCGCCCGCGTGAAAACTTGACGTCGATCGCGATCTTCTGCTTTTCTTTCCGCCGCCCATCGACAGAAAGGAGTTCTGTCATGCGATACGAGTCCTCTTGCAAGTGACGCTTAAACTCCAACACGTTTTTTGATATTTTCGCCGCGTCCGAGATTGCCTGACACAGCTCGTCCTGCTGCGTCAGGAAAACTCCCTGCTGGACATGCTCGCCGCGCGCACGTTTCTCTGCAATCGTCTGATCCAGCTTCCGCTGACCGGCCCGCTTTATCTTTTCTTCCTTAGCGCTTCGCTTTCGTGGCGCGCGATGGCCCTCCGGCAAATAGGCATAGCCGCGCGAGCGGCAAAAATCGCGCAAATCGTTATCGATCCGGTGGCGCAAAACCGCCGTATCCTGATGCTTATATCCAGCCTTATACTCGCTCGGCTTGACCGTGCCGTCCGCACGCAGACGCATCCACGTCGGATCCGGCTCGCGGTCTGCACAGCGGATCGAACAGACGATAATATGGACGTGCATATTGCCTGAGCCGCCCGCGCCGTCCGGGTGTGCGCAGATCAACACCCGGTGCCCCTTGAAATACGTTTTGGCTAAATATTCGCCAGCCGCACCGCATTCCTTTAGCGTTAACCCCTTGCCCGTATCGCCCGGCGCAAAAGATATAATGTATTGATGGGTCTTCACTTCGCTGTCCATCCGGTTTTTGCGGTATCTCCGCGCGTCGCGCCAGCAATCCCGCGTCCATGTCTCGGGGCTGCAGTTGACACCGCCGATCAGGTATTCCGGACGTTCCACCATTTGGCCGTCCGCGTCCAAAATCGGCTTGAAAGACGATTCATCGTGCATTTTGGTCAGATAGTCAACCGCCGCGCTGTACAGCAGGTTATGGCTCGCGATGTGCTTGCAGATAGCCACACAGCTCATCCCCTTTTCGGAGAATGCCGTCCCCGACGGTCCTCAGTTGGCCGATCAGCGCGTTCATCTGCGCAATGTCTTCGCGGCTAAGCACACGGCATTGCTTGTTATACACCAGCACATGTACCATTTGGCCAACCAGTTTTTTGATTCGTCCGCCCTCATTCATCAGCAGATCACAGACCCGCACAGCTTCCTCCGGCAGGGCCAAGCTGAGGATTTCACCGCGCAGGATCGCGTCCCGGATAAAAATGCTTTGCGGGAGGCCGGACTGCTGGACGCGCTCTAGGAAGAGCGCATCCTCCTGCGCAGTCAGGCGGGTCTTCCGCTGGATCGTGCGGACACGGCGCGAACGCTCTGGGCTGGCCTCGCCGGTGTCTGCCGATGGGATGATATCGGCAAAATAGGTATCGGCGTCCAGCGTCTCCTGTGCGGCGTTCGGGGACGGAGACGGTTTGTTTGATTCTATCTTATTGATAATGTAATCCAATGGTTTTTTTCGTTCCATCATTTACACCTCTCTATCTTTGATTTGTAGCGGGGTGTGGGGCAGCGTCCCACGGGTGTCCAGAGGGGAGTTATCCCCTTTGGCAAGTCCGTCGTGGTACCCTTTGGGTACCACGGACGGAACTTGCTCTTCGTAGCGCCTCTGATCATACGCGCGCGGTAAGCGTGCACATGATCAGAGGCACTGCGGAAACGTGTGTATATTTCTGCTGAAATTCTATTTGCTGCTCCCATGATCTCCACCATTTTTCCCGTCAACGAACCGCAAGAAAGATTCCCGCACAAAGCGGCATCGGCTTCCGATTACGCATACGTCAAACCCCAACAACCGTGGATTTTCGCGCGCCTGCACGCGCAGCACTTGCGCATCACACGCGAGAACCGGCGCAATATCGGCCGCAGTCAAAAATGTTTGCCGCGACTGGCGAATTTGGTCAAGTGTCATCAGACTCTCCTCCTTTTAACTATCATTATATGCGAGAAATATCAAAACGTCAATATATGATAGAAATATCTTGACGTGATAGTATAGGGGTAGTATGCTTAAATAAAGGAGAGATGGATATGAAGGATACGACGGGAGGGCGCATCAAACAGCGGCGCAAGGAACTGGGGTTGTCTGCGGAGCAGCTGGCAGCGGATATAGGCAAGGGTTCGGCTACGGTTTACCGCTACGAGAATTATGACTATGATCGAATCCCGAATCATGCGATCGAACTAATCGCCAAGCGACTCGACGTGTCGGCGGATTATCTGCGGCGATTTACCGACGATCCGAAGGAAACTGCCGGAGACTTTGGCAATATGAAAATAAATCCGCTTCAAACGCAATGCCGCATCCTGAATCACGACGCTGCCCCCCGTGGCAACGCGGCAGAGCTTGAGCAGCACTACAGAGCGCAATATATGAAGCGGATGCGGTATTCCAAGCGGTTCTCGCAAAGCTTCGAACAATTGACGGAGGACGAGATCGAGAATGTCCTGAGCTATATGGAATTTCTCGCATCGAGGCACAAGTAGCAGTCCTGATTCAGGCGGCGGCAATTCAATCCGCTCCTATCGCGGAGCGATTCCCCTGAGCCATGTACCAGCTCATAAAAAAGGCAAAATAAAGGACCCGGCTATCCACAGCCAAGCAGCATCCAATCGGGCGGATGCCTGCAAACCGCTTGCCGCGAGACAGGTGCTTTGGGTCCGGCACCGGAGGCGGAGAGCGTGCATTTTCAGGAGATGATCCGCTATGGATTGTGTCAAATGCCGCGCTCCGCTGCCGGAAGGCGCACTATTTTGCCCGCGCTGCGGGAAAAAGCAAGTACGGATCAAACGCGCGCGGCACGCCAAACGTTCGAATGGTTACGGCACCATTTTCAAGGCAGGCGGCAGACGGGCAAAGCCTTATGCGGCGCGCCTGCCCGCCACGTATAGCTGCGGTGTGGCACGCCGGCTGCTTGGATACTTTGCAACCTATGCCGAAGCCGAGGAAGCGCTGTTCAAAGCGCGGCTGCAGCCGCAGACGAATACCGCGCGTATGACGCTGCAAACGCTCTACGACGGGTTTATCACGGGGAATTATTTTCTTGGACTTACCGCAGGCAGCCAAAAGAGCCACAAATCCGCATGGATATATTTACAGCCTTATGCGAACGTAGCGGTAACCGCGCTTACCAAAGCAACGTTTCAGGCTGCAATCACTTCGATGCAGGCCAAAGGTCTGAAACGAGAGACGATGGCGAAAGTGCGCAATCTATCCAGCCTGCTATGTAAAGAGGCGATGGGCTGCGGTGTCATTTCGGTTAATTACGGCCAACTTGTCCAGCTCCCCAAGGAGGATAAGACGGCGCGGCTGCCCTTTGATACGCGGCAGCTTGAGAAGCTCTGGCAAGCCGCCGACACGGGAGACGCTGACGCGATGACAGTCCTCGTCATGTGCTACACCGGTATGCGTCCGGGTGAACTGCTGGGCGTGCGCATCGACCAGCATTTGCATTTGGAGGGCGAAGCGCCCTATTTCCAGACCGGCAGCAAGACCGACGCGGGGCGCAACCGCATTATTCCGATCGCGCCGCTGATCCTGCCGATGGTGCGGTCGCTGGCCGCGGGCCGCAGCGAGGGTCCGCTCATCGGCACGCCTACTGGTTTTGCATATAACCTCCCCAATTGGCGCAATCGCTGCTTTCACCCGCTGATGAAGCGTCTGGGGCTGACCGGCTGCACACCCTATACCTGTCGCCATACGTTCGCCAACATCCAGAAGCGGCGCGGCACAGATCCGGAAATGATGATGGAGATCATGGGGCATGAGGACTACGCTACAACGGTCGATTATTATCATGCGACTACTTTCGAGGATATCCAGTCCATTTACAATGCTGTCGCTGATTTGGAACGTCCGGCGAGTACGAGTGCAGCTGATAATAAATAACGAACCCCGCGAGCCGCAGAATGAAACTGTGTCTCGCGGGGTTTTAAGTGATGAAACCCTAGTTTTTCATTTTAATACCGCATATTTTGATGCCATTTTGATGCCAACGCGCATCCTCTGCGCGCTTTTTTCTACAATTTTACAGCCGCTTACCGACACCTTAAAAATACAAAAAAGCCACGATATACGGCCGTTTAAACCGAATATCGTGGCTTTTCCGTTGGAGCTGTTGATCGGGATTGAACCGACGACCTCATCCTTACCAAGGATGTACTCTACCGACTGAGCTACAACAGCATTGGCGACCCGGATGGGACTTGAACCCACGGCCTCCAGCGTGACAGGCTGGCGCTCTAACCAACTGAGCTACCGGGCCATATAAAATTGGTGGGCCTTCGGGGACTCGAACCCGGGACCGACCGGTTATGAGCCGGTTGCTCTAACCAACTGAGCTAAAGGCCCATGTCAACGAATAGCACTTTGCCGCCACGGATTAAGGTGGCGGCAAAGCCTAATCAATATGGCTCCTCAAGTTGGACTCGAACCAACGACCCTGCGGTTAACAGCCGCATGCTCTACCAACTGAGCTATTGAGGAATATCGAAGCGAACCATATAAAACGGTTCGCTCCGTGTGCGCGTCGAGTTATCTTTCCGGGCCGTCGCCAGCCAAGTATTGTCACCGTAAATGAGCTTAACTACTGTGTTCGGAATGGGAACAGGTGTACCCTCATCACCATTGACACGCA